>NZ_JBVJEH010000006.1:152093-499800 GCF_055581845.1 Streptomyces sp. NPDC042346 | reverse complement strand
CGCCCGGTTACATTCCGAACCCGGAAGCTAAGCCTTTCAGCGCCGATGGTACTGCAGGGGGGACCCTGTGGGAGAGTAGGACGCCGCCGAACAATATTTCTGGACCCCTGGTCCCAGCGTTCACGCTGGACCAGGGGTCCTTTTGTTTTTCGCTTGATTTTCCCGATGCGCGGCTGAGTGCCGGCTGCGCGAGAATGACTGCAGTACCCGAAGACAGGAGTCACCCACATGTCCACCAACTCTCCCGACGGCCGTCCGGAGCGCGAGCCGCGTCGCAACGACGGCGGCGGTGGCGACCGGGGCGGCTTCCGCGGGCCGCGCCGTGACGACAACCGGGGCGGCGGCGGTGGCGGCTTCCGTCGCGACGACCGACCCTCCCACCAGCGCGATGACCGTCGTGGCGACCGCCGTGACGACAACCGTGGTGGCGGTACCGGTGGTGGCTTCCGTCGCGATGACCGTCGGGACGACAACCGTGGCGGTGGCTCCGGCGGCGGTTTCCGCCGTGATGACAGCCGTGGTGGTGGTTCCGGTGGTGGCTTCCGCCGTGATGACAGCCGTGGTGGTGGTTCCGGTGGCGGTTTCCGCCGTGACGATAACCGTGGTGGTGGTTCCGGTGGCGGTTTCCGTCGCGATGACAACCGCGGTGGTGGCACCGGTGGTGGGTTCCGCCGTGACGACAACCGTGGCGGTGGCACCGGTGGTGGGTTCCGTCGCGATGACAACCGCGGTGGTGGCACCGGTGGTGGGTTCCGCCGTGACGACAACCGCGGTGGTGGCTCTGGCGGTGGGTTCCGTCGCGATGACAGCCGTGGCGGTGGCACCGGTGGTGGCTTCCGTCGCGATGACAACCGTGGCGAGCGTCCTCCCTTCCGTCGTGACGACAGCCGTGGTGGCAGCACCGGTGGTGGGTTCCGTCGGGACGAGCGGCCTTCCTTCCAGCGTGACGACCGTCGCGATGACAACCGCGGTGGCGGTTCCGGTGGTGGCTTCCGTCGGGATGACAGCCGTGGCGAGCGTCCTCCCTTCCGCCGCGATGACAACCGTGGCGGCGGTACCGGCGGTGGCTTCCGTCGCGATGACAACCGTGGCGGCGGTACCGGCGGTGGCTTCCGTCGTGACGACAGCCGTGGTGGCGGTACCGGCGGTGGCTTCCGCCGTGACGACAGCCGTGGCGGCGGTTCCGGTGGTGGCTTCCGTCGCGATGACAACCGTGGCGAGCGTCCTCCCTTCCGTCGGGACGACAGCCGTGGTGGCAGCACCGGTGGTGGGTTCCGTCGGGACGAGCGGCCTTCCTTCCAGCGTGACGACCGCCGTGACGACAACCGCGGTGGCGGTACCGGTGGTGGGTTCCGTCGCGACGACCGTCGTGACGAGCGTCCCTCCTTCCGCCGCGACGACAACCGTGGCGGTGGCACCGGCGGTGGCTTCCGTCGCGATGACAACCGTGGCGAGCGTCCTCCCTTCCGTCGGGACGACCGTCGCGATGACAACCGCGGTGGCGGTTCCGGTGGTGGCTTCCGTCGGGACGACAACCGTGGCGAGCGGCCTTCCTACCAGCGTGACGACCGCCGGGACGACAACCGCGGTGGTGGCACCGGTGGTGGCTTCCGTCGGGACGACAACCGTGGCGAGCGGCCTGCCTTCCGTCGCGACGAGCGTCGGGACGAGCGGACTCCCTTCCGTCGTGACGACCGTCGGGACGACAGCCGTGGCGGCGGTTTCCGCCGCGACGACCGGGGTGACGGCGACCGCGGTGGGTTCCGCGGGCGCGACGACCGGGGTGGCTACGGGGCGCGTGACGACCGTGACCGGGACCGTGGCGACCGTGCGCCGATCAAGCGGCTGCCGATCCCGCCGGAGGTCACCGGTGACGAGATCGACCCGGACGTGCGCCAGGAGCTGATGAGCCTGCCCAAGGGTCTGGCCGAGGAGGTCGCCCGTAACCTCGTCATGGTCGCCCAGCTGATCGACGAGGAGCCGGACAAGGCGTACGAGTACTCCCGTATCGCCCTGCGGCTCGCGTCGCGTGTCGCGGCCGTGCGCGAGGCGGCCGGCTTCGCCGCGTACGCCACGCAGAAGTACTCCGAGGCGCTGGCCGAGTTCCGCGCCGCGCGTCGCATGAGCGGTGGCGTCGAGCTGTGGCCCGTCATGGCCGACTGCGAGCGCGGCATGGGCCGTCCCGAGCGTGCGCTGGCCATGGCCGGCGAGCCCGAGGTGCAGAAGCTGGACAAGGCCGGGCAGGTCGAGATGCGGCTCGTGGCCGCCGGCGCCCGTCGTGACATGGACCAGCTGGACGCCGCCATCGTGACGCTGCAGAGCCCCGAGCTCGCGTCCGGCGCCGTTCACCCGTGGACCGCGCGCCTGCGGTACGCCTACGCCGACGCGCTGCTCGCCGCCGGGCGTGAGAGCGAGGCGCGGGACTGGTTCGCCAAGGCGTTGGAGGCCGACAAGGACGGTGTCACTGACGCCTCCGACCGGCTTGCCGAGCTGGACGGCGTCGAGTTCGTGGACGCCTTCGACGACTCCGATGACGAGCTCGTCGAGGGTGCCGTCGACGATGTCGAGGATGACGTCGACGGTGACGTCGATGTCCGTGACGGCGACATCGACGACGAGATCGACGAGATCGACGAGATCGACGAGATGGATGAGGTCGACGGCGGCGACGCTCGTTGATCCGGTGGTGATGTGAGAAGGGCGGTACCCCTTGGGGTACCGCCCTTCTTCGTTTTCCCGGCCTTCTCAGTTCAGCGCGAGGCTTCTCAGGACCAGGCCGGTCGCGGGCTTCGGGCCGAACGAGGTCGACTTGCGGGGCATCGTCACGCCCTGCCGCGCGAGGTCCCGTACGACCTCTTCCCGTACTGGATGCATGAGCACCGCCGTACCGCCGCGGCGTTCCGCCTGGGCGACCGCGGCCTCCGTGTCGTGGATGTAGGCGATGTCCTCGGGCGCGTCCGGGATGTGCCAGACGTGCTCCAGGAGGGTGGAGTGCAGGACGGTCGCGTCCAGGGTGCGCCAGGCCTCGGGGCGGTCCGTGCGGATCGTGCGGTCGAGGAGGGCGGGGTCCGGGGAGTCGAGGAGATGGAACGCGCCGTCACCCGCGAGGAGGAACGCGTTGCCTTCGGCCGCGGCGGTCGCCAGGGCCTCCAGGGCCGTCGGCAGGGGGCACTCGATCCGGCGTACCCGGAAGGAGTCGCCGAGGGCCGCCAGGGCGTCGGAGACCGGCAGGCGGTTGAGGAGCCGGTGGATGGCGCGGACCCGCAGGGGATAGCGGGCGGTGTCGATGAGGAGGACCAGGCCGTAGTTCCAGGGGCCGGGAGCGGCGTGCTCCTCGCGCAGGCGCAGGTAGGTCGCCCAGCGGTGGTGGCCGTCGGCGATGAGGGCCTGGTGGCGGCGGAGGTCGGCGGCGACGGTCGCCTGTTCGGCGGGGTCGGTGACCGCCCAGAGGCGGTGGTGGAAGCCGTCCTCCGTGGTGGTGGAGAGCAGCGGCTCGCGGTGGACCGCGCGCTCGATGACGGCGTCGGCGCCGCCGTCCGCCTCTCCGACGTAGGTGAGGAGGAGGGGCTCCAGATTGGCGGCCGTCGTCCGCATCAGGGCGGCGCGGTCCTCGACCACGTGCGGCATGACGTCCTCGTGGGGGAGGACCACGCCCTCGTCCGGGGTGGAGAGCTCCAGGGCGCCGATGATGCCCCGCTGGAGGATGCCGTCGCCGTTCTGCTCGTACACGTAGAGCGCGGGCTCCGGGTCCGGGGCGAGGACGCCGTCGGCGAGCCAGCGGTCGAGGGTGACGGCGGCCTTGCGGTGGCGGGTGCCGGCGGTGATCGCCTGGGGGAGGATCAGCCGGACGATGTTGTGCGGGTCGGCCGATTCGAGATGGAGAAGTCCGTCAGGTCGTACGACGACGTCGTAGGGCGGAGACGTCACGGCGGCGAGGCTGCCGACCCGTTCGGGGACGTATCGGAGTCCGCGGAACGGGGCCAGACGCAGCCCAGCGGTGTCGTCGCGGACAGCGTCGGCCGCGTGACCTGAGGTGTTCATCTCGACATCGTATGTGTGCGCGGGCATGAGCGATGATCGGGGGAGCGGGGGAATTCCACCCGGCGAGGCGAGGAGAGTGTGCGGTGACGGTGCGGATCGGGCACGAGCGGCAGGGCGAGGGCGGCAGGACGCTTCCGGGGAGCAGCGCGGTGCCGTTGAGCGCGGCGTACGACACGGCTCTCCTCGACCTGGACGGTGTCGTCTACGCGGGCGGGGAGGCCATCCCGCACGCCGTCGAGGCGCTCGGGGTCGCGCGGGGCGGCGGCATGCACCTCGCGTACGTCACCAACAACGCGCTGCGGACGCCGGAGGAGGTCGCGACGCACCTCACCGAGCTGGGGGTGCCGGCGGTTGCCGGGGACGTGGTCACCTCGGCGCAGGCGGTCGCGCGGCTGATCGCCGACGAAGTGCCGCCGGGGTCGCGGGTGTTGGTCATCGGTGGCGAAGGGCTGCGGGTGGCGCTGCGCGAGCGGGGCCTCGTGCCGGTGGAGTCGGCGGACTTCGAGCCGGCGGCGGTCGTCCAGGGGTACGGAGGGCCGGACCTGCCGTGGGGGCGGTTCGCGGAGGCGGCGTACGCGGTGCAGCGGGGAGTGCCGTGGTACGCCTCGAACACCGACCTGACGATTCCGGGGGTGCGGGGGATCGGGCCCGGGAACGGGGCGGCGGTGGAGGTCGTACGGATCGCGGCGGGGGGTCGTGCGGAGCCGAAGGTCGCGGGGAAGCCGCTGCCGCCGATGCACCGGGAGACGGTGCTGCGGACGGGGGCCGAGCGGCCGCTGGTGGTGGGGGACCGGCTGGACACGGACATCGAGGGCGCGTTCAACGGCGGGGTGGACTCGCTGCTCGTCTTCACCGGGGTGACGGATGTGGCGCAGCTGCTCGTGGCGCCGCCGGAGCATCGGCCGACGTATGTGGCGGCGGATCTGCGGGGGCTGCTGGTCGGGCAGCCGGAGGTCGTCGCGGAGGGCGGGGGAGCCGTGGTGTGCGGGGGGTGGCGGGCGTCGGTGAGTGGGGGCGAGTTGGTGCTTGAGGTGGTTGAGGGGGCGGATGTGATGGACGGGGTGCGGGCGTTGTGCGGGGCCGCGTGGTCGGCCGCGGGGGACGGGGTGTGTGAGGCGGACGCGGGGAAGGCGTTGGCGTTGTTGGGGTGGTGAGGATTCCCCTCCCCGGCCCCCGGTGGGGCGTGTGGGGAGTGAGGTCGTCGACGCTCGGGCACGGGTAAGAAAATTGGGTAGGCTAACCTAACTCCGTGTTGGTTGAGAGTCCCTCCCGAGCGAGCGCGGAGCCGACGTCCACCGCCCAGCCTCCGAAGCGCCGCAACTCCGTGCGCGCCGTCGGGTTGGTGGTGGCCGTCGCGGTCCTGCTGCTGGTCTGTGTCCTGAGCATCATGATCGGCGCCAAGCCGGTGCCGCTCGGGGACGTGTGGCACGGCCTGTTCCGGAACAGCGGTGTCGGCAACGACGTCGTCATTCACGACGTACGCGTCCCCCGCACCCTCCTCGGGCTGCTCGTCGGGCTCGCGCTCGGGCTCTCCGGGGCCGTGATGCAGGGCCTGACCCGTAATCCGCTCGCCGAGCCCGGACTGCTCGGCGTGAACGCGGGGGCCGCGGCCGCCGTCGTCTCGGCCATCGCGTTCCTCGGGGTGTCCGACGTCAAGGACTACGTCTGGTTCGCCTTCGTGGGAGCCGCCGTCGTCGCCGTGGCCGTCTATCTGCTCGGCGGCAGCCGCAGCGCCACCCCCGTGCGCCTGGCGCTCGCCGGGACCGCCGCCACCGCCGCGCTCTACGGGTACGTCAACGCCGTCCAGTTGCTGAACTCCGCCGCCCTCGACCGGCTGCGGTTCTGGACCGTCGGGTCGCTGGCCTCCGCCGACATGGCGACCATCCGCCAGGTCGCCCCCTTCATCCTGGGGGGCGCCGTCCTCGCGCTGCTCATCGCGCGGCCCCTGAACGCCATGGAGATGGGCGACGACACCGCCCGGGCGCTCGGCGCGAACATCAACCGGACCCGGGTCGTCGCCATGGTCTCCGTCACCCTGATGTGCGGGGCCGCCACCGCGGCCTGCGGGCCCATCGTGTTCCTCGGGCTGATGGTCCCCTACATGGTGCGGGCGATCACCGGGCCCGACATGCGCTGGATCCTGCCGTACGCGGCCGTCCTCGCGCCGGTCCTGCTGCTCGGCTCCGACATCGTCGGGCGGCTCGTGGCCCGGCCCTCCGAACTCCAGGTCGGCATCGTGACCGCCCTCATCGGCGGGCCCGTCTTCATCCGACTCGTACGCCGCAAGAGGATGGCCCAGCTGTGACCACCAAGACCCTGCGGGCCGGCGGCGGGTTCTCCGTACGGTACGAGCCGCGGGCCGCGCTCTCCGTCCTCGGCCTGCTCGTGCTGACCGTCGCCGTCGCCGTCGTCCTCATCGGCACCGGGGACTTCCCCATGTCGCCCGGCGAGGTCGTCGACACGCTCCTCGGCAAGGGCACCGCCGTCCAGGAGTTCGCCGTCATGGACCTGCGGCTGCCGCGGGTCCTCGTCGCCGTCCTCGTCGGCGCCGCGCTCGCCGTCGGCGGAGCCGTCTTCCAGTCGGTGTCCCGCAACCCCCTCGGCAGCCCCGACGTCATCGGCTTCGGCCAGGGCGCCACCGTCGGCGCGCTCGCCGTCATCGTCCTCTTCCAGGGCAGCGCCGCCGCCGCGGCCGGCGGGGCCGTCGTCGGCGGGCTCGTCACCGGGGTGACGATCTACCTGCTGGCGTGGAAGAAGGGCGTGCACGGCTACCGGCTCGTCCTCGTCGGCATCGGCGCCGCCGCCATGCTCACCTCCGTCATCCACTACCTGATCACCAAGGCCAACCTGGCGGACGCCACCCGCGCCACCGTGTGGATGACCGGCTCCCTCGACGGGCGCGACTGGTCCCAGTTCTGGCCGCTGCTCGCCGTCTGCTGCGTCCTGCTGCCGCTCGTCCTCGGCCACGGCCGCGCCCTGCGCATGCTGGAGATGGGCGACGACGCCGCGTACGCCCTCGGGGTGAAGGTCGAGCGGACCCGGATCGTCCTCATGGCCTCCGCGGTGCTGCTCGTCGCCGTCGCCACCTCGGCCGCCGGGCCGATCGTCTTCGTGTCGCTGAGCGCGCCGCAGCTGGCCCGCCGGCTGACGCGGGCGCCCGGCCCCAACCTCGCCGCCTCCGCCCTCATGGGCTCGGCGCTGCTGCTCAGCGCCGACTGGATCGCCACCAACGCCTTCGGCGAGCGGCAGCTCCCGGTCGGCGTCGTCACCGGCATCCTCGGCGGCTGCTATCTGCTCTGGCTGCTCGTCACCGAACGCAAGGCGGGCCGGATATGACCACCGCGAACAAGGACAACAGGAGTACGGGTATGACCGGTCGGCAGAAGCAGCGTCTGAGCGCGGAATCGGTCACCCTCGCGTACGAGCAGCGGGTCATCGCCCGCGACCTGTCCGTCGAGATCCCCGACAACTCCTTCACCGTCATCGTCGGACCCAACGCCTGCGGCAAGTCGACCCTGCTGCGCGCCCTCTCCCGGATGCTGAAGCCCTCCGAGGGGCGGGTCCTGCTCGACGGGGCGTCGATCCACTCCCTGCCCGCCAAGAAGGTCGCCAAGACCCTCGGCCTGCTGCCCCAGTCCTCCATCGCCCCCGACGGCATCACCGTCGCCGACCTCGTCGCCCGCGGCCGGTACCCGCACCAGGGACTGCTGCGCCAGTGGTCGCCGGAGGACGAGCGGATCGTCCAGGAGTCGATGGCCTCGACCGGCGTCGCCGAACTGGCCGAACGGTACGTCGACGAGCTGTCCGGCGGGCAGCGGCAGCGCGTCTGGATCGCCATGGCGCTCGCCCAGCAGACGCCGCTGCTGCTCCTCGACGAGCCGACGACCTTCCTCGACATCCAGCACCAGATCGACGTCCTCGACCTCTGCGCCGAGCTGCACGAGACGCAGGGCCGCACGCTCGTCGCCGTCCTGCACGACCTCAACCACGCGGCCCGGTACGCGACCCACCTCATCGCCGTCCGCGACGGCGAGGTCGTCGCCGAGGGCCCACCGGCCGAGGTCGTCACGGCCGAGCTCGTCGAGCGGGTCTTCGGGCTGCGCTGCCAGATCATCGAGGACCCGGAGACCGGCACGCCGCTGGTCGTACCGGCCGGGCGCAAGGCCCGCACGAAGCAGCGGGCCGAGGGTGCGGCGGAGCGGGAGCCCGCGCTGCGGAAGTAGGGCCTGGGGCGGCGGAGTGCGGGCTACAGGAGTGCGCGCAGCTTCAGCAGGTCGCGGAAGCCGGCCTCCAGCCTGACCCGGCCGGAGGCCCAGGCCTTCGCGAAGTTCAGCTCGCCGCCCACCATCGCCACCAGGTCGTCACCGGTCATCGCGAGCCGGATCTGCGCCTTCGCCGGCGGCGGGCCCGGCACCGTGTCCACGACCTCGATCCGGCCGTCGGCGAGACGGCCCGTGAAGGTGGTGTCGAGATCCGTGACGTGGCAGCTCAGGGTGCGGTCGAGCGCGGTCGCACCCCGCACGTCGCCGTCGGCCCGCGAGAGATTGTCCGAAAGTCTGTCCAGTGCGCCACGGCACTCAGTGATCGTCGCCATCGCGGTCGACCGTACCCCAGGGCTTCGCGATAGCGTCGGGGGATGAGCGATACGACGACCGGGCCGGGCCCCTTCGAGGGCGATGCGACGGGGGCCGCGGAGGACCACGAGCCCGCCGCGCCCGCGCCGCTCGGCGTCGACCGGGAGCTCACCGGCCACGCCGCCGTCGACGCCCACCTGGCGCGTCTCGCCGAAGTGGACCACCTCCCGGCGGACGGACACCTGGAGGTGTACGAGGATGTACACCGTGGACTGCGCGCCGAGCTGACCTCGCTCGACGCACACCCCGCACCCCGTCCGCACGACAACAGGAGCTGAACCGAACGTGGCAGGAGTGGCACGCCGCCGTCTCGACGCCGAGCTGGTACGGCGCAAGCTCGCGCGCTCGCGCGAGCACGCCAGCCAGCTGATCGCCGCGGGCCGGGTGACCGTCGGCAAGACCGTCGCCACCAAGCCCGCCACCCAGGTCGAGACCGCCGCGGCCATCGTCGTCGTCCAGGACGACTCCGACCCCGACTACGTCTCGCGCGGCGGCCACAAGCTCGCCGGGGCCTTCGAGGCCTTCGTACCGCAGGGTCTGCTCGTCGAGGGCCGGCGCGCCCTGGACGCCGGGGCCTCCACCGGCGGCTTCACCGATGTGCTGCTGCGCACCGGCGCCGCCCATGTCGTCGCCGTCGACGTCGGCTACGGGCAGCTCGCCTGGTCGCTCCAGAGCGACGAGCGCGTCACCGTGAAGGACCGGACGAACGTACGCGAGTTGACGCTCGACGCGATCGACGGCGTCCCGGTCGACCTCGTCGTCGGCGACCTGTCCTTCATCCCGCTCGGCCTCGTCCTGCCCGCCCTGGTGGCGTGCACGGCACCCGACGCCGACCTCGTCCTGATGGTGAAGCCGCAGTTCGAGGTGGGCAAGGAGCGGCTCGGTACGGGCGGGGTCGTGCGGAGCACCGAACTCCGGGCCGACGCCGTGAAGAACGTGGCCCGGCGGGCCGCCGAGCTCGGACTCGGTGTCCTCGGCGTCACCGCCAGCCCGCTGCCCGGCCCCTCGGGAAACGTCGAGTACTTTCTGTGGCTGCGGGCAGGCGCACCCGCGCTCGATCCGGCGGACGTCGACCGCGCCGTGGCGGAGGGACCTCGTTGAGCTCAACGGCAGCAGCACCATCGGGAACATCACGCACCGTCTTCCTGCTCGCGCACACCGGCAGGCCCGCCGCCGTGCGCAGCGCCGAACTCGTCGTCCTGGGGCTGCTGCGCTGCGGCATCGGCGTCCGCGTCCTGGAGGCCGAGGCCTCCGACCTGCCGCTGCCGCCGTCCGTCGAGAAGGTGCCGGAGGCCTGCTCCGACGCCCTCGACGGCTGTGAACTCCTCGTCGTCCTCGGCGGGGACGGCACGCTCCTGCGCGGCGCCGAGTTCTCCCGGGCCTCCGGGGTGCCGATGCTCGGGGTCAACCTGGGCCGGGTCGGCTTCCTCGCGGAGGCCGAGCGGGACGACCTCGACAAGGTCGTCGACCGGGTCGTGACGAAGGCGTACGAGGTCGAGGAGCGCATGACGCTCGACGTCGTCGTGTACGAGAACGGCGACGTCCTGCACCGCGACTGGGCCCTCAACGAGGCGGCCGTCCAGAAGGTGTCGCCGGAGCGGATGCTGGAGGTCGTCCTCGCGATCGACGGCCGCCCGGTGACCGGCTTCGGCTGCGACGGGGTGATCTGCGCGACACCCACGGGCTCCACCGCGTACGCCTTCTCGGCGGGCGGACCGGTCGTCTGGCCGGAGGTCGAGGCGCTGCTGATGGTCCCCATCGGGGCGCACGCGCTGTTCGCGAAGCCGCTCATCACCACCCCCGAGTCGGTGCTCGCCGTCGAGGTCGAGCCGCACACCCCGCACGGCGTGCTGTGGTGCGACGGGCGGCGGACCGTGGAGCTTCCGGCGGGCGCGCGGGTCGAGGTGCGGCGGGGTGCCGTGCCCGTCCGGCTGGCCCGGCTGCACCACGCCTCCTTCACGGACCGGCTGGTCGCCAAGTTCGCCCTGCCGGTGTCCGGGTGGCGGGGCGCTCCGCACTGACGTGCGCCGTTCCCCCGTTCCCCTCATCGAGGCGCTCGAACGATCGGCGCGCCGGAGAGTTACGCCCGGGGCGATGTCGCATCGGACCAGGGAAACCTCGTATGGTCTGGGGCGTGCTGGAGGAGATGCGGATACGGTCGCTCGGGGTCATCGACGACGCGGTGGTCGAGCTGTCGCCCGGCTTCACCGCGGTGACCGGTGAGACCGGTGCGGGCAAGACCATGGTCGTGACCAGTCTGGGCTTGCTGCTCGGTGGACGGGCCGACCCGGCCCTGGTGCGGATCGGCGCGGCCTCGGCCGTCGTCGAAGGACGGATCAGCGTGCCCGCGGGCGGGTCCGCCGCCGTCCGCGCGGAGGAGGCGGGGGCGGAGCTCGACGAGGGCGTGCTCCTCGTCAGCCGCACCATCTCGGCCGAGGGGCGCTCGCGGGCCCACCTCGGCGGGCGCTCCGTGCCCGTCGGGCTGCTCGCCGAGCTCGCCGACGAGCTCGTCGCCGTCCACGGCCAGACCGATCAGCAGGGCCTCCTCAAGCCCGCCCGGCAGCGCGGCGCGCTCGACCGGTACGCGGGCGAGGCCGTCGCCGTCCCGCTCGCCGCCTACAGCGAGGCGTACAAGCGGCTCCGTGCCGTCACGGGCGAGCTGGAGGAGATCACCACCCGGGCCCGGGAACGGGCCCAGGAGGCCGATCTGCTGCGCTTCGGGCTCACCGAGATCGAGGCCGTCGCCCCGCGCGCCGGGGAGGACGTCGAGCTGGCCGCCGAGGCGGAGCGGCTCGGGCACGCCGAGGCACTCGCCTCCGCCGCCGCGCTCGCGCACGGCGCGCTGGCCGGCAATCCCGAGGATCCCGAGGCCGTCGACGCGACGACCCTCGTCGCGGGCGCGGGCCGGGCCCTGGAGGCCGTACGGTCCCACGACGCGGCGCTTGCCTCGCTCGCCGACCGGATGGGGGAGATCTCCATCCTGCTCGGCGACGTGGCCGGGGAGCTCGCCGGATACGCCGACGACCTGGACGCCGACCCGCTGCGGCTCGCCGCCGTCGAGGAGCGGCGCGCGGCCCTCACCCAGCTCACCCGGAAGTACGGCCAGGACATCGCCGCCGTCCTCGCCTGGGCGGAGGAGAGCGCGGCCCGGCTCGGCGAGCTGGACGGCGACGACGACCGCGTCGAGGAGCTGACCGCCGAGCGGGACCGGCTGCGCGACGAACTGTCCGTCCTCGCCCAGGGGCTCACCGACGCCCGCACGGAGACGGCCGACCGGTTCGCCGGGGCGGTCACCGCCGAGCTCGCCTCACTCGCCATGCCGCACGCCCGCGTGTCGTTCGCGATCAGCCAGACCGAGGACCCGGAAGGCGTCGAGGTCGGCGGCCGGCGGGTCGCGTACGGACCGTCCGGGGCCGACGAGGTCGAGCTGCTGCTCGCCCCGCACCCCGGCGCGCCGCCGCGGCCGATCGCCAAGGGCGCGTCCGGTGGTGAGCTGTCGCGGGTGATGCTCGCGGTGGAGGTCGTCTTCGCGGGGACCGACCCCGTGCCGACGTACCTCTTCGACGAGGTCGACGCGGGTGTCGGCGGCAAGGCGGCCGTGGAGATCGGGCGGCGGCTCGCCAAGCTCGCCAAGACCGCGCAGGTCGTGGTCGTCACCCACCTTCCGCAGGTCGCGGCCTTCGCCGACCGGCAGCTGCTCGTCGAGAAGACCAACGACGGCTCCGTGACCCGGTCCGGCGTCACCGTCCTGGAGGGCGAGGAGCGGGTGCGGGAGCTGTCCCGGATGCTCGCCGGCCAGGAGGACTCCGAGACGGCCAGGGCGCACGCAGAGGAACTGCTCGCTACGGCTCGGGCGGACGCGTGAGGGTCGCCTGGGGCGTGGGTCGGGGCGTGGCTTGGGGCGTGGCTTGGTGTGGGTGGGCGCGTGAGGCGTGACCTTGGGTGGGACCTGGGGCGGGTGGGCGCGTGAGGCGTGAGCTGGGGTGCGATCCGGGGTCGGTGGGCGCGTGAGGCGTGAGCTGGGGCGGGTCGGTACGTTCGCCGCTGCTTTCGGTGCGACCCGGCTCGCCTACGGGCAGCTGAGGCGGCGACCGCCGGGGAACCCGGGCAGCTGGGAGCGGGTCAACCACGCGGGCCGGCCCGTCACCCTCCACGCCGGTGCCGCCGCCGCGTTCGGCTCGGCGGTCGCTGCGGCGCCCCTCGCGCCGGGCGCCGCCCTGGCCGTCGCCGCCTCGGCCGTCTGCGGGCGGTACGACGACCTGCGCGGGGACCACCGGCGCGGCTTCCGGGCGCATCTGACGGCGCTTCGGGACGGCGAGGTGACCAGCGGGGCCGTCAAGCTCATCGGCATCGGCGCGGCCTCGCTCGTGGCCGGGGCGATGCTCAAGGAACGGCCCGTCGACAAGGTCCTGGCCGGGGTCGTCATCGCCGGCAGCGCCCACCTGGTGAACCTCGTGGACGTACGGCCGGGCCGGGCGGGCCTGACCGTGCTCGCCCTCGGCGCGCCCGGGCTGCTGCGCGGCTCGCTCGCCGCCGCCCCGATGGGGGCAGCGGCGGCGGTCCTCGGCGAGGACCTCGGGGAGCGCACGATGCTCGGCGACATGGGGGCGCACGCGCTCGGCGCGGCCGTCGGCGGCGCGATCGCCGCGGGGAACGGGCGGTTCGGGCTCGTCGCGCACGCGGTGGGTCTTGCGGCCGCCGCGGCGTGGGGGGAGCGCGGCGCCGCCTCGTGCGCTCACCCGGGTGGGTGAACCCTGGGGCGGGCCGGGACGGTGGACGCCCTCCGTACAAGGGAACGACGCCGTTTCGGTGCCGGAACGTGCGTACGGTCGGCGGCACGGGCTGGCATCCTTGGGCGCGTGACACAGCTCCGTACGGTCCAAGTGCTGGGCGGCGGCAGCGCGGGCAGCAGCTCCCACGTCCGATCACTCGCCTCGGGGCTGGTGGCGAGGGGCGTGCGGGTGACCGTGTGCGCCCCGGCAGAACTCGACCGTCTCTACGACTACCTCGGCGCGGGCGCGCACTTCGTGCCCCTGCCGCGCCTCGGCGACCCCGCGACCGTCACCGCGCTCCGTAACGCCTGCATCGGTGCGGACGTGGTCCACGCGCACGGGCTCCAGGCCTCCGTGCGGGCGGCGCTCGCGCTGTCGGTGCCGTGCGGTGGAGGGTCCTTCGGTGAGGGCTCGTCCGGTGGGGGCGCCTCCGGTGGGGGTGCCTTCGGTCGGGGGCCCTCCGGTGGGGGGCGCACGCCGCTCGTCACCACCTGGCACAGCCGGAACCACCTGGACGGGGCGCGGGGCGGGGTGCAGCGGCTCCTGGAGCGGCGGACCGTGCGGGCCGCGTCCGTCGTCCTCGGCACGTCGTCCGAACTCGTCGACCGGGCGCGGCGGCGCGGGGCGCGGGACGCCCGGCTCGCCCCCGTCACCGTGCCGGCCGCGCGAGGGCCCGTCTGCCTGCACGACGGCAAGGCCCGTGCCGAACTGGGCGCGGTCGACCGGCCGCTGCTGATGGCGGTCGGGGCGCTCGAACGGGGGCGGGGGTACGGGACCCTGCTCGACGCGGCACGGCTGTGGCGGGACCTCGACCCGCAGCCGCTGCTCGTCATCGCGGGCGAAGGGCGCGAACGGGCCGCGCTCCAGCGGCGGATCACCGCGGAGGGGCTCGCGGTGCGGCTGATCGGGCGGCGCGACGACGTCGCGGAGCTGCTGGCGGCGGCGGACGTCGCGGTCCTCCCGTCGCGCCGGGAGGCCCGCTCCCTGCTCGCGCAGGAGGCGCTGCGGCTCGGCGTGCCGCTGGTCGCGACGGCGGTCGGCGGGGTGCCGGAACTGGTCGGGGACGCGGCGGAGCTGGTGCCGTACGGGGACGCGGCGGCCCTCGCGGGGGCGGTGCGGGGGCTGTTGGAGGACGCCGAACGGCGGATGGACCTGGCGGCGGCGGGGCGGGTGCAGGCGGGGACGTGGCCGACGGAGGACGAGACGGTGGCGCACGTGCTGAGCGTGTACGACGAGTTGGCGGGGCGCTGACGCGGTGCCGGTTCGGGGCGGGGTTGTTTCCCCCACCCCGCCCCTTCCCGAAACTCTGACGAGACCGGGGGCTCCGCCCCCGAACCCCCCAGGCGGCAGCTTCGCGCCGCGGGGCGGGTGGCGGGGGCGCCGGCCCCTGGCCCGTGCGGCAGCTTCGCGCCGCTGGGCGAGACCCGGGGCCTCGCCCCCCCGCGGTGCCTTCCGGCAGCAGTCGAGACGCGAGACCTCGCCGCCCCGCGGTGCCTTCCGGCAGCAGTCGAGGCCCGGGTCGTGCCTCCACCCGCAGTGCCTTCGCGCCGGCAGCAGTCGAGGTCCGGGTCGTGCCCCCCCGTGGTGCCTTTGCGCCGGCAGTAGTCGAGGTCCGGGTCGTGCCCCCCCGCGGTGCCTTTGCGCCGGCAGTAGTCGAGGTCCGGGTCGTGCCCCCCCGCGGTGCCTTTGCGCCGGCAGTAGTCGAGGCCCGGGTCGTGCCCCCCGCAGTGCCTTCGCGCCGGCAGCAGTCGAGGTCCGGGTCGTGCCCCCCACGGTGCCTTCGGCTCGGCAGGCGAGCTCAGGGGGCCCTCCGGGGTGCTACGTCGTGTGGCGGCGGGCTCTCAGGGCCAGGGAGAGGGCCAGGACCGTTTGGGGGTCGTCCAGGTCCGTGCCGAGGAGTTCGGAGATGCGGGCCAGGCGGTTGTAGAGGGTCTGGCGGTTGAGGTGGAGTTCTCGGGCCGTTTCCGCCTTGCGGCCCGCGTGGGCCAGGTACGTCTCCAGGGTGGGGAGCAGCGGCGGGCGGGAGGTGCGGTCGTGGTCGCGGAGGGGGCCGATCGCGCGGTCCACGAAGGCCGCCAGGTCGGGGTGGTCCCGTAGGCGCCACAGGAGGAGGTCGATGTCCAGGCGGCGGGCGTCGTACCAGGGGAGGTCCGAGAGGCCCTGCGCGGCCGTTGCCGTCTCCGCCGCGTGCCGCAGGCCTGCGGAGGCCGCCGCCCAGCTTCCGGCGACGCCCACGACGACCACCGGCGGGTGGACGCCCGCGCGCTCCAGGCCGGCCCGCTCCACGCCCGCGCGGAGCGCCGCCGCGACCCGGTCCGCGACGGCCGTGCGCTCCGACTCCGAGCGCAGGCCCAGGAGGAGGGGGACCCGGCCTTCGACCGGGCGGACGCCGAGGAGTACGGGGACGCCGACCGAGGAGAGTTCTTCCAGGACCGCCCGGGCGAGGAGGGCCCAGTTGCCCGACGGGGAGAGTTCCGAGGCCAGGCGCATGACCACCGGGAGGAGGGGGCCGTCGCCGGGCTTGAAGCCGAGGACGCGGGCCTGGGCGGGCGCGGCCTCCGCGGTGATCCGGCCCTCCGCCAGGTCCGTCAGGAAGTCGCCCCGGCCGCGTGCGGCCAGCTCCTCCTCCTGGCGGGCCTGCATGAGGACGACCGCGAGGATGCCCGCCGCCCGCTCGGCGGCCATCCGGTGGACGGGGGAGAGGGCGCCGGAGACCGCGAGGAGGACCAGGCGGGCCCGCACCGAGCCCGTACCGGGGCCGCCGCCCGGCACGTCGACGAGGACCGTGCCGGTGGGCGGGCCCGACTCGCGGGCCGCCCGCTGGCCGCGCAGCCCGTCCCAGACCTGGAGCGGGTCGGCGGGCCCGGACTCGGTGCCCGCCGCGTACAGCAGCTGGCCGTCGGGGGTCTCCAGGAAGACCGGGTTCGCGGCGAAGTCGGAGAGGATGCGCAGGACCTGCGGGATCCCGCCGCCGCCGAGCAGCGCCTCCGTGCACTGCCGGTGGACCTCCTCGGCCTGCCGGAGGAGCGCGTAGTGGCCGTTGACGATCTCGGTGTGGATCTCCTCCGTGACGGCCACGAAGGGCACCTCGCGGTGGAGCTGGACGAGGGGCAGGCCGGCCGCCCGGGCGGTCTCCACTATCGTCGCGGGCAGCCGGGCGAAGCGCGGGCCCAGTTCGACGACGAGCGCGGCGATGCCCCGGTCGGCGAGGCGGCGGACGAAGGCCCGTTGTTCGGCCGGGCGGGTGCCCAGGCCGAGGCCCGTCGTGAGGAGCAGCTCGCCGCCCTTGAGCAGCGACGCGATGTTCGGCACCTCGCCCGCGTGCACCCAGCGCACCGTGCGGTGCAGCCGGTCCGCGCCGGCGACGACCTCCGGGAGCCCGCTGCGCAGCCCCGGGAGTTCGAGTGCCCGCTGCACGGTGATCCCGCCCTGATTGTCCATGGGGCCGGACGCTACCCGCGTCCGTGTTCCGGTGACATCACCCCACGGTTACGGGACCGGACACTTCGTCCATCGGGGCGACAACTCGTCGCCCCCTGGCGGGAATTGTGCGACCGCATGTCGATTGTGGCCTGCGTCACACGCGAGGATGCTCTCGCGCCATGGCAAAGAACTCCACCCCAGAGGTCCACCGGCTGAAGGCGAACTCCGTCGGTCTGGTCGGTGTCGTCTTCATGGCCGTGGCCACCGCGGCCCCGATCACGGCGATGACCGGCAACCTCCCCATCGCCGTCGGCTTCGGCAACGGCACCGGCGCACCCGCCGGATATCTCTTCGCGACCCTCGTCCTGACCGTCTTCTCCGTCGGCTATGTCGCCATGGCCAAGCGGATCACGGCCGCGGGCGCCTTCTACGGCTACATCTCGCACGGCCTCGGCCGGATCGCCGGCATGGCCTCCGGCATGCTCGCGGTCCTCGCGTACATCGTCTTCGAGGCCTCGATCGTCGGCGTCTTCGCGTACTTCGCCCGGACGACGGTCGCCGATCAGCTCGGCGTCGACATTCCGTGGATCCTGTACGCGGCGGTCATGCTGGCCGTGACGGCCCTCCTCTCGTACTTCGACATCAACCTGACCGCCAAGGCGCTCGGCGTGATGCTCATCGCCGAGATCGCGGTCCTCTTCGCGGTCGCCACCGCCGTGCTCATCGCCGGCGGCGGCCCCGATGGCATCCCGGTCGAGCCGATCAACCCCATGAACGCCTTCACCGGCACCTCCGCGGGGCTCGGCCTCTTCTTCGCCTTCTGGTCCTGGGTCGGCTTCGAGTCGACGGCCATGTACGGGGAGGAGTCGCGCAACCCGAAGAAGGTCATCCCGCGCGCCACCCTGATATCCGTCATCGGCGTCGGCCTCTTCTACATCTACGTGTCGTGGATGACGATCGCCGGGAACGGCCTCACCGAGTCCGTGAAGCTGTCCGCCTCCGCCAGCCCGCTCGACCTGTTCTTCGCCCCCACCCAGTCCTTCATCGGCGCCTGGGCCGTCGATGCCTTCCAGTGGCTGCTGCTGACCGGCTCCTTCGCCTGCGGCATGGCCTTCCACCAGTGCGCCTCGCGCTACTTGTACGCCATCGGCCGCGAGGGCTTCCTCCACCCGGCGCTCGGCCGCACCCACGCGCGGCACGGCTCGCCGTACATCGCCTCCTACGTGCAGAGCGCGATCGCCGTCGGTCTCGTCCTCGCCTTCTGGCTCACCGGCCAGGACCCCTACATCCACCTCTACACGCTGCTCGCGATCCTCGGCACGATGGCGATCCTCATCGTCCAGACCCTCTGCTCCTTCGCCGTCATCGGCTACTTCCGCAAGAACCACCCCGAGGACCGGCACTGGTTCAAGACCCTCGTCGCCCCGCTCCTCGGCGGCATCGGCATGATCGCCGTCGTCGTCCTGCTGGTCGTCAACATGGAGACCGCGGCCGGTCTCGCCGCCGACTCCCTCTTCTTCAAGGCGATCCCCTGGATCGTCGGCGCGGTCTTCTTCGGCGGCCTCGGCCTCGGCTTCTACCTCAAGGCCAAGCGGCCCGAGCGGTACGAGATCATCGGCCGGATCGTCCTGGAGGACGCGGCCGAGCGCCCCGCCGCGGAGGCCCCCGCCCCCGCTGCCGTACCTCAGGGCTGACCCTCGCTGCCATACCCCAGGGCTGACCCCTTCCGCCGTACCCCAGGGCTGCCCCCGCTGCCGTACCTCAGGGCTGCCCCCCTCGCCGTACCTCAGAGCTGATTCCCCCTTCTTCCAGGAGCGCTCCATGGCACGCACCAACCCGATGCACCTCCTGAAGCGTCTCGCCGCCGAGCACGCCGACGCCCGACGGCTGGACATCCCCGTCGACGAACTCAGAGGCATGAGAGCCGACGCCCTCGGGCGCCGCTCCCTGCTCACGTACGCCGCCGCTGCCGGTGTCGCCGTCGGCGTCGGCGCCGCCGGTCTGGGCGGGGCCGTCCCCGCCCGCGCCGCCACCCCGTCCCCGCCCGTCAAGAGCACCGCCAGGATCGCCGTCGTCGGGGCCGGGATATCCGGCCTCACCGCCGCCCTCACCCTCCAGGACGCCGGCCTGAGCCCCGTGCTCTACGAGGCCAACCCCTCCCGGGTCGGCGGCCGCATGTGGACCCAGCGCGCCCACTGGGCGTACGGCCAGACCTCCGAGATCGGAGGCGAGCTGATCGACACCAGCCACAAGAAGATCCTGGAGCTCTGCCGCCGCTTCGACCTCGCCGTCGAGGACTTCCTCGGCGGCGGGCCCAACGGGGCCGAGGAGGTCCTCTGGTTCGGCGGCGCCTACTACCCGCGCCACCAGGCCGACGAGGACTTCAACGCGGTCTACCAGGCGCTGCGCCGCGACATCTCCGAGGCGGGCGAGGTCCGCTGGAACCAGACCACGCCCACCGGCACCGCCCTCGACAACATGTCCGTGTACGAGTGGATCGAGAGCCGGATCCCCGGCGGCCACTCCTCACCGCTCGGCAAGTTCATCGACGTCGCCTACAACGTCGAGTACGGCGCCGACACCACCGAACAGTCCTCGCTCGCCCTCGTCCTCCTCATGGGCTACCAGACCAATCCGGGCAACTTCAACGTCTGGGGCCTGTCCAACGAGCGGTACCACATCGTCGGCGGCAACGATCAGCTCCCGAACGCCGTCGCCGGGGCCCTCACCGCCGGCACCCTGCGCCAGGGCTGGTCCCTGACCGCCGTACGGGCCAACGCCGACGGCACCCAGACGCTGACCTTCAGCGAGGCCGGCGCGACCCGGACCGTCACCGCCGACCACACGATCCTCTGTCTCCCGCTGCCGATCCTCCAGCAGCTGGACCTCTCCCAGGCCGGCTTCGACCCGCTCATGCGGAACCTCCTGCGGGACGCCCGCATGGGTTACTGCACCAAGCTCAACATGCAGTTCGGCACCCGTCCCTGGCGCGGCACCGGCCCCTGGCCCGGGGTCTCCGCCGGCGACTGCTTCACCGACGGCGAGGTCCAGCAGACCTGGGACACCACCAAGATCCAGGGCGGCACCGGCGGCATCCTCCTCCAGTACGGCGGTGGCAGCCTGGCCAGGAACCTGAACCCGGCCGGGCCGTTCTCCACCGAGTCCGACCCGTACGTGCGCGGCCTCGTCACCCGCTACCTCGCGGGCATCGACGCCTTCTTCCCCGGCACGTCCAGGGCGTACACCGGCCGTGCCCAGCTCTCCGCCTGGCACAAGAACCCGTACGCGCTCGGCGCGTACTCCTGCTGGCCCGTGGGCTACCTCCACCAGTACGCGGGGTACGAGGGCAAGGCCCAGGGCAACGTCCACATCGGCGGGGAGCACTGCAGCTACGACTTCCAGGGCTTCATGGAGGGCGGGGCCACGGAGGGCGAGCGCGCCGCCAAGGAGGTGATCGACGCGCTGCGCTGAGCCGGCTCAGCCGGCCGGCGCGATGTTCTGGTTGAAGCGGAACACGTTGTCGGGGTCGTACGCGTTCTTCACGGCGGCGAGCCGGCGGTAGTTGTCCTCACCGTAGGAGGAGACGATCCGCTGCTCGCCCTCGGCCCCGATGAAGTTCAGGTACGTCGCCTCCAGGGCCCACGGCCGCGCGTCGGCCCGCACGTCGTGGACCCACTGCTTCGCCTGCTCGTCGTACGCGGGGTCCTCCCAGGTCGCGAACGGGTGCACCGCCCAGGGCGCGGTGCGCCACGGCTGCGGGTATCCGGAGGGCCCCGCGGCCACGGCCCCGCCCATCAGGAACAGCACGTGCTGGGTGGCGGTCGAGGCCGGGATCCGCGCGCCGCGGTCGCAGAAGACGTCCACGGCCTCGTCGGGGAGTTCTCGCAGGTACTCGGCCGACCAGTAGTTCCGCAGCCCCGGCGGGTCGTCCAGCATCGTCTGGAGGTCCACGTACGGGATGTCCGTGACGACCTCCACCACGGGCTTCAGCGCGAACAGCGGCGCCGCGAACTCGCGGAGCTCGGCGACCGGACCGGTGTACGTGAACAGTGCCCCGCAGACCAGCTTGCCGACCAGGTCCTCGGGCACGAACGGCTCCGGGGGCGCGGGCATGTAGATGGCGCCGCCGCCCATCTCGTCCGGCGCGCGGGCGCCGAGATCGCGGAAGGTGCGCACCACCTCGGGCGCGTCGGCGGGCAGGAACAGCAGCATCGCGACGCTCATCTCGGGCAGCGGGTGCAGCCGCATCGTCAGCGAGGTCGCCACCCCGAAGTTGCCGCCGCCGCCGTGCAGCGCCCAGAACAGCTCCGGGTTCTCCTCCGCGTCCGTGTGGACGTGCTTGCCCTCGGCGGTGATCAGGTCGGCGGCGAGCAGATTGTCGCTGGCGAGACCGAACTTCCGCTCCAGCCAGCCGGAGCCGCCGCCCAGCGTGAAGCCGCCGACGCCCGTGGTGGACACCCGCCCGCCGGTGGTCGCCACCTGGAACGGCTGGCAGGCGTGGTCCAGGTGGGACATCGTCGCCCCGCCCTCGACCCTGACCGTCATGTCCTCCGGGTCCACGACGACGCCGTGCATCCTGCGGAGGTCGACGACGAGCGCGCCGTCGATCATGGAACTCCCGGCGACGCTGTGGCCGCCGCCGCGCACCGCGATCGGCAGCTCGGTCCGGCGGCCGAACAGGATCGCGTTGGACACGTCGGCCTGGCCGGCGCACTGGGCGATCACCGAAGGGCGCCGGTCGATCATGCCGTTGTGCAGGGCGCGTGCCTCGTCGTAGCCCGGATCGCCGGGGGTGATCACCTCACCGGCCAGGTCCTCGACCAGTCCGGCCAGAGCGCTTTCGGAGACATGGGGAGCCATGGGGAGCCCCCCTTTCGTGCGGGGGGACGGGACCTTCTCATCGTAGGTCCGGGCGCCGTCCCCCGCGCGGGCCGCCCAGGCCTTGTCCGGCGTATCAGGGCCGGACAAGCCCTGGTGACAGTCCCTAGCCGCCGTACGCCCCGCTGGCCGTCAGGCGCAGGGCGGTGTCGATCAGCGGGACGTGGCTGAACGCCTGCGGGAAGTTCCCCACCTGGCGCTGGAGCCGCGGGTCCCACTCCTCGGCGAGCAGCCCGAGGTCGTTGCGGAGCGAGAGCAGCTTCTCGAAGAGGGTGCGGGCCTCGTCCACGCGGCCGATCATCGCCAGGTCGTCGGCGAGCCAGAAGGAGCAGGCGAGGAACGCGCCCTCGTCGCCCTCCAGGCCGTCGACACCGGCCTCCTCGCCGGCCGTCGGGTAGCGCAGCACGAAGCCGTCCTCCGTGGACAGCTCCCGCTGGATCGCCTCGATCGTGCCGATGACCCGCTTGTCGTCCGGCGGGAGGAAACCCATCTGCGGGATCAGCAGCAGCGAGGCGTCCAGCTCCTTGGAGCCGTACGACTGCGTGAACGTGTTCCGCTCCGGGTCGTAGCCCTTCTCGCAGACGTCCCGGTGGATCTCGTCGCGGAGGTCGCGCCAGCGCTCCAGGGGGCCGTCGGCGTCCCCGGACTCGATGAGCTTGATCGTGCGGTCGACGGCCACCCAGGCCATCACCTTGGAGTGGGTGAAGTGGCGGCGCGGGCCGCGGACCTCCCAGATGCCCTCGTCGGGCTGGTCCCAGTGGGTCTCCAGGTACTTGATCAGCCTCAGCTGGAGGGTCGAGGCGTAGTCGTTGCGGGAGAGCCCCGTCATGTGCGCGAGGTGGAGGGCCTCGGTGACCTCGCCGTAGACGTCCAGTTGGAGCTGGTTCGCGGCGCCGTTGCCGACCCGGACCGGGCCGGAGTTCTCGTACCCCGGGAGCCAGTCGAGCTCGGCCTCGCCGAGCTCCCGCTCGCCCGCGATGCCGTACATGATCTGGAGGTTCTCCGGGTCGCCCGCGACCGCGCGGAGCAGCCAGTCCCGCCAGGCGCGGGCCTCCTCGCGGTAGCCGGTGCGCAGCATCGAGGAGAGGGTGATCGCCGCGTCCCGCAGCCACGTGTAGCGGTAGTCCCAGTTGCGGACGCCGCCGATCTCCTCGGGCAGCGAGGTGGTCGGCGCGGCCACGATCCCGCCGGTCGGCGCGTACGTCAGCGCCTTCAGCGTGATCAGGGAGCGGACCACCGCCTCCCGGTAGGGGCCGTGGTACGTGCAGTGCGCGACCCACTCGCGCCAGAAGTCGGCGGTCGCCTCCAGCGAGCCCTCCGGGTCCGGGAGGGCGGGCGGCTCCTTGTGGGAGGGCTGCCAGGAGAGCGTGAAGGTGATCCGGTCACCGGGGGAGACGGTGAACTCGGAGTACGTGGTGAGGTCCTCGCCGTGCGTCTCCGCGTCCGTGTCCAGCCACACCGAGTCGGGCCCGGCGACGGCGACGGTGCGGTCGCCGACCTTGTGGACCCAGGGCACGATCCGGCCGTAGCTGAAGCGCATCCGCAGCGCGGAACTCATCGGCACCCGGCCGGAGACGCCCTCCACGATCCGGATGATCTGCGGGGCGCCGTCGCGCGGCGGCATGAAGTCCGTCACCCGGACCGTGCCGCGCGGGGTGTCCCACTCGGATTCCAGGATCAGCGAGTCGCCCTGATAGCGGCGCCGGTCCGCCGGGGGCGGTTCGGCGTCCTCGGACACGGCGGGTCCCACCCGCCAGAATCCGTGTTCCTCGGTGCCGAGCAGCCCCGCGAAGACGGCGTGCGAGTCGAAGCGGGGGAGACACAGCCAGTCCACGCTGCCGTCCCGGCAGACCAGGGCGGCGGTCTGCATGTCTCCGATGAGTGCGTAATCCTCGATGCGCCCGGCCACGTGCTTCACTCCAGTCGAACGGCCATGTCCGCCCCGCGGGGCGCTTGCTCCAGATGCGCCGGCTGGGTGTCAGCCGGGTCTGTGTGTGTCAGCGGTCAAGGGATCGTCGACGAGCTTCGGTCCGGTTGTGCTGGCGGGGTGGTGCCGCTGGCCGGCCTGCTCGGCGGGCTATGTCCGAGCAGAATACGTCGCACCCTAGTGACCCGGTGATCACGCGGGTAACGTCGCTGCTCCGATCGGGTGAACACGTCCGTGACCTCGCCGATCACCCCGCCGGACGGATCCCGCCCCACCCCTTTCGTAGCCGTCCGTGTACACCCGACTGCCGCGTGTGGCCGGAAGCGGTCTCCCGATGTCGCTGATACCCTGGTACCCCGTGGACCGGTGGGAAACGGCGACAGCCGAGGACCCCGAAACCGCAGCGACGGCACCCCCCGATTCTTCCGGAGGGGACGCCGGTACGCACCTCCAGAACGCGACCACGGGAGCCCCCTCTTGGCGATGCCGCCCAACACCACGACGACCAAGCACATCTTCGTCACCGGGGGTGTCGCCTCCAGCCTCGGCAAGGGCCTGACCGCCTCCAGCCTGGGTGCGCTCCTCAAGGCCCGGGGCCTGCGGGTCACGATGCAGAAGCTCGACCCGTACCTCAACGTCGACCCGGGCACGATGAACCCCTTCCAGCACGGTGAGGTGTTCGTCACCAACGACGGCGCCGAGACCGACCTGGACATCGGCCACTACGAGCGCTTCCTCGACGTCGACCTCGACGGCTCGGCCAACGTCACCACCGGCCAGGTCTACTCGCAGGTCATCGCCAAGGAGCGGCGCGGCGAGTACCTCGGCGACACCGTGCAGGTCATCCCGCACATCACGAACGAGATCAAGTCCCGGATCCGCCGCATGGCGACGGACGACGTGGACGTCGTCATCACCGAGGTCGGCGGCACCGTCGGCGACATCGAGTCCCTGCCGTTCCTGGAGACCGTCCGCCAGGTCCGCCACGAGGTCGGCCGCGACAACGTCTTCGTCGTGCACATCTCGCTGCTGCCCTACATCGGCCCCTCCGGCGAGCTGAAGACCAAGCCGACCCAGCACTCGGTCGCCGCCCTGCGCAACATCGGTATCCAGCCGGACGCGATCGTCCTGCGCGCCGACCGCGAGGTCCCGACCGCCATCAAGCGCAAGATCTCGCTGATGTGCGACGTCGACGAGGCCGCGGTCGTCGCCGCGATCGACGCCAAGTCGATCTACGACATCCCGAAGGTCCTGCACACCGAGGGCCTGGACGCCTACGTCGTCCGCAAGCTCGACCTGCCCTTCCGCGACGTGGACTGGTCCACCTGGGACGACCTGCTGGACCGCGTCCACAACCCCGACCACGAGGTCACGGTCGCGCTCGTCGGCAAGTACATCGACCTGCCCGACGCCTACCTCTCGATCACCGAGGCCATGCGCGCCGGCGGCTTCGCCAACAAGGCGCGGGTCAAGGTCAAGTGGGTCACCTCCGACGAGTGCAAGACGCCGGCCGGCGCCAAGAAGCAGCTCGGCGACGTCGACGGGATCCTCATCCCCGGCGGCTTCGGCGACCGCGGTGTGAACGGCAAGATCGGCGCGATCCAGTACGCCCGTGAGAACAAGGTGCCGCTGCTCGGCATCTGCCTCGGCCTGCAGTGCATCGTCATCGAGGCCGCGCGGAACCTGGCGGACATCCCGGACGCCAACTCCACCGAGTTCGACCCGGCCACCGCGCACCCCGTCGTCTCCACGATGGAGGAGCAGCTCGCGTACGTCGAGGGCGCCGGCGACCTGGGCGGAACGATGCGCCTGGGCCTGTACCCGGCGAAGCTCGCCGAGGGCTCGATCGTCCGCGAGGTCTACGGCGACCAGCCGTACGTGGACGAGCGCCACCGTCACCGCTACGAGGTGAACAACTCCTACCGCGCGGAGCTGGAGAAGAAGGCCGGCCTGGTCTTCTCCGGCACCTCCCCGGACAACAAGCTCGTCGAGTACGTCGAGTACCCGCGCGAGATCCACCCCTACCTGGTCGCCACCCAGGCGCACCCGGAGCTCCGCTCCCGCCCGACCCGCCCGCACCCGCTCTTCGCGGGCCTGGTCAAGGCGGCGGTCGAGCGCAAGACGGGCAAGCCCGCGAAGTAACCGGCGCTGTCGTCGGTCGGCGTTAACGTTGCCGGGGTACGGGTCCTCACGGACGCGTACCCCGGCTTTCGTGTGTGCGCGTACGTGGGAGGACCCAGATGGAGCTGCAGGACACCCCGGAGGAGTGGCGGGTCGTCGCGACGACGACCCCCTTCCAGGGAAAGAAGACCAGTGTCCGCACGGACGAGGTGGTCATGCCGGACGGCACGGTCGCGAGCCGCGACTACCAGGTCCACCCCGGCTCGGTGGCCGTCCTGGCCCTGGACGAGCAGGACCGGGTCCTGCTGCTCAAGCAGTACCGGCACCCGGTGCGGCAGAAGCTCTGGGAGATCCCGGCGGGGCTCCTCGACGTACCCGGTGAGAACCCGCTGCACGCCGCCCAGCGCGAGCTGTACGAGGAGGCCCACGTCAAGGCGGGGGACTGGCGGGTCCTGACCGACGTCTACACGACCCCCGGCGGCTGCGACGAGGCCGTACGGATCTTCCTCGCCCAGGACCTCGCGGAGGCGGAGGGCGAGCGCTACGAGGTCTCCGACGAGGAGGCCGACATGGAGCTGGCGCGGGTGCCGCTCGCGGAGCTCGTGAAGGGGGTCCTCGCGGGCGAGCTACACAACAACTGCCTGGTCGTGGGCGTCCTGTCGCTGGCCGCCGCGCGCGCCGGCGAAGGGGTGGAGGCGCTGCGCCCGGCGGAGGCGCCCTGGCCGGCCCGCCCGTTCGACGCGTAACGGGCCCGCGTCGCGGCCCGTAGCGGGACGTCGCGGTCCGCCGCGGTCCGGACGTGCGTTGCCGCATTGGGCGCCCGCTCACGACCCGGCGGTGTGACCATCGGCTGATCCGATCGGGGGATGTGTCCGCCGCGCTCCACCGGGTCCGTGCCGCGCCCTGAACTACGCTCGGAATCACCCGTGCGGAGACCCCCGCGGGATCGGCTCGTGCGCAGGTGGACGGGAGCGTGGCCCGTGACGGATCAGGCGGTGGCGGCGGCCGTGGGCCGGCGGTTCTTCGGCCGGCAGCGGGAGTTGAAGGCCCTGCGCGCCGACATCGAACGGACCGGCCTCGACACCCTCACGGGCCGCAAGGCACCCCGCGCCCGGGTCCTGCTCGTCGCCGGCAAGCCGGGCTCCGGGCGTACCGCCCTCGCCGAGGAGCTGGCCGGCGGGCTCGCCGACCGCTACCCCGACGGGGTGTTCCGCGCCCGGCTCACCGAGCCCGGCGGCGACCCCGTCCCCACCGCCCGCGTCGCCCAGGAACTCCTGGCCGCGCTCGGCGTGGCCGAGCCGCCCGGCGCCGGCGAGGACGAGCTGACCGAACTGGTCCGGCACGCCCTCGCCGGGCGCCGGGCCGTCCTGATCCTCGACGACGCCGTCGACGCCGAGCAGGCCGACCCGCTGATCCCCGACAACCCCGACACCCTGGTCGTCGGCGTCTCGCGCGGACCGCTCACCGGCATCCCCGACGTACGGCCCTGCACCCTCGGCGGGCTCGACCCCAAGTCGGCCATCGAGCTGCTCACGGCCTTCACCGGCTCCGTGCGCATCACCGTCGACCCGCAGGCCGCCGAGACCCTCGTCGAGACGTGCGGGGGGATGCCCGCCGCCGTCGTCCTCGCCGGGGGCTGGCTCGCCACCCGCCCCAAGGCCTCCGTCGCCGACCTCGCGAAGCAGCTGCGCGGGCTGAGCGGCGACCCGCTCACCCGGACCTTCCTGCTCGCCCACGAGGCGCTGCCCGCGACCGCCGCCCGGATACTGCGATTCCTCTCCCTGGCCCCGCTCGGCCGGGCCGACGCCCACACCGCCTCCGCCCTGGCCGGCTGCTCGGTCTCCGCGGCCGACACCACCCTCGCCGACTTCGCCGCCCTGGGGCTCGTCTCCGGCGGCGACGACGGCCAGTACGAGGTCCCCGCCCATCTCGTCCCCCTCCTTCGCGCTCAGCTGGAGGAGCGCGACCGGCCCGCCGAGGTGCAGCTCGCCCGGGCCCGGATGCTGGAGCGGACCGTACGGCTCCTCCAGTCGTGCCGTGCGGTCACCGAACCCGAGGGCTCGCCCGCCCGGCGGAAACTGGCCGGTCTGCCGCGCGCCCTGCGGTTCCCGACCCGGGAGGCCGGGGCCGACTGGCTCCGCTCCCGGCAGCCCGTCCTGCTGGCCTCCGCCCGCCTCGCCGTCGCCGACGGGGAGCTCGACACCCTGGCCCGCCGCCTGATCGCCTCCCTGGTCAGGGCGCTGGCCGCGCACCGCGGCGCCGAGGCCGCGGCGCCCCAGCTGTACGGCCTCCACCAGCTCGTCCTGGACGTGGCCGAGCGGCGCGGACTGCACCGCGAGCGGGCGGCGGCCCTGCTGAACCTGGCCGATCTCGATGCCAGGACCGGACGCACGAAAGACGCACTGCTGCGATATCGGTTGGCATTGGATGCCGGAAGGGCAGCAAATGATCCGTACGCCACCGGTCGCGCAATGGAATCCGTAGGTGGCTCGTATCAGGAGCTGGGTGACTGGCAGCGGGCCGGCGACTGGTACGGGCGGGCGCTCGCCCAGCGCCTCGCCCGCGACGAGCGCCCCGACCAGGCCCGGCTGTACGGCCGCCTCGGCGCCGTACAGACCTATGCCGGACGGTACGGCGAGGCCCTGCGGAACTGGCGGGCCGCCGCGGCCGGCTACCGCAGGCTCGCCGATCTCCCGGGCCACGCACGGGCGTTGAGCGAGGCGGCCCGCGTCCAGGAGTACGCGGGACGGCCCGAGGAGTCGCTGCGGACCTGCGAGGAGGCGGTGGAGTGGGCCCGCCGGGCGCAGGACACCCGGCTCCAGGCGGCGCTCCAGCTGCGGCTCGCCGACACCCTCGACCGGCTCGGTGACCCGGCTGCCGCCAGGCTCCACAGGGCCGCAGCCGAGCGATTGCTGGAAACGGATCCCCCAGCCTACGAAATCCGCAGTGGGTTCGAGAAAGATTAGTACTTTGAAAGGCTAGACACCGGGAACTCCTTCATTAGACTGGGTCCGCCGCGTTCGAACGTGGTCTGCCCCGGTGCGCCGCAGTGCATCCGGGTATGTATCGCAGTGCCCCAGTTGTCCCCCCAGATTCAAGGACCGTGATCGACGATGAAGGTCGGCATCCCCCGCGAGGTCAAGAACAACGAGTTCCGCGTGGCCATCACCCCTGCGGGTGTCCACGAGCTCGTCCGCAACGGCCACCAGGTCTTCGTCGAGCAGAACGCCGGTGTCGGCTCCTCGATCACGGACGAGGAGTACGTCGGCGCCGGCGCCGAGATCCTCGCGACGGCCGACGAGGTCTGGGCCACCGCCGACCTGCTGCTCAAGGTCAAGGAGCCCATCGCGGAGGAGTACCACCGCCTCCGCAAGGACCAGACCCTCTTCACGTACCTGCACCTCGCCGCCTCCCGCGAGTGCACGGACGCGCTGCTGGAGTCCGGCACCACGGCCATCGCCTACGAGACCGTCGAGACCGCGAACCGCGCCCTGCCGCTGCTCGCCCCGATGTCCGAGGTCGCGGGCCGTCTGGCCCCGCAGGTCGGCGCCTACCACCTGATGCGCTCGGTCGGCGGCCGCGGCGTCCTCCCCGGCGGCGTCCCCGGCACCCACGCCGGCGAGTGCGTCGTCATCGGCGGCGGCGTCTCCGGCTGGAACGCCACGCAGATCGCCGTCGGCATGGGCTTCCACGTGACCCTGCTCGACCGCGACATCAACAAGCTCCGCGAGGCCGACAAGATCTTCGGCACCAAGGTGAAGACGATCGTCTCCAACGCCTACGAGCTGGAGAAGGCCGTCGTCGAGGCCGACCTCGTCATCGGCGCCGTCCTCATCCCGGGCGCCAAGGCCCCGAAGCTGGTCACCAACGAGCTCGTCGCCAAGATGAAGCCCGGAAGTGTCCTTGTCGACATTGCGATCGACCAGGGCGGCTGCTTCGAGGACTCCCACGCGACCACCCACGCCGAGCCGACCTTCCAGGTCCACAACTCGGTCTTCTACTGCGTCGCCAACATGCCGGGCGCGGTCCCGAACACCTCCACCTACGCGCTCACCAACGCCACGCTGCCCTACATCGTGTCGCTGGCGAACAACGGCTGGGCCGAGGCCCTGCGCCGCGACTCCGCGCTCGCCCTGGGTCTCAACACCCATGACGGCAAGGTGGTTTACAAGGAGGTCGCGGAGGCGCACGGTCTCGACCACGTCGAGCTGAGCGCCCTCCTGGGCTGACCCCCGAGGCATCGCCGTCAACGCGTGCCGTCAATGCCACACACCCGGCCGGACCTTGTTCGACAAGGTCCGGCCGGCTGTGCGTCCGGCCACGTCCGGGGCCCGCGCAACTCGCCTCGAACGTAACCCTTTAACCGTTTCGCGCACCCCTGAAACGTGTGGATGCATGCCTGCGCACCCTTGACAGAGACGTGTTCGGTTGCCGACACATCGGGCCGGGTCCGGCGGATTGTGTTGCTGCGGAGCGGTGACACGCCATAGAGTCGCCAACCGTCGGCATGGTGCCACGCTGACCTATCGATAAATGTTCCTGGTGACATCCAAGGAGGTAAGACGACTTGTGAATGAGTCGACAATTACTCCCGGGAGCGGTGCGCCAGGTGCCCCGATCGGCTCCGTCGCGGTGCGGACCTTCGCGACGCACCAGCCCATGACGACAGCCCACACGATGAAGACGATGGACGGCCTACACGTGAACGCCACGGCCGGCAACGAGATGGGCCGAGAGTCCACCCACTTCGCCGCCTTTGACGAGGTGCCCGAGGGGCACTTCTACGACCCCGACGCCGAGTACGAGCCCGACCCGGAGTACGCGGCCACCCTCGCACCCGACGCTGCCCGTCAGCGCCGCGAGCGGATCGGCCCCACCGGACGGCCCCTGCCGTACTTCCCGATCCCGGGTCCCCTGACCGACCACGGACCCGCGAAGATCATCGCGATGTGCAACCAGAAGGGCGGCGTCGGCAAGACCACGTCGACCATCAACCTGGGTGCCGCGCTCGCCGAGTACGGCCGACGGGTGCTGCTCGTCGACTTCGACCCGCAGGGAGCCCTGTCGGTCGGCCTCGGCGTGAACCCGATGGAGCTCGACCTCACCGTCTACAACCTGCTCATGGAGCGGGGCATGTCGGCGGACGAGGTCCTCCTGAAGACCGCCGTTCCCAACATGGACCTGCTGCCGAGCAACATCGACCTCTCGGCCGCCGAAGTCCAGTTGGTCAGCGAGGTCGCGCGCGAGTCCACGCTCCAGCGCGCCCTGAAGCCGCTGATGAACGACTACGACTACATCGTGATCGACTGTCAGCCCTCGCTCGGCCTGCTGACCGTGAACGCCCTGACGGCGGCTCACAAGGTCATCGTGCCGCTGGAATGCGAGTTCTTCGCCCTGCGCGGAGTGGCGCTGCTGACCGAGACGATCGAGAAGGTCCAGGAGCGGCTCAACCCCGACCTGGAGCTCGACGGCATCCTCGCCACGATGTACGACTCGCGGACCGTGCACAGCCGTGAGGTCCTCGCGCGCGTCGTCGAGGCCTTCGACGACCACGTCTACCACACGGTCATCGGGCGGACGGTGCGCTTCCCGGAGACCACGGTCGCCGGCGAGCCCATCACCACCTACGCCTCCAACTCCGTGGGCGCCGCCGCCTACCGTCAGCTCGCCAGGGAGGTGCTCGCCCGGTGTCACGCCGAGTGAGTCTGCCCGGCGCCGACGAACTCTTCCGTACGACCGGGGGGACGGCGCTCCAGTCGTCCTCACCCCGCCGGGCCGTCCCGGCTCCGGCGGGCGAGAGCGACACGACGGCGGCCGAGCGCTCCGCGGAGCATACGGCGGCGGACTCCGAGGCGGCCGAACCGCGCGCCCGGACGGCGGAGCCCGAGAGCGCCGCTCCAAAGTCCGCGCCCTCCGCCGCGGTGCCCGCCCCGGCGGCGGCACGGCGGCGCGGCGGCCGGGCCCCGAACCGGCGGCCCAGCGGCCGGGAGCGCCACGACGAGAAGATCACGGTCTACGTCTCCGCCGAGGAGCTCATGGACCTGGAGCACGCCCGGCTCGTCCTCAGGGGCGAGCACGGTCTCGCCGTCGACCGGGGCAGGATCGTCCGTGAGGCGGTCGCCGTCGTCCTGGCGGACCTGGAGTCCCGCGGCGACGCGAGCATCCTCGTACGCCGCCTGCGCGGCCGCTGACGGTAGCCTGCGGGCTGCCGAGCTCCCCGTTCCCCCTGGACCCCCATGCGCCACGCCTCTGACGAAACGTCCCGCCCGCCGGGCCGCCGCCCCCTGGGCCGCGGCCCGGGCGAGACGCAGGGGCCGGCGCCGGCGGAGCCTTTGGAGGTCGTGGCTGCGGAGGCCGGCGAGGCCGCCGGGGTGGTCGAGCCCGTCGAGCACGGCGAGCCCGCCAAGGTCGTCGAGCCGGCCGAGGCCACCGAGCCGGCCGAGTCCGGCGATGCCGTCGAGCCCGCCAAGGCCACCGAGGTGGTCGAGCCCGCCAAGGTCGCCAAGGCCGCCAAGGTCACCGAGGTCGTCGAGCCCGGCGAGGTCGGCGACGGGCGGTTCACCGTGCGGCTCGCGAACTTCGAGGGGCCCTTCGACCTCCTCCTCCAGCTGATCACCAAGCACAAGCTGGACGTCACCGAGGTCGCCCTCTCCCAGGTCACCGACGAGTTCATGGCGCACCTGCGCGCCCTGGGCCCCGACGGCGACCTCGACCAGACCACCGAGTTCCTCGTCGTCGCCGCCACCCTCCTCGACCTCAAGGCCGCCCGGCTCCTCCCCGCGGCCGAGGTGGAGGACGAGGCCGACCTCGCCCTCCTGGAGGCCCGCGACCTGCTCTTCGCCCGCCTCCTCCAGTACCGCGCGTACAAACGGATCGCGGAGATCTTCCAGGACCGCTGGGAGGCCGAGGGTCGCCGCCACCCCCGTACGGTCGGACTCGAACCGCACCACGCCGAGCTGCTTCCCGAGGTCGTCATCTCCATCGGGGCCGAGGGCTTCGCCAGGCTGGCGGTCAAGGCCATGCAGCCCAAGGCCGAGCCCCAGGTGTACGTCGACCACATCCACGCCCCGCTCGTCAGCGTCCGCGAGCAGGCCGCCGTGGTCGTCGCGCTGCTGCGCGAGCGCGGGACGGCGGCCTTCCGCGAGCTGATCGAGGACGCCGGGGACACCCTCACCGTCGTCGCCCGCTTCCTCGCCCTCCTCGAGCTCTACCGGGAGAAGGCCGTCGGCCTCGACCAGGAGACGGCTCTGGGGGAGCTCACCGTCACCTGGGCGGGCGGAGACGGCGAGACCCGCGTCACCGACGAGTTCGACCGGGAACCCGACCCGGACCGGGACTCCGACCCGGACCCGGACCCAGACCAGGAATCCGCCCCAGAAACGGAGGCCCAGGAGTGAGCGACCTCAAGCCCTCCCTCGAAGCCGTCCTGATGGTCGTCGACGAGCCCGCCACCGAGCAGCACCTCGCCAAGGTCCTGGACCGCGCCCCCCGCGAGGTGGCCGACGCCCTGCACGAGCTGGCCGACGAGTACACCGCCCAGGGCCGCGGCTTCGAGCTGCGGCGGGTGGCCGGCGGCTGGCGCTACTACACCCGCGCCGCCCATGCCGCGGCCGTCGAGGCCTTCGTGCTCGACGGGCAGCAGGCCCGGCTCACCCAGGCGGCCCTGGAGACCCTCGCGGTCGTCGCGTACCGCCAGCCGGTCAGCCGTTCCCGGGTCTCCGCGGTCCGCGGGGTCAACTGCGACGGGGTCATGAGGACCCTCCTCCAGCGCGGTCTGGTGGAGGAGGCGGGCGCGGAACCCGAAACAAGTGCGATCCTGTACAGGACGACGAACTACTTTCTGGAGCGGATGGGCCTGCGCGGCCTGGACGAACTCCCCGAGCTCGCGCCCTTCCTCCCCGAGGCGGAGGCGGTCGAGCCGGATTCACTGGAAGGCGTCCCGTCGTTCGATCCGGACGCAGACGTAGACGACAAGACGGAAATTTGATGCGAAGCAGCAGCGGCAGGAACAGCAGCGGAAACAACGGCGGGAGCCGTGGTGGCAACAGCGGCGGCCGCGGCGGCAGCGGCGGTGGCCGCGGCGGCAGCAGCAGCGGTGGCGGTGGCTACCGCGGCGGCAGCAGCGGCGGCGGCGCCGGTCGTGGTGGCAGCGGCGGCGGTGGCGGTGGCGCCGGTCGCGGCGGCAGCAGCGGCGGTGGCGGCGGTTACCGCGGCGCCGGCGGCGGCCGCGACGACAGGCAGGGCGGCGGCAGCAGCAGCAGCAGGCCGCGCAACCCGCGTCCCGAAGAGCGCCAGTACGACGTACCCGGCCTCGGCGGCTCCGCCGGCGGCCCCAAGAGCGGCCGCGGCGCGTCCGCGCGCGGTGGCGCCAAGGGTGGCCCCCGGCAGTCCCCGCAGCGCGGTGGCGGCCGTACCGAGCCGTCCCGCTCGCGCGAGTACGACGCCCGTACGGAGGAGCGCAACCGGGAGCGGTACGCCGGCAAGCCGGAGATCAAGACCCCGAAGACCTTCCCCGGCGCCGAGCAGGAGGGCGAGCGTCTGCAGAAGGTCCTCGCCCGTGCCGGCATGGGCTCGCGGCGTGCCTGCGAGGAGCTCATCGAGCAGTCCCGCGTCGAGGTCAACGGCCAGATCGTGATCGAGCAGGGCATGCGCGTCGACCCGGAGAAGGACGAGATCAAGGTGGACGGCCTGACCGTCGCCACCCAGTCCCACCTCTTCTTCGCGCTGAACAAGCCCGCCGGCGTCGTCTCCACCATGGAGGACCCGGAAGGCCGCCAGTGCCTCGGCGACTACGTCAACAACCGTGAGACCCGGCTCTTCCACGTCGGCCGGCTCGACACGGAGACCGAGGGCATCATCCTGCTCACCAACCACGGCGAGCTGGCCCACCGCCTCACGCACCCGAAGTACGGCGTGAAGAAGACCTACCTCGCCGCCATCACCGGCCCGCTGCCCCGCGAGGTCGGCCGGATGCTCAAGGACGGCATCGAGCTGGAGGACGGGTACGCCCGCGCCGACCACTTCCGTGTCGTCGAGCAGACCGGCAAGAACTACCTCGTCGAGGTCACGCTGCACGAGGGCCGCAAGCACATCGTGCGCCGGATGCTGGCCGAGGCCGGCTTCCCCGTCGACAAGCTGGTCCGTACGGCCTTCGGCCCGATCTCGCTGGGCGACCAGAAGTCGGGCTGGCTGCGCCGTCTGACCAACACCGAGGTCGGCATGCTGATGAAGGAAGTCGGGATGTAATCCCCCTCCTCGCCGTGAGAGGCCCGTGACCGCCGGTCGGTCACGGGCCTTTCCCGTGTCCGCTCGTGCTTGTGGCAGAAGCACCCCTCCATTTATAGTCAGAGTGACTCTTAAGGAGGGAGGCGGCATGCGGCGCCACGACCACGACCACGATCACGGCCGCGACTACGGCCACGGCCTCGTCATCGGCGGCTTCTCCCCGCCGCACGCCGGCCACCACCACCTCGTCCGCACCGCGCGCGAGCGGTGCGAGCGCCTCACGGTGCTCGTCCGCGCCTCCTCGGACGAGAGCCTGCCCCTGGCGGACCGCGTCGCGTGGATGCGCGAGATCCACCCCGAGGCCTTTGTCGTCGGAGCCGCCGACGGCAGCCCCGACGGCCTGCTGGCCGCCGTGCCCGAGCGCGTCGACGCCGTCTTCACCTCGGAGCCGTACGGGGAGCCGGCGGACGCGGAGCCGTACGCGGAGTCGTACGGGCAGGAGCTCGGCCGACTCTTCGGGGCGGAGGCCGTACGCGTCGACCTCGGTCCCGACCCCGACCGCACCCGCTTCCCCGTCTCCGACGCCGCCGTCCGCGCCGACCTCGCCGGCTGCTGGGACTTCCTGGAGCCGCCGGTACGCTCCGCGCTCACCCGCCGCGTCGTCGTCCTCGGCGCCGAGTCCACCGGCACCACCACCATGGCCCTCGCCCTCGCCGACCACTACCGGCGGCGCGGCGGCGTCTGGGCCCGCACGCGGTGCGTACCGGCGTACGGGCGCGAGTTCGGCGCACTCAAGCTCGCCGAGCTCCGCGCCGACCGCCCCGGCGCCACCCGGGCCGACGTCACCTTCCGCTCCTCCGACTTCCCCGTCGTCGCGCAGCGCCAGGCCGAACGGGAGGAGGAGGCGGCCCGGGACGGCTCGCCCGTGCTCTTCTGCGACACCGACGCCTTCGCCACCACCATCTGGCACGAGCGGTACCTGGGCATCGCGAGCGCCGAGACCGGGGAGATCGCCGCCCGCGGCCGGCAGCACCTGTGGCTGCTCACCGACCACCGGGGCGTCCCCTTCACGGACGACGGGCCGGGCGACGGGGAGCGCCTGCGGCCCTGGATGACCGCGCGCTTCCTCACCCAGCTCGCCCACTCCGGCCGCCGGACGGCCGTCCTCAGCGGCCCGCACGAGGAGCGGCTCGCGGCGGCCGTCGCCGCCGTCGACGCGCTCCTCGCCGAGGGCACGCGCCCCGCCGATCCCCACCCGGAGCACCGATGAGCACCCCACGGGCGCCCGAGGGCTACGACCCGCACGCCTTCGAGCCCTTCGCCGTCACCGTCGACCTCGCCGTCCTCACCGTCCGCGAGGACCACCTGCACGTCCTCCTCGTCCAGCGCGGCCAGGAGCCGTACGCGGGGGAGTGGGCGCTGCCCGGCGGCTTCGTCCTGCCCCGCGAGTCCGCCGAGACGGCCGCCCGCCGTGAACTCGCCGAGGAGACCGGACTGCCCGAGGCCACCGTCGCGGGACTCCACCTCGAACAGCTCCGCACCTACAGCGACCCGGACCGGGACCCCAGGATGCGGATCGTCTCCGTCGCCTTCACCGCGCTCGTCCCCGGCCTGCCCGAGCCGCGCGGCGGCGGCGACGCGGCCGAGGCCCGGTGGCTGCCCTACGGCTCGTACGGGCCCCTGGCCTTCGACCACGACCGGATCCTCGCCGACGCCCGCGAGCGCGTCGGCGCCAAGCTCGAGTACACCTGCCTCGCCACCGCCTTCTGCCCGACCGAGTTCACGCTCGGCGAGCTGCGGCAGGTGTACGAGACGGTCTGGGGCGTCGAACTCGACCGCCCCAACTTCCGGCGCAAGGTCCTCACCACGCCCGGCTTCGTCCGGGCCGTGGAAGGACCGCCGCGCCGCACCGGCGGACGGGGGAAACCGGCCGCTCTCTACCGGGCGGGCGAGGCCACGGCCCTCCACCCGCCCCTCCTGCGACCGGAAGGACGACCCTCATGACCCCGAACCCGACCCGTACCGCGGTGAAGCAGGCCGCGACCGGCTCCCTCGTCGGCCTCGCGCTCGGCGACGCGCTGGGCTTCCCGACCGAGTTCAAGGACGTGCCGGCGATCCTCGCCGCGTTCGGCCCCTGGCGGGAGCTGCCGCTCCCGCTCGCCCGGGGGACGGCGTACGTCACCGACGACACGCAGATGACCCTCGCCCTCGCCAGGGGCGTCCGCACGGCCATGGACCGGGGCGTCCTCGCCCCGCTGCGCCTCGTCCGGCCGGTCCGGGACGAGTTCGTCGACTGGTACCACTCCCCGGAGAACAACCGGGCCCCCGGCAACACCTGCCTGCGCGCCTGCCAGCTCCTCGACGGCGACCGGCCCTGGCAGGACGCCAGCCAGCTCGGCTCCAAGGGCTGCGGCGCCAACATGCGGGTCGCGCCGATCGGCCTCGTCCCCGGGCTGAGCGAGGAGCAGCGCGCGGGCGCCGCCCAGCTCCAGGCGGCCCTCACCCACGGCCACCCCACGGCGCTCGCCGCCTCCGACCTCACCGCCCGTGCCGTGTACCTCCTCGCCCAGGGCGTGGACCCGGCCGGCCTGGTCGGACAGCTGCGCTCGTACGCGTACGAGAACCGCGACCGCTACCACGAGCACTGGCTCGGCGACCTCTGGACCCGCTCCCAGGACCCCTCCGCGCTCTCCTTCGTCCGGCGCGGCTGGGACGAGTGCCTGGCCGTCCTGGAGCGCCTGGACGCCGTCCAGCGCACGGCCGACCCCGAGCTCGACCCCTGCGAGTACACCGGCGACGGCTGGATCGCCGAGGAGGCCTTCGCGACCGGCCTGCTCTGCTTCCTCCTCTTCCCCGACGAGCCCCTCACCGCCCTGCGCAGGGCGGCCTGCACCCGCGGCGACTCCGACTCGATCGCCGCCCTCGCGGGCGCCTTCGCCGGCGCGCACCTGGGCGCGGACGCCTGGCCGAAGGAGTGGGCGGAGCGCGTCGAGTACCGGAGCGACCTGCTGACCTTCGGGGCGCTCTGGGACGTCTGAGCCGGGCGCCCGGGGGAGTGACGAGCCGGGAGCGGCGTCAGAGCGAGGCGCGGCGGGCGCGGATCAGGAAGTCCTCGACGCGGGCGTGGTCCGGGGCGGCGGGGAGCGGGCTCGTGCCGTGAGCCTGGTCAGCCTCGTCCTGGAGGCGGTTCATCCAGGACTCGACGTCCTGCCACGGCACCTCGCCCCGCTTGACCGCGAGGAGGCGGTCGCGCTCCTCGCCGACGTCGACGCGGAGCTCGCCCGTGCGCAGCAGGTCGCGGCAGCTCGTCAGCAGCCGCAGCAGGTGCATGGCGTGCTTCCAGCGCGGGTGCCCGTACTGGCGGACGTCCGCGTCGAGCTTGCGGCGCTGGCCGGCGGCGTAGCGGACGAAGGTCTGGTGGGCCTGCCGGGAGAGGAAGGCCCCGCGCAGCGAGAGGAGTTCGCGGCCCAGGTCGTCGACGTGCTCGACGACGGGGGAGTGCAGGCACTCCAGGACGTTCGGGTTGTTGCGCAGGGCCAGCTCGCAGAAGCGCTCCAGCTCCCAGCTGAACTGGTCCTCGCCCGGGCCCTCCACATGGGCCGGGGGCTTGTCGAAGCGCCAGAACAGCGGCGCCGGGGCGAGATAGACGCCCCGCACGTCGGTGTCGCTGTCCTCGGTCGCCAGACCGAAGGCGCGCGAGCCCATGACGCAGGAGTAGATCGTGTGATCGCGCACCAGCGCTTCCGGGGTCATGCGGGTGAGGTTACGCGAGGGTGATCGATTCCCCCGAGACATTGATCTGCTCGGCCGGGAGGGGGCGGGGAGCCGGTCCGGCCGCCACCGAGCCGTCGGCGATGCGGTACTTGGAGCCGTGGCAGGGGCAGTCGATGGTGCCGTCCGCGACCTTGTTCACCAGGCAGCCCTGGTGGGTGCAGATCGCGGAGAAGGCCTTGAACTCCCCGGCAGTGGGCTGGGTGACGACCACCTTCTGCTCGGTGAAGACCGTGCCGCCGCCGACCGGGACATCGGTCGTCTTCGCCAGGGGAGCGGCACCGCTCGGGGCGGGCGACGCCGCGGACCCCGTGGGGGTGCCCGCCGTGGCCGACCCGTCGGCGGTGGCCGGGGCGCTGGAGGTGGCCGTACCGCCGTCACCCCCGCCGTCCGAGCCGCAGCCCGTCGTCAGGGCCGCGGCGGCGAACAGGACGGCCCGGCGGTTCGTGGCGCGTGAAGTCATGGCGCCAGCTTGGCCGGGCCCCGGCCCGGGGTCCCGCAACACGCCTACGGGCGGGGCGTCAGCTCCCTCGCACGGCCGTCCGCGTCCCGGCGGACCTCCAGGACCGCCGTCACCGCGGCGCGCTCGATCGCTCCGTACACGTGCGGGAAGAGCCGGCCCTCCGAGCCCTCCCAGCGGACCTCGCCGCTCAGCCGGGACTCGTCGATCACGAGGACGAGGAGCGGGCCGGGCGCGGACCGGTAGGGGCCGTCGGCGATCGCCAGGGCCGCCGGCTCGTCGGGCGAGCAGTGGACGTAGCCCTCGGCGGCGAGCGACGCCGGGGCGTAGGGGGCGGCGGGATCGGCGGGGTCTTCGGACCAGTCGGCCAGCGGTACGACGTGCAGCAGCATGCCGACAGTTCTACCGGGTCCGGTGTGTACGCCGAGTGGCGGAGCGTACCGGTATGGGTGAGATTGGGCCTGTTCCGTACCGGACGAAAGGCAGAACGATGGCGGGAAACGACCTCGGCAGTCTCCTCGGAAGCCTCCTCGGAGGCGGCGGCCAGGGCGGTAGCGGCGGCGCCGGCGGCATCCTCGGCTCCCTGCTCGGCGCCCTCGCGGGCGGCAGGAGCGGCGGCGGCGCCGACGGCGCGAACCCGCTCGGCGGACTCCTCGACATGCTCACGAAGTCCGGGCTCGTCGACCAGGCCCAGTCCTGGGTCGGCACCGGCGACAACCAGCCCGTCAGCGGCGCCCAGATCGCCGAAGCCCTCCCGGGCGACACCCTCCAGAAGGTTGCCGCCGACGCCGGCGTCAGCCCGCAGGAGGCCGCCGACCAGATCGCCCGGTCCCTGCCGCAGGCCGTCGACAAGCTGACCCCGAACGGCTCGGTGCCCGAGGGCTCACTGGAGGACCTCATCCGCCGGCAGCGGCTGTAGGCCGTGCCCCAGCGCCTGTCCGGCCGTGGGGCCGACCGTGCCTCCGGCGCCCGCCGTCCGTCTCGGAAGGCGGGCGCCGCGACGCGCCGCCCCCACCGCTGACTAGGCTGAACGGAGCACTTGACGCAGGCGAAGGAGCACGACGTGGCGGTACGAGCGGTCCGAGGCGCCGTCCAGCTGGAGCGGGACGAGGCCGGACACATGCGCGAGCAGGTCCAGGAGCTGCTCACCGCCGTCCTCGCGCGCAACGACCTCACCGCCGACGACCTGATCAGCATCTGGTTCACGGCCACGCCCGACCTGCACAGCGACTTCCCCGCCGCCGCGGCCCGGGGGATCGGCATCGGCATCGACGACGTGCCCCTCATCTGCGCCCAGGAGCTCGACATAGAGGGCGCGATGCCGAGGGTCGTCCGGCTCCTCGCCCACGTCGAGACCGATCTGCCCAAGTCCCGGATCGCGCACGTCTACCTCGGTGCCGCGGCCGCCCTGCGCAAGGACATCGCCCAGTGAGAACAGCGCTCGTCATCGGCACCGGACTGATCGGCACCTCCGCCGCGATCGCCCTCGCGGGCCGGGGCGTCACCGTCCACCTCCGCGACCACGACCCGGTGCGCGCCCGGACGGCCGCCGCGCTCGGCGCGGGCACCGACGAGGCGCCCGAGGGGCGCGTGGACCTCGCGATCGTCGCCGTACCCCCGGCGCACGTCGCCGCGACCCTCGCCGAGGCGATGTCGGCCGGTCTCGCGCGCGGCTACCTGGACGTGGCGAGCGTCAAGGGCGGGCCGAAGCGCGAGCTGGAGGCGCTGGGCCTCGACCTCACCTCGTACATCGGTTCGCACCCGATGTCCGGCAAGGAGCGCTCGGGCCCCCTCGCGGCGACCGCGGACCTCTTCGAGGGGCGGCCGTGGGTCCTCACGCCGACCCGGGACACCGACACCGAGGTCCTGAACCTCGCCCTGGAGCTCGTCGCCCTCTGCCGGGCCGTCCCCGTCGTCATGGACGCCGACGCCCACGACCGGGCCGTCGCCCTCGTCTCCCACACCCCGCAGCTGGTGTCGTCGATGGTCGCCGCCCGCCTGGAGGAGGCCGACGAGTCGGCCGTACGCCTCTGCGGCCAGGGCATCCGCGACGTCACCCGGATCGCCGCCTCCGACCCGCGTATGTGGGTCGAGATCCTCTCCGCCAACCCGGGCCCCGTCGCCGACGTCCTCTCCGGCGTCGCCGCCGACCTCGACGAGACGGTCCGCGCCCTGCGCTCCCTGCAGTCCGCCGACGCGGACAAGCGCCGGTACGGCGCCGCGGGCGTCGAGGACGTCCTGCGCCGCGGGAACGCCGGCCGCGCCCGCGTCCCCGGCAAGCACGGCGCCGCCCCCACGGCCTACGAGACCGTCGCCGTCCTCATCAGCGACCAGCCGGGCGAGCTGGCCCGGATCTTCGCCGACGCGGGCCGCGCGGGCGTCAACATCGAGGACGTCCGCATCGAGCACGCGACCGGCCAGCAGGCGGGCCTGGTCCAGCTCATGGTCGACCCCGCGGCCGCCCCGGCCCTCGGCACGGCCCTCCAGGAACGCGGCTGGGCCCTGCGGACGAGCTGACGGGCGGGCCCGCACGACCCACCTCCTGCGGGGCCTCATCGGGGCCCCGCAGGAGGGCCGGACAGCGGCCGGACAAGCGGCCGGACAGCGGCCGGACGGCGGCCGGACGTGGGCTGGGCCGAACGGGTGCGTGGGACTCGGTAACCTTGTGGAGGCCCCCTGCATCTCCGCCGAGGCCCTAGAGCTCCCCCAGGAAGGTGTTCCCACCGTGGAATCCGTGATCGTCGCCATCGACGGGCCGTCCGGCACGGGCAAGTCGAGCACCTCGAAGGCGGTCGCCGCCAAGCTGGGGCTGAGCTACCTCGACACCGGCGCCCAGTACCGGGCGATCACCTGGTGGATGATCAGCAACGGCATCGACGTGACCGACGCCGAGGCCGTCGCCAACGCCGCCTCCAAGCCGGTCATCGTCTCCGGCACGGACCCGGGCCGCCCCACGATTACCGTCGACGGTGCCGACGCGGCCGGTCCCATCCGTACCGAAGAGGTCACCTCCAAGGTCAGCGCCGTCAGCGCCGTCCCCGAGGTGCGGGCGCTCATCACCGAGCTCCAGCGGTCCATCGCGAAGGGCGCCGAGCACGGCATCGTCGTCGAGGGCCGGGACATCGGCACCACCGTCCTGCCGGACGCCGACCTGAAGATCTTCCTCACCGCCTCGCCCGAGGCCCGTGCCGCCCGCCGCTCCGGCGAGCTCAAGGGCGCCGACGTGCACGCGACGAAGGAAGCCCTGATCAAGCGGGACGCGGCCGACTCCAGCCGCAAGACCTCCCCGCTCGCGAAGGCCGGCGACGCCGTCGAGGTCGACACCACCGACCTCACCCTGGACCAGGTCATCGAGTGCGTCGTCACCCTGGTGGACGAGAAGCGGACGGCCGCCAAGTGACCCTGCCCTCCGCGAAGGGCGCCGTCGTCGGCCGACGCATCGGCATCGGCCTGATGTACGGCTTCTGGAAGCCGCGCGTCCTCGGCGCCTGGCGGGTGCCGGCCTCCGGCCCCGTCATCCTCGCCGTCAACCACGCGCACAACATCGACGGCCCCATGCTCATGGGCACCGCACCGCGCCCCGTGCACTTCCTCATCAAGAAGGAAGCCTTCGTCGGGCCCCTCGGGCCCTTCCTGGAGGGCATCGGGCAGGTCAAGGTCGACCGCGACAGCACCGACCGGAACGCGATAGGCAACGCCCTGGGCGTCCTGGAGCAGGGCGGCGTCCTCGGGATCTTCCCCGAGGGCACCCGCGGCGAGGGCGACTTCGCCTCGCTGCGCGCCGGCCTCGCCTACTTCGCCGTCCGCAGCGGCGCGCCGATCGTCCCCGTCGCCGTCCTGGGAAGCACCGAGCGCCGCGGACGGTTGGTCAAGGCACTGCCTCCGCTGCGCGGCCGGGTCGACGTCGTCTTCGGCGGCGCCTTCGCGGCGGGCGACGGCTCCGGCCGCCGTACCCGCAAGGCGCTCGACGAGGCCACCGTACGGATCCAGGGACAGCTCACCGCTCACCTGGAAAACGCCAGGCGCCTCACCGGGCGCTGAGCGAGACTTTCAGTAGTGGGCCCCGCGGCTCGGGGACCCACCGACCACGAATGATCAAGGAACGGACTTCATGAACGACCAGCACGACCACGGGGCACTTGGCGACGCCGAGTACGCGGAGTTCATGGAGCTCGCCTCGGAAGAAGGTTTCGAAGCCGAAGAGATCGAGGGCGCGATCGAGGAGGCCGGGCACGGCCCCCTCCCCGTCCTCGCCGTCGTCGGCCGTCCGAACGTCGGCAAGTCGACCCTGGTGAACCGCATCATCGGCCGCCGCGAGGCCGTCGTCGAGGACAAGCCGGGCGTCACCCGCGACCGCGTCACCTACGAGGCCGAATGGGCCGGGCGCCGCTTCAAGGTCGTCGACACCGGCGGCTGGGAGCAGGACGTCCTCGGCATCGACGCCTCCGTCGCCGCCCAGGCCGAGTTCGCCATCGAGGCCGCCGACGCCTGTCTCTTCGTCGTGGACGCCACCGTCGGCGCCACCGACACCGACGAGGCCGTCGTCAAGCTGCTCCGCCGCGCCGGCAAGCCGGTCGTCCTCGCCGCCAACAAGGTCGACGGCCAGTCCGGCGAGGCCGATGCCACCACGCTCTGGTCCCTGGGCCTCGGCGAGCCGTTCCCCGTCTCCTCGCTGCACGGCCGCGGCACCGGCGACCTCCTCGACGAGGTCCTGAAGAAGCTGCCCGAGGCCCCCGAGCAGCGCTTCGGCAACGCCGTCGGCGGCCCGCGCCGCATCGCCCTCATCGGCCGCCCGAACGTCGGCAAGTCCTCGCTGCTCAACAAGGTGGCGAACGAGGAGCGGGTCGTCGTCAACGAGCTGGCCGGCACCACCCGCGACCCGGTCGACGAGCTCATCGAGCTCGGCGGCGTGACGTGGAAGTTCGTCGACACCGCGGGCATCCGCAAGAAGGTCCACCTCCAGTCGGGCGCGGACTACTACGCCTCCCTGCGGACCGCCGCCGCCATCGAGAAGGCGGAGGTGGCCGTCATCCTCATCGACACCACCGACAAGATCTCGGTCCAGGACCAGCGCATCATCACGATGGCGGTCGAGTCGGGCCGCGCCATCGTCATCGCCTACAACAAGTGGGACGAGCTCGACGAGGAGCGCCGCTACTACCTCGAGCGCGAGATCGAGACCGAGATGCAGCAGGTCGTCTGGGCGCCCCGGGTCAACGTCTCCGCCAAGACCGGCCGCCACATGGAGAAGCTGGTCCCGGCCATCGAGACCGCCCTCGCCGGCTGGGAGACCCGTGTCCCCACCGGCCGGCTGAACGCCTTCCTCGGTGAGATCGTCGCGGCCAACCCGCACCCGATCCGCGGCGGCAAGCAGCCCCGCATCCTGTTCGGCACGCAGGCGGGCACCAAGCCGCCGCGGTTCGTCCTCTTCGCCTCGGGCTTCCTGGAGGCCGGCTACCGGCGCTTCATCGAGCGCCGTCTGCGCGAGGAGTTCGGCTTCGAGGGCACCCCGATCCACATCTCGGTGCGCGTGCGCGAGAAGCGCGGCCGCAAGAAGTAGTCGGCGGCGCGGTACGACACGGCTGAGGGCCGGGGCGACGAGCCCCGGCCCTCAGCCGTGTCACAGGTGTCCGCCGCGGTGTCCGCCGTCGTCAGAAGCCCCGGCGGGGACCCGGCGGGAGCGCCGCCGGGGTGTGGTGCTGCTGCGCGGTCCACACCGGGGGATACGCGGCGGCGTGCCGCTGCCCGCTGCCGTATCCCTGCCCGGTGCCGTACAGACCCGTGCTCGCGGTCGTGCCGAAGGCCCGGAAGGTCACCTCCTCCTCGCCGCTGCGGTCACCCGGCAGCGTGCGGAACGACCGGCGGTACTCCGAGAACAGGGCGTCGTAGATGGGCGTGGCCGACTGGCCCGCCGTGACGTCCTGCGCCGGGCGCATGGAGGGGATCTGGCTCGGATACGGCTGGAGGAAAGGGTCGTATGGGTGCACGTATGTGCCAACGACCCCGCCGCCGGTCGGATGCGGGCGGCTCTCCGAAAGAGACGCCCGCCGGGGGCGCGGCACGGTCGGAGCCCCCGGCACCGCCGAGCCGCCCGCGGCCCGCGCGGCGGCCGCCCCCGCAGAGGCGCCCGCCGGCACCGGTCCGACGGACGCCGCTGGTGCGACGGATGACGCCGGTCCGACGGATGTCGCCGGTCCGACGGATGTCGCCGGTCCAGCGGAGGCCGCCGGTCCGACGTGTCCTGCCGGTCCGCTCGGCCTGCCCGGCTCTCCCAGCCCTGCGGGAGCCGGCGGTCCCGCCCGCCCCCCTGGGAACCGCGCGGGCCCTATGCCGGGCCGGCCGTCGTCCATCAGGTGCCGGCCAGCGGCATCGCGGCCGCCACCAGGCGTCCGTTCACCGCGGCCTTCTCCAGGGCGTCCCGCAGCAGGTCCTCGCGCGGCTGCTGGCCGATGGAGCCCACCGGCGCGGCGAAGACCAGCACCGTGTGCGACTTGTTGGCCGCCGCACGCCAGCCCTCGGTGACCTGGAGCGGCTGGTGCGCCTGCCACCAGGCGGCCTGACCGGCGCCGCTCGGCCCCGGCTGGAGGACGGAGTGCAGCTGGCCCATGGCGACCAGGACCGACCAGCCCGGCAGCACCGCCGGCTTCTCGTTGAGGTCGACGACGGGCCGGAAGCCCTGCTCCGCGAGGAGCGGCAGGAACTCGTCGACGAGGCCGTCCGTGCCCGGGCGGGCCACGGGGGCGGTCGGCTCCACGACCAGCGCCGGGTGCAGCTCGCCCTCGATCAGGACGAGACCGCTGGTGACGCCGAGCACGGCCTGCTCGGGGTGGGCGGCGGACAGCGCGTCGGCGGCGTCCGACGCCGTGATCGAGGCGACGGCGCCCTGGAGCTGCGCCTCCGCGACCTTGACGACCTGCGACGGGATGCAGCTGGCGTGGGCGAACGCGAGGACCGCGGTCTCCTCACCGACGAACAGCACCGTGCTGGTGCGCTCCTGCTCGGAGTCCCCCGGCGTGCGGCAGGAGGTGCAGTCGTAGCTGCCCGGGGCGTTGTCGCCGGCAAGCAGCCGGTCGGCTTCTTCGTCGCCGATCTCGGCGCGTACGTCCTCGCTGACGTCGAGCATGCGCGGCACGGGGGGCTCCCTGGACTCGGTACGGGGGGACGCCGGGCCGATCCCGGGCGTCTCATGCCGAGTTCAACGGGTCAGGATCGGCCGGGGTCACGCGTGGAAGCGAGGCAACTTGCCGGTGGCGCGTGCGGCGGGGCCCGTGACTCCGACCGGGTGGGGTGTGAACAGTGTTCCGCGCGGCACGGGCCGGGGGTGCCGCGCGGCTGCCTAGCCTGCCCCGATGTCGAAGATCCGATTTTGGACGGCCGGCTCCGTGGCGGCCGCGGCGGCGCTGATCACCCTGACGCCCGTGTCCGCACAGGCTCGGGACGCGGCCGAGGGACCGTGGGACACCGCCGTCGCGCCGGCGGCGGCCGGGGCGGTTCCAGGGGCGGCTTCAGGGGCGGCTTCAGAGGTGGTCTCGGGGGCGGTCTCAGGCGCGGCTTCCGGGGCTGTCTCCGGGGCGCTCTCGGCCTCCGCCGACGCCCTGCGCGCGGCGGCCGCGGTACCCGGCTACGCCTGTGCCGCCGACCAGTGGCCGTGGGGATGCGTCGCCGAGTGCGAGAGCAGCGGCCGCTGGCACATCAACACCGGCAACGGTTTCTACGGCGGGCTCCAGTTCTGGCAGCCGACCTGGGTCGAGCACGGCGGACCGAAATACGCCCCGCGCGCGGACCTCGCCACCCGCCCGCAGCAGATCAGGATCGCGGAGGAGGTCCTCCGCACCCAGGGCTGGGGAGCCTGGCCCGTCTGCTCCAAGCGGTACGGGCTGAGCGGCCGTGTCCACACCGTCCAGGCGGGGGACTCGCTCGGCTCGATCGCCCGCCGCTTCGCCGTCAAGGGCGGCTGGCAGGCGCTCTACGCGGCGAACCGGAGCCTCATCGGGCCCGACCCGAACCGGATCGTCGTCGGCACGATGCTGCGGATCGCGCCGCTCTGACCTCACTCCACGGGGCCCGGGGCGAACTCGGACGGCTCCCCGCTGGACGCGCGGGAGCCGCGCCGCAGCTCGTGGACGAGTGAGCCGCGCGGCAGCCCCTCCGGTACGCGCTGCTCGGCGAGGACCACCGCCGCCCCGCGCTCCACGGCGAGCGCCGCGAGGAGCCCGTACGTACGGGCCGCGACCGGCGGGGCCAGGCCGAGCGACGGCTCGTCGACCAGCACCACCCGCGCGGGCCTCAGCAGGGCGCGGGACAGGGCCAGCATCCGGCGCTCCCCGCCGGAGAGGGTCCCGGCGGCCCGGGACAGCAGGGGGACGAGCTCGGGGTACGGGGCGGGGGCGTCCGGCGCGGGGGCGTCCGGCGCGGTGAGCGCGAGGTTCTCGGCGACGGTCAGCCCCTCGTACACCGCCCGCAGATCCGGTACGAAGCACAGGCCGCGGCGGGCCCGCTCGTGCGGCGGCAGCCGGGTCACGTCGGCGCCGCGCCACAGCACCCGGCCGGAGGAGAGCCGTACGGTGCCGGCGAGGGCCCGCAGGGCCGTGGTGCGGCCCGCGCCGTTCCGCCCCAGGAGCACGGTGACGGTGCCGGCGGGCACGGGCAGGTCGAGGCCGTGCAGGGCCTCCAGTGGGCCGTAGCGGACCCGGGCCGCGCGCAGCTCGATCTCGACGCTCATGACAGGATCCGGCCGCCCTCCATGGTGTGCACGGTGTGGGCGATCCCGGCGACGAGGTCCGGGTCGTGCTCGACGACGAGCACCGTCAGGCCGTCGGCGGCGAGCGCGGCGAGGATCCGGGCGAGGGCGGCGGTCTCGCCGGCGTCGAGGCCGGCGGCGGGTTCGTCGAGGAGCAGTGTGTGCGGCTGCCCCGCGAGCGCGCGGGCCAGCTCGACGCGGCGGAGCGTCCCGGTGGGGAGGTCGGCGGCGGCGCGGTGGCGTACGGGGCCGTCGAGGCCGAGCAGCCGCAGGCTCCGCTCGACGGCGGCGGGGTCTCCTCGGACACGGCCCCGCTCCGCGCCGAGGCGGACGTTCTCCTCGACGGAGAGCGACGGGAAGACGGCGAGCCGCTGGAAGGTCCGGGCGATCCCGAGCCGCGTCCGGGCGTGCGCCGTGCGGGAGGTGATGTCGACGCCGTCGAGCGTGATCAGGCCCTGGTGGCGCCGGGGGCGGAGGGTCCCGGCGAGACAGTCGAAGAGGGTGCTCTTGCCGGCGCCGTTGGGGCCGACGAGGGCGGTGACGCGGGAAGGGGCGAGGGTGAGGGTGACGTGGGAGAGGGCGGTGATCCCTCCGGGGTAGGTGAGGGTGAGGTCGAGCGCGCGGAGTTCCGGGGCGGGGGCGGCGGGGGCGTTGGTGGGTGCGGGTGCGTGGCCCGGTGCGGGCCGGTGGGGGTGCGCCCGACCTGCGGTCGGGCTGGGGTTCCCACCCGCGCCGCCCGTGCGGGTCGTCGACAGAGGTGCGGGTCTTCCCGTGGGGGGTGCGGGGCCGTCGGCGGCCGGCGGGTCGTGGGGGTGCGTTCGGCCTTCGGCCGTACCTGGGTTCCTGCCTCCACCGCCCGTGCGGGTGGCGGTGGCCTTGGGGTGGAGCAGGGTCGTCAGTGGGGGGAGGCGGCCGGTTTGGGTGGCCAGGAGGCCTATGAGGGCTGCTGCCGCGCCCGCTTGGGGGCCCGCGTCCAGGGTGACCAGGAGCGCGGCCGCCGCCAGGGGCGTGAGGAGGCTGTCGGCGCCCAGGACCAGGACGGCCGCGAACCAGAGCAGGCCGCGTACCGGGTCGTACGCCTCCGGGTCGAAGGCGCGCAGGCCCATGCCCAGGAGGCCGCCGCCGAGGGCCGCCAGGGCCGCGCCCAGGACGAAGGCGAGGAGCTTGAGGGCGGGGACCGGGACGCCCGTCGCCTCCGCGCCCGGTTCGTGGTCCCGCAGCGCGGCCAGCGCGCGGCCCGTGCGGCCCCGGCGCAGCGCCGCCACCAGGGCCAGACAGCCGGCCAGGAGCAGCAGTTCCAGGGCGTAGAAGGCGCGGTCGTCGGCGAAGCCCGCCGGGCGGCCGAGCGAGAGGCCGGCCGTCGCGTACGGCTGGACGAGGACGAAGCGGCTCACCGCTACTCCGGTCGCCAGCGTGACCAGGGCGAGCGCCAGGCCGTGGCGTCGGATCGCCGGCCAGGCCGTCGCCAGGCCCACCACGGCCACCATCGGCACCGCGAGCCCCAGCGCCAGGAGGGCGGGAACGCCCGCCGTCGACAGGAGGGCCGTCAGGAGGGCGCCCAGGCCCGCGTACGCCGCCTGGCCCAGGGCGATCTGGCCTCCCCGGCCCGCCACCACGACCAGGGACAGGAGGATCACGGCGAGCGCCGGGACCTGCACGGCGGTGTGCAGGTCGGAGCCCGCGAAGCCGAGGGGGAGGAGGAGCAGGATGCCGACGGCCGGCCAGACGGGCGCGGGGACCTGCGGGGTGCGGGCCGGTGGGGGCAGGGCGTCCCGGCCCTTGCCGCCCACGCCCGGCAGGACCAGCGCCGCCACCAGGAGCGCCACCACGAACAGGTTCGTGCCGAGGGCCTGGACCAGCGGCCCCGCCCACCCCTCCGGGTGCAGCCGCGTCATCTGCGCCTGCGCCACCCCGATCGCGACCGCGGACGCCACCGCGACCGGCAGCGAGCGCATCCGGGCGATCACCGCGACCGCGATCACCTCCATGACGAGCAGCGGCATCCCGTACGGGTCGAGCCGGACGTACGGGGCGAGGAGCACGCCCGTCAGCCCGGCGGTGAACGAACCGAACGCCCACCCCGCCGACGCCACCCGGTCCGCGTCCACCCCCGACAGGACGGCCAGCGGACGGTTGTCCACCACCGCCCTCAGCTCCCGGCCGAAGCGGGTCCAGCGGGTCACCGCCGCCACCAGGCAGGCCAGCGCCACCACCGCCGCCAGCTGCGCCCACGGGTCGTCACCGAGCAGCACCGGCACGTCGCCCCGCGCCCCGCCGCCCCACAGCAGCGCCGCCCCGCCGACGAGCAGCACGAAGACGCCGATGGAGGCCACCAGGGTCTGCGCCGGGTTCGAGCCGAGAAGGGCGAGCGGGCGGAACACGCCGCGGTCGAGGACCAGACCGATGCCGGGGGCCACCACCAGGAGCGTGACCAGGGCGCCCAGCGGCAGCGGCCAGCCCCACACGACGACCAGCTGCCGCAGCACGTACGCGCAGATCATGGCGACGGCGCCGTGCGCCAGGTTCAGCACCCCCGTCGCCCGGTAGGTGACGACCAGGCCGATCCCGGTGAGCGCGGCGGCGCTGCCGACCGCGAGGCCGGCGAGCGTCAGCTCGTACGTCAGGGAGGCCATGGTTCACATACCGGGCAGGGGTCCAGGGCCGCGTCGCCCACCTCCGTCGCCTCCGCCTTCCCCGCGACCAGCGGGCAGTCCGGGCGGTGGGCCAGGGTCCCGCCGGGGACCCGGAGGCGCGGGCCGTCCGAGGACGGCGGGGGCGTCCCCTCCCGCTCCGGCGGGTGCGGCTCCGGAGGGCGTACGGGCAGCAGCAGCGCCGCCGCGACGAGCACCACGCCCGCCACGATCAGCGCCGCCCCCGGCACCGTGCACGAGGCCAGATAGGGCAGTTGCCGCTCGGCGAAGCGCTCGCCGGAGATCCCGTACCAGCCGAGGACGCACAGCACCGCGCCCGCGGCGGCCGCCGTGACACCGCCCCACAGCAGGATCCGGGATCTCGGCACCGGGCCTCCCTCGTCGTCTTGCTCTCGTCCCTTCCCTTGCTCCACCTCTTTCCTTTCCTTGCACTATGCCCCGGTTCGCCCCACCCTGGAAGCAGCAGACCGTACGGTCCGGAGAGACACCCGGTGGTGAGGCATATGGCCCTCGCACGACTCGGCGGACGCCCCCGGCTCGCGGCCCTCGCGGCCGTCGCCGTCCTGGCCCTCGCCCCCGCCATGGCGGGCTGCTCCGACGACGGGAGCGGCAGCACGGGAAGCGACAGCGCGTCGCCGTCCGCGACGGCCGGCGAGCCCGCCGACCCCGCCGCCGCCGAGGCGGAGATCACCGAGAACTGGACGGCGTTCTTCGACCCGAACACCACCGCGGCCGAGAAGGTGAAGCTCCTGGAGAACGGCGCCGCGATGGAGCCGGTCCTCGCCGCCTTCGCCGGCAACGAGAACGCCGCCACGACCGCGGCGAAGGTCACCGGCGTCGAGTTCACCTCGGCCGAGGAGGCCAACGTCACCTACGACCTGCTCGTCGGCGGGGCACCCGCCCTGCCCGACTCCCAGGGCACCTCGATCCTCCAGGACGGCACCTGGAAGGTCTCCGTGAAGACCCTCTGCGGCCTGGTCGAGCTGAGCGGTGTCACCGTTCCGGGCTGCTGAACCGGGCGCGGCGCTGCTCCTCGCCGTGCTGCTCGCGCTTCTGGCCGTGCTCACGGCCTGCGGCAGCCGGCTCCCGGAGCGCGCCTTCGAGACGCGGCCCACCGCCACCCCCTCCGGCGGTGAGCCGCTCCGCGTCGGGATCATCACCAGCGCCACGAGCCCGGTCGGCGGGAAGGCCTTCACCGGACCGCGCGACGGCGCCCGCGCCTACTTCGACGCCCTCAACGCCCGCGGCGGCCTCGACGGGCGCAGGATCGAGGCCGAGACCTGCGACGACGGCGGCAGCGGCGTCGGCAACAACGCGTGCGTGCACCGGCTGATCGACGAGCGCCACGTCTTCGCGCTCGTCGCGACCACCGCCCTGAACTACGCGGGCGCGCCCCTCGTCGCCAAGGCCGGTGTCCCCGACATCGGCGGCCAGCCCCTCACCCCCGCCTACGACACCTATCCGCACCTCTACGGCATCTACGGCAGCTCCGCCCCGCGCACCGGCGGCAAGCCCGGCTGGAACGGGACGCTGTACGGCGGGACCGAGGTCTACCGCTGGTTCGCGCGGGAGAAGGGGGCGCGGACCGCCGCCGTCGTCTCGTACAACCAGGCCGCGTCCGCCGCGTACGCCCGGCTGGTCTCCGACGGGCTGCGCGCCGAGGGCTACCGGGTCGTCGACGAGCAGGTCGACTTCGCCCTGCCCAACTTCCGCGCGGTCGCGGCCGATCTGCGGGACCAGGGCGTCGACCTCCTCTTCGACGCGATGGACACCCACGGGAACGTGCGGCTGTGCGAGGCGATGGAGGCGCTCGGGGTCCGCGTCGACGCCAAGGTCACCAACGTGCAGAACTGGTCCTCGTCCGTCGCCCGCGACTACGCCCGTGCTCCCGGCTGCCTGAGCTCCCTGTGGGTGACCGGAGCCAGCCGCAACCACCAGGACACCGGCGATCCCGCCGTTCGCGAGTTCCGGGCGGCCATGGGGCAACGGGAGCTTTCGCAGTGGCAGTTGGAGGGGTGGGCGGCGGCGATGTGGTTCACCGACGCGGCCCGCTCGTGCCTGGCCGGGGACGGAACGGGGTCCGGGTCCGCGGACGGAGCCGGGGACGCGACCGGAGACGGAGCCGGGGCCGGGCTCACCCGTGGGTGCGTCGAGGAGTTCCTGAACCGTCCGGAGCCGTACACCGCGCGCGGACTGCTGCTGCCCGTCCGCTTCGAGCACCTCGCGCGACCGCCCGAGACCCGTCACACCTGTCTGTCCGTGGCCCGCTGGGAGGACGGCCGGGGCTGGGTGAGCCAGGGCGACATGACGGAGAACTGCGCGACCGTGCCCCAACTCGGCTATCGCCCGTGACCGTCACCCGCCCGACCTCACCCGCGAACCGTCGCCCGTGCGGCCCCGCCCGTGCGACTTCGCCCGTGAAACGGGGGTTCGTCCCGGCAGTACAGTCGGCCCGACCGACCGACCGACAGCCTGACTGACCGGGGGGAACCGGCAGCCCGATGCGCATCTCCTTTCTGCTTCACGACGGTTACGACCACGGCGGCACGATCCGGACCACGTTCACCCTCGCCGAGGAGCTGGCCAGGCGCCACGAGGTCGAGATCGTCTCGGTGTTCCGCCACCGCGACCGGCCGGCCCTCGGACTCCCCTCGGACGTGACGCTGCGTCATCTCGTCGACCTGCGCGAGGACAGCCCCGGGTACGACGGTGACCATCCCGACTTCCACCGGTCCGCCGAGGTCTTCCCGCGCGGCGACGACCGCTGGAAGCAGTACAGCGCGCTCACCGACGCCCGGATCGGCGCGTACCTGCGGGGCGTCGAGGCCGACGTCCTCGTCGCCACCCGCCCGGGGCTCACCGTGCACCTCGCCCGACAGGCCCGGCGGGGGCCGGTCCTCGTCGGCCAGGAGCACCTGGCCCCCGCCGGTCACGGCATCCGGCTCCGCCGGGACATCGGCCACGAGTACCGGCTCCTCGACGCCGTCACGACGGCCACCGAGGCCGACGCCCGCGCCTACCGCAGGATGGGGCTGCCCGGCGTACGGATCGAGGCCGTGCCCGACGGCGCGCCCGTGCCCGCCCGGCTCGCCGCCCGCCACGAGGCGCTCTGGACGGAACTCGTCGACCGGGGCGCGAGCCGGCGCGTCCACGCGGCCGGGCGCGCGAGGCGGCACCACGAGATCGGCCGGGCCGTCGACGCGGTCTACGCCCTGACGGCGAGGGCCGCCCGGCTGGTCCGGGGCCGTCCGCTCCGCTGAATCCGCCGGGTTCCCGCGGTCGCATCGAGGACCGTAGGTGTCCGCGACGGCTGGCAGACTCGGGGCATGTTGGAGACCTCCGCACGGCTGCTGCGCCTGCTCTCGCTGCTCCAGGCCCACCGGGAGTGGTCCGGTGCCGATCTCGCCGACCGGCTCGGGGTGACCTCGCGCACGGTACGGCGCGACGTCGACCGGCTGCGCGAGCTCGGCTATCCCGTGCACGCCAGCCCCGGCACCGGCGGCGGCTATCAGCTCGGGGCCGGGGCCGAGCTGCCGCCGCTGCTCCTCGACGACGAGGAGGCCGTGGCGGTCGCGGTCGGCCTGCGCACGGCGGCGGGTCAGGGCGTCGAGGGCATCGGCGAGACGTCCGTACGCGCCCTCGCCAAGCTGGAGCAGGTCCTGCCGGCGCGGCTGCGGCGGCGGGTCGGCGCGCTCACCGAGTTCACCGTGCCCATGCTCCGTACGCCCCGGGACATGGTGGATCCGGGGGTGCTCACGGAGCTGGCCAACGCCTGCCGGGACAGCGAGCGGCTCCGCTTCGCCTACCGCGACCACGGCGGCAACGCCACCCGCAGGACCGTCGAACCGCACCGGCTGGTCTGCACCGAGCGGCGCTGGTACCTGGTGGCGTGGGACGTGGACCGCGGCGACTGGCGGACGTTCCGGGCCGACCGCATCGAGCCCAGGCCGCCGCACGGGCCGCGCTTCCCGCCCCGCGAACCGCCCGCCGAGGACCTCGCCGCGTACGTGTCGAAGGGCGTGTCCGGTGCGGCGTACGCGACGGAGGTCACCGTCCGGCTGTTCGTCCCGCTCGCCGAGGCCGCCGCGATCGTCGGCCCGATGGACGGGGTCCTGGAGCCCGAGGGCGAAGGGAGCTGTCTGCTGCGGGCGGGGGCGCACAACCTCCACGTCGCGGTGGTGCACGTGGTGCTCATGGGGCTCGAGTTCGAGGTGGTCGATCCGCCGGAGCTGACGGAACGGGTCCGCGACCTCAGGGACCGGCTGTCCCGCGCTCTCGACCGGACGGAGGGGGAGAGTCCGGGGGCGGGGACGAGGGCGAGGACGGGGGAGAGGTCGGGGGAGACACCGGGGGAGACGCCGGCGGGCTCGTGATCCGCATGCGTTCGTAGGCCGCGAACTCCGGGTGGTGCAGGTCGAAGGCGGGCGCCTCGGAGCGGATCCGCGGCACGGCGTCGAAGTTGTGCCGGGGCGGCGGGCACGTCGTCGCCCACTCCAGCGAGCGTCCGAAGCCCCAGGGGTCGTCCACGTCGACCTTCGCGCCGTACCGGTGGGTCCACCACACGTTGTAGAGGAACGGCAGGGTCGACGCGCCGAGCAGGAAGGCGCCGATCGTCGACACCGTGTTGAGGGCGGTGAAGCCGTCCGCGGCCAGGTAGTCGGCGTACCGCCGTGGCATGCCCTCCGCGCCGAGCCAGTGCTGCACCAGGAAGGTCAGGTGGAAGCCGACGAACAGCGTCCAGAAGTGGGCCTTCCCGAGCCGCTCGTCGAGCATCCGGCCGGTGAACTTGGGCCACCAGAAGTAGAAGCCGGCGAAGGTCGCGAAGACGACCGTGCCGAAGACCGTGTAGTGGAAGTGGGCCACGACGAAGTACGAGTCGGTGACCTGGAAGTCCATCGGCGGCGAGGCGAGGATCACCCCGGTGAGCCCGCCGAAGAGGAACGACACGAGGAAGCCGACCGACCACAGCATGGGCGTCTCGAAGGAGAGCGAGCCCCGCAGCATCGTCCCGGTCCAGTTGAAGAACTTCACCCCGGTCGGCACCGCGATCAGGAACGACAGGAGCGAGAAGAACGGGAGCAGCACCGCGCCCGTCGCGAACATGTGGTGGGCCCAGACCACCACCGACAGGCCGGTGATCGTCATGGTGGCCCCGACGAGCGTCGCGTAGCCGAAGATCGGCTTGCGGGCGAAGACCGGGATGATCTCGCTGACGATCCCGAAGAACGGCAGCGCGATGATGTAGACCTCGGGGTGGCCGAAGAACCAGAAGAGGTGCTGCCACAGCAGCGCCCCGCCGTTCTCGGGCTGGAAGACCACGGAGCCGAGGCGCCGGTCCGCCTCCAGGACGAGCAGCGCCGCCGCGAGGACGGGGAAGGCGACGATCACCAGGACCGCGGTGAAGAGGATGTTCCAGGTGAAGATCGGCATCCGGAACATGGTCATGCCGGGGGCCCGCATCCCGATGATGGTGGCGAGGAAGTTCACCGAGGTGAGGATCGTGCCGAAGCCCGAGAGCGCGAGTCCCATGATCCACAGGTCGACGCCCACGCTCGGCGACCGCTCCAGGCTGTTGAGCGGGGCGTAGGCGGTCCAGCCGAAGGCGGCGGGGCCGCTCGGGGTGAGCAGCGAGGCGATCACCATCAGGCCGCCGAAGAGGAACAGCCAGTACGAGAACATGTTCAGCCGCGGGAAGGCGACGTCGGGGGCGCCGATCTGCAGCGGCACCAGTTCGTTGGCGAAGCCGGCGAAGGTGGGCGTCGCGAAGAGCAGCAGCATGATCGTGCCGTGCAGCGTGAAGGCCTGGTTGAACTCCATGTTCGACACGAGCTGGAGCCCCGGGCGGGCCAGCTCGGCGCGCATGAGCATGGCCATGAGCCCGGCCAGCAGGAAGAAGACGAACGAGGTGACCAGGTAGAGGTGGCCGATCTTCTTGTGGTCGGTCGTGGTGGCCCAGTCGATCAGGACGCGGCCCTGTCGCTGCCGGGCCGATTCGACGGTCGCGGTCGCCGTCTCGGTGTCCATCGCTGCGCCCCCTAGTGCCGGTCCGCCGGGGCGTGTCCTGCTCGCCGGGCGTCCGGACATGATGCGCGCGGCGGGTCGGCGGGCGAGGGAGGCGGAGGGGGCGGCTGCTCCGGTCGGCCGACACTTCCTCCGCCGAGCCGGCCGCCGCGTACGCGTAAGCATTGTGTAAGGGAAGCGTGAGGGCGCCGCGTGTGCGAACGGGGTAATTCGGCGTGTGACGTGCGGAGAAGAGGGAATTCCCCGGGGCTTATCGATGCGGGGAGTCTCTTCGTGTGAACTGCTGGAAGCTCTTCGGAATTGCTGGAGAATCGACCCGAAACTGTCCCATCGGGTGACGGGCGGCGTGTCAAACATATGTCGAGAACTTGTGACACAAGCGTGACCGCAAAGAGGCTAACGTGAGGCCCATGTCACCCACATCGCGCACTCCCGAACCGCCCCGCGACGCTCCCGAGTCCTATGTGGGACTCGACGGGGACGGCGCCGAGCGGCTTGCCAGGGCACGGGGCTGGAAGGTCGTCAGATCTCTGCCGCCGGGCTCGATCATCACCATGGAATACCTGTCGGGACGCATCAACTTCGAGGTCGAGGACGGCACCGTCAGCCGCTGCTGGCTCGGCTGACGGCGTACGCGCCCGCATGCGGAAGGGCCCCGGCCGAGGACGGTCGGGGCCCTTCCGTGACGCGGGGTGCGGTCAGCCGCGTGTCGCGGGGGCGCGGCCGCGGGCCACTCCCACCGTCTCGCGGACGGGCTCCTCGGCGCCGGCCGGACGCTGCGGGAAGAATCCCGGGCGCGGTCCGCCGGAGGCCACGGGCAGGGAGGGCACCAGCCGGCGGCGGTCGCGCAGCCGGTCCCGGAGCCGGTCGCGTGCCGCGAGGATCCAGGACTCCGCCACCGCGAGGACCGGCTCGCACCAGGGCAGGGCGAGCAGGACCAGGAGCCCGGCGGCCCAGCCGAGCAGGACGTCGCTCAGCCAGTGCGTGCCCAGATAGACGGTGGTGAGGCCGACGCCGAGCGCGACCACTGCCGAGAGGGCCGACAGATAGCGCCTGGCCCGCGGGGTGGTCGCCAGATAGGCGAGGATGCCCCAGGTCACGACCGCGTTGGCGGTGTGTCCCGACGGAAATATATCGCCGCCCCCGAAGAGCTCGGCGGAGCCGACCTGCGTCGCGTAGTGGGGGCCGAGACGGCCGAGCCCGAGCTTGACCGCGCCGACCGAGACGTTGAGCAGCAGCAGCGCCGCGCCGAGGCACAGGAGCGGCCGCAGGGTGTGCTGCCGCCAGGAGCGCCAGCCCAGCCACGCGGCCACCATGACGGCCGTGGGGCCGCGCTGGCCGAGGACGACGTAGTAGTCGAGGAAGCCGTGGATCTCCGGCCACTGCTGATAGGGCCGGAACAGCATGATCTTCCAGTCGAGGGTCACCAGCCAGCTCGACAGGAGGACCGCGACGACAATGGCCAGATAGAACGCCGACGTCCCGCCGAAGAGCGCGAGACGCGTGCGGGTCATCCCCGGGACCTCTATCTTCGGCGGTTCCGGCTCCCGGTCCAGCCGGGCAAAGATGTCGGTACGCACCCAATCGACGTTACAGGGAGTGAGAAGCCGTCCCGGTCGATCCGGTGTCTTCGTGATGACCATGTGATGTGGAGTAGGTCTCAGCCGCCGGATCATTCCCGACGTCCGTCGGTAAATCCGATGACCTTCTGCCCTATTGCCGGCGTGGCGCTTTCCGGAAGAGTGTTTGAACGCAAGGGAATTGCTTCAAACAGATATACGTACGGAATTCCATGCGACGCGCGGGCCCCGCCGAGTGGCGTACGCCACACGCGGAGGCCCGCCGGGGTGAGAGCTGCACCACGCGCTCGGGGCTTGAACTCGCGTACGCTGACGGCTCACTCGCCCGTCGATGTCGGGCCGCCCCAGGGGCATACGCCCTGGTCGGCGCCTGCCGAGCGCGAGAGCTTCACTGGGAGGTACGTACATGTCGCGGACGATCACGGCCCGAGCACGAGAGCGTGCCGCCGACGGCGGAGCCAACCGCTGGGTCGTCCTGGTCGTCCTCTGCGTCAGCCTTCTCCTGGTCGCCCTCGACGCGACCATCCTCCACGTCGCCGTCCCCTCGCTCACCGAGGACCTGCGCCCCAGCTCCACCGCGCTGCTCTGGATCGTCGACGCCTACCCGCTGATCTGTGCCTCGCTGCTGATCCTCTTCGGCACCCTCGGGGACCGGGTCGGCAGACGGCGGGTCCTCCTCCTCGGCTACGCGCTGTTCGGCGTCGCCTCGGCGATCGCCGCCCTCGCCACCGAGCCGGGGGTCCTCATCGCGGCCCGCGCGCTGCTCGGCGTCGGCGGCGCCATGATCATGCCCGCGACGCTCTCCATCCTCCGGGCGGTCTTCCCCGACCGCCGGGAACGCGCCACCGCCATCGGCATCTGGACCGCGGTCGCCGCGGTCGGCGCCGCCACAGGACCGGTCCTCGGCGGCTTCCTCGTCGAGAACTACTGGTGGGGCTCCGTCTTCCTCATCAACATTCCGCTGATGGCGCTGATACTGCCGCTGGGCCGCCGCCTCCTCCCCGAGTCCCGGGGAGACTCCGACGGCCCCTGGGACGTCCTCGGCGCCCTCATGGCCGCCGCCGGAGTCCTCGGCTGCGTCCTCGGGGTCAAGCGCGCCGGGGCCGGCGAGCCGCTGCTCGCCCTGCCGACCGCGGGACCGCTGCTCGTCGGCGCCGCGCTCCTCGTCCTCTTCGTCCGCCGACAGAAGCGGCGCCCGCACCCGCTGATCGACATGCGGCTCTTCTCCCGGGCGGCCTTCACCACCTCGGTCGGCTGCATCGTCCTCGCCATGCTGGCCCTGGTCGGCCTGGAGCTCATCGCCGTCCAGTACCTCCAGCTCGTCCTCGGACTGAGCCCCCTGGAGACCGGGCTCCGGCTCCTGCCGCTCACCTTCGCCGCCATGGCGGCCGGCGCCACCGGCTCGTACACCCTGCGCAGGATCGGCCCGCGCCGGATGGTCGGCTGGGGCTTCGTGCTCACCGCCGCCGCGGTGCTCCTGCTGACCTTCATGGGGCAGGACGACCGGCCGCTGCTGCTCACGGTGGGCTTCGTGCTGCTCGGCTTCGGCCTGCAGACCACGCTCTTCTCGGCGTACGAGTCGATGCTCAGCGAGGCGCCGCAGCGGAGCGCGGGCGGCGCCGCCGCGATCGGCGAGACCTCGTACCAGCTCGGCGCCGGCATGGGCATCGCACTGCTCGGCAGCGTGATGAACGCCGCGTACGCCCCCGGGCTCGCCTCGGTCCCCGGAGTGCCGGCGGAGGCGAGCAGCGCCGCGTCGAACTCCCTCGGCGAGGCCTACCAGGTCGCCGACCAGCTCGGCGGCGCGGCGGGCACGGCCCTGCACCAGGCGGCCCGGCACGCCTTCGTGGACGGTCTGCACATCACGCTCTGCGTGAGCGCCGTCCTGCTGCTCGCCGGCGCGGTGATGGCCCGGCGACTGCCCCGGGTCATGGAGTGCCCGGCGGAACCGGACGCGTCCTGCGAGCCGGCCGAGTCGTGTACGTCGGTCGAGTCGGCCGAGTCGTGCGAGTCGCTCGCGGGGTGCGAGCCGGTCGGGCGGGGCGAGTCGGTTGTGACGGGTGAGCCCGTCGAGGCGCGAGAGCCGGCCGAGCCGCGGGTGCCCGCGACCCGGGAAGCGATCGAGCCCGCCGGCTCGGGACGTCCGGTGCACTGACCCGATCCCTCGGGTGATGCCCGGTCGGGCCGGCGGACCCGCTCAGCTCTGGTTGAAGAAACCGTCCTGCGGACGCCGACGGGACTCGCCGCCGACGATCTGGGTGTCGGCGGGAGTGAGCAGGAAGACCCGCGTCGCCACGCGCTCGATCGAGCCGCGCAGACCGAAGGCGAGGCCGGCGGCGAAGTCGACCACGCGCTTGGCGTCGTGCGGCTCCATCCCGGTCAGGTTCACGATCACCGGAACACCGTCCCGGAAGAGCTCTCCGATGCCCCGGGCGTCCCGGAAGCCGTCGGGGGAGACGGTGGCGATCCGGCGGCCCTGATCCTGGGCGGTGTCCGTGGCCACCCGGACCCGGGGGTCCGTCACCCAGGCGTCGCCGTTCTCGGCACCGTCGGCGTACTCGTCGTCGTAGTAACGCTCGTCGTTGTCCTCGACGAGTCCCAGCCAGGCACTTGCCTTGCGCACCGATCCCATGGACGCCTCCTTTCAGCGCGGTCACTTGTGGTTCCGCAATCCCTATCGTCGTCCATGATGCGGATCGCGCGCCAAGTGGATACACGGCGCGCAGGGGATTCGTGACGGTACTGGTGCAGAACGTGAGCGTCGATTTCTGGCGATACGTCAGGAAACTTGCGGTATGCGGGGCCTGACGGAGGGGCGCGCAACTTAAAATATGAAAGTCGGGCCAGAAGGGTGACGGTGGGCGCGTACGGGTGAACGACCCGGCTCGCTACGATGCCGCGATGCCGCTCGACGGCACTTCGCACGGCTCACGGGGGCACCTCATGTTCGGAATCGTCAGACCCTGCACGCACCGGCTCACCGACGGACTCAAAGTCGACTGGATGGCCCACCTCTGCGGCCTCTGCCTGGCACTTCGCGCGGACCACGGACAGTTCGCGCGGGTCGTCACCAACTACGACGGGCTCATCGTCTCGGTCCTGACGGAGGCTCAGACCGGCACGATGGCGAGCGGGCGGCGCACCGCCGGGCCCTGCCCGCTGCGCGGGATGCGGACCGCGCCCGTGGCCCAGGGGGAGGGCGCGCGCCTCGCCGCCGCCGTCTCGCTCGTCCTCGCCTCGGCGAAGGTACGGGACCACGTCGCCGACCGGGACGGCCTGTTGGCGCGCAAGCCCGTCGCCGCCGCGGCCCGCCGGGTCGCCCGCTCCTGGGACCGGGCCGGCGCCAGGACCGGCCGCGCCCTCGGCTTCGACACCGCCGTCCTCGTCGACGCCGTCGACCGGCAGACCGGGCTCGAAACCCTCGCCGGCCTCGGAACGCCGCTGCTCGCCGTCACCGAGCCGACCGAGACCGCGACCGCGGCCGCCTTCGCGCACACCGCCGTCCTCGCGGGGCGCCCGGACAACGCCGCGCCGCTCGCCGAGGCGGGCCGGCTCTTCGGCCGCCTCGCCCACCTCCTCGACGCCGTCGAGGACCAGCAGGCCGACGCGGCGGCGGGCGCGTGGAACCCGCTCACCGCGACCGGCACCTCCCGTGAGGAGGCGCGCCGGCTCGCCGACGACGCCCTGCACGGCATCCGCCTCGCCCTGAAGGACGCCGAGTTCGCCGACGGCAAGCTCGTCCACGTCCTCCTCGCCCATGAGCTCCGGACGTCGGTGGACCGGGCCTTCGGTACGACGAGCTGCTCGCACGGGACGCCGGGGGCGGGGTCGGTGCACGGACAGGGCCCGGTGCCGGGGAACCCGTATGCGCCCCAGGGGCCCGGACCCGTCCCCGGCAACCCGTACGCCCCCGGCCCGGGGGGACCCGGCGGGCCTTACAGCCCCGGTCCCGGTGGCCCCGGAGGCCCCGGCGGGCCGTTCCCGCCCGGGCCGCCGAACCGGCGCGGCCTGATAGCAGGGTGCGCCCTCTGGGTCGGTCTGGCCTGCACCTGCCAGATGTGCTGCGGGACCTTCGAGGACCCCTGGAGCCGGCAGCGTCGCGAGGGGCTCTGCCAGCAGTGTGACCCCGGCAGTTGCTGCGACTGCTGTGACTGCTGCAGCAACTGCTCCTCCTGCTGCGAGGGAGACGGCTGCTGCGGGGACTGCAGCTGCGGCTGCGACTGCTGACACCCCGTCTGCCTCCGGCGGGGCGACGGCTCCGCTACTTCGTCGGCGCCGGGATCTCCGGCGGGGTGATCTGCGACTGCTCGATCCCCGACCCCGCCACCCCCCACTTCTTCACGATCCGGTCGTACGTCCCGTCGGCCTTCAGGCCGTTCACCGCCGCCTGGAAGGCCGGTGCGAGCGGGGTGCCCTTCTTGAAGGCGAAGCCGACGTCGAGCCGCCGGTACTCGTTGAGGAACTTCACGTTCTTCTGCTGCGTCACCGCGTACCGCACGCCGTTGATCGTGTTCATCACGACATCGCTGCGGCCCTGCTGGAGCGACATCCAGACCGCGCCCGTCTCGTTGAAGACGTTCACCTCGTACGCCGGCTTCCCGGCCTCCGCGCACCGGCCCTTGTTCTTCTCCAGGGTCTGCTCGAAGGTGGTGCCCGCGCCCGTCGCGACCTTCAGGCCGCACAGCTGCGTGAGGTCGGTGACCGCCTTCAGCGGGCTGTCGGACCGGGTGGCGAAGCCCTGGCCGTCGTTGATGTAGGTGACGAAGTCGATGGTCTTGCGCCGCTCCTCGGTCACCCCGAAGTTCCCGGTGCCGACGTCGTACTTGCCGCTGGTCAGCGCCGGCAGGATCGCCTCGAAGCCGACGGCCTCGCGCTTCAGCTCCAGGCCGAGGGCCTTCGCCACGGCGTCCGCGAAGTCGGCGTCCACCCCGACCACGGTCCTGCCGTCGGGCAGGTAGGCCGAGCTGGGCGGGGTCCCGACCGAGGCGGCGACCGTGAAGCTGCCCCGCTGCCGGACGTCGGCGGGAAGCAGCTTCGCCGCGGCCTCGTTCTTCTTCACCGCCGACACCACGTCCTCGCTGGGGAGCGTGCCCTTCGCGGCGCCCGGTGCTCCCGAGGCCCCGGCCGGCGCCGTCGTGGGTTCGCCTCCGGAGCAGGCGGTGAGGGTGAGTGCGGCGGCGGTGATCAGCGCGAAGCCGAGGGTCGTGCGGGCAGTGCCGGAACTCGTACGCGTGCTCATGGTTTCGGGTTCTCCAGGAGTTTCTCGAACGGCAGGGGGCCGAGCGACTCAAGATCGGCGGACACGTCGAAGAGCGGCCGGTAGCCGGTCGCCAGGTAGAGGCCCCTGGCCTCCGGCTGGCGCGGCCCGGTCGTCAGGTAGATGCGGGTGTAGCCGCGGGCGGCGGCGTCGCGTTCGAGCACGGTGAGGACGCGGCGGGCGAGCCCGCGCCTGCGGTGCGCCGAGTGGGTCCAGATCCGCTTCAGCTCGGCGGTGTGGTCGTCGTAGCGGCGGTACGCGCCTCCGGCCACGGGCCGGCCGTGCTCCATGAGGAGCAGGAAGGCGCCGTGGGGAGGAGCGAACTCGGTGGCCGGATAGAGGCTCAGATCGTGCGCGGAGCCGTACCGGGTCGTGTACTCGTAGGCCAGCTCGTCGAGGAGCGGGCGCGCCAAGGGGTCGGTGGTCGTGGTCCGGTACACGGACAACGCGAAGGGCATGACGGTCCTTCAGGGCGAAGGAGGACAGCGAGGCGGAGCGAGGGGAGGGGAGGGCTCAGGCACTCACGAGGGGCCTGTGTGTGAAGGCGCCGCGGAAAACAGCACGCGGGCGGGGCACAGCAGAGGGTCAGCTCAACAGGAAGAGGACCACACGCGACCGAAGTCGATGTGGGAGCGCGTGACCAGCTGCTGCGGATGCATGGCCCCAGTTGAACAGGCATCCGTTTCCGCGTCAACCATGATGAGACGCACAGCTCACCCTGTGGACACCCTTGACAGCAGGGCATGTTGACCGCATAGCCTCGAAGGGCGGATCGGGCTGAGGGGCCCATGTCCGTGCTCTCCGCGTGTGAAGGCGCACCCCCGTGTTCGATCCGCCCTCTGGCATCCACGGAGCCTTCGCATGTCCGCGACCCTCGTCAAGACTCCCTCCACGGCCCCGCCGGCCGAGCCGCCTCCCCGCGTCGTTCCCGCCCGCCGGGCCGGCCAGTGGGCCGCATCGGCCGCCGTCCTCGTCCTCCTCGCCCTCGGACTGCTCTCGGTCGTCCGCAACAAGGCCTTCCAGTGGGACGTCGTCGCCGAGTACTTCACCTCCGCGTCCGTCCTGCGCGGCCTCGGCCTCACCCTGTGGCTGACCGCCCTCGTCATGGTCCTGGGCTTCGTCCTCGGCACCCTGCTCGCGGTCTTCCGGCTGTCCGCCAACCCGGTTCTGCGCGGGGTCAGTTGGGGGTACGTCTGGTTCTTCCGGTCCACCCCGATCCTGGTCCAGCTGCTCTTCTGGTTCAACATCGGCGCGCTCTACCCGACCGTCCTCGGCATCCACACGGTCAACCTCCTCGGCCCCGTCGCCGTCGCCGTCATCGGCCTCACCCTGCACGAGGCCGCCTACGCCGCCGAGGTCGTGCGCGGCGGCATCCTCTCCGTCGACCGCGGCCAGATCGAGGCCGCCCAGTCCCTCGGCCTCGGCCGGTGGCGCCGGCTCACCCGGATCGTGCTGCCCCAGGCGATGCGCTCGATCGTCCCGCCCGCCGGAAACATGCTGATCGGCACCCTCAAGGGCACCTCGATCGTCTCCGTCATCGCCGTCCAGGACCTGCTCTACTCGACCCAGCTCGTCTACCACCGCACGTACGAGGTCATCCCGATGCTCCTCGTCGCCACCCTCTGGTACGTGGCGGTGACCTCGGTCCTCAGCCTCGGCCAGCACTACGTCGAGCGGTACTACGCCCGCGGCACGGGCGGTGCCCGATGAGCCCCGCCCCCTCGACGCCCTCGACGCACTCGACGCCCTCGATCGTCATCGTCGGCGCGGGGCCGCGCGGCACCGGCTTCCTCGAACGGCTCGCCGCCAACCTGCCCGAGCTGTACGGCGACGGCCGCCTCGACCTCCACCTCGTCGACCCGCACCCGCCGGGCCCCGGCCGGATCTGGCGCACCGAACAGTCCCCGCTGCTCTGGATGAACTCCCAGGCCGAGGACGTCACCATGTTCACCGACGAGACCGTGGAGCTCGACGGGCCCGTCCTGCCGGGACCCACCCTCGCCGACTGGGCCGGCATCGAGGGCCGCGTCTTCCCCACCCGCCCCCAGCAGGGCGCCTACCTGCGCTGGGTGTACGAGCGGGTCCTCGCCGACCTGCCCGCCTCCGTCACCGTCCACGAGCACCGCACCACCGCGCTGCGGCTCGGCGGCCCCCGCGACGGACGCCAGCGGGTCTGGCTGGAGGCCGGCGCCGAGCCGCTCCTCGCCGACCTCGTCGTCCTCACCGTCGGCCACCTCGACGCCGAACCCGACCCGGAGCAGCGGGAGCTCGCCGACTTCGCCGCCCGCCACCGGCTCGTCCACCTCCCGCCCGACTTCACCGCCGACAGCGACCTCTCCGCGCTGCCCGCCGGCGCGCCCGTCCTGGTCCGCGGCTTCGGCCTCGCCTTCGTCGACCTGATGGTGCTCCTCACCGAGGGCCGCGGCGGACGGTACGAGGGCGAGGGCGACGACCTCGTCTACGTACCCTCCGGCCGGGAGCCCGTGCTGCACGTCGGATCGCGGCGGGGCGTCCCGTACCACTCGAAGATCGGATACGTCCTCGACGGCGAACGGCCCCCGCTTCCCCGGTTCTTCGGGGCCGAGCAGACCGAGGCCCTCCTGAAGCGGGACGAGCCGCTCGACTTCCGGCGCGACGTGTGGCCGCTCATCGACAAGGAACTCGGCTGGGCCCACTACCACCGGCTCTTCTCCACCCACCCCGAGCGGACCTCCCTCGACTGGAGCGACTTCGAGGAGGCGTACGCACAGGCGCCGCCGCGCGGGGCGGAGATCGCCGCGCTCGTCGCCGCGGCCGTCCCCGACCCCGCCGACCGGCTCGACCTGGACGCCCTCGACCACCCCCTCGACGGGGTCCGCTTCGTCTCCGCCGAGGCGCTCCAGCACGGCCTGCGCGACTACGTCACCGACGATCTGACCCGCCGCCACGACCCCGCCCACAGCCCCGACGCCGCCGTCTTCGCGGCCCTGCTCTCCGTCTACGCCCAGCTCCTGAGCCTCGGCAGCCGCGTCGACCTGGGCGGCTGGTGGCACGGCTTCTTCAGCTACATCGCCTCCGGCCCGCCGGGGCCCCGGCTGCGCCAGCTGCTCGCGCTCTCCCGCGCCGGCGTGGTCCGGTTCCTCGGGCCGCAGGTCACCGTCGAGACCGACGAGGAGCGCGGGGTCTTCCGCGCCGCGTCCGCCGCCGTGCCGGGGGAGTGGACCGAGGCGCGCGCCCTCGTCGAGGCCCGGCTGCCCGACCCCACCCTGGAGCTCACCGGCAGCCCGCTGCTGCGCGCCCTGTACGAGGACGGGGCCCGGGCCACCGCCAGCGGCCTCCTCGTCGTCGACCCCGCCGACGCCCGGATCCTGGAGCGCGACGGGCGCCCGCACCCGCGCCGCTTCGCGCTCGGCCCGCACACCACCGCCCGGGCGGGCGGGGCCTTCACCCGGCCCCGTACCGGCGGGATCGCCTTCGGACAGAACGACGTCGCCGCACGGGCCGCGCTGACCTTCCTGAGCGACGGGAGCGAGGGGAGCGACCGGGGCGACCGGGGTGCCCTGAGCGACTTGAGCGACCGAGGTGACCAGGGCGCCCAGGGCGACCTGAGCGACCAGGGTGACCTGGGCGATCGCAGTGACCAGGGCGTCCGGAGCGGCCAGGCCGACCGCGCCGACCGGAGCTGTCGCCTTCCGGCCCCGCTGAGCGCCTGATCCGCGCTCCCCCTTCTGCCTCGCCTCCCGACCCGTTTCCGAGGAACCGCCATGGCTCTCACCAGCGATCCGCCCTCCACCGCCCCCCTCACGAACACCCCCGTCACGAAGGACCCGGAAGCCGCCGCCACCCCGCCGGCGCCCGTCGAACTCGTCGTCGTCCCCGTCCGTCACCCCTGGCGCTGGGTGGCCGTCGCCGCCACCGCCGTCCTGCTCGTGCAGTTCGCCCACGGGCTCGTCACCAACCCCGGCTGGGAGTGGGACGTCTTCGCCGCGTTCTTCACCACCGAGACGATCCTCCAGGCCGTCTGGGTCACCCTCCAGCTCACCTTCTACGGCACGGTCCTCGGCTTCGCGATCGGCATCGTGCTGGCCTTCATGCGCCTGTCGGCCAACCCGTTCCTGCGCTCGGTCGCCTTCGGCTACATCTGGGCGTTCCGCTCCATCCCGCTCATCGTCCAGCTGCTCTTCTGGTTCAACCTCGCCTATCTCTACAAGGAGTTGAGCATCGGCATCCCCTTCGGGCCGAGCTTCCTCTCCTTCGACACGATGGGTCTCGTCGGGGAGATGAGCGCCGCCGTCCTCGGCCTCGCCCTCCACCAGGCGGCCTACGCGGCGGAGATCGTCCGGGGCGGCGTAGTCGCCGTGGACGAGGGCCAGTCGGAGGCTGCGGCCTCCCTCGGCATTCCGAAGTTCCGGCAGCTGCGGCGCATCGTGCTGCCGCAGGCGATGCGCTCGATTCTGCCCAACGCCGCGAACGAGATCATCTCGCTCTTCAAGGGCACCTCGATCGTCTCGGTCATGGCGATCGGCGAACTCTTCTACCAGGTGCAGGTCGTCTACGGCCGCAACGGACGGGTCGTCCCGCTCCTGATGGTCGCCACCGCCTGGTACGTCCTGCTCACCACCGCGCTCTCCGTCGTCCAGCACTACGTCGAACGCCACTACGCGAAGGGGAGCGCCCGATGAGCTCCGCCACCACCACCGTCCCCGAGTCCACCACGGCCAAGGTCGAGATCCGCTCCGTCCACAAGAACTTCGGCCCGCTCCACGTCCTGCGCGGCATCGACCTCGACGTCCGGGCGGGGGAGGTCACCGTCGTCCTCGGCCCCTCGGGCTCCGGCAAGTCCACGCTCCTGCGGACCATCAACCACCTGGAGAAGGTCGACAGCGGCACGGTCAGCGTCGACGGCACCCTCGTCGGCTACCGCCGCTCCGGGAACAAGCTCTACGAGCTGCGGGAGCGCGACATCCTCAAGCAGCGCACCCGGATCGGCTTCGTCTTCCAGAACTTCCACCTCTTCCCGCACCTGACCGTCCTGGAGAACATCGTCGAGGCCCCCGTCTCGGCCCTGAAGCGCCCCCGGAAGGAGGCCGAGGCCGCGGCCCGGAAGCTCCTCGACCGCGTCGGACTGGCCGACAAGGCGGAGGCGTACCCCAAGCAGCTCTCCGGCGGCCAGCAGCAGCGCGTCGCCATCGCCCGCGCGCTCGCCCTGGAACCGGGGCTGCTCCTCTTCGACGAGCCGACCTCCGCGCTCGACCCCGAACTGGTCGGCGAGGTCCTCGACGTCATCAAGGACCTGGCCGCCTCCGGCACCACCATGATCGTCGTCACGCACGAGATCGGCTTCGCCCGCGAGGTCGCCGACACCGTGGTCTTCATGGACGAGGGCCGGATCGTCGAACAGGGCCCGCCGGCCGAGGTGCTCGACAGCCCGCGCCACGAGCGCACCCGCGCCTTCCTCTCCAAGGTCCTCTGACCGCGCGTACCCCCCGTTCTCCCATCTCCCCCCGTCCCACATCCCCCCCTGCCCCACATCCCCCCACCGCTCCTCGCTCTTCCCGTACGACCGCTCGTCACCCTTCCCGCACCAGGAGTCCCGTCATGAAGTCCCGCCGCACCGTCCTCGCCGCCCTCGCCTCGCTCACCGCCCTCGGGGTCCTCACCGCCTGCGGCTCGGGGGATGCCGCCACCTCCGAGATCAAGCCCGAGGGGCAGAAGGGGAACGGCATCAACGTGGGCCCGGACCAGAAGCGCATCCACACCGCCAAGGTCGACGCCATCGCCGCGCAGGTGCCCGAGGCCGTCCGCAAGAGAGGCACGCTCGTCATCGGCGTCGCCGCGAACACCAGTCCGCCGCTCTCCTTCCGCGCCACCGACGACAAGACGCTGATCGGCACCGAGCTCGACATCGCGACCCTGGTGGCCGACACCCTCGGACTGGAGCCGAAGTTCGAGGCGGTCTCCTGGGAGAACCTCTTCGTCGGCCTCGACAGTGCCAAGTTCGACGCCGTCTTCTCCAACGTCACCGTGACCGAGGAGCGCAAGGACAAGTACGACTTCGCCACCTACCGCCTCGACGACCTCGCCTTCGAGGCGAAGAAGGGCTCCGGCTGGACGGTGAAGGGCCCCGAGGACGTGGCGGGGAAGAAGATCGCCGTCGGCTCCGGAACCAACCAGGAGAAGATCCTCGTCGACTGGTCCGCGCAGAACGAGAAGGCGGGCCGCAAGGGCGTCGAGATCTCGTACTTCCAGAACAACAGCGACTACTACCTGGCCCTCCAGTCCGGCCGGATCGACGGCTACCTCGGCCCCAACCCCGTCGTCGCGTACCACGTGGCCTCGGCCGGGCAGACCGAGGTCGCCGGGAAGTTCTCCGGCGCGGGCGCCGGGCTCCAGGGGAAGATCGCGGCCACCACGAAGAAGGACAGCGGCCTCGTCGCCGCCTATGCGGCCGCGATCGACCACATCGTCGGGAACGGCACCTACGGCGAGGTGCTCAAGCGGTGGGGTCTGGGCAGCGAGGCCGTGGAGAAGTCGGAGATCAACCCGCCCGGCCTGCCCCGCACCAAGAACTGACCCACGGCGCGCCCCGGGCTTTCGAAGCCCGTATGAAAAGGTGGAACACCATGAGCACGGATCCGCAGCAGGACTGGCAGCACTGGCACGAGCAGCGTGAGGCGGCGGTCGCCTCCTCGTACGGCCCGCTCTCCCTCACGGGCACGCACTGGCTCTCGGATCACCCGGAGGGTCGAATTCCGGCCGTTCCCGGCGAGTGGCGGGAGGACGGTGACGAGGTGGTCCTGACGGCGGACGCCGAGGACGCGATCACCGTCGACGGGAAGCCCTTCACCGGCACCGTACGGCTCACCGCCGACCACGCCCCGATCCACGAGTCCAGGGTCGAGGCGGCGGGCCGGCGGCTGGTGGTCCTGCGGCGGGAAGGGCTCTGGGCCGTACGGGACTTCGACCCCGGCTCGGCGGCGCGCAGCGCCTTCGCGGGCATCGAGGCCACCCCGTACGACGAGCGCTGGGTGGTGTCCGGCGTCTTCCGTCCGTACGAGGAGGCGCGCAGCGTACGGGTCGAGAACGCCGACGGCCGGGAGCGCGGCCTCGGGCTCGCCGGCGAGCTGGCCTTCGACCTGCACGGCGGCGAGCACACCCTCCAGGTGGCCGTCGAGGACGACGGCTCGCTGTGGGCGGTCTTCGCGGACGCCACCAGCGGCCGGGACAGCTACCGCTTCCGCTTCCTGCGGCCCGAGGCCCCGGCGGCGGACGGCTCGGTGACGGTGGACTTCAACCGTGCGCTGCTGCCGCCGTGCGCGTTCGCCGACCACTTCATCTGCCCGTTCCCGCCGCCGGGCAACACGCTCGACACCGCGGTACCGGCGGGGGAGCGGCAGCTGAACGCCTCCTGACGCGTTCCGGCCCACCTGACCTGGGCTCTCCGCAAGGTGTACGGATATCGGGCACCCCCGGCCGCGACGGCCGGGGGTGCCCGTGCGTCCGGCGGTCTTGTGCGCCCGCTCCGCGGGGGTCACTATCGCTCACGGTGCATGTCAGGGACACGTCACCTGACGGCGCCTCACGGGCCCGCCACCCACGGGCCCCTCCGCTTTTCCCAGAAGGAGAACAGTGAGGAGCACAGTGAGGATCACCAGCACCCGACTGCTCGCGATCGCCGCGGGACTCGCCGCAGTGACGGCCCTCGGCCTCCCCGGCGCCCAGGCCGCCCCCGACCCCGGCCCGGCGGGAGCGGCACGGCTCGCCCGCGCCGATGCCGCCGTCGACGCCGCCCAGGTCGGCGGCACCGCCTGGTACGTGGACAGAACGGCCGGCAGAGTCGTCGTCACCGCCGACTCCACCGTCACCGACGCGGGGCTCGCGAAGATCCGCGCGGCGGCCGGCGCCGACGCCGGAGCCCTCCGCGTCCAGCGCACCTCCGGCGTCTTCACCCCCCTGCTCGGCGCCGGCGACGCCATCTACGGCGGCGGCTACCGCTGCTCGCTCGGCTTCAACGTCCGCAGCGGCAGCACGTACTACTTCCTCACCGCCGGCCACTGCGGCAACGTCGCCAACACCTGGTACGCCAACTCGGCGCAGTCCACCCTGATCGGTGCCACCGTGGGCTCCAGCTTCCCCGGCAACGACTACGCGCTCGTCCGCTACGACAACACCTCGCTCAGCCACACCGGCGGCTTCACCGCCGCCGACGCCTACGTCGGCGAGTCGGTCAAGCGCTCCGGCTCCACCACGGGCACCCGCGGCGGCACGGTGACAGGCCTCGACGCCACCGTCCACTACTCCGGTGGCGGCACCGTCCGCGGCATGATCCAGACCAACGTCTGCGCCGAGCCCGGCGACTCCGGGGGCGCGCTCTACGACGGCACCAAGGCGCTCGGGATCACCTCCGGAGGCAGCGGCAACTGCTCCACCGGCGGCACGACCTTCTACCAGCCGGTGCCGGAGGCCCTCGCCAAGTACAAGGTCAGCCTCTACTGATTCTCTCCAACTAGCCTGAAAGCAAGGCCTGTTGAGGGCCGTACGGCCGAAAGGCGCCCTTGCGGCCGGAAGTCGTGCGGCCCGAGACTCCCCCACAGCGCAGGCCTCGGGCCGCGCCTCACGGGCCCGGCACCCCACGGCGGGCCCCCGATTCCCCTCTGGAGGAACGAGAAGTGAGGACCACGCGCACCACCCCCACGAGAACCGTCCGGATGTTCGCCGTCGCCGTCGGTCTCGCCGCCGCCGCGGCGCTCGCCGTCCCCACCGCGAGCGCCGACTCCGCGCAGACCTTCGGCGCCGAGCGGCTCTCGGCGGCGAGCGACGCCGTGCTCGCCGCCGACGTGGCCGGCACCGCCTGGCACGTCGACACCGCCACCGGCGCGGTCGTCGTCACCGCCGACTCCACCGTCACCCCCGCCGAGATCGCGAAGATCAAGCGGCAGGCCGGGCCCGACGCGGGCGCGATCCGGGTCGAGCGGACGCCCGGCAGGTTCACCAAGCTGATCTCCGGCGGCGACGCGATCTACGCCGACGCCGGCTGGCGCTGCTCCCTGGGCTTCAACGTCCGGGACAGCGCGGGCGCCTACTACTTCCTCACCGCCGGTCACTGCACCGACGGCGCGGGCACCTGGTACTCCAGCTCCTCGCAGTCGACCGTCCTCGGCACCACGGCCGGGTCGAGCTTCCCGACCAACGACTACGGCATCGTCCGCTACACCAACAGCACGGTCACCAAGTCCGGCACCGTCGGCAGCGTGGACATCACCAGCGCCGCCAACGCGACCGTCGGCATGTCGGTCACCCGCCGGGGCTCCACCACCGGCATCCACAGCGGCTCGGTGACCGGCCTCAACGCCACCGTGAACTACGGCGGCGGGGACATCGTCTACGGCATGATCCGCACGAACGTCTGCGCCGAGCCGGGCGACTCCGGCGGCCCGCTGTACTCCGGCAGCCGGGCCATCGGCCTCACCTCGGGCGGCAGCGGCAACTGCTCCTCGGGCGGCACGACCTTCTTCCAGCCGGTGACGGAGGCGCTGAGCGCGTACGGCGTGAGCGTCTTCTAGCAACGACGGCAGGCGCGGACCGGAGTCCTCTTGTGAATCCGTTCACAAGAGGACTTCCGGCCCCTCCCTCCGGGTCTTTCTCCGGACCTTCTCGCAGGTCATCGGGTGTCGAATGGAGACATCAGAGAGAAAAAGGGACCCGAAGAAGGAGTACCTGCCATGGAGGCCAAGGAGATGGTGGACGGACTGGTCCAGGGAGCCCTCGCGGCGCTCGACCGGTTCGAGACCTTCGACCAGGAGCAGGTCGACCACATCGTGAAGAAGGCTTCGCTCGCGGCGCTGAGCGCGCACGGCGAACTGGCGAAGCTCGCCGTCGAGGAGACCGGGCGCGGCCTCTTCGAGGACAAGGCGGTCAAGAACCTCTTCGCCTGTGAGCACGTCACCCACTCGATGGCCGGTCTGAAGACCGCCGGAGTCATCCGCCGCGACGAGCTGAACGGCATCACCGAGATCGCCGAGCCCGTCGGCGTCGTCTGCGCGATGACCCCCGTCACCAACCCCACCTCGACGACGGTCTTCAAGGCGCTCATCGCCCTCAAGACCCGCAACCCCATCGTCTTCGCCTTCCACCCCTCCGCGCAGAAGTGCTCGGCCGAGGCCGCCAGGATCGTCCGCGACGCCGCCGTCGCCGCAGGCGCCCCCGAGGACTGCGTGCAGTGGGTCGACGAGCCCTCCATGGAGGCCACCCGCCTCCTCATGAACCACGAAGGCGTCTCCACCATCCTCGCCACCGGTGGAAACGCGATGGTCAGGGCCGCCTACTCGTGCGGCAAGCCCGCCCTCGGCGTCGGCGCCGGAAACGTCCCCGCGTACGTCACGAAGAGCGGAAAGCTCCCGCGGGCGATCCACGACATCGTGCTCTCCAAGGCCTTCGACAACGGCATGATCTGCGCCTCCGAACAGGCCGTGATCCTCGACGAGGAGGTGTACGAGGAGGGCATCGCCGAGTTCGAGCGGCTCGGCGCCCACGTCGTCACCGCCGCCGAGAAGACCAAACTGGAGGAGTACGTCTTCGGCACCACCGCCTACGCCACCAACTGCGGCGGCGCCAAGCTCAACGCGGCCGTCGTCGGCAGGTCCCCGCACTGGATCGCCGAACAGGCCGGCTTCGAGGTCCCCGAAGGCACCTCGATCCTCGTCGCCGAATGCGCCGAGGTCGGCGAGGCCGAGCCGCTCACCCGCGAGAAGCTCTCCCCGGTCCTGGCCGCCCTCAAGGCCGACTCCACCGAGCACGGCCTCGAACTCTCCGCCCGCATGGTCGAGTTCCACGGCCTCGGCCACAGCGCCGCGATCCACACCGAGGACGAGGCGCTCGCCGAGGAGTTCGGCAAGCGCGTCAAGGCGATCCGCGTCATCGTCAACGCCCCCTCCACCTTCGGCGGCATCGGCGACGTCTACAACTCCTTCCTCCCCTCGCTCACGCTCGGTTGCGGCTCGTACGGGCACAACTCCGTCTCGAACAACGTCACCGCGGTCAACCTGATCAACGTCAAGCGGATCGGACGGCGCAACACCAACATGCAGTGGTACAAGGTCCCGCCGAAGATCTACTTCGAGCGCAACGCCATCCGCTACCTCGGCGAGATGGAGGGCCTGAAGAGGGTCACCATCGTCACCGACCGGACCATGGGCGAGATCGGCTTCGTCCGGAAGATCACCGACATCCTCAACGGCCGCGAGGAGCCGGTCACCCTCCAGGTCATCGACTCCGTCGAGCCCAACCCGGAGCTCGCCACCGTCCAGGCCGGCGCCGCCGCCATGCGGGACTTCCGCCCGGACACCATCATCGCCCTCGGCGGCGGCTCCCCGATGGACGCGGCGAAGATCATGTGGCTGATGTACGAGCGGCCCGAGGTCGAGTTCGCGGACACCAAGGAGAAGTTCTTCGACATCCGCAAGCGCGCCTACCGCTTCCCGAAGCTCGGCGAGAAGGCCCGGCTCGTCGCGATCCCGACCACCTCGGGGACGGGCAGCGAGGTCACCCCCTTCGCGGTCATCTCCGACCCCGAGGCCGCGCAGAAGTACCCGCTCGCCGACTACGCGCTCACCCCGGACGTCGCCATCGTCGACCCGGTCCTTCCGCTGCACCTCCCGGCCACCGTCACCGCCGACTCCGGCTTCGACGCCCTGACCCACGCCACCGAGGCGTACGTCTCCGCCTACGCCAACGACTTCACCGACGGCCAGTGCCTCCAGGCCGTCAAGCTGATCTTCGAGAACCTGGAGACCTGTGTGACGGAGGGCGCCAGGGCGCCCGAGGCCCGCGAGAAGATGCACAACGCGTCCACCATCGCCGGCATGGCCTTCGCCAACGCCTTCCTCGGCCTGGTCCACGCCATGGCCCACACCCTCGGCAACACCTTCCACGTCGCCCACGGCCGCACCAACGCGCTGCTGCTCCCGCACGTGATCCGCCACAACGGCACCGTCACCCACAAGGCCGTGCCGTGGCCGAAGGCCGAGGTCTACCGGGCCCCGGAGCGGTTCCAGGAGATCGCGCGGATGCTCGGCCTGCCGGCCGCGACACCGGAGGAGGGCGTGGAGTCGTACGCCCGCGCGGTGGAGGAGCTGCGCGACCGGTGCGGCATCCCGGCCTCCTTCCAGGAGGAGGGCGTCGACGAGGCGGCCTTCCTGGCGGCCCTGCCGCAGCAGGCGATGAACGCGTACGCCGACCAGTGCGCGCCGGCCAACCCGCGGATGCCGATGATCGACGACATGAAGGAACTGATGACCCGGGCGTACTACGGGAAGTAGACCTCGGTACTCGGTACCCGGTACTCGGTACCCGGTACGGCGAAGGGCCCCCGGCGGAGCGATCCGCCGGGGGCCCTTCGCGTGCGGTGGTCAGGGACGGGCCTCGCCCAGCTCCTCCGCGATCGGCTCGGACTCGGGCTTCCGCTTCAGCGAGGACATCACCAGGGTGACGACGGAGCCGACGACCGCCCAGGCCGAGAGGACCAGCATCGAGGAGGTCATGTCGTTGCCCTTGAAGTACGCGATCGAGCGCGCCGCCCAGGTGCCGGCGCCCGGCGGCAGGGCGGGACCGATCGCCTTCCAGAACGGGGGCAGCATCGGCAGCGGGAAGGCGCCGCCGGCGCTCGGGTTGCCCGCGACCACGATGAGGAGGATCGCCAGGCCGATGCCGACGATCCCGAAGACCGACTGCAGGGCGAGGGTGGCGGCGCCGACGGCGAAGACGACCAGGGTGCCCAGGCCCCACAGGGCCGCGATGCTGCCGGGCAGGGCGCCCAGGATCGGCCCGACGATGATCGCGCCGCCGAGGCCGCCGAGGATCGCGTAGAGCGCCAGGACGCCGAGGCGGATGATCGCGCGCTCGCGGTTCGCGGGCCGGGAGCCCGCGCTGATCGCCAGGATCGCGGCGCAGATGTAGCCGCCGACGCACCAGCCGACGACGAGGTAGAAGGCGGAGAGTCCGTCGAAGTCCTCCGGCGACGCGGGGGCCACGTCGACCGTCCTCAGGGTGCGCTGCTGGGTCGCCTCCACCTTGGTGAAGATCGTCTCCAGGGCGGAGGAGAGCACGGTGCCGCCGCCGGAGGCGACGAGCAGGGTGTCGGTGCGGCCGGTGGGGTCGACGAGGAGGGCCCCGTCGATGTCCCGGTTCAGGATCTGCTGCCGCGCCTCGGCCTCGTCGGTGACGGCCCGGGGGTCGAGCGGCTCGCCGGGGAGCTTCTCCAGCTGCCCCACGAGCTGCGCGGAGACCTGTGGGGGCGCGACGACGCCGAAGGGGACGTCCGTCGGCTTCGGGTGGTGCAGGGCCCCGACGTACGAGGTGATGAACAGGAGCTGGAGGGCGAAGACGCCGACGACGAGCAGGGCGGCTCGGGGGGTGACAGCGCTTTTCAGTTCATCGACGAGACTCATGCCCCCCAGGCTCCGGGGAGGGCGGTGTTTCCGCAGGTGGGAGGGAGCCGAATGGCTGACTCGGGGAGCGGTGGGGTGTCGTCCGTACGGGTTATCGTACGCACGTTCGAAATGGGCTAGGGTGGGGACGAGGGGGTGGGAACGTACGTACGAATTCGATGCGGGAGTGCGGGAGGTGCGCCATGCCGGGATTCACGCACCTGCACACCGCGTCGGGCTACTCCCTGCGCTACGGGGCCTCGCACCCCGAACGGCTGGCCGGCCGCGCCGCCGAGCGGGGCATGGACGCACTCGCCCTGACCGACCGCGACACCCTCTCCGGCGCGGTCCGCTTCGCGAAGGCGTGCGCGAAGGAGGGCATCCGCCCCCTGTTCGGCGTGGACCTGGCCTGCGAGGTCCCCGCCACCCCCGAACCCGGCTCCGCCGGCCGGGCTTCTGCCGGTCCGGGTTCCGCGGTCTGGGGCTCTGCCGGTCGGGCTTCCGGCGGTCCGGGCTCCGTCGACCCGGGCTCCGCCCGCCGGGTGCCCGTGCGCGGCGGCGCCTTCGTCGACGAGTCCGCGCCCCGCGCCCTCTTCCTCGCCCGCTCCCGCGCCGGGTGGGCCTCCCTCTGCGCCATGATCACCGCCGCCCACGCCGGGACGGGTGGGGGAGGTGCGGGCGAGCAGCCCCTGCTGCCCTGGGCCGCCGGCCACGACGAGGGCCTGACCGTGCTGCTCGGCCCCGCGTCCGACGTCGGCCGCGCCCTCGCCGCGGGCCGCCCCGACCGGGCCGCCCGGCTGCTCGCCCCCTGGCGCGAGCGGTACGGCGACGCGCTGCGCCTGGAGGCCGTCCACCACGGCCGTACCGGCACAGGACCCGGTTCCCTGCGGCTCGCCGCCCGTACCGTCGGCTTCGCCGCCGAGCAGGGCGTCCGGCCCGTCCTCACCAACGCCGTCCGCTACGCCGACCCCGGCCAGGGGCCCGTCGCCGACGTCCTCGACTCCGCCCGCCGCCTCGTCCCGATCGACCCCCGCAAGGAGCTCGACAGCGGAGAGGCCTGGCTCAAGGGCGCCGAAGGGCCCGACGGCATGCTGGCCGCCGCCGAGCTGATCGTCGAGGCCGCGGGCTTCCGCCGGGACGCCGCCCACCGGCTGCTCGACCAGACCGCGGCGGTCGCCGCCGCCTGCCTGGTCGACCCCGAGGACGACCTCGGCATCGGCTCCGCGCACTTCCCGGAGCCGTACCTCGTCGGCGCCGAGCACCGCACCGCCCAGCGCGTCCTCACCTCCCGGGCCGCCGCCGGCATGGTCCTCAAGGGGTACGGGAACCGGCGCGCCTACTGGGACCGAATGCACCGCGAGCTGGACGTCATCGCCCACCACGGCTTCGCCACCTACTTCCTGACGGTCGCCCAGGTCGTCGACGACGTCCGGGGCATGGGGATCCGGGTCGCCGCCCGGGGCTCCGGCGCCGGCTCCCTCGTCAACCACCTCCTCGGCATCGCCCACGCCGACCCGGTCGAGCACGGCCTGCTGATGGAGCGCTTCCTGTCCAAGCGCCGCACCGCCCTGCCCGACATCGACGTCGACGTGGAGTCCGCCCGCCGCCTGGAGGTGTACCGGGCGATCATCGGCCGCTTCGGCACCGAACGGGTCGCCACCGTCTCCATGCCCGAGACCTACCGGGTCCGCCATGCCGTACGGGACGTGGGCGCGGCCCTCTCCCTGGACCCGGCCGAGACCGACCGGATCGCCAAGGCCTTCCCGCACATCCGCGCCCGGGACGCGCTCGCCGCCCTCGACGAACTGCCCGAACTGCGCGAACTCGCGGGGGAGCGGGAGAAGTACGGCCGGCTCTGGGAGCTGGTCGAGGCGCTCGACGCCCTCCCGCGCGGCATCGCCATGCACCCCTGCGGGGTCCTGCTCTCGGACGCCTCGCTGCTCACCCGTACCCCCGTGGTCCCCACCAGCGGCGAGGGCTTCCCCATGTCGCAGTTCGACAAGGAGGACGTGGAGGACCTCGGGCTGCTCAAGCTCGACGTCCTCGGCGTGCGCATGCAGTCCGCGATGGCCCACGCCGTCGCCGAGGTCGCCCGAGCCACCGGCACCCGGCCGGACATCGACGCGATCCCGGAGGGCGACCCCGAGACGTACCGGCTCATCCGCTCCACCGAGACCCTCGGCTGCTTCCAGATCGAGTCCCCGGGCCAGCGCGACCTCGTCGGCCGGCTCCAGCCCGCGACCTTCCACGACCTCGTCGTCGACATCTCGCTCTTCCGGCCGGGACCGGTCGCCGCCGACATGGTCCGCCCCTTCATCGAGGCCCGGCACGGCCGCGCCCCCGTCCGCTACCCGCACCCCGACCTGGAGGGCCCGCTGAAGGAGACGTACGGCGTGGTCGTCTTCCACGAGCAGATCATCGAGATCGTCCGGATCGTGACCGGCTGCGGTCGCGACGAGGCCGACCAGGTGCGGCGCGGGCTCTCGGACCCCGAGTCGCAGGGCCGGATCAAGGTCTGGTTCGCGCGGCAGGCCACGGCGCGCGGATACGACGCCGAGGTCGTCGCCCGCACCTGGGAGATCGTGGAGGCCTTCGGCTCGTACGGCTTCTGCAAGGCGCACGCGGTGGCCTTCGCCGTGCCGACGTACCAGTCGGCCTGGCTCAAGGCGCACCACCCGGCGGCCTTCTACGCGGGGCTGCTCACCCACGACCCCGGCATGTACCCCAAGCGGCTGCTGCTCGCGGACGCGCGGCGGCGCGGGGTGCCGGTGCTGCCGCTGGACGTGAACCGCTCGGCGGTCGCCCACTGTATCGAACTGGTGTCCGATCGCCCGGTGCTGTGGGGCCTCCGGCTCGGCCTCGCCGACGTCCACGGCATCGCCGGGACCGAGAGCGCCCGCATCGAGGCCGGACAGCCCTACGCCTCCCTGCTCGACTTCTGGGAGCGGGCCCGCCCGCGCACCCCCGTCGCCGAACGCCTCGCCCAGGTCGGCGCGTTGGACGCCTTCGGCGCCAACCGCCGCGACCTCCTGCTCCACCTCACCGAACTCCGGCGCATCCACCGGGGAGCCGCCTCCCACGGCGGCCAACTCCCGCTCGCCCAGGGCGGGAAGACCGCCCCCGTCGGCCTGCCCGACCTCGACGACACGGAACGCCTCAGCGCCGAGCTCGGCATCCTCGGCATGGACGCCTCCCGCCACCTCATGGACGACCACCACGCCTTCCTCCGCGAACTCGGCGTCGTCTCCGCCCAGCGGCTGCGCGACACCCCCCACGGCCGGACCGTCCTGGTCGCGGGCGCCAAGGCCGCCACCCAGACCCCGCCGATCCGCTCCGGGAAACGGGTCATCTTCAGCACGCTCGACGACGGCACGGGCCTGGTCGACCTCGCCTTCTTCGACGACGCCCACGAGCGCTGCGCCCACACCGTCTTCCACTCCTGGCTGCTCCTCGTCCGGGGCGTGGTGCAGCGGCGCGGCCCGCGCAGCCTCAGCGTGGTCGGCTCGGCTGCCTGGAACCTCGCCGAACTGGTCGAACTGCGGGCCTCCGGCGGCCTGGAAGCGGTGGGGGCGCGGCTCGCGGAGCCCGCGCCGACCGGCGGGGACGGCGATTCCGGCCGCCGCATCGCGATGTCCACCGGCTACGAGATGAACCCCTGGGCGGACCTCAAGCCGGCCGGCGAAGGCGCGACGACGCCGCCGAGGAAGCTCTGGCACAGCAGCCCGGGGAGCGCGGGATGATCCTCTGCGTACGCTTCCGCCTCGCACCGGAGCGGGAAGCCCTGCTTCCCCGACTGGTGGAACTCCTGGGCGAGTTCACCCCGACCGTCGAGGCCGCCCCGCCCTCCGAGGCGCTCGCCGACGTGCGCGGCGCGCTGCGCTACTTCGACTGGAGCCCCGTCGAACTCGCCTCGGTGATCCGGGTCCGGGCGCTCGCCCTGTACGGCGTCGACTGCGTCATCGGCGCCGGGCCCAACCCCATGCTGGCCCGGATGGCGGCCCGCGAGGCCCGGCCCGGCGTCACCCTCGTCGTCGAGGACCCGGCCGCCTTCCTGCGCGACCGGCCGGTCGTCGCGCTCGACGGCGTCGGCCGCGCCACCGCCCGTACCCTCTGCGGCTACGGACTCGACTCCGTCGGCCGCGTCGCGGACGCGCCGCTCGCCGTGCTCCAGCGGCTCGTCGGCGCGAGGGCCGGCCGTGAGGTGTGGGAGCGGGCGCGGGGCGTCGACCGCACCCCCGTCGTCCCGAACGCGGTCTCCCGGTCGGCAGCGGCCGAACGCTCCTTCCCGTACGACGAGGTCGACCGGACCGAGCACCGCAGGGCCCTCCTCTCGCTCGCCGTCGAACTCGGCGCCCGGCTGCGGACGGAGGGGCAGGTGTGCCGCTCGCTCGCGCTCACCGTGCGGTACGCGGACCGGACCACGACGACCCGGAGCCGTACGCTGCCCGAACCGACCGCCCACTCGGCGGCCCTCGGCGCCCTCGCGTACGCGCTCCACGACGCCCTCGGCCTCCAGCGGGCCCGGGTACGGGGGATCACGCTGCGCGCCGAGGGCCTGACGGGTGCCGAAGGGGCCGCGCACCAGCTGTCCCTGGACCCGGCGGACGAGAAGGCGCGGCGGATCGAGGCGGTGGCGGACCGGGCGCGGGCGAAGTTCGGTCCGAGGGCGGTGCTGCCGGGGTCGCTGGCGGCCTGAAAGGGCCCCCGATTACTCCGTTGTGACGAGGCGGCACTTTTTACCGACGCGTAACTTCCCAGCCGAGGCTACCCGTGCGTAGCTTGGCTGAAGCGCATCCCCACCGCGCATCCCCACTTGTGGTCCGGGCCGCAGGGCACAGCACCCCCACCATCCCCTTGAGCCGCAAGGAGATCGCCCGATGCTGCCCCCGAAGTCCCGGAAGCCCGGGAAGTCCTGGAAGCGTGCCGTCAGAGCGCTGTCCGTCCTGCTGCTGACCGCCGCCGCCACGCTCGCCCCCACCGTCACCGCCTCGGCCCAGACGGAGACCGCCACCGCCGGTCGTGGCTGGAACGACTTCTCCTGCAAGCCCTCCGCCGCGCACCCCCGCCCGGTCGTCCTCGTCCACGGCACCTTCGGGAACGCCGTCGACAACTGGCTCGTTCTCGCGCCGTACCTCGTCAACCGCGGCTACTGCGTCTTCTCGCTCGACTACGGCCAGTTGCCGAACGTGCCCCTGTTCCACGGCCTCGGCCCCATCGCGAAGTCCGCCGAGCAGCTCGACGCGTACGTCGACCGGGTCCTCGCCGCGACCGGCGCCCCCGAGGCGGACCTCGTCGGGCACTCGCAGGGCGGCATGATGCCCCGCTGGTACCTCAAGTTCCTCGGCGGGGCCGAGAAGGTGAACACGCTCGTCGGGATCGCCCCCGACAACCACGGCACCACCCTCCTCGGCCTCACCAAGCTCCTGCCGTACTTCCCCGGGGCCGAGGACCTGATCAGCTCCACGACGCCGGGCCTGGCCGACCAGATCGCCGGCTCGCCGTTCATCACCAAGCTCAACGAGGGCGGCGACACGGTCCCCGGTGTCCGCTACCACGTCATCGCGTCCCAGTACGACGAGGTGGTCACCCCGTACCGCTCGCAGTTCCTGTCAGGCCCGAACGTCACCAACGTCCTCATCCAGGACAAGTGCGCGCTCGACCTCTCCGAGCACGTGGCGATCGGCACGGTGGACCGGGTCACCTTCCACGAGGTGGCCAACGCCCTCGACCCGGCCCACGCGACCCCGACCACCTGCCTGTCGGTGATCGGCTAGAGCCGGTACCGCCATTGGGCCGACAAATGACGCTCGTCAGGCGTGGTTGACGCGCGTCGACGCGCCGGTCAGTCTCGGGGGTGGCCCGGCCACGGGTCGCCCCCGGTCTTGTGAGGCAATGGAGGCTCGATGCCCCGAGGTACCGCACATTCCAAGCCCGTCCGCCTTCTTCTCTCGATTGTCATGCTCATGGCTTCCGTGGTGGGCGGGGTGGTGGTCACCGCCGGCACCGCTCACGCCGACGGCTGCTACACCTGGTCGCGCACCCTCTCCGAGGGAGCCTCCGGCTCCGATGTGACGGAACTGCAGATCCGGGTGGCCGGCTATCCCGGCTACGGCGGCGTCCTCGCGATCGACGGCGCCTTCGGCCCCGGTACCGCCGCGGCCGTCAAGCGCTTCCAGGCCGCCTACGGACTGGCCGCCGACGGGGTCGCGGGCCCGGCGACCTTCAGCAAGATCTACAGCCTTCAGGACGACGACTGCACACCGGTCCACTTCACCTACGCCGAGCTGAACACCTGCAACAGCACCTGGGCGGGCGGCGCGGTGAGCGCCGCCACCGCCAAGTCCAACGCGCTGCGCACCATGTGGAAGCTGGAGGCCCTCCGGCACGCGCTCGGCGACCAGTCCATCCGGGTCACCAGCGGTTTCCGCAGCCAGGCCTGCAACGACGCGGTCGGCGGGGCCGCGTCGAGCCGTCACCTGTACGGCGACGCGGCCGACCTCGGCTCCGGCCCCCACTCGCTGTGCCTCCTCGCCCAGCAGGCCCGCAACCACGGCTTCAACGGCATCCTCGGCCCCGGATACCCGGGCCACAGCGACCACACCCACGTCGACCACCGCCCCAGCCGCTTCTGGTCCGCCTCCGGCTGCGGCATCTGACCCGGCCGACGCCTACTGCTGGGTACGCCGCCGCCGGGCCGTCCCGAAGAGCACGGCCGCGCCGAGCGCGAGCACGGCGGCGCCACCGACCGCGAGGTACGGGGTGCCGGCGTCGCCCCCGGTCTCGGCGAGGAGCTCATCCGAGCCGGCACCGGAACCGGCGGCGGGAGCGGGCGCGTTGGGCACCTGAGTGGCCTCCGCGCCCGCGGTCTCGGCGGCGTCCGGGCTCTCGGCCCCGGCCTCGCCCCCGGTCCCGGCGGTGGTCGGCGCCGGAGCGGCCGCCGTCTCCTCCGCCCCGGTCGACGGGTCGGCGTCCCCGTGCCCGCCGTGCTCGACGGAGGACTCGTCCTTCCCGTCCTCGATCTGCTCCTCGCTCGGCGCGGAGGCGGTCGGCGCCGGAGCGGCACCGCCGGTCTCCTCCCCGAACACCACGTCGGAGCAGGTGTAGAACGCCTCGGGGGAGTCGGAGCGCTGCCAGATCGAGTAGATCAGGTGCCGCCCGGACTTCTTCGGCACGGTGCCCTGGAAGACGTAGTCGCCGCTCTCCATCCGCGGATCGGTCACCGTCGCGAACGGCTTCGCCTCCAGGTCCGACCACGTCAGCGGCTTCGTCGGGTCGTACCCGTCCTTCGTCACGTACAGCTCGAACGAACCCCGGTGCGGAGCGGTCCCCTTGTAACGGAAGGTGTGCGCCCCGGAGTCCAGCCGGCTCGCGGGCCAGTCGGCCCGCGCCAGGTCGAGCCCCCGGTACTTGTCGTTGCCCGCGCTGCACAGCTTGCCGTCCGGGATCAGGTCCCGGTGCTTCCCGGCGGCGTTGGCGATGTTCACCGCGTTCCAGTCGTAGAACGCCTGGGCGCCACTCGCCGCCACCGCGGCCTTGCAGGCCGCCGACCGCGGCGCCTCGGGCCCCTCCGCGTAACAGGCCGAGACCCGGCTCACCGGATCCGTCATCGACCCGTGCGCGAACGCGGGCGCCGACGCGAGCCCGGACAGACCCAACAGGGCGGTGACGGTGACGGCCGCGGCCGTACGGCGAGAAGTCATGGGGGGACAGCTCCTTCACGAGGGTGGGGCGTGGGGGGTTGGCAAGGAAGCTAGCCGCCCGGAAGCGTGAAAAAGCCGGTGAAGAAGGGGAGATGGCGATCCTTAGGACCGCTTTAAGGCAGGCGTAAGAGGCGGCTGAGGAACCGCCTCCCCCCGCTGTGCGCCGGGGCTCAGAGGGCTCCTGCCACGTCGCAGCTCGTCCAGTCGCCGGACTGGCTCGGGGGCACGTAGCACTGCGCGGCCCGGGTCACGTACGTGTGGCTGGACGGTGCCGGGGCTGGTCCGCGACCGGCAGTCGGAACCCTAGGGATGGTGTCCGCCGCCCGGCCGTCCCAGCCCTCCCAGGGATGTCCCGTCCGTACCCCTAGCCCAGGCGCCGGTACCGCCGCTCCGGGCGGCCCGTCCCCCCGTACCGCAGCGTGATCTCCGCGCGGCCCGTCTGGGCGAAGTACTCCAGGTAGCGGCGGGCGCTCACGCGGGAGAGGGAGCCGGCTTCCGCGCATTCCGTGGCCGAGAGGCCTTCCGGGTGGGCGCGGAGGATCGAGTCGACCAGGTCGGCCGTGTGGGCGGCGAGGCCCTTCGGGAGTTCGCGGGAGCCCCGCGGGCGGGTGCCGAAGATCTGGTCCACGTCCTCCTGGCGGGCCTCGCCGAGGTCGTCGAGGCGGCTGCGCAGCGAGGCCACGTGGCGCAGCTGCTCGTGCAGCGCCGCCTGGCTGAACGGCTTGATCAGGTAGTGCAGCGCCCCGGCACGTAGGGCTTCGCGGATCGTGCTCACGTCCCGCGCCGCCGTGATGAACAGCGCGTCCATGCCCATGCCCGCGGCGCGCAGCTCCCGCAGCACCTGGATGCCGTCCATGTCCGGCAGGAAGACGTCGAGCAGCACCAGGTCGGGCCGGAGCCGCTCGGCCGCGCGCAGCGCCTCGGCGCCGCTGTGCGCGACCCCGGACACGGTGAAGCCCTCCACCGCCGACACATAGCGGCAGTGCAGCTTGGCGACCATGAAGTCGTCGTCCACCACCAGCACATTCGTCACGCCGACACGCTAGGTCGCGACCACAACGACCACAACGTCCATTGATTGCGGAAGAGAGACAGCTTCTTCACGTACCGGCAACATGTGGGCCACCTCACACCCCCATTTCTCTCCTTCCTGAGAGGCGGCACACGTGCGTCTGCGCACTCCCCTCGCTCTCCTCGGGTCGGCGTTGCTGGTCCTTGTCGGCCCGCCGCTGCTCACCAGCGGCAGCGACACCGACACCGGCACGCAGATACCCGGACTGCGCTTCATGGTCCCCAACACCCCCGGCGGCGGATACGACATCACCGCCCGTACCGCCGCCAAGAACGCCGAGGAGGCGGGCCTCACCGGCGACATCGAGGTGTTCAACCTGCCCGGCGCGGGCGGCACCGTCGGCCTCACCCGGCTCGTCGGCGAACGCGGCAACGGCCGCCTCGCCATGTCCATGGGCCTCGGCGTCGTCGGCGCCGTCCACACCAACAAGACCCCCAGGACCCTCGCCGACACCACCCCGATCGCCCGGCTCACCGAGGAGCAGGACATCGTCGTGGTCGGCAAGGACTCCCCGTACAAGACGATCCAGGAGCTGCTGGCCGTCTGGAAGAAGGACCCCGGCAAGCTGCCCGTCGGCGGCGGCTCCTCGCCCGGCGGGCCCGACCACCTCGCCCCGATGCTGATGGCCCAGGCCGCCGGCATCGCCCCCAAGGACGTCAACTACGTCCCCTTCGACGGCGGCGGCGAACTCCTCGCCTCCATCCTCGGCAACAAGGTCGGCTTCGGTGTCTCCGGCGTCGGCGAGTACCTCGACCAGATCAAGGCGGGCGAGCTCCGCCTCCTCGCCGTCACCGGTCCGAAGCGCGTCCCCGGCCTCGACGCCCCCACCCTCCGCGAGGCGGGTCTCGACACCGAGTTCACCAACTGGCGCGGCATCGTCGCCCCGCCCGGCCTGTCCGACGCCGAACGCGAGAAGCTCGTCGGCCTCGCCACCGAGCTGCACGCCTCGCCGCAGTGGCGGGAGTCCCTGAAGACCCACGGCTGGAACGACGCCTTCCTGCCCGGCGAGGAGTTCGGCGAGTTCCTCACGGCACAGGACCGACGTGTCGCCTCCGTCCTCAAGGAGCTCGGACTGTGACCACCACGAACACCACCGAGAAGACCGAGGAGACCGGGAAGACCGGGAAGGCCGGGAAGAACTGGCTGCGCGAGCGGTCCGAGCTCGGCGTCGGCGTCCTCCTCTTCCTCCTCGGCGTCCTCGTCCTCACCGACGCCCTCACCCTCGACACCGACGTCACCGGCCGCGGCCCCGTAGGCCCCGCCACCGTCCCCCTCGTCGTCGGCTGCGGCCTCCTCGTCGTCGCCGTCCTCCTCACCGTCGACGTCCTGCGCGGCGGCCGCGGCGAGGCCGAGGGCGGCGAGGACGTCGACCTGACCGAGCCCGCCGACTGGCGCACCGTCCTGCTCCTCGCCGGCGTCTTCCTCGCCTTCGCCGTCCTCATCGGCCCCCTCGGCTTCCCCGTCGCCGGCGCCCTCCTCTTCTGGGGAGCGGCCTACGCCCTCGGCAGCCGCCACCTCCACCGCGACCCGCTGATCGCGGCCGCCCTCTCCCTCCTCACCTACGGCGTCTTCGACAAGCTGCTCGGCGTCCCGCTGCCCGGCGGCCCGCTGATGGGAGTGATCTGATCCATGGATTCCCTGTACTCCCTCATCGACGGCTTCGGGACCGCCCTCACCCCGATCAACCTGCTGTGGGCCGCCGTCGGCGTGCTCCTCGGCACCGCCATCGGCGTCCTGCCCGGCATCGGCCCCGCCATGGCCGTCGCCCTGCTGCTCCCGGTGACGTACGGACTCGAACCGACCGGCGCGTTCATCATGTTCGCCGGCATCTACTACGGCGCCATGTTCGGCGGCTCCACCACCTCGATCCTGCTCAACACCCCCGGCGAGAGCGCCGCCGTCGTCGCCGCCATCGAGGGCAACCCGATGGCCAAGGCGGGCCGCGGCGCGCAGGCGCTCGCCGCCGCCGCGATCGGCCACTTCGCCGGCGGCATGATCGGCACGATCCTGCTCGTCGTCCTCGCCCCGACCGTCGCCGCGCTCGCCGTCGACATCGGCGCCCCGGACTACTTCGCGCTCATGGTCCTCGCCTTCATCGCGGTGACCTCCGTCCTCGGCTCCTCCCGCATCCGCGGCCTCGCCTCCCTCCTCATCGGCCTCACGATCGGTCTGGTCGGCCTCGACCAGATGACCGGCCAGCAGCGCCTCACCTTCGGCTCCCTCCAGCTCGCCGACGGCGTCGACGTCGTCATCGTCGCGGTCGGCCTCTTCGCGATCGGCGAGGCCCTGTGGGTCGCCGCGCACCTGCGCCGCACGACGGGCGAGGCCATCCCCGTCGGCCGGCCGTGGCTCGGCAGGGACGACGTGAAGCGGACCTGGAAGTCCTGGCTGCGCGGGCCCCTCATCGGCTTCCCGTTCGGCGCGATCCCGGCCGGCGGCGCCGAGATCCCCACCTTCCTGTCGTACGTCACGGAGAAGCGGCTCTCGAAGAACAAGGACCAGTTCGGCAAGGGCGCCATCGAGGGCGTCGCCGGACCCGAGTCGGCGGCCTCGGCCTCCGCGGCCGGCACCCTCGTCTCGATGCTCACCCTCGGCCTGCCCACGACCGCCGTGGCCGCCGTGATGCTCGCCGCCTTCCAGCAGTACGGCATCCAGCCCGGCCCGCTGCTCTTCGAGCGGGAACCCGACCTGGTGTGGGGCCTGATCGCCTCGCTCTTCGTCGGCATGGTGCTGCTGCTCGCCCTCAACCTGCCGCTCGCGCCCGTCTGGGCCAAGCTCCTTCGCATCCCGCGCCCGTACCTCTACGCCGGCATCCTCTTCTTCGCCGCCGTCGGCGCGTACACGGTGGGCGGCGAGGCGCTCGACCTGGTCATCCTGCTCGTCATCGGGCTCATCGGCCTCGGGATGCGGCGGTACGGCCTTCCGGTGCTGCCCGCCGTCATCGGCGTCATCCTCGGCCCGGCCGCCGAACAGCAGCTCCGCCGCGCCCTCCAGATCAGCGACGGCTCCGTGACGGGCCTGGTGAACACCCCGTTCTCGGTCACCGTGTACGCCGTCGTCGTGATCCTGCTCGCCTGGCCGCTGCTGAGGAAGGTGATCCTCCGCCGTCGTAATGTGACGGTATGACAGATGGCGTGACAGATGACGACGTGATCCGCCCGGCGGGCACCGCCGACGTGCCCGCCGTGAAGGCCGTGATCGACGCGGCCTTCCACCCCTACATCGAACGGATCGGTCTCGTACCGGCCCCGATGGAGGCGGACCACGCGGCGAACGTGGCCGCCGGGCTCGTCTTCGTGACCGGTGCCCCCGTGCGGGGGCTCGTGGTCGTCGTCCCCGAGACCGATCACCTCTACCTCGACGCGATCGCCGTCCACCCCGACGCCCGGGGCACCGGCCTGGGCCGCACCCTCCTGCGGTGGGTGGAGGCGCGGGCGCGACAGCTCGGCCTCCCCGAGGTGCGGCTGCTCACCAACGCGATGATGTGGGAGAACCAGAAGCTGTACGAGCGGTACGGCTACGAGGTCGTCGAGCGGCGCGCGGACGGACCGTACGATCGTATCCACTACCGAAAATTCCTCAACTCGCCCCCGATGGGGTGAGTTTCGGACACCGAGCGGCTTGATCCGGTATCCCTGGCGGGCAGCACCATCCCCCCCACGCCCCGAAGGGACCCCGCTCATGCGCGTCCGTACCACCCTCGCCGCACTCGCCGCAGGCCTCCTGCTCGCCGCCGCCGTCGCCCCTCTCGCCCAGGCGGGAGAGGCCGACGGCCTCTCCGTCCACGGACACGGAACCGTCGGCGCCGACAGCACCGTCACCCTCTCCGGCACGTACCGCTGTGTCGACGACAGCGCGGGTCCCGTCTTCGTCAGCTCCACCCTCGTTCAGGGGAACCGTTCCTCCGGCATCGGCGGCACCCAGGCCGTGTGCGACGGGGAGACCCACGAGTGGGTCAACACCTCCGTCGTGAAGGACCCCGCCTACCGGCCGGGCGCCGCCCGGGTCGAGGCCCATCTCATGCAGCTCACGGCCGGCGGGACGGGCCTCCCGACGCCCGGCTTCCTCGCGACGGAGAAGGCGGACGTCGAGCTGCACTGACCGAGGGCGGCGAGCTGCACTGACCGAGGGTGGCGAGCGGTACCGGCCGACGACGTCGAGCCGTACCGGCCGGCCGCGTCGCACTGTCCTCCTGGCCTCTACCGACCCAGCAGGTCGATCAGGCCCTCGCGGCCGAGCACTTCGAGCTCGTCGAGGGCCACGACGGCGCGGGCCGCCGCCTCCGGGTCGGAGGCGGCGAGGCCGCTCGCCTCGAACTCGTCCTCGTCGAGCCGCAGCACCTCGCTGCCGTCCGCCGACACCCACAGGTCCAGGTCCAGGTCCTCGACCACCACCTCCGAGCCGCCGATCGCGGCCGGCCGGGTGATGTCGCAGTACCAGCCCTTGAGGGTGCCGTCGGCGGACCACACCTCCTTGACCGTGTACCAGCGGTCGCCCCAGTAGTGCTCCACGAAGACGTCGCCCGGTTCGAACCGTACGAAGCCGAAGTCCCGTACCCCCTCGGCGGCCCACGGGGCGCGGACCGAGAGACGGCCGCCCTCCTCCGTGAGGACCTCCGCCGGGTAGCGGATCTTCGTCCGCCCCGCCTTCACCAGGGTGATGTCAACCGATCGTCCGGACATGCCGTACCTCCACCGCGCCGATCTCGTAGCCGAACCACTTGTTGATCGCCAGCATCGGTTCGTTGCCGGCGTCGTTGCTGGTGAACGCCTCCACGCAACCCGCCGCGCGGGCTCGGTGCAGGGACGCGTTCTTGGCGAGCTTCGCGAGCCCGCGGCCGCGGAAGGCGGGGGCCGTGCCCGTCATCCCCGAGTTGTACCGGCCCAGGCCGTCCGTCTGCGCCGCGCTGAACGCTGCGGGCACCCCGTCCACCACCGCGATCGTCGTCAGCGCCCGGTCGTGGAGGGGATGGTTCCAGGTGGTCTCCCGCCAGTGCGTGTAGTCGTCCAGCGAGGCCCCCACGTCACTCGGCTCGTCGGCGGTCGTCACCGCGTCCAGCTCGAAGATCGGCCGCGGATCGGCCGCGAAGTACTCGGCCGGCAGCAGTTCGACACCGGCCGGCGGCTCCTGGAGCGGCGGCAGTTCGGCCGTCGTCAGGTCGAGGCGGAGGAAGTGCGCGGAACGGCTCGGCGCGTAGCCCCGCCGCTCGGCCCACGCGCGGTCCTCCGGCGTGTCCATGACCCAGCTGTACAGGGTCCGCGCGCCCTGCTCCGCGAGGTGCTCCTCGGCGGCGCGCAGCAGTGCCGTCCCGGCGCCGAGCCGCTGGCGCGCGGGGTCCACGTACACGTTGACGGAGCCGATCCCCGGCTCCGGCGCGTCGTGCGCGATCCGCTGCTGGACGGTCCCGATGATCTCGCCGTCCTCGGTCACCGCGACGAGCGGCCGCTCGTGGCTGTCGGGGTGGGCGCGCGCCCAGTCGAACACGAGCTGCTCGGCGGTCGCGAGCATGAAGGGCACCGAGGCGCGGCGGACGCGGGCGAAGCCCTCGGCGTCCTCGGCCCGTACATCACGGACGATCACAGTCATGTGGCCGCACGCTACGTGCGGAGGGTGTGCCGCCGCCTCCCATTTTCCGGTGGGGTGGGGGCAGAATCGGAGGGGTGACACTCACCATCGCCGTGGACCACGAATCCACCACCGCTCCGTACGAACAGCTGCGTGCCCAGATCTCGGAGCGGGCCCGCTCGGGCAGACTGCCGGTCGGGTACAAGCTGCCGACGGTACGCGGGCTCGCGGAGCAGCTGGGCCTCGCCGCGAACACGGTCGCCAAGGCGTACAAGGCACTGGAGTCGGACGGGGTGATCGAGACCCGCGGCCGCCACGGGACCTTCGTCGCGGCGGCCGGCGACGCGGCGACCCGCCGGGCCGCCACCGCCGCCGCTCAGTACGCCGAGGAGGCCCATCGCCTCGGCCTCAGCCGCGCGGCCGCGGAAGCGGCGGTGAGCGAGGCCCTGCGCGCGGCGTACGACGCCTGACGGACCGTCTCCACCGTTCCGCGGGGGGAGCGACGGACCGTCTCCACCGCTCTACAGGTAGAGCCCCGCCCCCGCCGTGCGGGGCTCCGGGAGTTCCGTCGAGGGCGTGCCGCGGCGCAGCGCGAACAGCTCCGCCAGCGTCGCGCCCTCGCGCGGCACGCCCTCCTCGCGCCCGAGCCACGACACCGACTCCGCCCTGGTCAGCGGCCCGACCTCGACACGGGCCAGACAGCGGCCGGGGCGGACGACGGCCGGGTGGAGCCGCTCCAGGTCCTCGTTGGTGGTGACCCCGACCAGGACGTTGCGCCCCTGCCCGAGCAGCCCGTCCGTCAGGTTGAGCAGCCGTGACAGGGCCTGCCCCGCCGTGTGCTTCGCCTCGCCCCGGATCAGCTCGTCGCAGTCCTCCAGGAGCAGCAGCCGCCAGCGGCCCTTCGCCGTGCCCTCGTCCTCCCCGATGGCGATGTCCATCAGATAGCCGACGTCGTTGAACAGCCGCTCGGGGTCCAGGACGCAGTCCACCTGACACCAGTCGCGCCAGGACCTGGCCAGGGTCCGCAGCGCGGACGTCTTGCCCGTCCCCGGCGGCCCGTGCAGCAGCAGGAGCCGGCCCGCGATCGACTCGGGCGTCACCTTCATCAGCCGGTCCATGGACTCGGCCACCGGCGCCGAGTAGTTGGGCCGGACCTCGTCCCACGTCCCGGCGCTGATCTGCCGGGTGGTGCGGTGCGGGCCGCGCCGGGGCGACACGTACCAGAACCCCATCGTCACGTTCTCCGGCTGCGGTTCCGGGTCGTCCTTCGCGCCGTCGGTCGCCTCCTTGAGGACCCGCTCCGCGAGCTCCGGGTCCGAGGCCGTGACGGTGACGTCGGCGCCCCGGTTCCAGCGGGAGATCAGCAGCGTCCACCCCTCGCCCTCGGCGAGTACGGCGCTGCGGTCGTCGTCCTTCGCGGCCCGCAGCACCGTGGCGTCCGCGGGGAGCAGCGTCGCCTCGGGCTTGACCCGGTCCAGGGTGGTGCTGTGCGAGTGGGGCTGCTCCCCGGTCGCGAAGCGGCCGAGGAAGAGCGCGTCGACGACGTCCGACGGCGAGTCGCTGTCGTCGAGGTTGAGCCTGATCGGCAGCGACCGCTGCGGCTCGGACGGTACCGGTGAGGTGTCAGCCATGGCGCCCATGATCCGGCAACCGGGCATTCCGCGCACCGTGTTTTGAACGGGACGTTCCCCCCTGGGCGCGGGTCGGCGGTCGGCGCTCGCAGGTCCGGCGGTACGTCAGATCCCGTGGCCCCGCGCGGTTCCCCGGGCGCGCCGTACGAGCGCGTACCCCTTCGTCGCGACCCGGTCGGCCGCGAAGTTCCACGCGATCGCCCGGCCCTCCACGAGCCGGGTGAACTCCTTGATCCCCGTCGACCGGCGCACGGTGACCCGCTCCAGGGCGTACGGCCCCTGGCCGCGGCAGGCCAGGGCGTTGCCGACGGCGAGCGCCTGCGCGAACCCGGCCTCCCGGACCGTCCGCCGGACCCGCCGGCTGGAGTAGCCGTACGGGTACGCGAAGGAGACCGGGGCGCTTCCGAGCTCCTCGCCGACGATCTCCCGGCAGCGCAGCGTCTCGAAGCGCAGCCGCCGTGCGTCGAGCTGGTCGAGCTGGGGGTGGGTGTGGCTGTGGCCGCCGATCTCCGTGCCCGCGTCGGCCAGTTCGCGCACCTGCTCCCAGTCGAGCATGGTGTCGAGCGCGCCGCCCTCGTCGTGCTTGCCGCGCAGCCAGCCGGTGGAGACGAAGACGGTGCTCGCGAACGCGTGCGCGGCGAGCACCGGGAGGGCGTGCCGGTGCACGCCCTCGTAGCCGTCGTCGAAGGTGATGAGGAGCGGCCGGGCGGGCAGCGGGACGCCGTTTCGCCAGGCGGCGCCGAGCGCCGCGGTCGTCAGCGGGGTGAAGCCGCGCTCGGCGACCACCGCCATCTGCGCGGCGAAGGCCTCGGGGGTGACGGAGAGCCCCAGGGTGGCGGGGGCCGGATCCCGGTCGACGGCGTGGTACATGAGGACGGGCACGCCCCGGGCGGGTACGGCTCGGGTGGCGCCGGCCCGGTTGGCGCCGGCTCCGGCGGGTACGGCTCGGGTCTCGGCGCTCACGAGGCGGTAGCTCCCTCGGTGGCACTGTCCTCGGCCCGTTCGATCGGTCCCCAGGAGAAGGCCGGCCCGCCCCGCCGGGCCCGCAGCGTGCCCAGCGCGTAGCCGCCGGCGGCGACCGTCACGCCGGTCACGATCGCCCCGGCCCGCCCCGCGCCGCCGGCCCGGCCGCGCAGTGCGTCGCGCACCCCGCGCAGGACGCCCGAGGGCAACACCCTTGTCGTGTAGCGCCGTTCGGACTCCAGGCCCTTCTGCGCGCCGACGCTCTGCGCGACGAGCGCCTTGGACAGCCCCTCGGCGTACACCCGGGTACGGAAGTAGCCGAAGCGTTCGCGGACGGCGGGCACCTTGTGGTGGATGACCGCCCGGTCGTCGATGAGCAGGATCGCCCCGGGCAGCGCCTTGGCGAGCCGGATGCACAGCTCGGTCTCCTCGCAGCCGAGGGGCCGCCGGTCGCCGTCCCGGCCGATGCCGGTGGCGAAGCCGCCCGCCGCGTCGAAGGCCGTACGGCGGAAGGAGGCGTTGCCGCCGAGGACGTTGCGCACCCGGACCCGGCCCGGGGGCAGGCCCCGGTACGTACAGCCGACGACCCAGTCGAACTCCTCGGGGAACCAGGCCGGGCGGCGGCCGGAGGCCCAGGCGGGCAGGGTCCGGCCGCCGACGGCCATGACCTCGGGGCCCTCGTAGGCGGCGGCGAGGTGGTGGAGCCAGTCGGACTCGGCGACGGCGTCGTCGTCGAGGAAGGCCACGAACTCGCCGCGGGCGGCGGCGATCCCGGTGTTGCGGCCGGAGGAGAGGCCGCGGGGGCCCGCGTTGGCGAGCACCCGCACCTCCTCGCGGCGCCGCTCGTCCGCGTACTCCTCGGTGAGCCGTGCCAGGAGCCGCTCGTTGTGGTCGACCACGAGCAGGGTCTCCAGCGCCGGCAGCGACTGCTTCCGTACGGAGTCGACGGCGGCGAGGATGTCCTCCCACCGCTCCTCCGTGTACACGCAGATCACCACCGAGAAGCCGTGCGGGGACGTGCCGTCGCTCAAGACGCCTCTCCCCGGGGGACGTTGACCGAGAACGCGGCGGGCCGGCGGCGCGCCGCCTTCCGGACGCCCTTCTCCTTCAGGATGACCTTGAGGACCCGGATCCCGTCGCGCACGGCGTTGAGGTTGCTGACGCCGTGGATGCGCAGGTACTCGTGGCTGGGCACTTCCTGGACCTTGAGGCCGGCCTTGACGACCCGGATGTTGATCAGGGTCTCGATCTCGAATCCGGTGCAGTCGAGCGTGACCTTGTCGAGGCAGTGACGCCAGAAGGCGTTGTAGCCGTAGCAGAGGTCGGTGTAGCGGGCGCCGAACTTGCGGTTGACGAGCGTGCAGAGCGCCCAGTTGCCGAGGCGGCGAATGGTCGTCATGTCGTCCGTGCCGCCGCCGTTGGCGAATCGGGAGCCCTTGGCGAAGTCGGCGCCGCCGACGAGGGCGGAGACGTAGGAGACGATCTCCTGGCCGTCGGCCGAGCCGTCCGCGTCGACCATGACGATGATGTCGCCCGTGCAGGCGGCGAAGCCGCTGATCAGGGCGTCGCCCTTGCCCTTGCCGACCTGCTTGACGACCTTGACGTCCGGCCGGAGTTCGCGGGCGACGTTCACGGTGTCGTCGGTGGAATTTCCGTCGACGAGGACGACTTCGTGGATCCATTCCGGCAACGTCTTGAAGACGTACGGAAGATTTTCTGCCTCATTCATCGCGGGAATGACGACACTCACCGGGGGAGTGATCGCCAAATGCGAAGTGATCGCCCGGTACTGGGCCGCTATTCGACTCGGCTCGGCCATTTCTTGGCCCGTAGTGGACGGGCGCAGGAACGAGCTCATGGGTCTGGATTCCCTCTCGTCCGGTGGGCCGCCCACCCCTTGGGCGGTCCGATGGTGTGTCCGGTTCGAAAGGGGGGTGCTCCCCGCCCGCACAGGAACGATCTCCTTGCGGGAACGGCGAGTTGGCATGACTGGCCGCGCGGTACCCGCGACTCGGCGCACGTGCGCACACCGAGCACGGCACCCCCCTGCCGCGCCCCGCACGGGAGCCATCGCGACGCTGGAGCCCTCCCCTGAGCCTTGTGTCTGATGGATCTGTGCGGGTGAGATGTACGACGGTATTGATGAATGGGACTGTATGGCAAGTCCCGGATCGGTGGCCCGCTTTTCCGCACTTTGGCGAAGCTTCGCCGCTCAGATGCGCAACTGTCCCGGTCGGATTCGGTCAATCCGTTTGCATGCAGGGAACAGTGATGCGGGATCACACTTCTGTGTTTTGTTGTGGGAATGTGTCGCGATCTCGTTCGATCGTCCATCGGGAGCGGAAGTTCCGCTTCCTGTCATGGCCGGATCTCGATGGTTGCCACTGGAGGATCGCCTGAGGGGAGCTGGAGTTCATCCCCAGTTTTGACATGAACACTTCCGGCGCGGCGGATCCGATGCTACTACCTGGTAACGCAGAGATCCTGCTACAGGGAGGTTCCATGAGACTGTCCCGCTTCGCGGCCCTTTCGTCCTCGCTCCTGCTCGGCGCCGTCCTCACCCTCACCGGGGCGAGCGCGGCTCAGGCGGCCGAAACCGCCGCCCTCGACTATGTGGCGCTGGGAGACTCGTACTCCTCCGGCGTCGGCGCCGGCAGCTATGACAGCGCCAGTGGCGACTGCAAGCGCTCCACGAAGGCGTATCCGGTGCTCTGGAAGAACGCCAACGCCCCGTCGTCCTTCGCGTTCACGGCTTGCTCGGGCGCCCGAACGGGTGATGTGACCGCCAATCAGCTCGGCCCCCTGTCCGCCGCCACCGACCTGGTCTCCCTCACGATCGGGGGAAATGACGCCGGTTTCGCCGACGTCATGACGACCTGTGTGCTTCAGTCCGAGGCCACCTGCATCAACCGCGTGAATCAAGCCAAGGCGTACGTGGACTCCACGCTGCCCGGCAAGCTCGACTCCGTCTACACGGCCATCAGGAACAAGGCACCCGCCGCCCGGGTCGTCGTCCTCGGCTACCCGCGCTTCTACAAGCTGGGCGGCGGCTGCATCGCCGGCCTGAGCGAGAACGAGCGCAGCGCCATCAACGGCGCCTCGGACTACCTCAACGCGGCCGTCGCCAAGCGCGCGGCCGACCACGGCTACGCCTTCGCCAGCGTCGTCGCCCCCTTCACCGGCCATGAGATCTGCTCCGGCTCCGAATGGCTGCACAGCGTCAACTGGCTCAACATCGGGGAGTCCTACCACCCGACCGCCGCCGGCCAGTCGGGCGGCTACCTGCCGTCCTTCAACGGGGCGGCGTAGCCGACCCGTCCCCCGGACCCGTGGAGCCGGGCCCGGCCGGAGCGGTGCTCGTGACCCCGCCCGGACCGGGACCGGCGCCCGGTTCCCCGTCCCGCACGAGGTGATACGTCAACGCCCCCGTGATCAGCAGGATCCCGACGAGCCCGGCCGCCAGGACCGGGCCCCGGCGGGGCCGTGAGGATCGCCGGGGCGGTGGTGTCCCGGCGGCACGGGCCGGGCTCCCGCCGCGCGGCCCGTCGTCACGGCTCCCCTTCCTCGGGGCGGAGGAATCCGACCTCAGCGGCCCCGCTGCCCGCGGTGCGCCCCCCGGGGCGATCCGCCGCAGCTCCCGCTCGGCCTGATCCGCCGTCAGGACCGACTCCGGGTCCTCGCCCAGGAATCGGTCGATCACCGGGGCCAGCGGTCCCGGCCGGCCCCCGGTGGCCGCGTCGAGGAGCGCCCCGAGAGACCGCGGCCCCGCCGCCGTGTCCGGCTCGTCCGCCGGCGGGACGGTGGTGGATCGCGTACCGAATCCGGTGACGACGACCCGTCCGTCGTTGGCGAGCAGGACGTGCCCCGGGTTCACGCCCGTGTGGTGGACGCCCGCCTCCCGCGCCGCCCGGAGCGCGGCGACGACCTCGGCGCCCACGCGCGCCGCCTCCGGTGGCGGCAGCGGGCCGCCGGCCTCCAGCGTCTCGGCGAGGGTGAGGCCGCGGACCAGTTCCATCACGACCCACGGCCGGCCGTCCTCGGTGGCCACGCCGTGCACCGTCACCACCGAGGGGTGGGAGATCCGGGCGGCCGCCCGCGCCCCGCGCTCCAAGCGCGCGTACCAGAGGGGGACGTCGTCGGCCGGCAGTCCGGCCGGGGCGCGGAACTCCTTGACGGCCACCTCGCGGACGAGCGTCTCGTCGAGGGCGCGCCAGACGGGGCCCGTCGCCCCTTCCGCGAGGACGTCCAGCAGTCGGTAACGACCCGCGATCACCGTCATGGCTCCACGGTAACCGAGCGGTGTCCCTCCGACTCCGGTCCGTACGGGAACGAACGGCGGGGCGATCTTGGTGTCGGAGATCACACCCGTCTGCGTGTCCGGAGGTCACGGCCTCGGGTGCAGGATGGTTCGTGACGGTTCGACAGGTGTTCGAGGCCTGTCCAACTCACCCTGGAATCAGATGGATTCGCACGGTGACCGTCAACCCTCGTACGGGTGCGGTGAATCCCGTCGGCGGGATACACGGGTGTGACAGTGGAGCGATAGGGTTAGCCTGCCCGGGCCGGGTGCCCTTGTACGGGTGGGGAGTGACATGGAACAGATAGCAATGCGCAGCAGGCCGCGAGTGCCTGCCATCACCTGCGGGAGCAGCGCGACGAGTTCGCGGCTGGACCGCCATCTCGCGGTGCTCGGCGGTCCCGCCGTGCCGCAGCGCGAGGTGGCCGAGGCGACGCTGCTGATGCGGGAACTGACGTCGCGTATGCCCGAGGCGCCGGTGCACAGCCACCGCGGCCGCAGCGCACGCGTCTCGCTCTTCGCCCCGCTCCGCCGCCTGCGTCGCTCGCTCTTCGGCGCGCGCCGCTAGCAGGCCGGGGGGCCGGCCGCGTACCCCGAGGTACCCGCCCGCTTCCGCCCGGCCTCCCGTACGTACGACTCCGCTCGCGACAACGCCGGACGTGTCCCCACCCGTCCGGCGTTTCGTCGTACCCGCGTCCGCCGGCCGTCCCGCCGGCCGTCCCGGTGCGGCGGGTGACCGTCAGACGATCACGCCCGCGCTCCTGAGCTCCTTCACCTCCGCCTCGGGCACCCCGAGCTCCCCGAGCACCTCGTCCGTGTCCTGTCCGAGGGCCGGGATCCGGTCCATCCGCGGCTCCGGGCCGTCCGGGAAGACGATCGGCGGCAGCAGTGAACGCAGCGGCCCGACCGGGGAGTCCACCGGCCTCCAGCGGTCCCGGGCCGTCAGCTGCGGGTGGTCCGCGAGCTCCGCGACCGAGTTGAGCCGGGCGCAGGCGACGCCCGCCGCGTCGAGGCGCGCCAGCGCCTCCGGGGCCGTGAGCGGGGCCAGCGCCTCCGCCACCGCCGCGTCCGTCGCCGCACGCCCGGCGACCCGGGCCGTGTTCGTCGCGAAGGCCGGGTCGTCGGCCAGCTCGGGGCGGCCGAGGACCTGTTCGGCGAGCCGCCGCCACTCGCGGTCGTTCTGCACGGAGAGCAGCACCAGGCCGCCGTCGGCCGTCGGATAGGCGTCGTACGGGGCGATCACCGCGTGCGCGAGCCCCGTTCGCGCCGGGGCCGTGCCCCCGTGCGACCCGTGGTGCAGCGGATGCCCCATCCACTCGGCCAGCGAGTCGAGCAGCGAGACCTCGACGGGGCCGCCGCGCCCGGTCGTGCCGCGCCGTACGAGTGCGGCGAGGACACCCGAGAAGGCGTACATCCCGGCGGCGATGTCGGCCGCCGGGATCCCCGACTTGACCGGCTGCTCCGGGGTGCCGGTCACCGAGACGAGGCCCGCCTCGCACTGGACGAGCATGTCGTACGCCCGCTTGTGCGCGTACGGCCCGGCGGCCCCGTACCCCGAGACGTCCACGGCGATCAGCCGCGGGTGCGCGGCGCACAGCGTGGCGGCGTCGAGACCGAGCCGGGCCGCGGCGCCCTGCGCCAGGTTCTGGACGAAGACGTCGGCGCCGGCCACCAGACGCCGGACGAGCGCCAGGCCCCGGGGGTCCTTGAGGTCGACCGCCACCGACTCCTTGCCGCGGTTGCACCACACGAAGTGCGAGGCGAGGCCGCGGGCCGCGGTGTCGTACCCCCGGGCGAAGTCCCCGCCGTCGGGGCGCTCGATCTTGACGACGCGGGCGCCGAGGTCCGCGAGCTGCCGGGTGGCGAAGGGGGCGGCGACGGCCTGCTCGACGGCGACGACCGTGACCCCTTCGAGGGGGAGTGGCTGAGTGCTCATGACAGCCCTGCCTACCCTGCCGGGCCGCCCCTGTCATCAGGGGATCCGTCACCCCGGGCGGCCGTGCGCGAGCCCGGTGCGGGCAGAGGCGGGCGTAGCGGGGTCAGCGGCGGGCGTAGCGGCGGACCGCGAGCGGTGCGAAGAGCGCGATCAGGGCGAGCGACCAGAGCAGCGCCCCCGCCACCGGGTGGGCCACCGGCCAGGCCGCGTCCGCCGGTACGGGCGCGTTGCCGAAGAGCAACCGCACCGCCGTCGTGACCGCCGAGATCGGGTTCCACTCCGCGACCGTGCGCAGCCACCCCGGCATGCCGTCCGTCGGGATGTACGCGTTGGAGAGCAGCGGCAGCATGAACGTCGCGCTGCCCAGCTGGCCCGCGGCCTCCTCGCTCTGCGAGGCCAGGCCGAGCAGGATGCCGACCCAGGTCGTCGCGAAGCGGAAGAGGAGCAGCAGGCCGAAGGCGCCCAGGGCCTCCGGGGCCGTGCCCTCGATCCGCCAGCCCATGGCGAGGCCGACGAGGATCAGCGGGACCGTGCCGACCGCGCTCGCCACGAGGTCCGCGAGCGCCTGCCCGAGGGGCACGGCGGACCGGCTCACGGGCAGGGTCCGGAAGCGGTCCATGACGCCCCGGTGCGAGTCCTGCGCCGCCTGGAACATGCCCGTCATCAGGCCGCCGGCGGCCGTCGCCACGAGCATGCCGGGGACCAGATAGGCCCGGTACTCGGCGCCCGGCATGGCGAGCGCGCTGCCGAAGACGTACCCGAAGAAGAGGAGGAAGACGATCGGCATCGTCTGGGTCATGACGGTGATGGCGGGGGCGTGCCGGATCCGCTGGAGATGGCGGCCGAGGACGGCGGTCCCGTCGTGCACGAGGGCGCTCACGCGATGAGCTCCTTCCGGTCGGTGAGGCGCAGGAACACCTCGTCGAGGGTGGGCGGACGCAGGGACGCGTCGACGATGTGGACCCCGGCGGCGTCGATCTCGCGGACGATCCGGGGGAGGGTGAGCGTGGTGTCCACGGTCACCGCGCCGACCGTGCGCCGTTCGGCGTCCAGGACCGGGGCCGCGCCGGTGAGCCGGTCGAGGACGGCGGCGGCCGCCTCCAGGAGCGCGGGGTCGGCGACGACGACCTCGGCGTGGCTGCCGATGAGCGCCTTGAGTTCGGCCGGTGTGCCGCGCTGGGCGACGCGTCCCTCGTCGATCAGGACGATGTCGTCGGCGAGCTGGTCGGCCTCCTCCAGGTACTGCGTGGTCAGCAGGACGGTCGTGCCCTCGGACGCCAAGTCCCTTACAGCGTCCCAGATCCCGTTCCGGCTGTGCGGGTCGAGGCCGGTCGTCGGTTCGTCGAGGAAGAGGACGTCGGGCCGGACGAGCAGGCTGGCGGCCAGGTCGAGCCGGCGCCGCATGCCGCCCGAGTAGGTGCGCGCGGACCGGTCGGCCGCGGCGGTCAGGCCGAACCGCTCCAGGAGCTCGTCGGCGCGGGAGCGCGGTGCGCGCAGGAGCCGGGCGAAGAGCCGGAGGTTCTCGGCGCCGGTCAGGTCGCCGTCGACGGAGGCGTACTGGCCGGTGACCGCGATCTTGCGGCGGACGCCCGCCGGGTCGCGCACCACGTCGATCCCGGCGACCCGGGCGCTGCCCGCGTCGGGCGCCACGAGGGTCGTCAGGACCCGGACGGCGGTGGTCTTGCCGGCGCCGTTGGGGCCGAGGACGCCGCAGACCGTGCCTTTGGGGACGGCCAGGTCGAGCCCGCGCAGGGCGTGGACCTCCCCGTACCGCTTCTGCAGACCCTCACTAAGTACAGCGTACGTAGTAGTCATGGCGTGACCATACCCCACTACGTACGGTGTACGTAACTACGATGGGGGGCGAGGTGATGATCCATGGCGGGCCGAGCGGCCGAACCTGAAGTGATCTGGGCGCGGCCCGAGCGCGCGGGCCGCGGCCCGAAGCCGGCGTACAGCAGGAGCGACATCGTGACCGCCGCGGTCCGCATCGCCGACGCCGACGGCATCGACGCGGTCTCGATGCGCCGCATCGCGGCCGACATCGGCTGCGGCACCATGTCGCTCTACAACTACGTCCCGCGCAAGGAGGATCTGTACGAGCTGATGGTCGACGCCGTCAGCGGCGAGTACGCGCTCTCCGACCCGCTCGGCACCTCCGGCGGCGACTGGCGCGCGGACATGCTCGACATGGGCCGGCAGGCGCGCGGGATCCTGCGGCGCCACCCCTGGGTGATCCGGCTGATGACCACGGGCTACGCCTACGGTCCGAACGCCCTGCGGTTCCTGGAGCACTGCCTCGGCTGCCTGGACGGCCTCGACCTGCCCGGCGGCACCAAGATGGAACTGATCGCCAGTGTCAACGGCACCGTGATGACGATCGTCGCCAACGAGATCGCCCTCGCCGAACGCGCCCGCTCCCTGCCCTGGTCCGGCGAACAGGAACAGGCCGTCCGCACCGCCTACCTGGTGCGGCAGATCTCCGGCGGCGGCTACCCCCGGCTGGCCGCCGTGCTCGCCGGGGCCGGGATCGAACCGCTCGACCCCGATGAGCTCTTCGAGCGCACCATGCGCAGGGTGCTCGACTCCTTCGTCCCGGCGCCCGCCTGAGGCACGGCGACCAGGGCCTGTCCGGCGGATCAGGGTCGGACAGGCCCTAGAGCAGTGCGAACTGGCCCTCCGGGCCCTCCTCCTGATGGTCCAGTACGGACGCGGGGCGGCGGGCCCGGTCCGGCACCGGCAGCACCCCGGCCGCCCGCAGCTCCTCCCGCGACACCGAGTCCGTCGCCGTGAAGGCGGTGCGCTCCGTGTCCCGCGCGCCGAGCAGCGCCAGGACCGTGACCAGGTCGAGCAGCTCCGAGGTCCACTCCTGGGGCCAGGCGGCCGGCCCGAGGGCCTCCAGGGAGCCCGGCTCGGCCGCCGCGGTCCGGTGCGCGAACCACTGCTCCAGGACGCGCACCCCGCCGACCCGGAACTCCCACGCCTCCTGCGGTACGGGGGAGATCCGGCCCTCGCCGAGACCGAGCACCTCGTCCCCGGCGTCGTACGTCACCCCCTCGGGCCGCGCCGGGACCGCCGCCCGCACATAGGGGCGGCGCCCGCCCGGCAGCCTCGGCTTCGACCCGCTCAGGGCGCCCCGCAGCTGCACGTCGGCGAGGTCCCGGCCGAGCGCCACGCCCGCCGCCCAGACCTCCGGGTCCCCGGGGAGCGGGACGCGGCATCCGGCGGGGGAGGGGGTCGCGGCCGCCAGGGTCCAGGCGAGCCACTCCCGGGCGTCGACCTCGCGCCCGTACCGCTCCGTGAGGAACGGCAGCAGGCCGGGCGCGAGATTGGGCTCCCGGCCGCCCGGGCGCCGGAACAGCGGGCGGATCCGGCCGGGGCGGCCCGCCGGGGAGCGGCCCTCGGGGAGCGCCGCCGTCACCAGGAGCGCGGGCCCGGCCGCCCCGGGGACGTACCCCTGCTCGACGGCGAAGACCTGCGGCTCCCCGGCGACCCGCCACAGCTCGGGGCGCGCGGTGTCGATGAGCCGGTGGTCGGGGAGCAGCCACTGCTCGTCGAACGGCCCGTGGGCGACGCGCACCGGCTCCGGGCACGGGCCCGCCTCGCGGGCGAACCGCACGGTCCCGGTGCGCTGCCCGGGCAGGGCCGCCACCGCGCTCGACGGCGTCCGCGCCCGGCTCGGCCGGAAGAGCGCCTCGCGCTCGGCCCCCTCGGCGCCGGTCAGCCGGTCCCAGCGGACCCGCAGCGTCCGCACGTCCGGCGCCACGATCCAGGACCGCCCGAAGCGCAGCGGCGCGACGGACCACGGCATGAGGTCGTCGAGGAGGGGCAGGTCGTCGAGAGCGGGCACAGCATCGTCCGAGCCCTTGGCTTCCGTCACGCCCCGCATGCTAACCAGCGCTGTCAGTGCGCCTCCACCGTGACAGTGAAGGAGAAGCGGTCGCCGCGGTACCGGATGCGGGCCACGTCGACGACCCGGCCGTCCTCGTCGTAGGTCACGCCGGTGTAGTGGAGGATCGGCGAGAGCAGCGGGACCTGGAGCAGGCCCGCCGTCTCCGGGTCGGCGAGGCGGGCCTCGACCGTGTCCGTGATGCGGCTGATCCGCACCCCGACCACGTCCCGCAGCACCTTCGTCATCGGCCAGCGCTCCAGGTCGGCCGGGTCGATCGCGGCGGCGAGCTCGGGCCGCACCGCGTTCTCCACCCAGTTCGTCGGCTCGCCGCTCTCCCCGTCACGGCGCAGCCGCCGGTACGCCACGACCTCCGCCACGTCCGGGAAGTACTCGGCGAGCTCGCCCGGCACCGGCACGGCGCCGTGCCCGAGGACCGTCGTCCGCTCGCCCGACTGCTGGGCCACGATCGTGTCGATCGAGCCGAGCAGCCGGCGCGGGGTGGAGCGGCGGGCGCCCGGCTCGATGAAGGTGCCGCGCCGGCGGTGCCGGCTGATCAGGCCCTCCTCCTCCAGCTCCTTGAGGGCCTGGCGCATGGTCAGCACGCTCACGCCGTAGTGGGTGGCGAGCTGCTCCTCGGTGGGCAGCCGCAGCGAGGCGTCGGGCGTGCGGCCCAGTATCGAGGCGCGCAGCGACTGCGAGACCTGATACCAGAGCGGCAGCTTGCGGTTCAGGACCAGCGAGTCGGGAGCGAAGGCGGTCACGTGTTCTCCGTACGAAGGCTACGGGCTTACGGCCGAGACACTACGGCCGGAAGTGGCGCTCAAGACCCTGCCATACGTCGTCGTACCCCTTCTGCAGATGGTCGGCGTTCGCGGCCTGCGGGGTCGCGGTCACCGGCCAGCGGGTCTCGAACATGAAGGCGAGGCCGTCGTCGATCTTCTGCGGCTTCAGCTCCGCCGCGCTGGCCTTGTCGAAGGTCTCCCGGTCGGGGCCGTGCGCGGACATCATGTTGTGCAGCGAGCCGCCGCCCGGCACGAAGCCTTCCGCCTTGGCGTCGTACGCGCCCTCGATGAGGCCCATGTACTCGCTCATCACGTTGCGGTGGAAGTACGGCGGGCGGAAGGTGTCCTCGCCGACGAGCCAGCGCGGGGCGAAGACGACGAAGTCGACGCCCGCGAGCCCCGGGGTGTCGGACGGCGCGGTGAGGACCGTGAAGATCGACGGGTCGGGGTGGTCGTAGGAGATCGTCCCGATGACGTTGAAGCGGCGCAGGTCGTAGACGTACGGGGTGTGGTTGCCGTGCCAGGCGACGACGTCCAGCGGGGAGTGGCCGTAGGTCGCCGACCAGAGGTGGCCGCAGTACTTGTTGACCACCTCGACCGGTCCCTCGACGTCCTCGTAGGCGGCGACGGGGGCCCGGAAGTCGCGGGCGTTGGCGAGGCCGTTGGCGCCGATCGGGCCGAGGTCGGGGAGCTGGAAGGGCGCCCCGTAGTTCTCGCAGACGTAGCCGCGGGCCGTCTCGTCGAGGAGCTCGACGCGGAAACGGACGCCGCGGGGGATCAGCGCGACCTCGCCGGGGTGGGCGGCGAGCAGGCCCAGCTCCGTACGGAGCAGCAGACCGCCGCGCTCGGGGACGATCAGGAGCTCGCCGTCGGCGTCGCCGAAGACCCGCTCCATGGAGGCGTTCGCGTGGTAGAGGTGCACGGCCATGCCGGTGCGCTGGGTCGCGTCGCCGTTGCCGCCGAGGGTCCACAGGCCGGCGAGCCAGTCGGTGCCGGGGGCCGGCTCGGGCAGCGGGTTCCAGCGCAGCCGGTTGGGGTCGGGCACGGTCTCGGTGAAGGGGGCGCCGCGCAGCGTGCCGTCGTCGATCCGGGTGAACGGCGGGTGCGCGGCCGAGGGGCGGATCCGGTAGAGCCAGGAGCGGCGGTTGTGCGCCCGCGGCTCGGTGAAGGCGCTGCCGGAGAGCTGCTCGGCGTAGAGGCCGAGGGGTGCGCGCTGCGGCGAGTTGCGGCCGTGCGGCAGTGCGCCGGGGACCGCTTCCGAGCTGTGCTCGTTGCCGAAACCGGTGCTGTACTCGAGCGCCTCGGCCGTCTTCCTGGCCTGCTCCGTGGTCATCGCCCGCTCCTGTCCTGAGCCCACAAGGGAATCCTATGCATGACCGTAGGATTCCGCGACGCTTCCGTCAACGGGGGCGTGGCCGGAGGTGTTCCGGATTGGTACCGCGCGAGGGGGTCAGAAAAGATGAACAATGCTCTACTCTCACGCGCATGTCCTGGACCCGAAGATTCGTCCTCGCCCTCTCGGTCGTGCTCGCGGCCCTCGCCGGAGCCCTGCTCACCGCGCCCGGGGCCCAGGCCCACGAGGAGCGGCCCGTCACCTTCCCCGACGGCTCCGGCAGCGTGCCGACGCCCCGCTCCGGCGAACCCGACCTCCTCGTCTGCAAGACCGACCGCGCCGACTTCGCCCGCCGGATATCCGGCTTCCCGGCCCCGGTGAAGGCCCGCAACCTCGCCCTCCTCGACCGCTGCGCGCGCGACGGCTACCGCCACCTCCAGGAGGCCGTCGACGCCGTCGACCGGCCCGGGATGACGATCGCCGTCCTCCCCGGCCTCTACGAGGAGGAGCCCTCCCTGCCCAAACCCACCGGCGCCTGCGCCACCCTCAAGGCCCCGAACTCCTCGCTCGGCTACCAGATCCTCAGCTACGAGCAGCAGCGCCAGTGCCCGCACAACCAGAACCTGGTCGCCATCCTCGGCAAGAAGAACCTCCAGATCGAGGGCACCGGCGCCTCCCGCCTCGACGTCGTCTTCGACGCCAAGTACCAGAAGCTCAACGGCATCCGCGCCGACCAGTCCGACGGCGTCTACTTCCGGAACTTCACCGCCCAGCGCACGACCTTCAACTCCCTGTACGTGCTCGCCGCCGACGGCTTCGTCATCGACGACGTCCTCACCCGCTGGAACGACGAGTACGGCTTCCTCACCTTCGCCTCCGACCACGGCCTCTACAAGAACTGCGAGTCGTACGGCAACGGCGACTCCGGCATCTACCCCGGCTCGGCCTCGAACATCAACAACGGCCGCGGCTACGACGTACCCCGCTACTCCATCGAGATCACCGGCTGCCGCAGCCACCACAACATGGTCGGCTACTCCGGCACCGCCGGAGACTCGGTCTGGGTCCACGACAACGAGTTCGACCACAACATGGGCGGCGCCTCCATGGACTCCGCCTTCCCCGGCCACCCCGGACTTCCCCAGAACCACGCCCGCTTCGAACGCAACCTGATCCACGACAACAACGAGAACTACTACCCGTACGTCGCCGACGGCACCTGCGCCAAGCCGCCCGTCGACCGCGGCTACGAACGCGGCGTCGTCTGCCCCCAGATCTCCATGCCCCCCGGCACCGGCATCATCACCGCCGGCGGCAACTGGAACCTCTACGAGAACAACTGGGTGTACGGCCACCAGCGCACCGCCTTCTACCTCAACGCCGTCCCCGCCTTCATCCGCGGCGAGTCCGCCTGGGGCAAGCAGACCGACACCTCCCACCACAACCGCTACGCCGACAACCACCTCGGCGTCGACAAGGCCGGCAACTCCCGCCCCAACCGCACCGACGTCTCCTGGGACGGCCAGGGCAGCGGCAACTGCTGGCAGACCGACGTCGGCGCCTCCAGCCCCGGCGCCCTGCCCGGCTGCGGGGCACGCCGCGGCGACGTCTCCGGGAACACCGACCGTCTCGTCGGCGAGCCCGTCAAGCTCGCCCAGCTCCTCGTCTGCGCCGACTACAGCGTCCAGGCGCGCCGCCTCCCGGCAGGCTGCGACTGGTACGGCGCCCGGGGCATCCAGCGCGTCGAGACCCAGCTCGCCCTCGGCAGCGCCCTCGTCCTCGCCCTGGCCGGCACCGCCCTGTGGTGGCGCCGCCTGCGCGGCCACCGGCTCGCCGGCGCGGCCACCCTCGTCGGCCTCGCGGGCCTGACCCTGGACGTCGCCGGCTCCACCCTCGCCCTCACCCCGACCTTCGTCCCGGCCCTCGCGCTGCTCCTCACCGGCGTCTGGTGGACCGTCATCGGCCTCGCCCTGCGGCCCACCCGCCCCGTCTTCGCCTGGACCACGGTGGCCCTCGGCGCACTCACCCTGCTCGACGCCTTCGACAAGGCCGTCCTGATGGTCCCGGGCATCCCCCTCAGCCCCGCCTGGTTCCGCCTGCTGCTCGGCGTGATCTGGGTCCTCTGGGCGGTGATCGCGGCAGGCACCCGCACCCCGCGACCGGCCACCCCCGAGCCCGAGCACGAGGCAGAGCCCGTCCCCACCTCCGCCGCCGCGCCCGCCACCCCCGGCTCCGCCGCCACCCCCGGCTCCGCCCCTGCCGACCCGCGGCCCCGCGAGGAGGGAACGGCGTGACGCACCCCCGCGGGGCGGCGACGCCCCTCCTCTCCCTGGTGCTCGTCCTGACCGCCGCCCTGTCCCTCGCGGGCTGCGGCGGCCGGGCCACCACCCATCACAAGCCCGGCACCACCCATGAGCAGGCCGGCGGAAGCAGCGGCACCCTGCTCCCGGCCCGCGACGAATCCGGCCACCGGCTGCGGGAGGTCCCCGCGGCGACCGCGCCCACCGTCCGCGTCGAGGCCAGGCCCGACACCGAGGGCGGCTGGAACGTCCACCTCACGGTGGAGAGGTTCCGCTTCACCCCGGACAGCACCGGCGGCGCCGCCCTCCTCGGCCGGGGCCACGCCCGCCTCCTGGCCGACGGCAAGGAGACCGCCCGCCTGTACGGCGCCTGGGGGTACGTACCTCCCGGCGTCCGTACCCTGACCGTCCGCCTCCACGCGGACGACCACACGGTCTGGGCCGTCGCCGGCGCACCCGTCCAGGCCACCGTCCGCCTGGACGGCGCCCCCGCCGCCTCGGCCCCGCCCAGCCCCCGGCCGTCCGGCACCGCCACAGCCACAGCCACCGCCACCACCGCGCCGCCGAGCCCCCGGCCGTCCGCGACCGGCCGGACCGTCAGCCTCACCATCAACGGCAAGACCGTCCAGCCGCCCCCCTCCCGCATCGAGCTGAAGAAGGGCGAGCGCCTCACCCTCCAGGTCACCGGTGACCGCGCCGACACCCTCCACGTGCACGGCTACGACCGCGAACTCCCCCTCTCTCCCGGCGTCCCCGCCACTCTCACCCTCACCGCGGACCGCACCGGCCTCTTCGAGGTCGAGACCCACGAATCCGGACTCCTCCTGACCCAGCTCGTCGTCCGGTGACCGGCGTCCCCCTGGCCCACGGCGTCGGCTCCCGGCACGACCTCCCCCTCTCGCCCTTCTACGCCTACGCCGGCGCCTTCACCGCACTCCTCGTCTCCTTCCTCGCCCTCGGGCTGCTCTGGTCCTCCTCCCGCTTCCGCGGAGACCTGGCCGGGCGCCCCCTCCCCGTATCCGTCCAGCGGGTGGCCGACGCGCCGGCCACCCGTACCACCCTCCGGCTCCTGGGCGCCGCCGTCGCCCTGCTGTTCCTCCTCCACCTCCTCCTCGGCCCCGACGACCCGGACCGCAACCCCGCGCCCGGCGCCCTCTACGTCCTCCTCTGGGTCGGACTCGTCCCCGCCTCCCTCCTCCTCGGCCCCGTCTGGCGCCTCCTCAACCCGCTCCGCACCCTCCACTCCCTCCGCCCGCCACGGAACCCCCGCCCGCTGCCCGCCGCCCTCGGCATCCGCCCGGCCGCCGCGGGGCTCCTCCTCTTCACCTGGCTCGAACTCGTCGCCCCCGACAACGCCTCCGCCACCACCCTCCTCATCGCCCTCGCCGTCCACGCGGGCGTCCAGCTCCTCGGGGCCGCCCGCTACGGCGACCGCTGGTTCGCCCACGCCGACCCCTTCGAGGTCTACTCCTCCCTCCTCGCCCGGCTCTCCCCCCTCGGCCGCCGCGCCGACGGCCGCCTGGTCCTGCGCTCCCCCTTCCACGGCCTCGACTCCACCCCACAGACCCCCGGTCTCGTCGCCACCGTCTGCGTCCTCCTCGGCTCCACCGCCTACGACGGCCTCTCCGACAACCCCCGCTGGATCACCACCCTCCAGACCTCCTCCCTCGGCCCCACCGTCACCGCCACGCTCGGCCTGCTCGCCGTCGTCGCCCTCGCCGCCGCCTTCTACGGACTCTGCGCGGGCGCCCTCCGCCTCATGGACCGGTCCCTCACCACACCCCTCACCTCCTTCGCCCACTCACTCCTGCCCATCGCCCTCGGCTACCTCGTCGCCCACTACTTCTCGCTCTTCGTCACCGAAGGACCACGCACAGTCATCATGGCAGCGGGCACTGACAACGCCCTCTCGCCCGCCCCACCACTGGGCCCCGGCGGCCTCGCGACCCTCCAGGTCGCCGCGATCGTCACCGGTCACGTCCTCGGTGTCGTCGCCGCCCACGACCGGTCCGTCCGGCTCTTCCCGCCCGCCCGGGCCGTCGCCGGCCAACTGCCGCTGTTCCTGCTGATGATCGCGTACACCCTCGGAGGCATCGGCCTGCTCATCGCCTGACAACCACCGGAGCGGCATCATGGTCCCCGTGCCCCAGACCCGCCCCAAGCCCCCGCCCGCGCTCCGCCGCACTCCCGTCCAGCAGCGCAGCGCGGAGCGGCTCGCCCGGATCCTCGACGCCTGCGCCGTTCTCCTCGACGAGACCGGCTACGAGCAGCTGAGCACCCGCGCCGTCGCCGCCCGCGCGGGCGTCCCCATCGGCTCCGTCTACCGCTTCTTCGGCAACAAGCGGGCGATGGTCGCCGCCCTCGCCCACCGCAACCTCGACCAGTACGCCGAGCGGATCTCCACCCGCTTCGCCGCGACGCCCGTCCTCGACGCGTACGGCGCCATCGACGGGGTCCTCGACGAGTTCATCGCCATGAAGCGGACCGTCCCGGGCTTCGCGCTCGTCGACTTCGGCGCGCCGGGCGAGACGGGGGAGACGGGGGAGGAGTCGGGGGCGGACGAGGTGGGGGAGGGGGCGGAGGACTCCGCCGGACACCCCAACGACCTCGTCGCCGAGCGGCTCTGCGAGCTGCTCGCCGTCCACCTCGGCCGCGCCGCCGACGAGGCCCTGCGCCGGAAGGTCCTGGTCGGCGTCGAGACCGCCGACGCCCTCGTCCGGCTCGCCTTCCGCACGGACCCCGAGGGCGACCCGGCGCTGATCGACGAGACCCGCCAACTCCTGTACGCCTACCTGGCACCCTCGCTCTCCTAGAGGCTCCGCGGGCAGCCTCCGCACGAGGCTCCCGCACGCCTCTCCCGCACACCCCTCCCGCACGTGCCAACCGGTCGGTATGCTCGGCGCCACCCGACGCACCAGGGAGACGCCATGCCCACCGTCCTGCGCATCTGCCCCCTCTGCGAAGCGACCTGCGGACTGGCCCTGACCCTGACGCCCGACGGCTCCCGGGTCACGGGAGCCCGCGGCGACCGCGAGGACGTGTTCAGCCAGGGGTTCGTCTGCCCCAAGGGCGCCGCCTTCCCCGAGGTCGACGCCGACCCGGACCGGCTCCGCCGCCCGCTCGTCCGGAAGGACGGCCGGCTTCAGGAGGCGAGCTGGGCGGAGGCGTTCGACACCATCGCCGCCCGGATCCGCCCGCTGATCGAGGAGTACGGGCCGGACTCCGTGGGTATCGTCCTCGGCAACCCCAATGTGCACACGATCGCCGGCGCTCTCTACCCGCCCCTGCTCATCGGCGCCCTGCGCACGCGGAACCTCTTCACGGCGTCCACGCTCGACCAGATGCCCAAGCACGTCTCCAGCGGGCTGCTGTTCGGAGACCCCTTCGCCGTGCCCGTCCCGGACCTGGACCGCACCCACCACCTCCTGATCCTCGGCGCCAACCCGCTCGACTCCAACGGAAGCCTGTGCACCGCCCCCGACTTCCCCGGCAGGCTCAAGGCGCTCCGCCGCCGCGGCGGCACCCTCACCGTCGTCGATCCCCGGCGCACCCGCACCGCGCGCCTCGCCGACCGCCACGTCGCCATCCGCCCCGGCGCCGACGCGCTCCTCCTCGCCGCCCTCGTCCACACCCTCTTCGAGGAGGGCCTCACCGACCTCGGCCCGCTCGCCGCCCACGTCGAAGGGGTCGAGGAAGTGCGAGCGGCGGTGGGGGAGTTCAGCCCCGAGGCCGTCGCCCCCGCCTGCGACGTGGACGCCGCCACGATCCGTACCCTCGCCCGCGAACTGGCCGCCGCGCCCTCCGCCGCCGTCTACGGGCGGATGGGCAGCTCCACCGTGGAGTACGGCACCCTCGGCAACTGGCTCGTCGACGTCCTCAACGTCCTCACCGGCAACCTCGACCGGCCCGGGGGCGCCCTCTTCCCGCTCTCCGCCACCGCACCCGCCCCGCGCCCGGCCGGCCCCGGCAAGGGCTTCGCCCTCGGCCGCCGGCACAGCAGGGTCTCGCACCACCCCGAGGTCAAGGGGGAGTTGCCGCTGGTCGCGCTCGCCGAGGAGATCGAGACCCCGGGGGACGGACGCATCCGGGCGGTGATCACCGTCGCCGCCAATCCCGTGCTCTCCGCCCCCGACGGGAACCGGCTCGACGCGGCCCTCGACTCCCTCGACCTCATGGTCGCCGTCGACCCGTACCTCAACGAGACCACCCGCCACGCCGACGTCGTCCTGCCCCCGCCCCCGCCCTCCCGGAGCGCCCACTTCGACTTCGCCTTCAACGCCTTCGCCGTCCGCGACCAGGCCCGCTACACCCCGGCGGCGATCCCCCTCGAAGCGGACTCCATGGACGAGTGCGAGATCCACGCCCGCCTGATCCTCGCCGTCTCCGGCATGCACGGCGCCCCGCCGTCCGCCGTCGACGAGCTCGCGATCGACACCACCCTCGCCAAGGCCGTCACCCAGGAGCACTCCCCGGCGTACGGCGCGGATCCGAAGGAGTTCGCGGACCGGCTGACCGGCGCCACCGGACCCGAGCGCCGCCTCGACCTGATGCTGCGCCTCGGCCCGTACGGACTCACCCTCGACGAGCTGCGGAACCGGCCGCACGGCATCGACCTCGGCCCGCTCAAGCCGCGTGTCCAGCAGGTGCTCAAGACCCGCAGCGGCCGGATCGAACTCCTCCCCGCGCCCCTCGCCGCCGACCTGCCCCGCCTGCGCGCCGCGCTGCACGCCGTCCCGGCCCCGGGCACCCTCCAGCTCGTCGGGCGCAGGCACCTGCGCTCGAACAACAGCTGGCTGCACAACACCCCTGCCCTGGGCGGCGGTTCCAACCGCTGCACCCTCCAGGTGCATCCGGAGGACGCGGCCCGACTGCGACTGACCGACGGCGCACCCGCCCGGATCACCGGGGAAGGCGGCTCCCTGGAGGCTCCGGTGGAGATCACCGACGGGGTGCGCCCGGGCGTGGTGAGCCTCCCGCACGGGTGGGGCCACGACCGGCCCGGCACCCGGCTCTCCGTGGCCGCCACCCGCCCCGGCGTCAACGTCAACCAGCTCCTCGACGGCTCCCGGATCGACCCCCTCTCGGGCACCGCCGTCCTCAACGGCTTCCCCGTGCAGGTGGCACCCCTGCCGTGACCCCTGCCGTGACCCCCGCCGTGACTCCTGCCGTGCCCCCCCGCCATGACCCCAGCCATGACTCCTGCCGTCGACTCGGCTCTGACCTGGGGTTTTGCTCGTATTGCTCACGCGTCAACATCTTGTTAACGGCAGAAGAGGGCACCTACCGTCATCCGGACCGCCGCTCGGCGGCAGTTCAACGGTGAACGTGAGGTGTCCTCCATGCTGACCGTCCTCGGCTTCGCCATGATCGCGACTTTCCTGGTCCTGATCATGATGAAAAAGATGTCGCCGATCGCGGCGCTCGTATTGATCCCCGCGCTGTTCTGCGTCGCGGTCGGGCAGGGGGCCCAGCTCGGCGACTACGTCATCGAGGGGGTCGGCAAGCTGGCGCCGACCGCCGCGATGCTGATGTTCGCGATCGTCTACTTCGGCGTCATGATCGACGTCGGCCTCTTCGACCCGATCGTCCGGGGCATCCTGCGCTTCTGCAAGGCCGACCCGGTACGCGTCGTCGTGGGTACGGCGGTGCTCGCCGCGATCGTCTCCCTGGACGGCGACGGCTCCACCACCTTCATGATCACCGTCTCGGCGATGTATCCGCTCTACAAGCGGCTCGGTATGAGCCTGGTCGTCATGACGGGTGTCGCCGCCACCGCCAACGGCGTGATGAACACCCTGCCCTGGGGCGGTCCCACGGCCCGCGCCGCGACCGCGCTGAAGCTGGACGCCGCCGACATCTTCGTCCCGATGATCCCCGCGCTCGGCGTGGGCCTGCTCTTCGTCTTCGCCCTGGCGTACGTCCTCGGGCGCCGCGAGCGCAAGCGCATCGGCTACCTCACGCTCGACGAGGCCCTGGTGCCGGAGACCGAGACCGTCCTGGTCGCGGCGGGCGGCGGGGCGGGTACGGGGGCGGACACGCCGAAGAAGCAGGTCGGCGGATCCGGTGCCGAGGCGGACGCGGGTACGGGCGCGGGCGACGGTGACGGTTTCCAGGGGCTCGACCCGAACCGCGCGACCCTCCGCCCCAAGCTGTACTGGTTCAACGCCGGCCTGACCGTCGTGCTGCTCGCCGCGATGATCCTGGAGCTGCTGCCGATCCCGGTCCTGTTCCTCCTCGGCGCCGCTCTCGCGCTCACCGTGAACTACCCGAACATGGCCGAGCAGAGGGCCCGGATCGCCGCTCACGCGGACAACGTCCTCAACGTCTCGGGCATGGTCTTCGCCGCCGCCGTCTTCACGGGCGTGCTCACCGGCACCGGCATGGTCAAGCACATGGCCGACTGGCTGGTCGGCGCCATTCCCGAGGGCATGGGCCCGCACATGGCCGTGGTCACCGGCGTCCTGAGCCTCCCGCTCACCTACTTCATGTCGAACGACGGCTTCTACTTCGGTGTGCTGCCCGTCCTCGCGGAGGCCGGCGCGGCCCACGGCGTGTCGTCCCTGGAGATCGCCCGGGCGTCGCTGGTCGGCCAGGCCCTGCACATGTCCAGCCCGCTGGTGCCCGCCGTGTACGTCCTCGTCGGCATGGCGAAGGTGGAGTTCGGCGACCACACCCGGTTCACGGTGAAGTGGGCCGCGCTGACCTCGCTGGTCGTGCTGGCGGCGGGGATCCTCTTCGGGATCATCTGAGCCGGGCGGCCCCGGCCCGGCCCCTCCCGTGTGGCGCCGGGGCGTGGGCCGGACGGGTGGAGACGGAGGCCGGTGCGGTCGAGTCGTCACCTTCTGTGTCCATGTCGTGACAGATAGTCGGATTATCGCAATGCGCGTCCGCTCTGCTCACTCACGACTGGAGGACCTCCCTCATGACGACTCCCCCCACCCGCACTCTGCTCCGCGCGGCACTCGCCACCCTGGCGCTCGGCGGCGTGACCCTCGCCGGCGCCCCGGCGGCCTTCGCCGCGCCCGGCGACAACGGTGACGTCAAGGTCCACCGACAGGGCACCCCCGACACCAGCCAGGAGAACGAGCCTCTGGTCGGATGCACCTTCCGCTTCGCGGCCTTCAACTTCGACGGCCTGCAGAGCGTCCAGTGGAACATCTACGAGCAGCCCGGCCAGCCAGGCAACCAGGACCCGTCGCTGAAGAACGGCAGCATCGCCGTCGACAGCAACGGTGACGGACACACGGACGACATCACCGGCCTGTCGTCCGGCATGTACAAGGTCGAATGGACGTGGGTGGGCCAGAACGGCGCGGCGAAGTCGAAGGTCTTCCGGGTCAACTGCGGCGTGGTCACCAACCCGACGCCCACGCCGACCGCCACCAACGGGACCGGCGGCCCCGGCGGAGGCCCCGGTGGCGGCCCGGGCGGAGGCCCCGGCGGTGACGGCCACGGCAAGCCCCCGCACCACAAGCCCCCGCACGGCCCGGTCGGCGCGGGCGGCGGCGGCAGCGCGCCGATCGCCGCCGAGGACTCCTCGACCTTCGGCATCGGGGCGGCCGTCGCGGCGGGCCTCGCCGGCACGGCCGGACTGGTCCTGATCCGTCGCTCGCGCCGCCGCGACAATGGCGCCGCGTAGGTCCGGCCTCACGCGCCGGTCCCGCCTCACGCGGAGGCGGAGGCGACTGCTCCGGCTCACCAGGACGGTCACGGTGACGTGCGTCCTGGTGACCGGGGTCGCCTGGTGGGCCGGGGACGGGGAACCGGCCGACCCGCCGCTCGCCGCAGGACCGGCCGCCGCGGGACCTCCCGCTGCGCGACCGGCCGCGGCGGAAGAGGCGGCCGGCGCCCCGGCCGCCCTCGACCACAAGGCGAAGCCCCGGGCGCTCCCCAGGGCCACGCCCCCGCCCCGGCCGGCACCGGCGCCCCGGCCGCTCGCCCGCTCGCGTCCCACGGTGCTCGCCGTCCCGGCCATCACCATCGAGGCCCCGGTGATCGAACTCGGCCTCGACGGGGCGGGGCGACTCGCCACCCCGCCGGTCGACGACCCCCGGGTCGTCGGCTGGTACGCGAAGGGCGCCACCCCGGGCGAGCGCGGCACCGCCGTCGTCGTCGGCCACCGCGACACCCGCAGCGGGCCCGCCGTCTTCCTCAACCTCGACTCGCTCAGCCCCGGCAACACGATCCGGGTCGCCCGCGCCGACGGCAAGGTCGCCGTCTTCACGGTCGACCGCGTCCGGACGTACCCCAAGGCCGATTTCCCCGACAAGGAGGTGTACGGCGCCACGGGGCGGCCCGAACTGCGGCTGCTCACCTGTGGCGGAGCATTCGACCGCGGTACGGGCTACGAGGCGAACATCGTCGTCTTCGCCCACCTCACCGACATCGACCGCACGATCTGACGCTCCGACCGACGGGCCCCAGCCGCGCCCGTCGCTCTAGCCGCGCCGGTCGTTCGACCCGCGTCCGCCACTCTCCGAGGGTCGATCACCCTCCGAGCGTCCGCCGCTCTCCCCGCTCCGGCGGGCTCCCGCCAGCCGGCGTGCGCCCGCCGGGTACGGCAGTTCCTCCGCCAGGGCCGCCGCACGGCCGAAGCCCTCCGCCGCCTCCCGCTCCCGGCCCAGCGCCGCGAGTGCGGCGGCCCGCGTCGTACGGGCCTCGGTCTCCGCGAGCCGTTCACCGGCCCGCTCCGCCCGCCCGACCTCGGCGCCCGCCACCTCCGCGGCCTCCGCGGCCCGCCCGCACGCCAGCAGCGCCCAGGCCGTCAGATGCGCCGTGCCCGCCTCCCGGTACCCCGCGAGGAGCCGCAGCGCCTCCTCCGGCCGGCCCTCCCGCACCGCCAGCTCGGCCCGCGCCGACCGCACCTCGTACGCGGCCTGATGGTCGCCCTGTGCCACCGCCGTCCGCTCGGCCGGGTCGAGCAGCGCGCCCGCGCCGGGCGTCGCCTCCCGCATGTGGACGCGGGCGAGCGCGACCAGCGCGTACGGAGCGCACCACACCGCGTGCGACTCCGTGTCCCGCACCGCCGTCTCGGCGAGCTCCCGGGCCTCCTCCACCTCCTCCACCAGGAGGTGGAGCTCCGCCAGGTTGGCCCGCTCGAAGACCGTCGCCGTCGGATCGCCCGAGCGCTCCGCGAGCGCGAGCGCCCGGCGGCCCGTCGCGATCGCCTCCCGCAGCCGCCCCGCCCGCCGCGCCGTCTCGCGCAGCACCGAGAGCACCGAGGCCAGCAGCTGCGGATCGCCGAACGCCTCCGCGTGCGGAAGCGCCCGGTCCGCGACCGGTCCCGCCTGGCCGAAGCGGCCCGCGAGGCCCAGCGAGGTCGCCCGCGCGGCCAGCGCCCTGGCGAGCAGCCCGCGTCGCTCCGGCCCCGTCACCGCCTGCGCCGCGTCCTCCGCGGCCCGCGCGGCGGCCACCCCCTCCTCGTACCGGCCCGCGACGAAACACAGCACCGCGCGCGCCAGATGGTGGGCGCTCGCCGCGGCGGCCGGGGTCCCGGGCCCGGGCGGGCAGGAGTCGAGCAGCCGGAAACCGTCCTCCGTCCCGCGGGTCTTCGGCATCAGCTCCGCGAGCCGCGCCGCTGCCAGGACCCGGCCGTCCGCGTCCCCGCGCCTCCCCAGCTCCTCCAGGGCCTCGCCGAGCAGCCGGGCCGCCTCGTCGAAGCGGCCCATGCGGCGCAGCACGGCGCTCCGGTCGATCCGTGCCCGTGCCGACTCGGCCGCGAGCGCGTCGAGGCGGCCGGTGAGTTCGGCGTAGTAGCGGTCGGCGGTGTCGTTCGCGTAGAGCGCCGCCGCCCGCTCGGCGGCCTGCCGGAGATAGCCGGTGGCGCGCGGGTCGTCCGCCCGGGCCAGATGGGCGGCGAGGGTGTCCACGGCATCGGGCCGGCGGCGCAGCACCGCCTCCGCGTACGCCGAGTGCAGGAGCCGGCGGCGGGCCGCCGAGAGCCCTTCGTAGCAGGTCAGCCGGACCAGCGGATGCCGGAAGGCGAGCCCGGCCACGGGCCGGCCCTCGCTGACCACCCGCCGCTCCTCGACCACCGACGCGGCGACGGCCGCCTCCACGCCCTCCGTGGCCTCGGCGGCCGAGAGCCGCGGATGGCCGCCGCGCCGGGCCACGTCGAGGACCTCGGTGAGGGCCGCGTCCTGCCCGGCGACCGCGACCGCGTCGACCACCCGGCGGGCCGCGGGACCCAGCCGGCCCAGGCGCTCCGCCACCAACTGCCGTACGCCCTCCGGGGCACGGGGCCGTCCGTCGCCGTCCCGCACGGCCCGGGCCAGTTCGAGCGCGAACAGCGGATTGCCGAGCGACAGCTCCCACACCCGTTCCGGTACGGCTCCGTCGGCGCCCAGCGCGTCCGCCGTCAGCGCCAGACACGCCTCGCGGGACAGCCGGGGCAGCTCGACCGCGGCGGCGAGGGACTGGCGCAGCAGCAGGTCCAGGACCTGGCGGCGAGGGTCGGACGCCGGAAGTTCCTCAGGACGGACAATGGCGAGAAATCGCCAGGTACTTCCCACCTCGCGGGCCCGGCGGGCAAGATGGCTGAGGAGCTGGAACGAGCCCGCGTCCCCCGCGTGGAGGTCGTCCAGCACCACCATCACGGGCCGCTCGGCCGCCAGTTCGCCGAGCAGCCCCGCCGTCGCCCGGAACAGCCGGTCCCGCTCCTCCTCGGGACTGCGCCCGCTCTCCGGACGCACCCGCCCCAAGGACGGCAGGAGCGCCGCCAGTTCGGGATACTCCGCGCCCGTCCTGGCCCGCTCCGCGGTCGGCCGGTCCGCCAGCCAGCCGTCCAGGGCCTCGGCGAACGGGCCGTACGGCGTGTGCCCCTCCGCGTCGTGGCCCGCACCCCACAGCACGGCCGTCCCCCCGGCGGCCGCCCGCCGGGCCGCCTCCCCGGCCAGCCGCGTCTTGCCGAGCCCCGCCTCCCCGGTGAGCACGAGCACGGGCGGGGAACCGGCGGCGAGCAGCCGGGCGAGCAGGTCGTCCCGGCCGCGCAGGGGAGCAGTGGGCGGCTGTCGCACCACGGCCGGGAGCGCGGGCCCCACCGAGCGGGGGGCCGGCACGGGGGCGGCGAGCGCCGCCCGGTGCAGCCGCTCGGTCTCCGGGCCCGGGCGCACGCCGAACTCCGCGTCCAGCGCCTCCCGGCACAAGTGGTACTGGGCCACCGCGCGGCGCCGCAGCCCCTGCCGCACGTACGCCTCGATCAGGACCCGGTGCGCCTCCTCCTCCGCCGGGGCCGCCGCGAGGACCTGCTCGGCCGCGGGGACCGCCTCCTCGGGGGCGCCCGCGGCCAGGTGGGCGGCGGCGAGGGCGAGCAGGGCGCGCTCCCGCAGCGCGGACAGCCGCTCGCGGCGGGTCTCGGCCCAGGGCGCGTATCGGTCCTCGGGCAGCAGCTCGCCCGTGAACGCCGCCAGCGCGGCGGCGAGTTCGGCGCGCCCGCCGTGCGCGAGCGCCGCCTTCGCCAAGGCCTCGGCCTCGTCGGCGTCGATCCGTACCGTCCGCGGATCGAGCCGCAGCAAGGAGCCCTCGCCGGTCAGATAGGAGGAGACGGACCGGGGAGCCAGCTCGGGTTCGATCGCCCGGCGGGCCGCGTGCAGCGCCACCCGCAGACTGCCCAGCGCGGCCTGCGGATCCGCGTCCGGCCAGCAGATCTCCATCGCCTGCTCGCGGTGGAGGCTGTGCCCGGGGCAGACCGCGAGCAGTTTCACCAGCGTGCGCGCGCTCGGCCGGGGCCACCGCTCGGAGAGCGGCGGCCCGCCGTCCCGGTCGACCCGGAACCCGCCGAAGAGGCGCACTCGAAGCACCGGAGGTGCGCCCGCTGGTATGTCTGCGCTCATGAGGGCGCCCACTGTAATGGGTGCCCCGTGCACCGGAATGGCGTGGTCCGGAGAAGGCCGGAGACCCCCGCCCGGTGGCGCGGGCGGGGGTCCGTGATCCGTGGCGGGTTACTGGGCGGTCAGCCTGCCCGTCACCATGCCGTGGATCGCGCTGTCCTGGAGCAGGTAGCGCCCGCCGGACAGCTCGATCGTGCGGTCGTAGCCCGTGTCGTCCTTGCCGAGGCCGACGACCTCGTCCACGCCGTCGCCGTCGAGGTCCGCGACGACCAGGTTCTGGGTCGCGTAGCCGTTCAGCTTGGCAAGGTGGTTCGGGTAGTTGTCGTCAGCGGTGAGCACCGACGGGTCCCACAGGTAGGCCCCGCCCTCGGTGCCGCCGAAGATCAGCCGGCGTCCGCCCGGACCCGTGCCGAAGCGCGCGTTGTGCAGCGTGGGCAGCGTGTAGATCTCGTGCTCCTCGCCGCCCTTGGCGAAGGTGCGCAGGGAGGCCGTTCCGGCGAGGATCAGGCCCTCGTCGCCGGTGAACCAGTTGCCGAGCGTCCAGGCGCCGCCGCCGGCCGCGGTGTGCACGACCTTGCCGGTACGGAGGTCGCGGAACTCGACGTACGTGCTCCAGTCGGTGCCCTCCTTCACGATCCACGAGTAGACGACCGCGTGGCCGTCCGCGTACGGGATGCCGGGCGAGGCGTACACGCCGTGGAAGAGCTGCGCCGCGTAGACCGTGGTGTCGGCGTCGCCGGTCCAGGTCGGGTCCGCCGACCAGAGAGCCTTGCCGGTACGGGCGTCCAGGGCCGTGCCGCCGACGACGGCCGTCCCGTCGTTCACCCCGCGCGTCTGGTACGAGCCGAGGACCTTGCCCTCGGCGACGGCGAGGTCGGAGAAGGCCAGGCCGGGTGCGGGCGCGTACGTCCAGAGGGCGCGCCCGCCGCCGCTGTAGGCGCGGATCGCGTCGGTCGGCACGAGGATCTCCTCGTCGCCGTCCCGGTCCAGGTCCGCCACGGTGACGGAGCGGACGAACTGGCCCTTCCCGTCGATGGTCTCGCGGACCCGGCCGCTACGGGCATCCACGACGACCGCCGCCGAGTCGGCCGCGACGACGAGGTCGTCGCGCCGGCCGTCGCCGTCGGTGTCGCCGATCCGGATCTCACCCTGCACGGAGCCGGGCAGCGTGGCCTGCCACAGCACCCGCGGCTTCCCGGAGACCAGCGAGGGCCCGTCGTAGGCCCACAGCCCGTGGGACTGGCCGCCGACGATCACGTCCTCGCGCCCGTCGCCGTTGACGTCGGCGGCGAGGCCCGTGCTCAGGTCGCCCTGGAGCGGGGTGATCGCGGCCTGCCGGCCGCTGTCGAGCCGGTACGAGCGGATGTTCTGCTCGGTGTCCACGGTCCGCACGCGCCACTCGTCGTCCTCGCGGTACGGCTGGGCGTAGATCGGCGAGGCGGTGGCGCCCGTGTGCTGCCAGCGGACCTCCCCGTCCCGGCCGTTCAGCGCGGTGAGGATGCCGAAGCGGCCGCCGCCCGGGTTGGCGGCGGTCTCCACGCCCTCGGTGGAGATGTACGAGGCGAGCACCTTCCCGTCGGCGATCCGCAGGCCGAGCGCGGAGTCGCCGTCCTTGAAGTTGTCCTCGGCGCGCTTGACGGTGTGGGACCACAGCTCGGCGGCGTCGCCGCCGTCCACGGCGCGCACGGTGGCGGTGTTGACGTAGAGGTACTCGTCGAGCGTCGACTCGCTGATCGCGTACTCGGGGGCGGAGTCGCCGCGCAGCTGGCCGACCCGCAGCCCGACGCCGAGGGCGTTGACCCGGGTGTCGAGGGTGGTGCGGGTCCCGTCGGCCGGGTCGTAGGCGGCCAGTTCGTACCGGACGCCGTCCCGGAGGTCGGCCTGCTCCAGCGCGACCAGCCGCTTCCGTGCCGCGTCGTAGGCCAGCTGGCGGGAGTAGAGGTCGTTGTCCGTCTGCCACGTGACCGAGCCGTCGGCCGTGTCGAGGACCAGGGTGTGGCCCGCGGCGGGGTCCGTGGCGGTCTTCTTCACGTACCAGGACACGGCGACGCGCCCGTCGCCGAGCGGGAGGGTGGACCCCCACCGGCCGTTGCGCTGCCCCGTCTCGTACGTCCAGGTCGCCGACGGCGTGAGCTTCGTGCCGTCGTACGCGAAGCGGAAGGCCCGCAGTGCGGCGGTGGCGTCCTTCGGGGAGTTGAGGCTCGTCGACGGCTGGTCGCCGACGAGCAAGGTGTCGCCGACGAGCGTGACCTGCTGGGCGTCGGCGAAGAGCTTCGACCACAGCGTGCGGCCCGTGGCGCCGTCGAGGACGGTGACGAAGGTGCCGGTGGTCAGTGTGGAGCCGGGGGAGGTGAACGGACGGTACGGGCTGGTGCCGACGTCGGCCGTGAAGACGACGTCCGCGACCCCGTCGCCGGTCAGGTCGCCCTGCGTCCAGCCCCGGTCGGAGCTGTCGGCGAACGGGCTGTTGGCGTGGTAGCCGGTGGTGATCCGGGCCGGGTACGGCTCGGTCTGCCACGGACGGATGTTCGTGACCTGCCAGTCCGCGTACAGCGAGGCGTTGTCCCGCTTCCAGACCGTGCGGCCGTCCTCGGCGAGCCGGGTGACGGTGCCGAGGCTGTGCACGGCGAGGAAGTCGCCGCGCCCGCCGCCGAGCTGGGCGGTGTCGGCCTGCCCCTGGTACGTCTCCAGACCGGAGGTCTTGGTGACGGCCAGGCCACCGGCCGTGGTGTCGGTGGTGTCGGCGGTGTCGGAGGTGCCCTGGAGCTTGGTCCGTGTCGGGTCCTGCGGGGTGACGTCGAGGGGCGCGGCCGGTTCGGCACGCCGCTCCAGGGCGTCGGCCTGGGCGTCGGTGAGGACCCGGCCGAGGGGCTCGTCGTCGGCGTACGCGGTGGTGGCGGGCAGTGCGGTGAGCGCGAGGCCGGCCGCGACGAGGGCGGAGGCGAGGCGCACGCCGCGCCGGGAACGGTGGGTCATCACGCCGCCTTCGGGAAGATACGGATGGCCGAACGGTCCGCGAGGACCGACTGGTCGAAGGAGTACTGCAGGGCGTCCGTGCCGGCCTGGTTCTCGATGCCGACGGTCGCGCCGCCACCGGTCTCCAGGGCGTTCGCGCCGATCGACTGGTACTGGAGGACGACCGCGCCGGTCGCCTCCTCGAAGACGGCCTCGAAGGTGACGCGCTTGGCGGTGTCGGCGGCGAAGGCCGCGTTCTCCCAGACGATCGCGAACCGGCGCTGACCGGCGGTGCCGCTCACGGCGGTCTTCACGGCCGACTTGGAGTCCAGGGTCAGGTCGTCCCAGAAGGCGGCGAGGATGCCGTTGGGCTGGCCGGGGGACGGTAGGGCGGTGTTCTTGTAGTCGCCGAGCCGCGGCGCCAGGAAGTTCACCAGGCCGTTCGTGGTGACGCTCGCCTGGCCGTACGGCACGCCGTAGAACGAGACGGGGAACGGCAGGGAGATCGTCTTCGCGTTCTCGTCGCCGGACAGCGCGACCTTGGAGCTGCCGCCGATCCAGGAGTACGCGGTGGGGAGGCAGCCGTTGCCCGCGGCGTCGGTACGGGCAGGCAGGGCGGCCGTCACGGTCTCGGCGGCGTCCACGGCGAGCGCGGCGCTGTAGGTGCCGTTGCAGAGGACGGGCGCGGCCGGGGCGGCGGTGAGGGTGAACGAACCCTCGGCGACGGCCGGGAAGCGGAAGGCGCCGGCGGCGTCGGTGACGACGGGGGTGAGCGGGGCGTCAGTGAAGCGGACGGTGGCGCCCTTCAGGGGCTTTCCGGTGACGTCCAGGACGGTGCCGGTGACGGCGTGCGCGGGGACGGCGTCCAGGCCCAGGTCGTGGGCGAGGGACTGGCCGGTGGTGACGGTGAGCGCGTCCTCGACGAGGTCCCGGTAGCCGTAGCCGCCGACCGTGAGGGAGTACGTGCCGGCCGCCAGCGTCAGCCGGTAGGCGCCGGAGGCGTCCGTGGTCACCGAGCGGCGGGCCTCGCCCGCGGTGGCGGTGACGGTGACTCCGGCGAGCGGGGAGCCGGTGGCCCGGTCGGTGACCGTGCCGGTGACGGTGGCCGCGGAGTGCGGCGCGCGGTCCACGGCGGCGAGGATGTCGAGCTTGCCCTCGCCCCAGACGTTGTTGGCGGCGGCGGTGCCGCCGCAGTGGGTGTCGTCGACGTCGCGGGCGGAGCCGCTCAGAGCCGCGCGGGTGCCGTCGATGTCCCCGATGAGGGAGGGGGCCGAGGACCAGAGGAGGGCGACGGCGCCGGCGACGTGCGGGGTGGCCATCGACGTACCGGAGATGGCGCGGTAGGCGTTGCCCGGCCAGGCGGAGCGGACGTCGACGCCCGGGGCGGAGATGTTCGGCTTCATCGATCCGTCGACGAGCGACGGGCCGAAGCCGGAGAACGAGGCGATCCTGCCGTTCACGTCGTAGGCGCCGACGCCGTAGGCCGGGGCCTGGGCGCCCGGAGCCTCGGTGGTGGAGCAGCTCGTGCCGTTGCCGGCGTTGCCCGCAGCGAAGGCCTCGAAGATGCCCGCGGCGTTCCAGGACTCGATGATGTCCTGGTAGAAGGTGGTGTTCCCGCCGCCCCAGGAGTTGTTGACGATGTCGGGGGCGAGGTCGGGGCGCGGGTTCTCGCCGTTGTGGTCGGTCGGCGCCAGGATCCACTGGCCCGACTTCAGCAGCGACGAGTCGGAGCAGCTGCGCGCCTCGCAGCCCTTGGCGGCGATCCACGTGGTGCCGGGGGCGACACCGACGCCGCCCGCGCCGGCGATCGTGCCCATGGTGTGGGTGCCGTGGCCGTTGTTGTCACAGGGCGTGCCGCCGGCGCACTGACCGGTCGGGTCGTACCAGTTGTAGTCGTGGCTGAAGGTGCCGTCGCCGAGGTTGCCCCGGTAGTTGCCCTTCAGGGCCGGGTGGTCGTACTGCACGCCCGAGTCGACGTTCGCGACGACGATGCCCTCGCCGCGGTTGTCGTACCGGGACCAGACCTGGTCGGCGCCGATGTCCTTGACGCCCCACTCGGGGGTCACCGCTTCCTCCGCGGTCGCGGAGGACCGCGCGGCGGTCGCCGCGGACTGCCCGACCGTCATGGAGGACTGCTCGACCGTGTCGAGGGCGTAGTGCCGCTCCTGGCGGAGGGAGGCCACGTCGGGGCGGGCGGCCAGCTTCCGCACGAGGGCCTTGTCGCCGGTGACCTTGACGGCGTTGGCGATCCAGAACGCCTCGTAGCCGACCTTGGACCGGTCGAGGAAGCGCGTCAGGGAGAGCTGGCTGCGGGCGGCCTCGGTGCGCAGGGCGTCGAAGGTGGTCCGGGCCTTCTTCTCGTGGCCGCGCTGCGAGCGGGCCCGGGAGAGGTCGGCGCGGTCGGCGAGGACGACGAAGAAGGTCGCCTCGCCACCGGCGTCGACGGCGGCGGTGACGCCGGGGTCGACGGTGGCCGTGGCGGCCTTGGGGGAGGGCGCGGCGGCCGTGGACGGCGCCGCGGCCACGGCGGGGGCCACGAGCAGAGCCGTGAGGGTGGCGGCGGCCGTGGCCCAGACGGTGGTTCCGCGCCGGATCGGCGAGCGGGGCAGGTGCATGTGGGTGGCTCCTCCAACGCTGGTACGGGGGAAGCCGACGCCCCGCCACCCCGTACGGACCTGGGGGAAGGCCCTGGGGGAGGCGGGGCGGGCTCGGTCGGGGACGCTAGGTCCGGGCCGTTACTGGGGAATTACCGGCCGCCGGGGCGCGGGGGCCGGGGACACGTGGTGGGGACGCGGGGGCCGGGACACGTGGCGGGGACACGGGGGCCGGTACACGTGGTGGGGATGCGGGGGCCGGGACACGTGGTGGGGACGCGGGGGCCGGGGCCGCCGCCGGGGCGCAAGGAGGCTTCCGCCAGATCCGGGCGCGTACGGCTGTGCGGGGTGTCCGTGGACAGGGCTCGCGCCGGGGCGGCACGATCGGTTCCGTCCGGTACTGAGACCGGGGGCACTCCGGGAGACCCTGGCGCCGGAAAACTAACAGCGCTAGTTTGGGTCGGAGCGGCGAACCCGTCGGTAACGTGAGGAGACAGCGGATGAAGGCCCACGACGCGATGTACATCGGCGGGGAGTGGCGTCCCGCCTCCTCGACGGAGACCGTCCCCGTGATCAACCCGGCGGACGAGCAGGTCATCGCCCACGTCCCGGCGGGCACCGCCGAGGACGTCGACGCCGCCGTGCGCGCCGCCCGCGCCGCGCTCCCCGGCTGGGCCGCCACCCCGCCCGCCGAGCGCGCCGCCCGCATCACGGCCCTGCGCGACGCGCTCGCCGCCCGCGCGGAGGAGATCGCCGCCACCGTCACCGCCGAGCTCGGCGCCCCGCCGCAGCTCGCCGCCGCCGTCCACGCGGGCCTGCCGATCGCGGTCGCCGGCACGTACGCCGAGCTGGCCGCCACCCACCCCTTCGAGGAGAAGGTCGGCAACTCCACCGTCTACGCCGAGCCGGTCGGCGTCGTCGCCGCGATCACCCCCTGGAACTACCCGCTCCACCAGATCGTCGCCAAGGTCGCCCCCGCGCTCGCCGCCGGCTGCACGACCGTCCTCAAGCCCGCCGAGGACACCCCGCTCACCGCCCAGCTCTTCGCCGAGGCCGTGCACGAGGCGGGCCTGCCCGCCGGCGTCTTCAACCTGGTCACCGGCCTCGGCCCGGTCGCCGGGCAGGCCCTCGCCGAACACCCGGACGTGGACCTCGTCTCCTTCACCGGCTCCACCGCCGTCGGCCGCCGCATCGGCGCCCTCGCGGGCGGCGCCGTCAAGCGCGTCGCCCTCGAACTCGGCGGCAAGTCCGCCAACGTGATCCTGCCGAGCGCCGACCTCCCCAAGGCCGTCGCCGTCGGCATCGCCAACGTCATGTCCAACTCCGGCCAGACGTGCAGCGCCTGGACCCGGATGCTCGTCCCCGCCGAGCGGTACGAGGAGGCGGTGGCGCTCGCCGCCGAGGCCGTCGCCAAGTACGTCCCCGGCGAGCGCGTCGGCCCCCTCGTCAACGCCAAGCAGCGGCAGCGCGTCCGCGGCTACATCGAGAAGGGCGTCGAGGAGGGCGCCCGGCTCGTCGCCGGCGGCCCCGAGGCCCCGCGCGAGACCGGCTACTACGTCTCCCCGACCGTCTTCGCGGACGTCACTCCCGACATGACCATCGCCCGGGAGGAGATCTTCGGCCCGGTCGTCTCGATCATCCGGTACGAGGACGAGGCCGACGCCCTGGCCATCGCCAACGGCACCGAGTACGGCCTCGCCGGAGCCGTCTGGGGCGAGCCCGAGGAGGCCGTCGCCTTCGCGCGCCGCATGGAGACCGGCCAGGTCGACATCAACGGCGGCCGGTTCAACCCGCTCGCCCCCTTCGGCGGCTGGAAGCAGTCCGGCGTCGGCCGGGAGCTCGGCGCGCACGGCCTCGCCGAGTACCTCCAGACGAAGTCCCTCCAGTTCTGACAGCTGACAGCCCTGACAGCCCTGACAGCCCTGACAGCCCTGACAGCCATGACAGTTCCGAGTCCCGAGGAGCACCGCACGTGAGCGTGATCCGCGCCGCCGTCCTGCCCGCCGTCGGCTCTCCCCTGGAGATCACCGGCATCGAACTCCCCGAGCCCGGCCCCGGCCAGGTCCGGGTCCGGCTCGCCGCCGCCGGGGTCTGCCACTCCGACCTGTCCCTCTCCAACGGCACCATGCGCGTACCGGTCCCGGCCGTCCTCGGCCACGAGGGCGCCGGCACCGTCGTCTCGGTCGGCGAGGGCGTCACCCACGTCGCCCCCGGCGACGGCGTCGTCCTCAACTGGGCGCCGTCCTGCGGCAGCTGCCACCCCTGCTCGCTCGGCGAGGTCTGGCTCTGCGCGAACGCCCTCAACGGCGCCGCGAACATCCACGCCCGCACCGAGGACGGCACCGAGCTCCACCCCGGACTCAACGTCGCCGCCTTCGCCGAGGAGACGGTGGTCGCCGCGAACTGCGTCCTGCCCGTCCCCGACGGCGTTCCGCTCACCGACGCCGCCCTGCTCGGCTGCGCCGTCCTCACCGGCTGGGGCGCGGTCCACCACTCCGCGCGGGTCAGGGAGGGCGAGACCGTCGCGGTGTTCGGCGTCGGCGGGGTCGGCCTCGCCACGCTCCAGGCCGCCCGGATCGCGGGCGCGTCCACGATCGTCGCGGTCGACGTCTCCCCGGAGAAGGAGGCCCTGGCGAGGGCGGCCGGCGCCACCGAGTACGTCGTCGCCTCCGAGACCACCGCGAAGGACATCCGGAAGCTGACGGGCGGCCAGGGCGTCGACGTGGCCGTCGAGTGCGTCGGCCGCGCCGTCACCATCCGGACCGCCTGGGACTCCACGCGCCGCGGCGGCCGCACCACGGTCGTCGGCATCGGCGGCAAGGACCAGCAGGTCACCTTCCACGCCCTGGAGCTCTTCCACTGGGGCCGCACCCTGAGCGGCTGCGTCTACGGCAACTCGAACCCGGCCGAGGACCTGCCGGTCCTCGCCGAGCACATCAGGGCGGGCCGGTTCGACCTCGGCGCCCTCGTCACCGAGCGGATCACCCTGGACGGCATCCCTGCGGCCTTCGACAACATGCTCGCGGGCAAGGGCGGCCGCGCCCTGGTGATCTTCCCCTGACATCCCGGCCCGCACCGCCCGACGACGGCGGCGGTGCGGGCCGCGTCCGTCACAGATCCAGGGTGAGGCGCGCGCCGCGCGAGCGGCCCACGCAGATCATCATCGTCGTTCCCGAGGCCTTCTCCTCCTCGCCCAGGACCGAGTCGTGGTGTTCCGGCGTGCCCGCGAGGACCTTCGTCTCGCAGGTGCCGCACCAGCCCTCCTCGCAGGAGTACGCGACACCCGGCAGCACCTCGCGCACGGCGTCGAGCAGCGTCCGGCCGGGCTCGACCCGCAGGGTCCGCCCGCTCCGGCGCAGCTCGACGTCGAAGCCGTCGAAGCCCTCCGCACCGCCGGACGGCTCCTGCCCGGCGGGCGGCGCGCCGAACCGCTCCGTGTGGAGCGGCCCCGGCCACCGTTCCTCGACCGCCCTGAGGAGCCCTTCCGGGCCGCAGCAGTAGACGGCCGTCGAGTCGGGCAGCCCGGCGAGGGCGGCGTCCAGGTCGGGCAGTCCCGCCGTGTCCTGCGGGACGAGCGTGACCCCCGGGAGCGCGGCGAGCTCGTCGCGGTACGCCATCGCCGCGAGGCTCCGGCCCCCGTACAGCAGGGACCACGACCCGGGCGGCAGCGAGCGGACCATCGGCAGCAGCGGGGTGATGCCGATGCCGCCGGCGATGAACAGATGCCGCTCGGCGGTCACGAGCGGGAAGCGGTTGAACGGGCCCCGGACCCCGAGGACCGTGCCCTCGCCGACCGACGTGTGGACCTCCTCGGAGCCGCCCCGCCCGGCGGGCTCGCGCAGCACCCCGAGCCGGTACGTGCTCCGGTCCGCCGGGTCGCCGCACAGTGAGTAGTGCCGGACCGCACCGGACGGCAGCGTCACCTCCAGGTGCGCGCCGGGCTCCCACGGCGGCAGCGCCGCGCCCGCGGGGTCGGCGAGCAGCAGCCCGAGGACGCCCTCGGCCTCGCGGACGGCCGAGCGGACCGTGAGCCGGAGCGTGGTCATGAGTCTCCTCGGGTGGGGGCGGTGGCCCTTCCCGGGTCGGGGAAGGGCGGCAGCAGGGGCTCCGGCCACACCCGGCACAGCACCCCGTACAGCACGGCGGCGACCGTGAAGGAGGCCGGCAGGCTCAGGTCGACCCCGCTCGTCAGTCCCGTCAACGGACCGGTGTACAGCGGGTTGTTGACCCACAGGATCCCGACGGCCGAACCGGCGGCGAAGGCCGCGGCGGCCCGCGGGTTGATCCCGTGCACGTACCAGTAGCGCCCGCCGCCGCCGGTGGTGAAGGTGCGCAGCGCCTCCGCGTCGTACCGGCCGCGGTGGAGCACGTAGCCGACGGAGAGCACCGCCGCCCAGGGCGCGACGACCGTGAGCAGCAGCGTCACGAACGCCGACATCGCGTCCATCGCGTCGTACACCACGGCCCCCACGTAGAGCACGGCCATGGCGAGGAGGGCGACGGCGGCGGTGACGGTGGCCCGCGAGGCCCGCCAGAACACCGAGTTGGCGGAGAGCCCGGCCGCGTACAGACAGAGTCCCGCCTGCGGCAGGGTGCCCGCGAAGCCGAAGACGACGACCGCCACCGCGAACCAGCCGGGGACCGCGTCCGTCAGGCCCTGGAGCCACGGCTCGTCGGGGACGGGGAAGAGGGTCGTCACGTACGCGCCGGTGAGCAGCGCCGCGAGGCTGCTGAGGAACATGGAGATCCCGCTCGCCCGGACGACCCGCCCGGTGGGCGTGCCGGCGGGCATGAAGCGGGTGTAGTCGCCCTGGAAGGTCGCGTACGACAGCGGCATGGTCGCCGAGGCGGTGGCCGCGAGCAGCCAGGTGTGCAGGACGCTGCCGAGGGCGAGCGACCCGCCGGAGTGCGCCGTGTAGCCGGCGTATCCGGCGTCGAAGCGCGGGGCCAGGACCAGCACGGTGCCGAGCAGGACCGCCCCGCCGGTGACCGCGGTCACCCGGTACGTACGGACGAGCGTCTCGTGGCCGCGCACGGCGACCAGCGCGACCGCCGCCGCCGTCACGGCCATCGCGACCGTCAGCGCGCCCGGGCCCGTCGGGGTGGACAGCAGCCGGTGGCCCGCGACCATGACGGCGGTGCCGCCCGTCCAGACGGCGATCGCGAAGAAGCCGAGCGCCGTCACCACCGTGATGGTGTTGCCGACGATCCGGCCGCGCACGCCGAAGTGCGCCCCGCTCGCCATGGGGTCGTTGGCGCCGGTACGGACGCCGAAGCGGGCGAGGGGCGCGAGCAGCAGTGAACCGACGGCGACGCCCACGGCGATCGCGCTCGCCGAGGCCCACCAGCCGAGGCCGAAGACCACGGGCAGCGCGCCGAGCACGACGGTGCCGAACGAGAACTGTGCGGACGGCCAGATCCAGCCGAAGTCGGCCGGGGACGAGGTGCGTTCGGCCTCGGGCACGGGCGCGATGCCGTCGTGCCCGACCGCCGCACGGGGCGGCGTCACGTAGGACGCCGCCCCGGTCGGTGTGGTGGTCACGGGGCGCCCCCGGGGAGGGCGTCGGGCCCGGTGACGACGCCCCGGTCGGGGGTGTCGTCGCGGCCGGGAACGACGTCCTGGGTGTCGGGCAGGACGTCGACGACCCGGAGGGCGGCGCAGGCGGCGCCCGAGGTCCGCTCGCCGCTCGTCAGATCGAAGGTCGTGTGGTGCAGGGGGCAGGTGATGCGCAGCCTGTCCCCGTCGACCCTGCCGTACTTGAGCCGGCCCCCGCGGTGGGGGCAGACGGCGGCCGCGAGCACCTTGCGGCCGCCGGCCTCGACCAGGACCAGTTCCTCGGTCACCTGCCGGACGACGGGCTCGTCGGCCGCGCGCCGGCGCCCGGCGGGCACGGCCGTCATCCGACGGTCTCCCGTGCCCGCGCGACGGCCGCCTCGGTGGCCGTGCCGACGATGTCCGAGGCCAGCCGCACGCCCGCCCAGATCTTCGCGAGGTCCGGCTCGTCGAGCGCCCGGATCGCCGTCTTCATGTGACTGCTGTGGTACGTGTCGATGTAGAGGTGCTCGGTGTAGTAGGCGTCGCGGGCGATGCCGAGCCGCCGGGCCGCCCGGGCGAAGCTCTGGAACGCGTAGAGCACGCTGGTCTCGAAGTAGGCGTACGCGCCCAGGAAGTACTGGGGCGAGGGCGCCCGGCTCGCCAGCCAGTGGAACATGTTGACGTAGGCGTAGCACTCGGCGCTCGTACCGTCGAGGTAGTCGTCGAGCCGGGTGCTCATGCCGAGCTCGGTGAGCAGGTCCCGGTAGAGCTGGGAGTGGGCCTTCTCGTCGTTGCCGCAGCCGAGTTCGTCGATGAGGACCCGGAAGACCGCCATGCCCGAGCGGTACGGCAGCCGGGGGACGACCGGGAGCAGCGACTCGGACTCGGTGAGCCCGTCGAGGGCGAACTGCGCCACCACGGTCTTGAACTGTTCCAGCGTCGCGTGCTCGGCGAGGAAGGTCGCGCTCTCCGGGAGATCCGCCTCCTCCTCGGCGAGGAACTCCGTGAGCGTCCCGAGCAGTTCGCCGGTGTTCGCGAACCGGGGCGCCGAGGCCTCGTATGCGCGGGCCGCCGGCAGGATCCACCGCTCCTCGATCGCGGCCATCGATCCGTAGTCGCCGAGGTTGGGGACCCGCCGGTAGAAGGCGTGCAGGTCGCGCTGGGCGGTCGCGGCGGGGGCCGTGACGGAGTGCGCGACGACCGGGGCGCCGGTGGAAGCGGGTGCGAAGTCGGAGGAGGCTGAGGGCGAGGCGCTCATGCCGCCTTGACCTCCTCGTGCGTGGTGGGGGAGCTGATCACGCCTCGGCTGTGCAGCTCCTTCTTCACCCAGCGGTACCAGTCGTCGAGGAAGACGCCGTACTGCTCGCACACGGTGTTGATCTCCGCCTGCCGTTCGGGCGTCGGGTCGACGAGCATCCGGTTGCAGAGCGCGGGTTCGATGTTGGCCAGCGGGCCGATGAAGCCGTCGATGCCGCGGGCGTCGACGAGGAGGTTCTCCCAGCCCTCGAAGACCGGTATACCGGTCTTCGCCTCGGCCATCCTCCGGGTGAACGCGGCGTCGCCGCTGGACTCCTTGATGCCGACGATCCCGGGGATCTCGCAGATCCGCAGCAGCGTGTCGAACTCGATCCGATTGCCCGACAGCGCCTCCTCGTTGTAGAGGAAGATCGGGATGTCGACGGCGGCGCGGATGGCCCGGTAGTGCTCGACGATCCGGTCCTGCGTCACGTCCGCGCCGAACGGCGTGGTGACGACGACGGCGTCGGCGCCGAGCGCGACGGCCGTGCGGGCCCGGTCGATCACCGAGTCGGTGTCCGGGAGCTGGATCCCGGCGAGGACGGGCAGGCCGTCGGCGTGCTTCACGGTGTACGTGACCACGTCCTGCCACTGCCGCGCGTCGAGCTTCCAGCCCTCGCCGGAGGTCAGGGCCGGCATGAGCGCGGTGACCTCGGTGCGGATGTGGCCGATGAGGCGGGCGACGCTCTGCTCGTCGACGGTGCCGTTCTCGTCGAGGGGGGTGATCAGCGGGACGATGGTCCCGGAGTAGGTGCCAGGCATGACAGGGGTGCCCTTCGGAGGATGTGTCAGAGGTCTTGGGAGGCGACCGTCAGGACCAGCGAGCGCCGGTAGAGGTCCTCCAGGTACGGGGGGAACGTCGGCTCCTCGACCGGCGCGGGCGCGCCGGCCCGGGCGATCGGTACGACGGGGAGTCCGGCGGTCCCGAGGAGCCGGGGGCTCGCGGTGTGCAGCGTGCCCCCTCGGCCGATGACCTGGGCGAGCAGCAGGCGTTCGTGCGTGGGGAGGCCGTCGAGCCCGGGTGCGGTGAAGGCCCGGCGGACGTCCGCCTCGTCGTAGGCGATCCGGTCGATGGCGAGGTCCGTGTGGAGGACGTCCATGAAGGGGTAGTAGTCGTCCTGGACCCCTCGGTCGTACGCCCACACGAGGTCGTCGCAGCGGCCGACCTGCTCCCAGCTCATGACGACCCGGCCGGCGGTTCCCGCGGCGAGGCGGTCCGCGAAGAAGGCCTTCGAGGCGACGCGGACGGCGTCGTCCTCGCTGTGCATGCCCATGAAGAGCGTGGCGTCGATGAACGCCACGGCGGTGTCGTCAGCCGGCATAGCGCTCGAGCACCTTCCGCATCCGCTCCATGGCGCCGGCGAACACCTCGGGCTCGCGGGCCAGGGCGAGGCGGACGAACCGCTCGCCCTTCGACTTGGTGTTCCAGTAGAAGAAGGTGCCCGGCAGGACGTACACCTCCTCGTCGAAGAGGACGGCCTGGAGCTGGGTGGCGGTCAGGTGCTCGGCGGTGATCCGGAACCAGGCGACGCTGGTGCCGACGACCGGCTCCTGGAACTCCAGGATCGTGCCGCTGAGGGCGGCGCGGGCGGCGTCGCCGTTGGTCTTGATGATGTCGCGCACGGAGGCGAAGCCGTCGGTGATGGAGTCCTCGACGTACTGCGTGACCATGTTGAGGACGAAGGGCGAGACGTTCAGGAGGACGCTCGTGTGGAGGTTGTAGACCTCCTCCTGGATGTCCCGACTGGCGGTGATCATGGCGCACTTGGCGTCCTGGATCGGCCAGGTCTTCCCGGTGTCCTCCATGACCATGTACGTGACGCCGGACTCCTCCAGGAGCTTGTAGATGTCGACCCGGCCGACGCCCTCGTCGCAGAGCGCGAAGGAGGCGAAGCAGAAGTCCATGACGAGGACCTTGTCGTGGTCCACGCAGTAGCGGACGACCTCCCGGAAGCCCTCCAGCTTCTCGGCGAGCAGCGTGAAGCCGGTGGGGTTGTTCGGGTCGACGAGGTAGAGGGCGTCCGCGTCGACCTGCTCGACGAGCCGCTCGTAGATCGAGTCCTTGTCGTGCAGCGCGGACTCCGCGAGCGGGGAGATCGGCACCTGCATGTTGCGCAGCAGGTCGACGAGGTTGTCGAAGCAGGGCTCCACCAGCTGCACCGACTTGCCGCGCTGCTTGAGGAACATGCCGGCGACCATGGTCGAGACGCTGGCGGAGTACGACAGGAGCGTGCGGTCCATCGCCCGGGCGGTGGGCTGCTGGTGCAGGCGGAAGAAGGCGTCGATGAACTGGCGCTCGAAGTGGGCCTGCTGCTTCGACTCGGACTCGTGCCAGAGGTCGGGCAGCCGCCGCACGATCGCCTCCTGGGAGGCGGACTGCCGCTGGTGCGTGTGCGCGTCGGCAAGGTTGAACCGGGTCTTCAGCGCTTCGATCTCGTGCTGCGTGAGGTCGACGAAGGTGCTGACGTCTGCCTTGTCGGTCAACGACATGAAGAACTCCCGTGTCGATACGGATCTGCTTCCGGAATTCCGGCGGCGGGAACGACTTTAGGAGCTTCGAGCGCCCTTGCGAATAACGGCCGGGTCACGCAATTAATAATCACCGCGATGTTCTACGGACAAAAAAAAGGAACGACGGCCGGGCATTCCGCTAAAGGGAATGCCCGGCCGTCGTTCCGAAGATTAGGCAGCTCTTCGCTGCGAATTCAACTATTCGGTGGCGGCCCGCAGCAGGATGTCCTCGAACACCTTCGGGTCGTCCGAGTTGATGACCGGCCAGCCGATGCCGTAGCCGCCCTCCCAGCCCACGTCGATGCCCGGGTTGGCGTAGTCGGAGCCGTCGGACAGGAACAGGTGCGGGCTGCAGTTCACCCGGTCCGTACGGGACACGGCGGCGTGGTCGGAGAGCGTCCGGCGCGCCCGGCCGTCGTCCAGCGCCTCGGCGAGGGCGTCGACGTCGACCGCGCCGGTGTCCCTGGCCACGTCGAGGATCACCTTGCGGTGGCTGATGGTGCGCGACTCGGCCCAGAAGGCCCGGCGCAGCCCGAGGTCGAGCTGCTCCGAGGCGTGCAGGCTCTGCTCCTTCGCGGCGAGGACGGCCTCCAGGGCCGGCAGCGTCGTCGACGGGTAGGACCAGTCCTTGGCCTGCCACAGCTGCCAGCCGGCGGCCGGCTCCAGGCTGGCCATCCGGGCGACCTCGCTGTCGGTGCCGGGGCGCGGGCTCGGGGCCTCGTTGAGCAGTTCCAGCGGGAAGGCCCGCAGGTCGAAGGAGACCTGCTCCGCCAGGCCGAGCCGGGCGCGGGTGGCGTGCAGCCGGTGGATGGCGATGTGGGCGAAGGAGCACCAGATGTCGGAGAAGACGGTGACGACTCCGCGCGGCGGGGTCAGGTCGACGGTGGTCGGGTCGGGGCGGGTGGGGTCGGACATGGTTCTCCTCGGTTCGGGAAGCGGTCGGGCGGGGCTCAGCCGGCGGGGGACTCGTGGGCGTCGAGCGCTGCCTCGAGGTCGAGGTCGGCGCCGGGGAGCCAGGCGGGCAGGGAGGGGATGCGGGCGATGGCGTCGAAGAGCCGGGGTACGGCGTCCTCGCGGACGGTCGGCCCGTGGGCGCTGAGCAGTCGCGCGGGACGCAGTGCGGCCAGTTCGCGTACGGGCCGGAGGAACTTCTCCTCGTCGACCAGCGCGGTCCACGGGGCGATGGCCCGGTTCAGGACGTCGAACCCCTCGAAGAATTCCGCCTCGCTGAGATCGGCGAAGTCCTGGGTTATTTCCTCGACCACGGTCCCGAAGCTGTCGGAGCTGTAGAGCGTGCCGTCGGAATGGTCGAACACGGCGAGTGTCCCGGGTGAATCGAAGGTGGGCGGCCGGTGAAAACTCAGCTCTCGGTCGCCGATCTTCACGCGACTTCCGGGGTTCGCCGTCACCACCCGTTCCTGGGGAATGGAGAACTCTTCCGATATTCGCGTCAGTGATATCGCGTTGGTCAGCACCTTCGCGCGCGGCGCGGCCTCCAGGATCCGGGCCAGGGCGCCGGTGTGGTCGCGGTCGTCGTGGGTGACGACGATCCAGCGCAGCTCGGCCGGGTCGATCAGCGACCAGAGGGATTCCAGGAAGCCCTCCCGGTCGACGGGCATGCCCGTGTCCACGAGGAACGGCGTGTCGGACCGTACGAGAAAGGCGTTGACCGGCTGGTCGCCGAGGCCGGGTATGGGCAGCGCCGAGGGGAGGACGTGGATGTCCGGCCCGGCGGTGTAGGAGGCTTTCATGGCACATCCCTCGGTCGGGCGGTCAGACGAGCTGGATGGTCAGGGAGCCGGCGATCAGCAGGACGAGGCCCAGGGCGCGCGGCTTCGTCAGGGAGCGCTGCGGGAGCTTGAACAGGCCCTTGTGGTCGATCAGCGCCGAGGTGAGCTGCTGCCCCGTCACGGTGAGGGCGATGGTCACCGCCGCGCCGATGGTGGGCATGAGCAGGAAGGTGCCGGTGACGTAGGCGGCGGCGCACGCGCCACCGAGCCAGCCCCACCAGGGCATCTTCTTCAGCGGGGCGATCTTCGGCTTCGGCGTGCGACGGGTCACGTAGAGCACCAGCAGGACGACGGCGATCGTGAAGGTCGCCACCGCGAAGCTGATCACGGCGACGGTGATGGGCTCCTTCAGCTGGGCGCGGAGCTGGGCGTTGACCGCGCCCTGCACCGGCAGGACGGCTCCGGCGAGGACACCGAGCGCGAGCCAGCCGGCGCGACCGGCGCTCGACATCTTGGGGGCGCCGGGAGGGGCCGCCGCCTTCATGCCCCGGATGATCACGACGATGCCCGCGAGCACGGCGAGGGCGCCGATGACGATCCCGGGGTTGAGGTCCTGCTGTTCGAGGCCCAGGAGCCCGAAGAGGTCGAGGGCGAGCGAGGAGAACATCTGGCCGGTGACGAAGAGCCCGACGGCGGCGAGGGCGCCGAGCCGGGGGAACAGCAGGATGCCGCTGGTGATGTAGAGCGGACTGGCCAGCCCGCCGAGCAGCTGCCAGGGCTCCACGTCGGGCAGTTTGCCGAGCGCGCCGAGCGCTCCGGCCGCCACCGCGAGCACGGTGAGGAGCCCGGTCGCGACGCCGAGCTGGATGGTCGAGGCGCCGTACGGGGTGCCGACGGCGGAGTTGAGCTGGAGGTTCACCGAGGCCTGGACGGCCAGGAGGCAGCCGACCAGCAGGGCCGCGGCGAGGAGCGCGGTGTGCATCTGGATCTCCCTGGGGCGGGATGGGGAGCGGTAAGTGGACACTGAGTCCGTTTAGCATGCCACGGGAGAGTCCAAGCGGACAAGGTGTCCACTTATTCCTCGGGGAAGTAAGGTCTGGTCCATGAGCGACGACGAGCAGCGAGGTCGTGGAGCCTCCTCCGTGCACCGGGTCGGCGGGCTCCTCGGCGATCTGCAGGCGGCGGACGAACAGCCGGTCGCGCCGCGCAGACGCGCGGACGCGGAGCGGAACCGTGCCCAGATCCTGGCCGCCGCCGAGCAGCTCTTCGCCGAGCAGGACCCCCGGTCGGTCACCATGGACCGGATCGCCAAGGCGGCCGGCGTGGGCCGCGCCACGCTCTACCGGAGCTTCCCCGACCCGGCCTCCGTCGCCGTCGCGCTCCTCGACGAGCACGAGCGCCGGCTCCAGGGCCAGCTGATCTACGGACCGCCGCCGCTCGGCCCCGGGGCGCCCGCGGGGGAGCGGCTCGCGGCGTTCTACCTCGCCATGCTCGACCTGCTGGAACGTCATCTGCCGTTGGCGCTGGGGGCGGAGACCGGGGCCGCGCGCTTCAGGACGGGCGCGTACGGATTCTGGCGCGTGCACGTCCGTACGCTGCTCGTCGACCACGGGGTCGAGGACCCGGACCCGATGATCGACATCGCGCTCAGCCCGCTCGCGCCGGAGCTCTTTCAGTTCCAGCGGCACGAACTCGGCCTGTCCACCGAACGGATCGGCCGCTCGCTGACGGCCTTCGCCCGCCAGCTGCTGCGCTCGGGGCACGGGAACTGACGGTGTGACGTCCTCCGCCGGACAGGCCCTAGGGCATCGCGGTCGAGGTGCCGGGCTCCTGGGCCGAACGCGCGGCGGGTGCGGAGGCCGAGGCCGGGGCGGAAGCCGCGGCGGGGGCGGCGGCCGGGGCCGGCGCGGCTGCGGTGAGCGGCGCGGACGTCGTGGCCGGGACGGAAGCGGTGAGCGGCGCGGACGTCATGGCCGGCGCGGCGGCCGTGAGCGGCGCGGATGTCGTGGCCGGTACGGAAGCCGTGAGCGGCGCGGAAGCCGTGACCTGGGCGGCGGCCGTGGACGGGAACGCCGTCGGCGCCGGGAACGTCGTCGTGGCGATCGTCTTGACGGTCGCCTTCGTGGGCCGGGGCCGCCGGGTGGCCGGGTGGACCAGGCCCGGCAGGATCAACTCCCAGATGCGGCGCAGGCGTTCCTCCGCCGGTCCGAGGATGGCGCCGGTCCCGGTCGGCGGCCAGGTCTCGTCGTCGGCCGCCGCGCTCGGCGAGCGCATCTCCAGCTCCACGCCCGTGATCACGTAACCGATCAGGGCCGCCACCGCCGTCGCGTCCACCCCGGGGCGTAACGCCTGCTCCGCGGCGGCGTACCGGGCGAGGCGGGCGACCTCACGCCGCCAGGGACAGTCCCCGGACGACGGTAAGGGGCCGGTGGCGTCCAGCTCGCGGGCCAGCCGCTCGCCCGCCCGCGCCGCGTGGTCGGTCTCGAAGAGCCGGATCAGCGCGTGCGTGGTGAGCACCAGCTTGTCGATCGCGGTGCCGCCCACACCCTCCGTGGACAGGCAGGCCGACTCGACCGTGGTCCGGGTGACCGCCCGGGCCCGGCCCCGTACGGCGGTCGCCAGGTCCGCCTTGGTCGCGAAGTGGAAGACGAGGGCTCCGGTGGTCACCCGGGCCTCGCCGGCGATCCTGGCGAGCGACGCACGTTCGTAGCCGAGTCCGTCGAAGACCCGCGCGGCGGCCGACAGGATCTCCTGTCTCGTCCGTTCCGCCCGCTGTTGAATCGCCATGTGCTCCCCCTGGGCTTGCGAGAAGGCGCCGGAGCGTAATGTTCCGGCTCGCGCCTGTGACCGTTTCGAAACTATCCGGCCGGGCGGCGGCGAAACGTGCCGTCCGGCGCCTCAGGCCGGAAACGGAGCTTGACGGGCACCTCCTCCCCAGGTCGCGGGCGGGCGAGGAGCGGAACCCGCCCGTGAAGTGACCGGAACCATGGCCATGACCTGTCAGGTGGATTCGGCCGTTCCGGGAGCGGTGGCCGCGCGCGACCGGGAACGCGACACGGCCACGCCCGCCAGGCAGAGCGCGCCCCCGGCGAGCGTGAGCGGCCCCGGCAGCTCGCCGAGGAGGGCCCAGGCGAGGAGGACGACGAGGGCGGGTACGGCGTACGTCGTCGCGCCCATCCGGCCCGCGGTCGTACGGGCCAGGGCGTACGCCCAGGTCGTGAAAGCGAGCGCGGTCGGGAACACCCCCAGGTAGAGCATGTTCAGGGTCGCCGACAGCGGGGCCCGGCCCGCCTCCTCGACGAGCTGCCCGGCGAACGGCAGACAGGCCACCGCGCCCACCAGACAGCCGAAGGTCGTCACCTGGAGCGCGCTGCCGTGCGCGAGCGCCGGCTTCTGGGCCACGACCCCGCCCGCGTACGCCGCCGCCGCGACCAGGCAGAGCAGCACGCCCAGCACCGAGGCGTGCGAGCCGGACCCGGAAGACCCGGCTGACATGGAGAGGCCCACGGCCACCGCGCCGGCGAAGGAGACGGCCATGCCCGCGATCAGCCGGGGCGGCAGCGACTCCTTCAGGAACCGCGCACCGAGCAGCGCGATCAGGATCGGCCCGATGTTCACCACCATCGCCGCCGTACCCGCGTCGACCTCCTGCTCGCCCCAGTTGAGGACCACCATGTAGACGCCGAACCAGAGCAGCCCCGAGATCAGGATCCCGCGCCAGGCCGCCCGTGGAGGCAGCCCCTCCCGCCGGATCAGGAGGACGCAGCCGAGGACGAGGGCCCCGGCGAGGAGCCGCCCGAGGGCGAGCGCGCCGGGGGAGTAGGCCGCCCCGGCACTGCGGATGGAGACGAAGGCGGAGGCCCAGAGGACGACGGTGACACCGGCGGCGGCGAGCGCGAGGCGCGAGGTTCGGTTCTGCATGGCTCGACCGTAGGGCGCGGACGGTTCGGCGCTCACCGCAATATCGGAGGGTGGGCGACGGCCGGGCCCGCCCGGCCCGGCGCAGGGCCGTGGGAGCCGGGCGGGCAGGGCAAGGCGCAGGGCCGCCGGAGCCGGGCCCGCCCGGCTCAGCGCAGGGTCGTCGGGGCGATGCCCAGCGACTCGTACAGCGCGGACTCGCCCTCCGTCGTCACCTTCACAGCCCGCTCGGACCCGATCCGCACGCACCACCCGGTGTCCAGCGCGTGGCGGCAGAGCGCGGCGCCCGCGGTCCCCGCGAGGTGCGGCCGGCGCTCGGTCCAGTCGAGGCAGCCGCGCGCGACGGGCCGCCGCCCCGTGCGGACGAGGGGGACGCCCAGCTCCTCGAACCACGCCACGCCCCGGTCCGTGAGCGCGAACCCGGTGTCCTGGCGCAGCAGTCCGCGCGCGGTCATCGCCTCGGTGATCGTGATCCCGAGGCGCCCGGCGAGGTGGTCGTAGCAGGTCCGCCCCCTGGCCATGGCCTGCCCGGCGCTCGCGGCCCGCAGTGAGCGGGCCGGCGCCGCCACCCGGGGCTCCGACCGGGCGGCCAGGTCCTCGACGAGGTGCGCGATCCCCGGGTCGGCCAGGCGGACGTACCGGTGCCTGCCCTGCCGTTCCTCCGTGAGCACCCCGCCCGCGACGAGCTTGCCGAGGTGCTCGCTGGCGGTGGACGGGGCCACGCCCGCGTGACGGGCGAGCTCCCCGGCCGTCCAGGCCCGTCCGTCGAGCAGGGCGAGCAGGAACGCGGCGCGGCTCTCGTCCGCGAAGAGCGCCGCGAGCGCGGCGAGATCACTGGCTGCCATGGCCCCAGGGTCCCGCACTCACCGTTCGGCGGTCGCCGAAACGTCGCCTGCCGTCCCGGACCGCACCAGGGACTCGTACTGGATCCGCAGCCCGTCGAGCAGGGCGCGCAGGCCCGTCTCGAAGGCGCGCTCGTCGACCTTCTGGCGGTGCTCGGCAAGGAGGTGGGCCTGGCCGAGGTGCGGGTAGTCGGCCGGGTCGTAGGCCGTCTCGTCGTCGACGAAGCCGCGGGCGAAGGAGCCGAGGGCGGAGCCGGTGACGAAGTACCGCATCAGCGCGCCGATGGAGGTGGCCTGGGCCGGGGGCCAGCCCGCCCGGACCATGGCGCCGAAGACCGCGTCGGCGACGCGCAGGCCCGCCGGGCGGCGGCCGGGGCCCTGGGCGAGGACCGGGACGATGTGCGGGTGGTCGGCGAGGGCCGCGCGGTAGGAGACCGCCCAGTCGTGCAGCGCCGTGCGCCAGTCGCGGCCGTCGGTCTCCTCGAACATCGACAGGTCGATCTTCGCGCTCACCGCGTCCGCGATCGCGTCGAGGATCTCGTCCTTCGTGCGGAAGTGGTTGTAGAGCGAGGGGCCGCTCACCCCGAGCTCGGCCGCGAGCCGCCGGGTGGAGAGCGCGGCGAGCCCCTCCGCGTCCACGAGCGCACCCGCCGTCTCCACGATGCGGTCTCGGCTGAGCAGGGGCTTGCGCGGTCGGGCCATGGCGCACATAGTAGGCCCGCACCGCAAAAACTAGCAGTGGTAATTAAATGGCCGAGTGGGGTGGCACCGCATGAATCTGGAACTGAGCGAGGAGCAGGAAGCCGTACGGCGGCTCGCCGAGGACTTCGTCGCGCGCGAGGTCACCCCGCACGCCGTCGCGTGGGACCGCGCCGAGGAGGTGGACCGGGCGATCGTGAAGAAGCTCGGCGCCGTCGGCTTCCTCGGGCTCACCCTCCCGGAGGAGTACGGAGGTTCGGGCGGCGACCACCTCGCGTACTGCCTCGTCACCGAGGAGCTCGGCCGCGGCGACTCCTCCGTGCGCGGCATCGTCTCCGTCTCCCTCGGCCTGGTCGCCAAGACCCTCGCCACCTGGGGCACCGAGGAGCAGAAGCGGGCCTGGCTCCCCCGGCTCGCCGCCGGCGAGGCGCTCGGCTGCTTCGGCCTCACCGAGCCGGGCACCGGATCCGACGCCGGGAACCTCACCACCCGCGCGGTCCGCGACGGCGACGACTACGTCGTGAACGGCACCAAGATGTTCATCACCAACGGCACCTGGGCCGATCTCGTCCTGCTCTTCGCCCGCACCAATGACACCCCGGGACACAAGGGCGTCTCCGCCTTCCTCGTCCCCACGGACACCCCCGGCCTCACCCGCCGCGCCGTCCACGGCAAGCTCGGCCTGCGCGGCCAGGCCACCGCCGAACTGGTCCTGGAGGACGTCCGCGTCCCGGCCGCCGCGATGCTCGGCCCCGAGGGCAAGGGCTTCACCGTCGCCATGTCCGCCCTCGCCAAGGGCCGCATGTCCGTCGCGGCCGGCTGCGTCGGCATCGCGCAGGCCGCGCTCGACGCCGCCGTGCGCTACGCGGGGGAGCGCGAGCAGTTCGGCAAGCCCATCGCCTCGTACCAGCTCGTCCAGGAGCTGATCACCGACATCGCCGTGGACGTCGACGCCGCCCGGCTGCTCACCTGGCGGGTCGCCGACCTGATCGACCGGGGCCGGGACTTCGCCACCGCCGCCTCCAAGGCGAAGCTGTACGCCTCCGAGGCCGCCGTCCGCGCGGCGAACAACGCCCTCCAGGTCTTCGGCGGTTACGGCTACATCGACGAGTACCCGGTCGGCAAGCTGCTCCGCGACGCGCGCGTCATGACCCTGTACGAGGGCACCAGCCAGATCCAGAAGCTCATCATCGGACGGGCACTGACGGGGGTCTCGGCCTTCTGACGACTGAGCTGACGACGGAAGGGACATGCGAACCGACATCTGAGTACCTCGCGGTACCCCGCTGAGTACGCGGACGGATGTGGCGCCCGCCACATCCGTCGGATGCTGTCGGCATGAGCGACACACCGGTCAAGCAGCAGAACACCGCGGCCTACTACGCGCAGGCCGTCCTCTCCTTCGGGATCGCCCTCGCGGCCGTGGCCATCGGGATCTTCCAGCTGGAGGCCAGCGCCTGGGTGCGGGCCTTCCTCGCCGTCGCGGTCCTCTACCTCACGACCTCGGCCTTCACGCTCGCCAAGGTCGTCCGCGACCGCCAGGAGGCCGGCCAGATCGTCAGCCGCGTCGACCAGGCCCGCCTGGAGAAGCTCCTCGCCGAGCACGACCCCTTCCAGAAGCTCTGAGCGATCGATCTCCGAGCCGCCGATCTCTAAGCGCTTGCTCACCCTCGTTGTATGGTGTTCGTCCTGACGGGGTCCGAGAGGGAGTGTGGGATGAGCGCGGCGGAGGAGACGCCCGGGGGCGAGGACATGCCCTGGGGCGAGGTCACGCCCGAGGCGGCCCGGCGACTGCTGGTGGCCGCCGTCGAGGCGTTCGCCGAGCGCGGCTACCACGCCACCACCACCCGGGACATCGCGGGCCGCGCCGGCATGAGCCCGGCCGCGCTCTACATCCACTACAAGACCAAGGAAGAGCTGCTCCACCGGATCAGCCGCATCGGCCACGACAAGGCCCTGGAGATCCTCCGGGCCGCGGCCGACGGCGACGGCACGGCCGCCGAGCGGCTCGCCGACGCCGTGCACTCCTTCGTCCGCTGGCACGCCGAGCGCCACACGACCGCGCGGGTCGTGCAGTACGAGCTCGACGCCCTGGGCCCCGAGCACCGCGCCGAGATCGTGGAGCTGCGCAGGCAGTCCGACGCCGCGGTGCGGCGGATCATCGACGAGGGCGTCGCGGCGGGCGAGTTCGTGGTGCCGGACGTGCCCGGCACCACGGTCGCGGTGCTCTCCCTCTGCATCGACGTCTCGCGCTGGTTCAACACCCAGGGCCGCCGGACGCCCGACGAGGTCGGCGCGCTCTACGCCGACCTCGTGCTGAGGATGGTCGGGGTTCAGAAGTAGTAGCGGGAGACCGACTCGGCGAAGCAGACCGGCTTGTCGGCGCCCTCGCGCTCCACGGTCACCGCCGCCGTCACCTGCACGCCGCCGCCGGCCTCCTCGACCTTCGTGAGGACGGCCGTGGCGCGCAGCCGCGAGCCGACCGGTACGGGGGACGGGAACCGCACCTTCTCGGTGCCGTAGTTGAGGCCCATCTTCATGCCCTCGACCCGCAGGACCTGCGGAACGAACAGCGGCAGCAGCGACAGCGTCAGATAGCCGTGCGCGATCGTCGCGCCGAACGGGCCGTCGGCGGCGCGCTCCGGGTCGACGTGGATCCACTGGTGGTCGCCGGTGGCCTCGGCGAAGAGGTCGATGCGCTTCTGGTCGATCTCCAGCCAGTCGCTGTACCCCAACTGCTCGCCGACCCCCGCGCGCAGCTCATCGGCGGAGGTGAAGATCCTCGGCTCGGCCATGTTCCTCGTCCCTTCTCGTACGACATACCGCTTGGTATCTAAGCGCTTGCTCAGCATGTGGGGTACGACGGCCGGTGTCAACGGCCGCCCCTGAAGGACCAGTAGGGTCGCGGAGTGCCGCAGATTCCAGAGAAGATCCACGAGCTCACCGTCGGCCAGCTCTCCGCCCGTAGCGGGGCCGCCGTCTCCGCCCTGCACTTCTACGAGGCCAAGGGGCTCATCAACAGCCGCCGCACCACGGGCAACCAGCGCCGCTACGGCCGCGACACCCTGCGCCGGGTCGCCTTCGTCCGGGCCGCGCAGCGCGTCGGCATCCCCCTCGCCACGATCCGCGACGCGCTCGCCCGGCTCCCCGAGGAGCGCACCCCCACGAACGAGGACTGGGCGCAGCTCTCGGCGGCCTGGCGCACGGAACTCGACGCGCGCATCACACAGCTGGGCCGGCTGCGCGACCACCTGACGGACTGCATCGGCTGCGGCTGCCTGTCCCTGGAGACCTGCGTCCTCTCCAACCCCGACGACGTCTTCGGCGAGCGGATGTCCGGCTCCCGACTCCTCCCGGTCCGCCGGCCCGCCGACGAGACCTAGAGCCCGTCCGGGGCGAGTGCCGCCGTGACCAGTTCGGCGGGGGAGCGGGCGCGGGTGCCGTCCGGCAGGAGCAGGGTGTCGGACAGTCCGATCCGGGTGCCGAGTCCGAGGCGGCGGGCCAGGCGCAGCACCGGCCACGTACCGCCGTCCACGCCGTGGAGCAGGACCGGCGGCCCGGACGGGACGTCGAGGCCGTCGAGCAGGGCCCGGGCCGTGGCCACGGCCGTCGCCGGGTCCGGGTCGGTGACCTCCGCGCGGACCCGCAGCACGCGGGCCGCCAGGGGCGAGCGCGCGAACCGCGCCGGGCCGTCCGTGCCCGACCGCACTCCGGCCTCGACACCGACACCGCGCTCCAGGAGCGCCGCCGCCACCTCCTCCGCGCCCGGCTCGTGCCAGTCGACCGAGGCGTGGTCCGGCGGTTCCGGGAGGACGGCCCAGGAACGCACCCGCTCGACCCGGCGCCCGGGATCGGGCTCGGCGGACGCACTCGCCGTCACCCCCACGGGCACGGCGACGGCCGCCCTGACCGCCGTCAGGACCGGCGCGAGCACCCGCGGCGAGAGGGACTCCGCACCGCAGGGCGTCCGCGGGTGCACCCGCACGTCCCGCGCGCCCGCCGCCACCGCCAGGGCCGCGGCCTCGGCCATCGACTCCGGCGACATCGGCCGCATCGGCACCCCGGCCGCGGCCCCCGGCCCCCGTGACCCGTTGAGGCACACCTGAAGCGCGGCCTCTTCCGTGCTCACGCCGCCGGAGCCAGCGGCCGGCGCCGCTCCCCGCGGGCGCGGGCCAGCGCGCCCGACGTCAGCACCGCGCGCGGGACGCCCACGCCGCAGTCCCCGCACACCGGACCGAGCCACGGCTCGTACGTGTCCCCCGGCCCCGCCCGCCACTCGATCCGCGGCCCCGCGCAGACCGGACAGCGCTCGCCCGGGCCGTCCTCCAGGGCGGCGATCAGCCGGCGCAGCACCTCCGGCAACGGGTCCGACGGGTGCACCGCCGGGTCGCCGCACCGCACCACCCCGTTGCCGCCCCAGACGCGCCGGTGCCAGTCGTCGACCGCGCCGAGCCCGCGCAGCCCGTCGTGCTTCTCGCGCCGCCGCCGGGCGGCGAACTGCTCCTCGTACGCGAGCCACACGGCCCGCGCCTCCTCCAGCTCGTCGAGAGCGGCCACGAGCCGCCCCGGATCGAGCTCCCGGTCCTCGGGACCGAACCTGTGCCTGCGGCACAGATGGTCCCAGGTCGCCCTGTGCCCGTAGGGCGCGAAGCGCTCCAGACACTTGCGCAGCGAGTACCTGCGCAGCGCCGTGTCGCACCCGGGATCACGCACCTGTCTCGCGAGACTCCGGAAACCGGCCATCTCTCGCCACCTCCGTCGCTGGTCCTACCGCGGTATCAGAGGGACGAACGAGTGGCCCGCCGTGTTCCATCGAAATTCGGATGGCACCCATCAACGGGGCGGAAGGGATCATCGAAACCCAGCGGAACGCGCGCGTCCGATGAGGTCGACGTGCGCGTCCGACGGGGTCGCGTGTGCGTGCGAAGGGGTCGCGTGTGCGTGCGAAGGGGTCGCGTGCGCGTTCGACGGGGCTACGGGCGGCCCGCCCGGGCCGCCGACACCACCACCCGGGCCAGCTCGGGACGGCGGATGTCGGTGTGCGAGCGGACCACCTCCGCCGCGTCCACGTTCACGCACCCCGAGCCGGGCACGCCCTCGTACGGCACGTCCGCCACGGTCCGCCGCGCCGTCCCCGGCACCGCCTGGACGCCGTCGTGCCCGATCGCGCCCCAGCGCGGGTCGTCCGAGCCGAGCAGGCCGACCGACGGACCGCCTGCCGGACTCCCCGACGCACCGCCTGCCGGACCACCCGCCGGACCGGCCGTACGACCGCCCGCCGGACCGGCCAGCGACTCGGAGTCGCCCGCGAGGCGGGACGCCAGCGGGTACATCACCCCGAGCGCCGTGTCGTGCCGGGAGTAGCAGGCCACCACCGGACCGCGCACCCGGCGCTGCATGTCCCGCAGCGCACCGGACCGCCGGGGGTCGTGCGGCAGCCGGGCGGCGAAGGCGTAGTGCGAGAAGGCGCCCTGAAGCAGGGTCACGGAGGCCACCGGCCGCGCCCCCTCCGGAAGGCCCCGCAGCGCGTACGCCACGAGCCGGGCGCCCATGCTGTGCCCCACGAGGTGGACGCGCAGACCGGGGGCCGTGCGGGCGACCTCGCCGAGCAGCGGCCCGAGCCCGAACTCGCCGACCCGGCCCGCCCGCCGCTTCATCACGTAGTACGTGGCCTGCCGCAGCGCCTCCCTGGCCCCCTTCCAGTACCGCTTGGGCCCCTCCCCGAAGCCCTCCTCCGCACCGCGGCCCTCCAGGGCCTCGGTGAACAGGGCGCACACCGCCACCGGATCCGCCACCAGGAACTCCGGCACGGGCTCCGCGACCCCGGAGACGCCCTCCGCGCCCCCGGACACGCCGGTCAGCTCCCTCAGGAGCTCCCCGAACTCGGCGAACGCGGCCTCGTCCGCCGGAGCGAGCGCCAGCAGCTCGGCGAGCCGCCCGAGGACCGGCTCCTTCTCCGGGAGGACCGTCACGAGCGCCCGGTAGTCGGGCACCGGCTCGTCCGTGAACATCATCGAGGGCCAGATCACCCCCGCGTACCCGGCCTCGACCCCGGGCCCGAAAAGCCCGGGGAAGGGGGCGAAGAAGTCCGAGCAGAGGCGGGTGGCTCCGGACGGGGAGCTGTTCCACCCGTGCGCGAGCAGCACCAGGTCCGTCACCCCCTGCCGGGCCAGTGCCGCGAGGGCCGCGGACTGTCCCGCCGGCCCGTCGCCGTCCTTGTCGAAGGTGATCTCCCGGTACGGTTCCACACTCATCCCGGTCACGGCCCGACCGTCCCTCCACGTCGAGGTGGCCGCCGCGCCGAGGGCGCGCGGGTGCGCGGGCAGCGGCTCCACGGCCAGCATGCCCGCGCGGGGACCCGTCCAGACGTGCCGGGGCCGCCCTCCTGGCGCGCCGTCAGCGCCGGCCGCGTGGTCACGCAGCCGGCGTGTGGTCACGCGGCCGGCGCACCCGCGCCGTCAGCGCAGCCGCGCCGCCGAGACCCGCGGGAAGTGGATCAGCAGGTCGTACGAGGCGGGGAGCCGAAGGGTCACGACATCGCCCGGCCAGGGGTACGCCGTCCCGATGTGCCGGACCGGCCGGGGCACGGCGAGCCAGTTGCGTGCCGCCGGGGTCGTCCGGCGCAGGTCCAGGTAGAAGGCGCCGGGGGAGACCCGGTCCAGGGTGGCGGAGTGGCTGTCGGGGCCGAGGGGGCCGACGGTGAAGGCCCGCAGCGGCTCGCCCGGAGCCTCGGTGTCGTGCGCGTTGAACGAGCCCTGCCCGAAGGTCGCGCCGACGCTCACGTAGTCCTTGCCGAGGAGGTCCCGCAGAAAGGCGCCCTGGAGCCGCGGGTACTGGTCCGGCTTCGGTGTCACGTACCCGACGTGCCCGTTGTGCGCCGAGAGCACGATCCGGTCGCCGGTCTGCCGCTGCCACCACACGGTGTTCTCCGCCATGACGCGGTCCCGGTAGAGCATCGCCTCGGCGACGCCCGTCTCCGACAGGATGTCGTACGAGAACTCGGTGCCGACCTGGGCGATGGCACGCGCGTGCTGCACCGCCCAGACGTGCGCCTCCCGCGCCCCCGGGCCCGTGCCGGGCGCCTGCTCCTCCAGGAGCGCGAGCGCCCGGTTCACGTCGGCGGACATCCGCTGCCGCTCGGGGCGCGGCTTGACCAGGTACGCCTTCATCCAGGGCTCGACCCCGCCGGAGGGCCGCGACGCCCGGTACAGCTCCCGGAAGCGGGGGAGGAGCGCGGGACGCGTGCGGGCCACGTACGAGGTGACGGCGTCGAAGAGGTTCGGCCCGGCGTAGCCGAGGTCGTTGCCCATGAAGCGGACCTGGTGCCCGGGGTGGAGCCGGTTGTACTTCCGCATCCACTGGAACAGGTCGAGGTACTCCTCGGTGTTCCAGAGGCGGTACGACTCCTGGAACTCGTCCCGCATGATCGCGTGGATGTCGCCGCGCCCGGTGCGGACCCACTCGTCGACGAGGAGCCCGGTCGACCAGTTGGCCTCCAGGGCGAAGGTGGTGAAGCCCTGCTCCTCCACGAGGTGCTCGAAGATCCGGTGCTTGGTCTCGAAGAACTCGCCCGAGCTGTGGGTGGCCTCGCCGATGCCGACGACCTTGGCCGAGCCGATCATCCGGTCGAGGGGGCGCAGGTCGGTCAGGGGGTGGGCGGAGCGGGCGAGTTCGCGGGCGGGGTCGGGGGCGGGCCGGGCGGCCGCACCGGCGGCGGGTGTCAGGGCGCCGAGGCAGGCGGCGACCAGCACCCCGACGAGGACCGGGCCGCCGCGGGAGGAGCGGCGCCGTAAGGAGAGCTTCCTGAGGTTCCTGAGGTTCATGGGGCAAGCCTCGTCGGCGGGACGCCCCGGGGGACATCCCGCCCGCCCCCGTGCCGACACGGGGGTTGACCCCCGTGAACCGGGGGTCAACCCCCGTCAGCGGTAGAGCAGATGCTCCCGCCGCACCGCCCGGAAGGCCGCCAGGTCCGCCTCCCATGCCCCGACGACCTCGTCGGTGTCCGCGCCCGCGTCGATCAGGGTCCGTACCCGGGTCGAGCCGGTCAGCTTGTCGATCCAGTTGTCCGGGCGCCAGGCGAAGCCCGGCCACGAGCTCCGGGCGGTGACCAGGAGCCCGACCCCGGTCCGTACCGGGTCGAAGGAGTCCCGGTCGTCGACGTGCAGCTGCACCCCGCCCACGGTCTTCCCCTGGAACTTGGAGAAGGTCGGGGCGAAGTACGCCTCGCGGAAGCGGACTCCGGGCAGGCCGAGGGCGTTCGCCGCCTCCGCCCACCGCCGGTCGACCCCTTCCGCGCCGAGCAGCTCGAAGGGGCGGGTCGTGCCCCGGCCCTCGGACAGGTTCGTCCCCTCGAAGAGGCACGTGCCGGAGTAGACGAGCGCGGTGTCCGGCGTCGGCATGTTCGGGCTCGGCGGCACCCAGGGCAGCCCGGTCGCGTCGAAGAACGCGCCGCGCCGCCACCCCGTCATGCGGACGGTCTCCAGGGCCACGGGCGTCGCCAGGAACTCCGCGTTGAAGAGCAGGGCCAGCTCGGCCACCGTCATGCCGTGCGCCTGCGCGATCGGCTCGCGCCCGACGAACGTCGCGAACGCCCGGTCGAGGACGGGGCCGAGCGCCGCCCGCCCGGTGACCGGGTTTGGTCGGTCGAGGACCACGAACCGCTTCCCGGCGAGCGCGGCGGCCACCATGCAGTCGTACAGCGTCCAGATGTACGTGTAGAAGCGCGCGCCGACGTCCTGGATGTCGAAGACGACCGTGTCCACCCCGGACGCCGTGAAGACGTCCGCCAGCGGCTGTCCGCTCTTCAGGTACGTGTCGTAGACCGGCAGCCCGGTCGCCGGGTCGTCGTACCGGCCCTCGGATCCGCCGGCCTGGGCGGTGCCCCGGAAGCCGTGCTCGGGGCCGAAGACGGCGACCAGGTCGACCCGTTCGTCGGCGTGCATCACGTCCACGACGTGCCGGGCGTCGGCGGTGATGCCGGTCGGGTTGGTGACGACGCCGACCCGCTCGCCGGCCAGCAGGGCGTACCCGTCCGCCGCGAGCCGCTCGAAGCCGGTCCGCACGCGGCCGTGGCCGGAGGCGGGGGAGTGGCCGGGGGCGGAGGCGGACGCGGAGGTGGGGGCGGCTGCGGCCGCGGCGGTGGACGCGGTGGCCGCCACCGCCCCGACGGCCCCTCCGGCGGCCAGCAGACTCCGTCGCGACAGGCTCATGGAACCCCCTCGGGGTGATCGGGATGACATGGGCACGCACGCTAGCGCTCCTGACCGCCCCGGGGAACGAGGCGTGCGGAACGGGTCTTCCGCCACTCCATACCGACTGGTTAGTCTGTCCGGGTCGTCACAGCCGAGAGGTGGGTCCATGAACGCGGACACGAACGAGCTCCGGGGCGCCGGTGTGGTGGTCACGGGAGCGGGCGGCGGGATCGGCGCGGCCCTCGCCCGCCGCTTCGCCGCCGAAGGGGCCCGGGTCGTCGTCAACGACCTCGACCCCGTCCGTACCAAGGCCGTCGCCGAGGAGATCGGCGCGCTCGCCGTCCCGGGCGACGCCTCCGCCGTCGTCGACGAGGCCCGCGAGGCCCTCGGCGGCACCATCGACGTCTGGTGCGCCAACGCCGGCCTCTCCTCGCCCGGCGACGCCTTCGCCGACGAGGACGTCTGGGCCGCCGCCTGGGACGTCAACGTGATGGCCCACGTCCGCGCGGCCCGCGCCCTGCTCCCCGGCTGGCTGGAACGCGGCAGCGGCCGCTTCGTCTCCACCGTCTCCGCCGCCGGACTGCTCACCATGATCGGCGCGGCCCCGTACAGCGTCTCCAAGCACGGCGCGTACGCCTTCGCCGAGTGGCTCTCCCTGACCTACCGCCACCGCGGCCTCAAGGTCCACGCGATCTGCCCCCAGGGCGTCCGTACGGACATGCTCACCGCCGCCGGATCGGCCGGCGATCTCGTCCTCGCCCCCACCGCCATCGAGCCCGAGGACGTGGCCGACGCCCTCCTCGACGCCATCGCCGCCGACCGGTTCCTCGTCCTGCCCCACCCCGAGGTCGCCGCCTACTACCGCAACCGCGCCACCGACCCCGAGCGCTGGCTCGGCACCATGAACCACGTCCAGCGCACATGGGAGACGGGCGCCCGCTAGCCGGGGCCGCGGCGGATGGGAAGATCTACGGACGGGAACGGTGTTCCCCCGACCAGGAACGATCACGACGGAAGGCGGCGGAGCATGGCCAGGACGACGGACGAGAGCGGGGCACCGGTCCCCCAGAGGCTCCTCGCCGCCGCCACCCGGCTCTTCGCGGAGCAGGGTTACGACCGCACTTCCGTCCAGGAGATCGTCGAGGCAGCCGGGGTCACGAAGGGCGCCCTCTACCACTACTTCGGCTCCAAGGAGGACCTCCTCCAGGAGGTCTACTCCCGGGTCCTGCGCCTCCAGCAGGAGCGGCTCGACGCCTACGCGAAGGCCGACGCGCCCGTCGCGGACCGGCTGCGCGGCGCCGCCGCCGACGTCGTCGTCACCACGATCGAGAACCTCGACGACGCCGCCATCTTCTTCCGCTCCATGCACCACCTCAGCCCCGAGAAGAACAAGCAGGTCAGGGCCGAGCGGCGGCGCTACCACGAGCGGTTCAGGGCGCTGATCGAGGAGGGCCAGCAGTCCGGGGTGTTCTCCTCGGCGACCCCCGCCGACCTGGTCGTCGACTACCACTTCGGCTCGGTGCACCACCTGTCGACCTGGTACCGCCCGGACGGCCCGCTCACCCCCGCGCAGGTGGCCGACCACCTGGCCGACCTCCTGCTGCGGGCCCTGCGCCCGTGACCGGCGCGTAGCCGTCGGCCCCTCGCCGCCCGTGACCGGCGAGTAGCCGCCCGGCTCCTCGCTACAGGTACTTCTTCAGCTCCCGGCGGGCCAGCGACCGCTGGTGCACCTCGTCCGGCCCGTCCGCGAGCTTCAGCGTCCGCGCCGCCGCCCACAGCTCGGCCAGCGGGAAGTCCTGCGAGACCCCGCCCGCCCCGTGCGCCTGCACGGCCTTGTCGATGATGTCGACCACCGCGCGGGGGGTCGCGATCTTGATGGCCTGGATCTCGGTGTGCGCGCCCCGGTTGCCGACGGTGTCCATGAGCCAGGCCGTCTTGAGGACGAGCAGCCGCAACTGCTCGATCGTCACCCGGGCGTCCGCGATCCAGTTCTGCACGACGCCCTGCTGGGCGAGCGGCTTCCCGAACGCGGTCCGGGTGACCGCACGCCGGCACATCAGCTCGACGGCACGCTCGGCCATCCCGATGAGCCGCATGCAGTGGTGGATGCGGCCGGGGCCGAGGCGGGCCTGCGCGATGGCGAAGCCGCCGCCCTCCTCGCCGACCAGGTGCGACGCGGGGACGCGGACGCCGTCGAAGACCACCTCGGCGTGACCGCCGTGGTAGTGGTCCTCGTACCCGTACACCCGCATGGCGCGCCGCACCTCGACACCGGGGGTGTCGCGCGGCACGAGGATCATCGACTGCTGGCGGCGGAGGTCCGTCCCGTCCGGGTCGGTCTTGCCCATGACGATGAAGACCTTGCAGTCGGGGTTCATCGCCCCGGAGATGTACCACTTGCGTCCGTCGACGACGTACGTGTCGCCGTCCCGCCGGATCCGGGTCTCGATGTTCGTCGCGTCGGAGGAGGCGACCTCGGGCTCGGTCATCGCGAAGGCCGAGCGGATCTCGCCCGAGAGGAGCGGCTCCAGCCACTGCTTCTTCTGCGCCTCGTCGCCGAACTGGGCGAGCAGCTCCATGTTCCCGGTGTCCGGGGCCGCGCAGTTGAGGGCGGTCGGGGCGAGGTGCGGGCTGCGGCCGGTGATCTCGGCGAGCGGCGCGTACTGGAGGTTGGTCAGCCCGGCCCCGTACTCGGCGTCGGGAAGGAAGAGGTTCCACAGGCCCTGCCGCTTGGCCTCGGCCTTGAGGTCCTCGACGACCTGCGGGGTGTCCCAGGGCGAGGCGAGCAGCGCCCGCTGCTCCTCGGCGACGGCCTCGGCGGGGTACACGTGCTCGTCCATGAAGGCGAGGAGTTTCGCCCGCAGTTCCTCGGTGCGGGCGTCGTACGCGAAGTCCATGGCGGATCAGCCTTCCTGGAGGGTGGTGAGGCCGTGCTCGATGAAGACGGGGACGAGTTCGCCGATGCGGTCGAAGCCGGCACCGACCGTCTGTCCGAGGGTCCAGCGGTAGTGGATGCCCTCCAGGATCACGGCGAGCTTGAACCAGGCGAAGGCCGTGTACCAGGCGAGGGCGGAGGTGTCGCGGCCCGAGCGGGCGGCGTAGCGCTCGACCAGCTCGGCGGCGCTCGGGTGTCCGGGGGCCGTGGCGGTCGTGGAGACGGGGGAGTCCGGCAGATCGAGCGGCGTGCTGTACATGACGAGCAGGCCGAGGTCGGTGAGCGGGTCGCCGAGCGTGGACATCTCCCAGTCGAGGACGGCCCGGATGCGGTCGTCCTCGCCGATGAGGACGTTGTCGAGGCGGTAGTCGCCGTGGATCACGGTGGGCGGCGGCGAGCCGGGCAGCGCGCGGCCGAGGGCGGCGTGCAACTCGTCGATCCCCGCGAGGTCCCGGCCGCGCGAGGCGTCGAGCTGCTTGCCCCAGCGGCGCAGCTGCCGGTCGAGGAAGCCCTCGGGGCGGCCGAAGTCGCCGAGCCCGACGGCCGCGGGGTCGACGGCGTGCAGGTCGACGAGCGTGTCGACCAGGCCGAGGACGGCGGCGCGGGTGCGCTCGGGGCCGAGCGGCGCGAGCTCCCGGGCCGAGCGGTACGGCGTCCCGTCGACGAACTCCATGACGTAGAACGGCGACCCGAGGACGGACTCGTCCTCGCAGAGCAGCAGTGAGCGCGGGACCGGCACGTCCGTCGTGTGCAGGGCGCTGATGACGCGGTGCTCGCGCCGCATGTCGTGCGCGGTGGCGAGGACGTGCCCGAGCGGCGGCCGGCGGACGACCCAGCGGCCGGTGCCGTCGGTCACGACGTACGTCAGGTTCGACCGGCCGCCCTCGATCAGCCGGGCTTCGAGGGGGCCGGACACCAGGCCGGGCCGCTCGCGATCGAGGAACCGGCGCAGCCGCTCGGGATCGAGACCTGGTGGCGGGGCGGAACTCATGGGGCGTACCTCCGGTTCGGCTTCGGTCGGCGTTCATGATGACCGACCAGTCGGTATGTCGTCCAGGGGGGGGCCGGGAAACCCCGTACCGCACTCTGGCCCTGGATCGCATCCCTGAATAGGGTTCACATATGGATGCGCTGAAGCTGCTCGTCGACGAAGTCCGGCTGACCCCGATCCTCATCTCCGACCCGCCCCTCCTCAACGTCCAGGGTGTCCACCAGCCCTTTACCCCCCGGCTCGTGGTGGAGGTGATCACCAGGGGCGGGGTGATCGGCCTCGGGGAGACGTACGGCGACGGCGTGTACCTCGACCTCGCCCGCTCCCTCGCCGAGGCCCTGCCCGGCCATCCGGTCACGGACGTGAACTCCCTCTTCGGTCTGGCGGCAACCGCCGATCCGGTGGGCCCGGAGGCCGAGCGCGACGCCGCGGACGTCGACGCCGGCGGGCTGCGCGGCGTCAGAACCGCCGACAAACTCCGCCTCTCCGTCGTCTCCGCCTTCGAGACCGCCTGTCTCGACGCCCTCGGCAAGACCCTCGGCCTGCCCGTCCACGCCCTGCTCGGCGGGAAGGTCCGCGACACCGTCGAGTACAGCGCCTATCTCTTCTACCGCTGGGCCGCCCACCCGGGCGCGGGACCGTCGGGCGGCCCGGCGGGCGCCCCGACGGGCGCCCCGACGGGCCACCCGGCGGACGACTGGGGCGCGGCCCTCGACCCCGCCGGGATCGTCGCCCAGGCCCGCCGCTTCGACCGGCTGTACGGCTTCCGCTCCTTCAAGCTCAAAGGCGGGGTGTTCGAGCCGGAGCGGGAGATCGCCGCGATCCGCGCGCTCGCCGAGGAGTTCCCCGGCCGCCCGCTCCGCCTCGACCCCAACGGCGCCTGGTCCGTGGAGACCTCCCTCGCCGTCGCGCGCGAGCTCAAGGACGTCCTGGAGTACCTGGAGGACCCCGCGAGCGGCACCGGCGCGATGGCCGAGATCGCCGCCCGTACGGACGTGCCGCTCGCCACCAACATGTGCGTGACCACCTTCGAGGAGGTCCCGGAGGCCTTCGCGAAGGGAGCGGTACGGATCGTCCTCTGCGACCACCACTACTGGGGCGGGCTCCACCGCACCCGCGAACTGGCCGCGCTCTGCCGCACGTACGGCGTCGGGCTCTCCATGCACTCCAACACCCATCTGGGCATCAGCCTCGCCGCCATGACACAGGTCGCCGCCACGCTGCCCGAGCTCGACCACGCCTGCGACACCCACTACCCCTGGCAGACCGAGGACGTCGTCACCACCCGGCCCGTCTTCCGCGCCGGCCGGCTCGCGGTCTCCGACGCGCCCGGCCTCGGCGTCGAGCTCGACCGGACCGCGCTGGCCGCCCTGCACCGCCGCTGGCTCGACGACGACGGCACGTTGCGGGAGCGCGACGACGCGGCGGCGATGAGGGTCGCGGACCCGGGCTGGCGCACGCCCCGGGTCCCGCGCTGGTGAGACGCCCTCGGGGCAGGGCCCGGGGGAGCAGGGCGCTCACGCGTGGCAGGCCACCGGCACCCCGCCGTTCATGGCGGCCATGTCGCCGAACACCGCCGCCGGGTCCAGCGGCGACCCCTCCGGCAGGCCGTCCAGCTCCGCGTACGCCCGGTGCAGGTTCGCGACGAGCCGCTCGCTCTCCTGCCACGCGGCGAACTCCCCGAGCTCCGCGCCCCGCGCCGTCTCCAGCGGCGTCGCCCCCTTCGCGTATCCCTCGGCGGCCAGCTCCCGCACCCAGAGCAGGTACCGCTCCGTCGTGTCGTACGCCGAGGGGTCGGTCACGCGCCCGTGCCCCGGCACCACCGTCGGCGCGTCGAGCGAGCGCAGCAGGTCGAGCGCGCGCAGCGACCCGGCGAGCGACCCCATGGGCAGGAAGGGCGTACCGCCGTGGAAGACCAGGTCGCCGGTGAAGACCACGCCCTGCTCCGGGAGGTGCACGATCGAGTCGCCCGTGGTGTGCGCCGGGCCGGGGTGGATCACCCGCACCTCGATGTCGGCGACGTACAGCGTCAGCAGCTCGCGGTACGTGACGGACGGCGGCAGGATGTCGACCTGCCCGAAGTCGGTCTGCGGCCACAGCAGATGGAGCTGGTGCCCGGCGGCGAGCTGCTCGGTCCGGCAGTTCTCGTGCCCGACGATCCGGGCCTCGGGCCGGAAGACGCCGTTGCCGTACGTGTGGTCGCCGTGGTGGTGCGTGGTCACGATGGTCCGGGGCAGCGGCAGCCCCTCCGCGAGGACCGCCTCGCGCAGCAGTCGCGCCCGGCGCTCGGTGGCGGCGGTGTCGACGAGGAGGGACTCGCCCGCGTCGCCGAGGAAGCCGGCGTTGTTCAGGCACCAGCCGCCGTCGGGCTGGACGAAGGCGTGGACGTTCGGCGCGAGCGCGACGACGTAGGGATCGGTGGCAGACAAAAGGGGTTCCCCCGGCTGAGAGCTCAACTGGACAGGGGAAGAGTGCCAGTTGGCCGCAGTCAGGGAAAGCCGGGGGAAGCCGGGGGAAGGCAGCCCGGGTCGAGGGCGGTGTCAGTGGTCGTCCCAGTGGTTGCCGTGCGGCGCGTGCCGGTGCCCGTCGTGCGCGTAGTCGAGGTGGTCGCCGTGCGCGACGGCGGTGTGTCCGCACTCCGGCCCGTGCGTGTGGTCCGGGTGGGTGTGCGCGATGTGCGAGGTGGTCTCGCACTCGTCCCAGTGTCCGGCGTGCTCGCGGTGCAGATGCCCGTTGTGGGCGTAGTCGACGTGGTCCCCGTGGGTGACGGCGGTGTGCCCGCACGACGGGCTGTGGGAGTGCGCGTGCGTGGGGTGCTCGTGGTGGAGAACGGTCATGGCGTGGCCTCCGTGACGGGGGCGGCTGACCCTCTCAGGCTAGTCCCGTACGGGCCTCTCGTCCCGATTCACCCGCTTCACCCGCCTCACCGCTCACGGACCGCCGCCGCCCCGGTTCACCAGATCAGTGCCGCCCCGAAGACGGCCAGCGCGATCGTGCAGCCCGCCGCGAGCAGCGCGCCCCGGTGGGAGAGCGAGCGCGGCCGGGCGGTGCTCAGGGAGTGGATCCGGCGGTGGGCGACGGCCAGGAAACCGATCCAGACGAGCGCCGACAGCGCGAGCGCGGCCAGCCCCCTCGTCGTCGTGGTGTCGTCATGGAGCGCCAGTTTCACGGCCAGGACCGCCACCACCGTCCACGACAGGGTCGTACGCCGCCAGGCGAGGCGCGTCCGCTCCGGCTGGAGCCCGGGGTCGCGGGCCTCCGTCACCGCCCGGTCACCGCCCCGTCCAGCCGAAGACCACGACCACCACCATCGCGAGCGCCACCACGGCCACCGCGATGCTCAGCACCGCGGGGAACCGGGACGCCGGCAGGTCCTCGCCGCGCCGCATCGCCCGCTCGCAGCGCACCCAGTGGTTGACCGCCCGCAGCGCGCACAGCACCCCGGCCGCGAGCAGCGAGAGCGCGAGCCCGACCCGGATGCCCCAGCGCAGGTCCGGCAGGAACTGGTCGACGGCGAAACCACCGCCGACCAGGGCGAGAGCGGTCCGGATCCAGGCCAGGAAGGTCCGCTCGTTGGCCAGGGAGAAGCGGTAGTCCGGCGTCTCCCCCTCGTCCCGGATCCGCTGCGGCGCGAACCACAGCCGCAGGCTCTGCACAAAATCGCTCACACGTGCACCCTAACGGCCGGGTGTTCGGCCCGCCCGGCCCGCCCGGTGCCCCGTCACCAGCTCCCGTGTGCCCTCAGCCGCTCGTACGCGGCCGTGCCGTCGGGCACCCACTCCCAGGAGCCGAGCCGCGCGGCCAGCTCCCCGTCCGTCAGGAAGGCGTGCCAGGCGACCTCCTCCACCTGCGGATCCACCGGCAGCTCGCACCGGACCTCGTACACCGCCGACCACCACTTCCCGGCGACGCCCCCGGAGTCGTACAGGAACTTCAGCACCGGCTCGGGCCGGGGCAGCCCGGTGACCCCCAGCTCCTCCTCGGCCTCGCGGAGCGCGGCCTCGTCGTAGGACTCGCCCGCACCGACGACCCCGCCGACGAACATGTCGTACTGGGAGGGGAAGAGCAGCTTGGTCGGCGTCCTGCGGTGGACGAAGGTCCGGCCCTCGGCGTCCCGGACCCGGACGAAGACGCAGCGATGGATCAGGCCCCGCGCGTACACCTCACCGCGCGAGGCCTGCCCGATCACCCGGTCGTGCTCGTCGACGACGTCGTGGATCTCTTCAGCGGCACTCATGACGCCATCCAAGCAGGACGGCCGCGGTCACTGCCCCATGACGTACTTGACCGTCGGACCGGTGGTCCAGCCGCCGTCCACCGCCAGCTCCGCGCCCGTCACGTACGAGGCGGAGTCCGACAGCAGGAAGACGACGGCGCCCGCGATCTCGTCGGCCTCGCCGACCCGGCCCATCGGCGTGTTCGGGTACTTGCCCTCGCCGCGCTCGATGCCGACCGAGGCCGTCATCGGGGTGTACGTCATGCCGGGGTGGACGGAGTTGACGCGGATCTTCGCCGTGCCGAGCTCCACCGCGCCGATCTTCGTCAGCCCGCGGACGCCCCACTTGGAGGCGCCGTAGCCCGCGGTCAGGGCCAGGCCCATCAGGCCGGCGGCCGAGGAGATGTTGACGATCGAACCGCCGCCCGCCTCCTTCATCGCGGGGATGGCGGCCTTCATGCCGATGAAGACACCGGTCAGGTTGATGTCGAGGACCCTGCGGAAGTGCTCGACGGACTCGGTCTCCAGGAAGGCGCCGGTGGAGATGCCCGCGTTGTTCACCAGGCCGTGCAGCCCGCCGAACTCCGCCACGGCGAACGCGACGGCCGCCGCCCACTCCTCCTCGGAGGTCACGTCGTGGTGGAAGAAGCGCGCCCGGTCGCCGAGCGCTTCGGCGGTCGCCTTGCCGTCCTCGTCCAGGACGTCGGTGACGACGACGTTGGCGCCGGCGGCCACGGCCTGCCGGGCGGCCTCGGCGCCCAGGCCGCGAGCGCCGCCGGTGATGAGCACGGTCTTGCCGGTGAGGTCGTTCATGAGGGGATCCCTTCGGGGTCTGCGAGTGCGTTGCTGTCGCGGTTGCTGTCGCTGTCGCTGTTCAGACGCTCCGGGGCTGTGCGGCCCGGAGAAGCGCGGTGGTCGTCTCGACCAGATCGGCGAGGAAGAGCGCCTCGCCCGTGAGGGGCTCGGTGCCGTCGAGGTACTGCCGGGCCCGGTCGGCCATGGCCGCGCCCACCACGGTCAGCGCCAGGTCGAGGCGCTCCAGGAGCAGGGGCTCGGGCAGCCCGGAGGCGGCGAGCCCGTCCGCCATCCGCTCGATGAGCTGCCAGTAGACGGTGCCGTCGAGCGTGGGGTGCGGGGTACGGGTGCGGATCCCGCTCTCGTGGCTGAGCTGCGCGGAGATCCGCAGGCAGCGGCGGCCCCTGTCGGTGCGCAGCTCGCTCGCCTCGGCGGTGACGAGGGCGGCGACGAGGCCCTTCAGGTCGTCGTCGCCGGCCGCGTCGAGCAGCGGCGCGAGCACCTGGCGCGTACGGGCCTGGCGGCCGGCCATGACCGCGTCGAGCAGCCCGCCGCGCGAGCCGAAGTGGTACTGCACCGCGGAGGGGTTCGCCTGCCCGGCCAGGGCCACGACGTCCCGCAGCTGCGCGCCGTCGACGCCTCGGGCGGCGAAGAGCTCCTCCGCCGCGCGGATCAGTTTGTCCCGGGTCTCGGGTCCCGACGTCCTCGCCATACGAGCATATTAATGCTCGACATTAGAAAACGGAAAGGGCGGGGACGGGAGACGGGAGCGGCGAAACGGTTGACTCGATACATCCGTGTATCCAAGATGCGATCCATGTCCTACGACGCTGATGTGATCGTGATCGGGGCCGGCCTCGCCGGGCTCGTCGCCACCGCCGAGCTGGTCGAAGCCGGCCGCACCGTGATCCTCCTCGACCAGGAACCCGAGCAGTCCCTCGGCGGCCAGGCCCACTGGTCCTTCGGCGGCCTCTTCCTCGTCGACTCGCCCGAGCAGCGCCGGATGCGCGTCAAGGACAGCCACGCCCTCGCCCTCCAGGACTGGTTCGGCACCGCCGGCTTCGACCGGTCCGAGGACCACTGGCCGAGGAAGTGGGCCGAGGCGTACGTGGACTTCGCCGCCGGCGAGAAGCGCTCCTGGCTCCACGCGCGCGGCGTGCGGTTCTTCCCGGTCGTCGGCTGGGCCGAGCGCGGCGGCTACGACGCCAACGGCCACGGCAACTCCGTACCCCGCTTCCACATCACCTGGGGCACGGGCCCCGGCCTCGTCGCCCCCTTCGAGCAGCGGGTCCGCGAGGGCGTCGCCCGCGGCCTCGTCCAGCTCCGCTTCCGCCACCGCGTCACCGCGCTCGGCCGCACCGCCGGCGCGGTCGACACCGTCACCGGCGAGATCCTGGAACCCTCCACCGCCGCCCGGGGCACGGCCAGCACCCGCGAGGCCACCGGCACCTTCGAGCTCCGCGCCCAGGCCGTGATCGTCACCTCCGGCGGCATCGGCGGCAACCACGACCTCGTCCGCGAACAGTGGCCCGCCCGCCTCGGCACCCCGCCCGCCAGGATGCTCTCCGGCGTCCCCGCCCACGTCGACGGCCTCATGCTCGGCGTCGCCGAGAAGGCCGGCGCCCACCACATCAACCGCGACCGGATGTGGCACTACACCGAGGGCATCGAGAACTGGAACCCGATCTGGGCCCGGCACGGCATCCGCATCCTGCCCGGACCGTCCTCCCTCTGGCTGGACGCGACCGGCAAGCGGCTGCCCGTCCCCCTCTTCCCCGGCTTCGACACCCTCGGCACCCTCGAACACATCATGCGGACCGGCCACGACCACACCTGGTTCGTCCTCGACAAGCGGATCATCGGCAAGGAGTTCGCCCTCTCCGGCTCCGAACAGAACCCCGACCTCACCGGCAAGTCGATCCGTGACGTCATCGGCCGAGCCCGCGCCGACGTCCCGGGACCCGTCCAGGCCTTCATGGACAAGGGCGCCGACTTCGTCGTCGAGAACGACCTCTCCGCCCTCGTCCGCGGCATGAACGCCCTCACCGACGAGCCGCTCATCGACGAGGACGCCCTCCGCCGGGAGATCACCGCCCGCGACCGCGAGATCGCCAACCCCTTCACGAAGGACCTCCAGGTCACGGCGATCCGCGGCGCCCGCAAGTACCTCGGCGACAAGCTCATCCGTACGGCCGCCCCGCACCGCATCCTCGACCCCAAGGCCGGCCCCCTGATCGCCGTCCGCCTCAACATCCTCACGCGCAAGTCCCTCGGCGGCCTGGAGACGGACCTCTCCTCCCGCGTCCTGACGGAGAGCGGCGAACCCCTGGAGGGCGTGTACGCGGCGGGCGAGGCGGCCGGCTTCGGCGGCGGCGGAGTCCACGGCTACCGCTCCCTCGAAGGCACGTTCCTCGGCGGCTGCATCTTCTCGGGACGGGCGGCGGGAAGGGCGGCGGCACAAGCGGTCGGCTGACGACGGGCCCGCCGCCGGGGCAAGATGACGGAGTGACAAAACGCTTACTGTGCACTGTCATTGGCGGAATCACGGCCCTCGGCGGCCTGGCGGCCTTCCTCGTCCTCCAGGGCCTGGACGAGGCCGACAAGTGGAGCAGTGTCCTCAGCCTCTTCTTCACGGTGGCGGGCTTCGCCCTGGCCCTGGCGGGCTTCGCCACCCGCGGCACCACCCAGTCGGCGGACCACGCGGTGACGGGCGGCGCCCTGCACCAGATCCGGAACGTCACGGGGGACGTGGTCATCACGGGAGGCGGCGCCACGGGGAGCACCCCGCCCGCCACCCCACCGGCGGAGGGCCAGGGGAGCGGCTCCACCCAGTCGGCCCACGGCGCCCGTGCGGCGGGGGACGTGCACCAGATCGACGGGGTGGACGGCTCGGTCCGCATCGAGCCGCCGAGGCCGACGCCGTGAGGTGGTTCTTCGGGCGCGGGAAGCCGTCCGGGCCGGCGGCTCAGTCGGCGTCGGGTGCGACGGCCGGGGGCGACGTCACGCTCATCAGCCACGTCGGGGGAGACGTCACCGTCATCTCGGCCGGCGGGCGGCTGCCGACTCAACCGGGGCCGCCGGAGATCGAGACGGCCCGAGCGCAGTACGCGACCCGCGTCCGTCAGCGCTACGGCCGTCTGGACCTCGAAGTCCTCACCCCCCTCCGGGAACAGGGCGAGCACCCCGCCGTCCACCTCCGCGACGTCTTCGTCCCCCAGTCCGTACGGGCCGACCCGCCACCCGTCGAACTGCCCCAGGAACTCCTGCGCCGCCTGATGGACCCGGCCGAGGCGGAGCTCCTGGACCTGCCGCCCGGCATCGACCGGGAAACGGTCGAACGCGTCCGCCGCGCCTACCAGGAGCGCCCGCCGCAGGACGTCCTCGACGTCCTGACCGCCCCGGAACACGACCGCGTCGTCATCCTCGGCCACCCGGGCGCGGGCAAGTCGACCCTGGCCCGCTATCTGACCCTGGCCCTCACGGCCCCCGAACCGCAGCAGGGCCTGGAAGCGCTGCACGGCAGGCTGCCGCTGATCGTCGAACTCCGGGAGTATGCGCAGGCGGCGTGGCGCGAGAGCACCTTCGAGGCGTACCTCGCGCACCAGTACACGACGGAAGGGCTCGGACTGCCGCCCGAGGTGCTGGCGGCCACCCTCGACGGCGCAGGCCCGTACACCTCCCTCGTGATCTTCGACGGTCTCGACGAACTCTTCGAGAAGGACTTCAGGGACGCGGTCAGCCGCCGCATCGCGGGCTTCGCCGCCCGCCACCCCCGGGCCCGCATCGTCGTCACCTCACGCGAGTACGGCTACCAGCGGGCCGTCCTCGACGGCGCGGGCTTCGGCAACTTCATGCTCCAGGACCTCGACCGGGACCAGACCGGTGCCTTCGCGGGCCAGTGGTTCGCGATCTCGTGCCGGGACGACCCCGACCAGACCCGAAAACTGGTCGAACGCGTCACCACGGCCGTGGACGCCTCCACCTCCGTACGCGAACTCGCCGGCAATCCGCTCATCCTCACGATCCTCGCGATCATCGGCCGCCGCCGTGAACTCCCGCGCGACCGGCGCACGGTGTACGAGCACGCCGTCGACGTCCTGGTCGAGCACTGGGACCCGAGCAAGTACCTCAAGGACCGCCAGGTCGAGGAACACCTCCCGTACCTGGCGGCCGAGGACAAACGCGAACTCCTCCGCCTCATCGCCCGCCAGATGCAGGAGGGCCACGGAGGCATCTCCGGCAACCACATCGCGGGCCCCGACCTCCTCCAGAGCTTCGAGGAGTACCTCCAGGACCGCTACGCCCTGCCCCCGGACCGCGCGGCCACCGCGGCCCGCGTGATGCTGGACCAGTTCCGCCACCGCAACTTCATCCTCAGCCGCTTCGGCGGCGAGATCTACGGCTTCGTCCACCGCACGTTCCTGGAATACCTCACGGCGACGGACCTGGCCCACCGCTTCAACCACCAGCGGGCCCTGTCGGAGGAAGACCTCCAGAACCTCTTCGCGACGAAGGTCCACGACCCGACCTGGCACGAGACCCTACTCCTGCTAGTGGGCTCGCTCGACGAACGCTTCGTGGCGGGCGTGATCGACCGGCTCCTGGCACGGCGCGCGCCCGCCGCCCAGACGAGCGGATTCGACGACACGGCGTTCGTCGAGGTCGCGTTCGTGGCCCGCTGCCTGGGAGAGGTCCGCCGACCGGGCGTACTCGCGCCCCAGAGCACGGCGATGGTGAGAGAGGTGATCAGGCTCTTCGAGGTCGCCACGCGGCTGGGCGTGAGCTTCTTCAACCCGTACGAGACCATCGCGTCCCTCGGGCCGGCGCTGCTGGCGCTCGGCGACACCTGGGCGGGCCGGGACGAGTTCCCGCGGTGGCACGAACGATGGAGCCGCGACGAGAGGCATGACGGCGGAATCATGTCGGTCAACTCCACCGAGCAGCTCGCCGTGGACGTCCTCGCGTCCCTCTGGGCCGCGGAGGAGCCGCCGGCGGCCCTGCGCATCGCGGCATCGGCCGTCACGAGCGGCAGCGTCGTGGTGAGGATCGCCGCGGCCCGGCTGCTCCAGCGCCACGCGGACAGTGCTCCGGAGGCACTGGACTCGATCGAGCGATGCCTGCGAGAGGACGAGAACCCCGTGGCGCGATCGACGATCCTGCGAGTCCTGAGGAACGACTTCGGCGCGGCTCCCGGTCTGTCGAAGCGCCTCGCGCTCGAACGGCTGAGCCGCGACACCGACGCGAACGTGCGCCTGACGGCGCTGGGTTGCCTGCCTCGTGAGCGGCCCGCCGACCGCGAGGTTCGCGCGGCGCTCGAACAAGCCCTGAACGACACGGACTCCGGCGTTCGTAAGGGCGCCCTGTACCGTCTCATCGTTCATTCCGAGGGCAGCAGGCGTACGGCGCTGATCGAGGCCGGTCTGCGGGACGCCGATCCCCAGATGCGTCTCGGAGCCCTGTCCGCCGTGGAGGAGACCGCGGGCGACGACCCGGACGTCCGTGTACTCGTGCAGGACCGGCTGAGGAACGACGGGGACGCCCAGGTCGTGGCCGCGGCGATCACCGTCGTCCGGTCGATCGGATCGGACGACCCCCGTACCCACGGGCTCCTCCACGACCTCACCGGCCACGAGGACCCCACAGTCAGGAAGGCCGCGCTGCGGTGTCTCGTGGAAGCGGGGGACGGCAGCCACTCCGCCCTGCTCTCCGATCGCCTCGTGCACGACGAGAACGATGGCGTCCGGGATACGGCGCTGAGTCTCTTGGTACGGAATGAGGGGGACGACGCGACGGTGCGGGACGTCCTTCTGGCTCGGGTACGGAACGACCCGAGCCAGGCCTTCCAGATCTACGCCCTCGGCAGACTGGCGGACTTGGACGTCGACGAGGCGCGGGAGCTCGCCATCGAGCAGGCACGGAACCATCCCGCCGGGCCGGTCAGGGCCCGGGCGATCCACCGCCTGCTGACGAAGCACGCCGACGACGCCGACGCGGTCCGCACCGTTTTCGACCTCGCCGCCGGTGACGAGAGCCCCGCCGTACGGATCACGGCACTCCGTCGGCTCGTCGACCGATGCGGCGGTACGCCGGAGGTGGGGGACCTCGCCCGGAACCGCTTCGACGAGGACCCCGACCCGGGCGTACGGGTCGCAGCCCTCCGGTTCATCGCCGACATCCGCCGCGACGACCCCGGGCTCATCCCGCTCCTCCGGGAGGCCGCCGTGGACGACGCCCCCGAGATCCGCGCCCTCGCCGAACGCCTCCTGACCGTCCTCGCCCCTCACCCCACCTGAAGCGACTCCACCACCCGGAATCGCTCCGCCACCACCATCGTCCCGTCGTCCACCAGGAACCCGGGGTCGCCCAGCCCCTCCCGCATCTCCGCGCTGTGCCAGAAGCGCTCGTGGGCCGACCGCCATTCCGGTACCGAGAGATACCCCTCGCCCTCGTCCAGGGCGTGCTGGAGGTCGATCTCGCCGAGCGGCAGGACCCGGACCTCCGTCACCTCCACGACCGCGACCTCGCGGCCGTCCGAGTCGATGAGGGCCGAGCGCTCGCCCACCTCCGGAAGTTCCTCGTTCTCGATCTGCCATTCCACGAGGAGGCCCGTCGTGGAGACCTTCTCGCCGGCCAGCACCGCCGCGACGAGCTGGTCCCGGAGGGGGCCGGGGTAGGCGAGCAGGAAGGGCTTGAGCGCGTGAGGGCCGGTCATGGCCGACAGTCTGTCAGCCACGACCGGCCCGTACGGCCGATTTCGCCCGGGGCTACAACACCAGCGACAGCAGCAGCACGACCACGATGCCCACGACCGAGATGATCGTCTCCATCACCGACCAGGTCTTGATCGTCTGGCCGACGGTCATGCCGAAGTACTCCTTCACGAGCCAGAACCCGGCGTCGTTCACGTGGCTGAAGAAGAGCGACCCCGCACCGATCGCGAGCACGAGCAGCGCCGTCTCGCTCGTCGACATGCCCTCCGCCAGCGGAGCCACGAGCCCCGCCGCCGAGATCGTCGCCACCGTCGCGGAACCGGTCGCGAGCCGGATCGCGACCGCGATCAGCCAGGCGAGCAGCAGCGCAGGGATGGACCAGCTCTTGGAGAAGTCCAGGATCATCTGGCCGACGCCGATGTCGATGAGGGTCTGCTTGAAGCCGCCGCCCGCGCCGACGATCAGCAGCACGCCCGCGATCGGGGCGAGGGACTTCTCGACGGTCGAGGAGATCCGCTCCTTGGTGAAGCCGGCCGCCCGGCCCAGGGTGAACATGCCGACTATGACGGCGGCGAGCAGCGCGATGAGCGGCGAGCCGATGACGTCGGTGACCTTCTGCACGCCGTTGTCCGGGTCGTCGACGACGATGTCGACGAGCGCCTTGACCAGCATCAGGACGACGGGTAGCAGGACGGTCGCCACAGTGGCGCCGAAGCCGGGGCGCTTCTCCAGGTCCTCGGAGGGGCGGACCGGGATCATGTTCTCGGGGGCCTTGATGTCGACCCAGCGGGCGGCGTACCGGGAGAACAGCGGTCCGGCGATGATCACGGTCGGGACGGCGACGACGAGACCGAGGGCGAGCGTGACGCCGAGGTTGGCGCCGAGCGCGTCGATCGCGACGAGCGGGCCCGGGTGCGGCGGGATCAGGCCGTGCATCACGGAGAGGCCGGCGAGGGCCGGGATGCCGATCCGCATCAGGGAGTAGTTGCCGCGCTTGGCGACGAGCAGCACGACCGGGATCAGCAGCACGATGCCGACCTCGAAGAAGAGCGGCAGGCCGATCACGGAGGCGATGAGGACCATCGCCCAGGGCATGGCCCGGCCGCTCGTCCTGGCCAGGATCGTGTCGACGATCTGGTCGGCGCCGCCCGAGTCGGCGAGGAGCTTGCCGAGGATCGCGCCGAGCGCGATCAGCACGCCCACGCCGGCGACGGTGTTGCCGAGGCCGGTGGTGAAGGACTTGATGGTGTCGGCGAGCGGCGCACCCGCGAACGCGCCGAGCGCGAGCGACCCGATGGTCAGCGCCAGGAACGCGTGCAGCTTGAACTTGGTGATGAGCAGGACGATGAGGGCGATGCCTGCGAGCACGGCGATACCGAGCTGGGCGTTGCCTGCCGAGGTGATGGGTTCGGCGGCGTCCGCTGCCAGGATCTCGACGCTGAGACTGGTCACGCTGGGTCCTTGGAGGTCAGGGCCGGGGGGCGGTGTCGGGGGCGGATTCGGAAGCGATGCCGGAGGCGATGTCGCGAGCGGTGTCGGGAGCTGTGTCGCGGATCAGCTGGTGAGCCGGCGCAGCGCGGCGACGGCCCGGGCGGCGATCTCCTCGGGGGTGCCGGTGACGTCGACGGCGACACCGGCCTCGTCGTCCTGCAAGGGCTGCAGGGTGCCGAACTGGGAGTCGAGGAGCGCCGTCGGCATGAAGTGCCCCTTGCGCGCGGCCATCCGCCCCTCGATGAGCTCCCGGTCGCCGGTCAGGTGGAGGAAGACGACGCCGGGCGCCGCGGCACGCAGCCGGTCCCGGTACGCCCGCTTCAGCGCGGAACTGCTGACCACGCCACCGAGCCCGGCCCGGTCGTGCGCCCACGCCCCGATGGCGTCGAGCCACGGTTCGCGGTCGGTGTCGTCCAGGGGGGTGCCGGCCGACATCTTGGCGACGTTGGCCGCCGGGTGGAAGTCGTCGCCCTCCGCGTAGGGGAGGGCCAGCGCCTCGGCGACCAGCGGACCGATCGTGGTCTTGCCGGTCCCGGCGACGCCCATCACGACGACGACTGTCCTTGTGCCGGGCTGGGGGGTGGTGCTCATGGGTGGTGCCTCGCTGTCTTCTTCGACATCGATCCGTCGCGCCCATGAAACCCATTGGGTACGACGTATTCAAGAGGCTGTGACATAAAAGTAGTACTTTTAATTCCCGGCGTGATCATCCACGCCCACCCGCATAGGCTGGCCACCATGACGACACCGGCCCAGGGGCTTCATTCGCACGTCCTCGCCACCCTGGGTCTCGCGATCACCGCGGGGGAGTACCCGCCGGGCACTGTGCTGCGCACCGACGAGCTCGCCCAGCGCTTCGACGTCTCCCGGACGGTGGTCCGCGAGGTCGTGCGCGTCCTGGAGTCCATGCACCTCGTCGAGTCCCGCCGCCGCGTCGGCGTGACCGTGCTCCCCACCGCGAGCTGGAACGTCTACGACCCCCAGGTCATCCGCTGGCGGCTCGCCGGCGCCGACCGCCCCCGCCAGCTCCGCTCCCTCACCGTGCTCCGCTCGGCCGTCGAGCCCGTCGCCGCCGGTCTGGCCGCGCTCCACGCCACCCCCGAGCAGTGTCGTGAGCTCACCGAACAGGCCCTCGGCATGGTCGCCACCTCGCGCGGCCGGCGCCTGGAGGAGTACCTCGTCCACGACATCGCCTTCCACCGGGTCGTCCTCAACGCCTCGGGGAACGAGATGTTCGCCCGCCTCGGCGACGTCGTCGCCGAGGTCCTCACCGGCCGCACCCACCACCAGGTGATGTTCGAGGACCCCGACCCGGCCGCCGTCACCCTCCATGTCCAGGTCGCCGAGGCCGTACGGGAGCGGGACGCGCCCCGCGCCGAGGAGCTCACCCGCCAGATCGCGGTCGGCGCCCTCCAGGAGCTGGACGTCCTCGCCCCGTAGAAGCACCACGAGGCACAAGCACCACGAGGCACAAGCACCACGAGGCACAAGCGCCGCGAGGCGAAAGCATCACGAGGTGAAGCACCACGAGCGCCGTCAAGCTCTGAACTAGCTCAAATATGGGCGTTCAGTGACATGCGCCACAGTCAGTGGGCGCTCCTTGCCGTGAGGATGTGCGCTGGCCGTGCCGGGGAGAACCCCCAGGAGGCACGGCCGGGTACCGCACTGCCCCCTCACGAAGGCGAACAACTCCATGAGTGACCGCGTCACCGCGGCCGAGCCGCTGTCCGCCGTTCAGGCGAGCCCGGCCGCAACCCCCCACGTCGACGCAGGCGACGCCGGATACCGCAAGGACCTCAAGTCCCGGCACATCAACATGATCGCCATCGGCGGCGCCATCGGCACCGGCCTCTTCCTCGGCGCCGGCGGCCGGATGTCCCAGGCGGGACCCTCCCTCTTCATCGCCTACGCCGTCTGCGGCGTCTTCGCCTTCTTCGTGGTGCGGGCCCTCGGCGAGCTGGTGCTCTACCGCCCCTCGTCCGGCGCCTTCGTCTCCTACGCCCGTGAGTTCATGGGCGAGAAGGGCGCCTACACGGCCGGCTGGCTGTACTTCCTCAACTGGTCGACCACCGCCGTCGCCGACATCACCGCCGCCGCGACCTACGCGCACTTCTGGGCGATGTTCAGCGACGTCCCGCAGTGGGTCCTCGCCCTGATCGCCCTCGCGGTCGTCCTCGCCGCCAACCTCATCTCCGTGAAGTACTTCGGCGAGATGGAGTTCTGGTTCGCGATCATCAAGGTCGGCGCGCTCGTCGCCTTCATGCTGATCGGCATCTTCCTCGTCGTGACCTCGCACGACGTCGGCGGCCACACCCCGGGCCTCGGCAACATCACCGACAACGGCGGCATCTTCCCGAACGGCATGATGCCGATGCTCCTGCTCATCCAGGGCGTCGTCTTCGCCTACGCCTCCGTCGAGCTGTGCGGCGTCGCCGCCGGCGAGACCGAGAACCCCGAGAAGATCATGCCGAAGGCGATCAACTCGATCATGTGGCGCGTGGGCCTCTTCTACGTCGGCTCCGTCGTCCTGCTCGCGCTGATCCTCCCGTACACCGCGTACACCGGCGACCAGAGCCCCTTCGTCACCGTCTTCGACAAGCTGGGCATCCCCGGCGCCGCCGGCGTGATGAACCTCGTCGTCCTCACCGCCGCCCTCTCCAGCCTCAACTCCGGCCTCTACTCCACCGGCCGCATCCTGCGCTCCATGTCGCTCGCCGGTTCCGCGCCCAAGTTCACCGGTGTCATGAACAAGGGCGGTGTCCCCTACGGCGGCATCCTGCTCACCGCGGGCTTCGGCGTCCTCGGCGTCGCCCTCAACTACGTCATGCCCGGCGAGGCCTTCGAGCTGGTCCTCAACTTCGCCTCGATCGGCATCATCGGCACCTGGGCCATGATCATGGTCTGCTCGCTGCTCTTCTGGCGCAACGCCCAGCAGGGCAAGCTGACCCGCCCCGGCTACAACCTGCCCTGGGCCCCGTACACCCAGATCGTGACCCTGGGCTTCCTCGCCTCCGTCCTCGTCCTCATGTGGATGGACGGCGGCGTCGGCCGCACCACCGTCGCCTGTCTGCCGCTCATCGCCGCCGCCCTCGTCGGCGGCTGGTTCCTGGTCCGCCGCCGGGTCCGCACGACGGCCGCGACGCACGGGCACTGAGACTCCCCCCACGGGAGCCGGCGAGTCCCCCACAGGCACCGCCTGCGGGGGACTCGCTATTTGTCAGGAGATAGTGGTACGCAAGAGCCTTACAAGATCCGGTCGGAGGAAGGGAAGTTCGCGATGCCGCAGCACGTCCAGGGGGTCATCGCCCCCGGCAGGAACGAACCGGTACGGGTCGAGACGATCGTGATCCCCGATCCCGGCCCCGGCGAGGCCGTCGTGAAGATCCAGGCCTGCGGTGTCTGCCACACCGATCTCCACTACAAGCAGGGCGCGATCAACGACGAGTTCCCCTTCCTGCTCGGCCACGAGGCCGCCGGAATCGTCGAGTCGGTCGGCGAGGGCGTCACCGACGTCGCGCCCGGCGACTACGTGATCCTCAACTGGCGCGCGGTGTGCGGTCAGTGCCGCGCCTGCCGGCGAGGCCGCCCGTGGTACTGCTTCGCCACCCACAACGCCAAGCAGCGCATGACCCTCCTCGACGGTACGGAGCTCTCGCCGGCGCTGGGCATCGGCGCCTTCGCCGAGAAGACCCTCGTCGCCGCGGGGCAGTGCACCAAGGTCGACCCCGCCGTCGCCCCGGAGGTCGCGGGCCTCCTCGGCTGCGGCGTCATGGCGGGCATCGGCGCCGCCATCAACACCGGGAACGTCGGCCGCGGCGACACCGTCGCCGTCATCGGCTGCGGCGGCGTCGGCGACGCGGCCATCGTCGGCGCCCGCCTCGCCGGCGCCGCGAAGATCATCGCCGTCGACATCGACGACCGGAAGCTGGAGACGGCGAAGACGATGGGCGCGACCCACACCGTCAACTCCCGCTCCACAGACGCCGTCGAGGCGATCCGCGAGCACACCGGCGGCTTCGGCGCCGACGTCGTCATCGAGGCCGTCGGCCGCCCCGAGACGTACAAGCAGGCCTTCTACGCCCGCGACCTCGCCGGCACCGTCGTCCTCGTCGGCGTCCCCACCCCCGAGATGAAGCTGGAGCTCCCCCTCCTCGACGTCTTCGGCCGCGGCGGCGCCCTCAAGTCCTCCTGGTACGGGGACTGTCTGCCCTCCCGCGACTTCCCGATGCTGATCGACCTGCACCAGCAGGGCCGCATCGACCTCGCCGCCTTCGTCACCGAGACCATCGGCCTCGGCGACGTCGAGAAGGCCTTCGCCCGCATGCACGAGGGCGACGTCCTCCGCTCGGTGGTGGTCCTCTGATGGCCGCCCGCATCGACCACCTCGTCACCTCCGGCACCTTCAGCCTCGACGGCGGCACCTGGGACGTCGACAACAACGTCTGGATCGTCGGCGACGACACCGAGGCGATCGTCATCGACGCCGCCCACGACGCCGAGGCCATCCTCGCCGCCCTCGACGGCCGCGCCCTGCGCGCCATCGTCTGCACCCACGCCCACAACGACCACGTCGACGCGGCCCCGGCGCTCGCGGCCGCCACCGGCGCCCGCATCCTGCTCCACCCCGCCGACCAGCCGCTGTGGAAGCAGACCCACGCCGACCACACCCCCGACGGCGAACTCGCCGACGGCCAGGTCCTCACGATCGCCGGCACGGACCTCACGGTCCTCCACACCCCCGGCCACGCCCCCGGCGCGGTGAGCCTCTACGCCCCCGAGCTCGGCACGGTCTTCACGGGCGACACCCTCTTCCAGGGCGGCCCCGGCGCGACGGGCCGGTCCTTCTCGGACTTCCCGACGATCGTCGACTCGATCCGCGAGAAGCTCCTCACCCTGCCTCCGGAGACGACCGTCCGCACGGGCCACGGCGACCCGACGACGATCGGCGCCGAGGCCCCGCACCTCCAGGAGTGGATCAACCGAGGCCACTGAGAGCCAGCCGGCTCTCGAAACGCCTGACATCCCCCGTGAACGGGTCGGTGAACTCCAGCGTCCGCGCCAGCAGCTGAAGCGGCCGCGAGAAGTCCTCCGACCCGTCCTCACGGACGACGGGATAGACCGGATCGTGCAGGATCGGCAGCCCGAGCGCGTTCATGTGCACCCGCAGCTGATGCGTCCGCCCGGTGACGGGCACGAGCCGGTACCGGCCGAGCCCTCCCGCATGCCGGAGGAGCTCGATCCGGCTCTCGCTGTTCGGCTCGCCCGGCACCTCCCGCGCGGCCATCACCCCGCGCTCCTTCTCGATCCGGCTCCGCACGGTCACCGGCAGCTCCACGGCAGGGTCGTACGGCGCCACCGCCTCGTACTCCTTGTGTACGAGCCGGTCCCGGAACAGCGTCTGGTACGCGCCCCGGTCCTCCTCCCGTACGACGAACAGCACGAGCCCCCCGGTCAGCCGGTCCAGCCGGTGCGCGGGCTGCAGTCGAGGCAGCTCCAGCTCCCGCCGCAACCGGGCCATCGCGGTCTGGGTCACGTGCCGTCCCCGGGGCATGGTCGCCAGGAAGTGCGGCTTGTCCACGACGAGGATCCGCTCGTCCCGGTACACGATCCCGATCTCGAACGGAACCGGCACCTCGGCCGGAAAGTCCCGGTGGAACCAGAGATACCGCCCCACGGTGTACGGCTCGTCCCCGGTCACCGGCCCGTCGACCCCGACGAACCGGCCCTGCCGCAGCATCTCCTCGACCCGCCCGGCCCCGACGGCCGCCGCGTACCGGTCGACCAGATGCTCCCGCACCGTCGCCCACGCGCCGCCCGGATCCTCCGGCAGCCGCACCCGCACGGGATCGATCCCGTCCCGCTGGGGGAGCGGCGCGGCCGGCGCCTTCGCTCTCCGTCTCACCGCTCCGCCTCGTGCCGCGCGTACCCATGCAAGAAGTCCCGGTCGAGATGAACTCGACCGGGACTCCGTGTGGTGTCCGAGGGGGGACTTGAACCCCCACGCCCGATAAAGGGCACTAGCACCTCAAGCTAGCGCGTCTGCCATTCCGCCACCCGGACAAGGTGTCTTGTCTTCCGGGCCGCTCGGCCCTTCCGACGTGGAAAACAATAGCAAACATTCGAGGGGGTCGATCACCACCCCCTTTCGGCCTCCGTCGTGTGACGGCGGCATGTCGGCCGACCGTCGCCCTTGGGCGGCGAGGGGGCCACGCGGGAGGATGGGGGGAGATCACCAGGAACCACGTGGGGCACGTAGTGGGAGGAAGCAGAGTGAGCGAGTCGAACAGGGCGAAGGGCATCACCGGCGAGGACGAGGTCGTGGACCTCTGCCGCGACCTCATCCGCATCGACACCAGCAACTACGGCGACCACTCCGGCCCGGGCGAGCGGGCGGCGGCCGAGTACGTCGCCGAGAAGCTCGCGGAGGTCGGACTCGAGCCGAAGATCATCGAGTCGCACAAGGGGCGGGCCTCCACCGTCGCCCGGATCGAGGGCGAGGACCCGTCCCGCCCGGCCCTGCTCATCCACGGCCACACCGACGTCGTCCCGGCCAACGCCGAGGACTGGACCCATCACCCCTTCTCGGGGGAGATCGCCGACGGCTGCGTCTGGGGCCGCGGCGCCGTCGACATGAAGGACATGGACGCGATGACCCTCGCGGTCGTCCGCGACCGGATGCGCAGCGGCCGCAAGCCCCCGCGCGACATCGTCCTCGCGTTCCTCGCCGACGAGGAGGCCGGCGGCACGTACGGCGCCCGGCACCTGGTCGACAAGCACCGTGGTCTCTTCGACGGGGTCACGGAGGCGATCGGCGAGGTCGGCGGCTTCTCCTTCACCGTCAACGAGAACCTGCGGCTCTACCTGGTCGAGACGGCCCAGAAGGGCATGCACTGGATGCGGCTGACCGTCGAGGGCACGGCCGGCCACGGCTCGATGACCAACGACGACAACGCGATCACGGAGCTCTGCGAGGCCGTCGGCCGTCTCGGCCGCCACCAGTGGCCGGTCAGGGTGACCAAGACCGTACGGTCCTTCCTCGACGAGCTCTCGGACGCGCTGGGCACCCCGCTCGACCCCGAGGACATGGACGGCACCCTCGCCAAGCTCGGCGGCATCGCCAAGATGGTCGGCGCCACCCTGCGCAACTCGGCCGCCCCGACGATGCTCGGCGCCGGCTACAAGGTGAACGTCATCCCCGGCCAGGCCACGGCGCACGTCGACGGCCGCTTCCTGCCCGGGTACGAGCAGGAGTTCCTGGCCGACCTCGACCGGATCCTCGGTCCCAAGGTGAAGCGCGAGGACGTGCACGGCGACAAGGCTCTGGAGACCAGCTTCGACGGAGCCCTGGTCGACGCCATGCAGCTGGCGCTGCGCGCCGAGGACCCGATCGCCCGCGCCGTGCCGTACATGCTGTCCGGCGGCACCGACGCCAAGTCCTTCGACGACCTCGGCATCCGCTGCTTCGGCTTCGCGCCGCTCCAGCTGCCGCCGGAGCTCGACTTCGCCGGCATGTTCCACGGCGTCGACGAGCGCGTGCCGGTCGACGGCCTGAAGTTCGGCGTCCGCGTCCTGGACCGTTTCCTCGACGCCTGCTGAATTCGCCCACCCTTTCGCATGTGACCGGAAAGAGTGAATGCACTCGGGGGCTCGTAGCCCCCTCCATTCCCCCTCGTTACAGGTGGTGCGGTCCGCGGCTGGGATCGCATTGGCAACTAGGAGGAATAATGATCAAGAAGGTCGTCGCTGCTGCGGCTGCCACTGGCGGTCTCGTTCTCGCGGGTGCGGGCATGGCCGTTGCCGACGCGGGCGCTCAGGGTGCCGCCATCGGTTCCCCCGGCGTGCTCTCGGGCAACGTCGTCCAGGTTCCCGTTCACGTCCCGGTGAACGTGTGCGGCAACACGGTCTCCGTGATCGGCCTGCTGAACCCCGCCTTCGGCAACACCTGCGTCAACGCCTGACGTTGTGCCTCGCCCCGTGAGGGTGTGAGCCGGTCCGGCCCCGGAGTGCGTGCCATGCACTCCGGGGCCGGTGGCTATTTCCGCCCCGGGTTCTCCACCCGGTGGCGCTCTTTCGAAGCCGAGCAGGCGAGAGCCGAAAAGGCAGGGAACAAGCTATGCGACAGGTCACGCGCAAAGGTCTCATCACCGTCGCGGCCGCGGGCGGCGTTTTCGCCGCCGTCGGTGGCGGTTACGCGCACGCCGATTCCGGCGCGAGCGGTACGGCAACGAATTCCCCGGGCGTAGCGTCCGGAAACTCCGTCCAGGTCCCGGTACACGTACCGGTGAACGCCTGCGGGAACACCGTCAACGTCGTCGGACTGCTGAATCCGGCGATGGGCAACAAATGCGCCAACACCTCCAAGCCCGGCAAGCCGGGCGGCGGTTCCTCCGCCGGCGGGCACACGAGCAACTCTCCCGGCGTGGGCTCCGGCAACACCGTGCAGGTGCCGGTCGACGTCCCGGTGAACGTGTGCGGCAACAGCGTCACGGGCATCGGCCTGGGCAACGCCGCCGCGGGCAACGACTGCGGCAACGGCATCGAGCCGACGCACCCGGGCAACCCCGGGAATCCGGGCAACCCTGGGAATCCTGGTAATCCGGGCAACCCCGGCAACCCTGGGAATCCGGGTAACCCCGGTAACCCCGGCAACCCTGGTAACCCTGGGAATCCGGGCAATCCCGGCAACCCGGGTAACCCTGGGACTCCTGGGAATCCGGGCAATCCCGGCAACCCGGGTAACCCTGGGACTCCTGGCAACCCCGGTACTCCGGGCACGCCCGGTAACCCCGGTACCCCCGGCACTCCGGGAAGCGAGGGCGGCCCGCACACTCCCGGTGCGAACACGCCCGACACCCACGGCCTCACGCAGCCGCGTGCCGTCGAGGAGCTCGCCGAGACCGGCTCCGGCCCGCTCGGCGTGATCGTTCCCGCGGGCGCGGGTCTGCTGCTCGCCGGTGCGCTGATCTACCGCCGCTCCCGCAGCGCGGCCTGATCCCACCGCACCACGCACGGGGGCCCCGCACACGGCGGGGCCCCTTCTCGTCGTCCTACCAGGTCGCCCGGATCTGGCGGATGATCCGCCGCTTCAGCCGTACTCTGCGGCTCCCGTCCCGGTGCAGGCTCAGGCGCTCCAACTCCCAGTGTCCGTACTCGGCATGGTCGGTCAACAGCCGCGTCGCCTCCTTGCGGGAGACACCGCGCGGCACGTACACGTCGACAAATTCGTATTCCGGCATCGCATCTATTGTGCGGGCACGGGCCTGCTACGGATAGCGTGCGTCCCATGTCTGATGCTGCGCAGCCCACCGCTGCCGAGGTACGTGCCGCCGCCGAGGCGGTCAAAGCCGCACTGGACCGTCACCTCGCGGCGGTCGAACGCCGCACGGGGGACGACGACACGGCCGTCTACGAGGCCTTCAACGCCCTGGCCGCGGCCGCCGAGGAGTACGACGAACTCCTCTACGACCGCTACGACGAGGTCACCCCCTTCGAGATCCCCGGAGCGGACGGCGCCCTGCCGCCCTACGCCGGACCTGACGAACCTCATGCCCTCAGCCTCCTGATCCGCCGCGACTACGCCGTGGCGGAACCGCAGCGCCTGCTCGCCCAGGCGCGGCGCGTCGCCGAGCTCGACGGCGAGGAGGACACGACCGGGGCGGCGGGCAAGGCCGGCGTCTCCCCGCTCGCCGCGCTCGGGGTGCTCTTCGGCGAGTACGAGCCCGACGAGATCGCCTCCCGGCACAAGGAGTTCGGCCTGGAGGAGGGCGACTCCACGCTCTGGGTCACCGCGGCCGAGGAGCTTCCGGAACCGGGGGAGTGGCTCAACGCCCCCTTCGAGCACGCCGATCCGGAGCGGATCATCTGTCGCTTCGACGTGAGCTCCGTCTTCGACGAGCAGGACGACGAGCACGAGCACGAGGACGAGGACGACGACGAGGTCGCCGGGGACGGGCCCGTGGCCGTCGGCTCCTGAGGAGACGGCGGAGGGCCGGGACACCACAAGGGTGTTCCGGCCCTCCGCCGCTTTCTCCCGGTCCTACTCCTCGGGCGTGGCGAGGAGGCCCTCCAGGAGCGGCCGCAGCCGCGTCGTGCGCTCCGGGGCGACCCCCTCGGCCACCGCGCGGGCCAGCGCCTGGTCCACGCCGTGCACGACCGACAGATGGCGCTCCGCCCGGCCGAAGGCCGTGTACACCCACGCGCGGCTCAGGCCCGCCGCGGCGTCCCCGGGCAGCACCACGACCACCGCGGGCCAGCGCGCCCCGGCAGCCTGGTGCGCGGTGAGCGCCCAGCCGTGCCGCAGCGCCGACTCCACGCGCTCCTTCGGTACGAGCAAGGCCTCGTCCCCGCACCGCAGTCGCAGGCCCTCGGCGTCGGCCGACAGGACCGTCCCCGTCACCGTCCGCCCCGGCACGGGCGCGTACGCCACCCGGTCCCCGGGGTCGTAGCCGCCGAAGCGGCCGGGGCCGGGGTTGAGCCGCTGCTTGAGGGCCGCGTTCAGCGCGCGCGTACCCGCAGAGCCGCCGTGGCCGACCGTGACCACCTGGGTCTGCTCGGACGGCACACCGATCGCCCGGGGCACCGAGTCGGCCACGAGCTGGACGGTACGGTGCACGGCCTCGCCGGCGTCCCGCACGGGGACGATCACGACCTCCTTGCCGGGCGCCTCGACCTGGTTCAGCTCACCGACGCCGATGCCCGACACGAGCTCGCCGAGCGGCCCCGGGTCGGGCACGCGCGAGGCGATCCGCGGGCACACCCGGGCGGCGAGCGCGTCGGCGAAGACCCGGCCCGCGCCCGGCGCCCCCAGGACCTCGGGGTCGCCGCTCAGCACCAGCCGGCAGCCGTCCGGCAGCGACTCCACGAGCATCGCGGCCGTCTCCACGTCGAGCTGCGGAGCGTCCAGGACGGCCAGCAGGTCCAGGGCGAACGCGCCGTCCTCGTCACGGCCGGGACCGGCGGTCCCGGAGAGCAGCGCGGCCACCGTCACCGCGTCCGCCCCGGCGTCGCCGAGCGCCCGCCGCCCGTCCTCCGCGTGGACCGCGAGCAGCGCGCGCAGGCCCCGCTCGCGGGCCGCCGCGACCAGCGCGCCCGGTTCGGCGCGGGCCGCCTCGCCGCCCGTGTGCAGGACGAGTCCGTGCTCCCCGGCGGCGCGCTCCAGCTCGGTGCCCTCCCAGGTGCCGGCAGTGGCCGTCCTGACGATCCGCGCGAGACCGTCGGCGAGGCTCTCCTCCGCCAGCGCGTACCGGTCGAGCCCGAGCAGGACGGGCGTGGCCGGCTCCCCGGCGGCCTCCGCCTCCGCCGCCTCGGCCGCGTCGTCGTGCTCGTCCTCGTCCGTGCCGGGCTCCTCCGCCGTCTCCTCCTGGAAGACGAGGACGGCCGCTTCGGAGACCGCCGTCTCGATCGCCTTGTCCGGATCCGGCACCGTGTGCCGGGCGAGTCCGGCGCGCACGGTCTGGAGCTCCAGCGCGGTGTGTCCCTGGAGCGCGGCCTGCTCAAGGACCCAGACGGTGAGGGCGACGGTCCGGCGCGGGTCGTCGGGTCCGCAGGCGCCGCCGAGCAGCGCCCGCGCGAAACCGTCCGCCTGCTCCGGTCGTACCCCGGGCACGGCGAGCAGCTGCCAGGGGTCCTCGCGCAGTGCCCCTGCGGCGCCCTCGCCGAGCGCGGCGGCGACCTGCCCGGCCAGCGTCTCGGGCGCGCCGCCCTGGGCCAGTACCTCCCGCACGGCCGCCGTGGTGCCGGGCGCCGGAACCGGCGCCGCGTCCTGGACGGGGGGCCGCACGGTCACGGCGGGGGCGGCCTCGGGCGCGGGGCGCCGGGGCGCGGGCTCCGGTGCCTCGTAGAACGCGCTGCCCGCGGCCGCGCCGCCCTCGACGGCCCGGACCGCCGCGAGGAGGTCGGCCGCCGTGCCGCTCAGCTTGGCGCCGCTCGCGACGGGCCCCTCCTTCTCGGCCTTCCGGGCCTCGATCCGGGCCCGGAGCTCGCGCTGCGCGGCGAGCTCGGCCTGCGCGTCGCTCAGCTCGGGCGTGTCGGAACCCTGAGCGGCCTCGGCCTTGACGCCGTCCGTCTCCGCTTCGGAAGCCTCGGAGGCGTCAGAAGCCTCGGAAGCCTCAGAGGCCTCGGAGACGGCGGAGGCGTCGGTGCCCTCGTCGTTGTCGGAGGCCTCGTCGGCTTCGGCGCCCTCTCGTACGTCCTCGGCGGGCTCCTCGGAGGGCTCCTCCGCAGGCTCCACGGCCTCGGGGGCCTCGGGTTCCACGGCCTCGGGTGCCTCGGGCGCGGTCTCCCCGGCAGGCTCGGTCACAGGGTGCTCCAGTCGTGATCCGGATAGCGGTGCACGGGCGCCGACACATCGTCCAGCGCCCGGCAGATCTCGTCAGGAAGACTAAGGCTCTCCACCGACAACGCGGCCGTGAGCTGCCGCGCCGTGCGCGCGCCGACGATCGGCGCGGTCACTCCCGGCCGGTCGCGGACCCAGGCGAGCGCCACCTCCAGCGGGGTCGTGGCGAGCCCGTCGGCGGCGGTCGCGACCGCGTCGACGATCCGGCTCGCCGCCTCGTCCAGGTACGGCTCGACGAAGGGCGCCATCGTCTCCGACGCGCCCCGCGAGTCCGTGGGGGTGCCGCTGCGGTACTTGCCCGTCAGGACCCCGCGGCCGAGGGGCGACGAGGGCAGCAGACCTATGCCGAGGTCCAGGGCGGCGGGCAGCACCTCGCGCTCTACGCCCCGCTGGAGCAGCGAGTACTCCAGCTGCGCGCCCGCGAGCCGGGTCCGGTCTCCGCCGAGCTGCCAGGTGCCCGCCTTGGCCAGCTGCCAGCCGCAGAAGTTCGCCACGCCCGCGTACCGCGCCCGCCCGCTCCTTACGGCGATGTCGAGTGCCTGGAGGGACTCGTCAAGGGGCGTGCACGGGTCGAAGGCGTGCAGCTGCCACAGGTCCACGTGGTCGGTGCCGAGCCGCGCGAGGGAGGCGTCGAGTGCGGCGAGCAGATGCCCGCGCGAGCCGTCGGTGCGCCGGTCGAGGTCCGCCACGCTGCCCGCCTTGGTCGACAGGACGAGGTCCTGCCGGGGCACCAGGCGCTCCATCAGCCGCCCGAGCAGATACTCCGCTTCGCCCCCGCCGTACACGTCGGCGGTGTCCACGAGCGTGCCGCCCGCGTCCCAGAACACCTTCAACTGCTCGGCGGCGTCGTGCTCGTCGGTGTCCCGCCCCCAGGTGAGCGTGCCCAGTCCGATGCGCGACACGCGCAGGCCGGTACGTCCGAGATGCCTCTGCTCCATGGCCGCGAGATTACTGGCCAGGGCACCACGCGGAGAGAGCCTGTGGACAACCGGCCCCTGACGGATGGCGGAACCGCGCGCTAGAGTCCGGCCCACAGGGACGTTACCGATGGGTAAGGGGTGTGTGGAATGCGGCTCGGCATCAACCTCGGCTACTGGGGCGCCGGAATGGACGGCGACAACCTCGCCGTCGCCCAGGAGGCGGACCGCCTCGGCTACGACGTGTGCTGGGCCGCCGAGGCCTACGGGTCGGACGCCCCCACGGTCCTCGCCTGGGTAGCGGCGAAGACGGAACGGATCGACGTCGGCTCCGCGATCATGCAGATCCCGGCGCGCCAGCCCGCGATGACGGCGATGACCGCCGCCACCCTCGACTCGCTCACCGGCGGCCGGTTCCGCCTCGGCCTGGGCGTCTCCGGCCCCCAGGTCTCCGAGGGCTGGTACGGCGTGAAGTTCGACAAGCCGCTGGCCAGGACCCGCGAGTACGTCGAGATCGTCCGCCGCGCGATGTCCCGCGAGCGCCTCAGCTACGAGGGCGAGCACTGGACGCTGCCGCTGCCCGACGGGCCCGGCAAGCCCATCAAGCTCACCGTCCACCCGCAGCGCGAGCACATCCCGCTCTACATCGCCGCCATCGGCCCCAAGAACCTGGAGCAGACCGGCGAGATCGCCGACGGCGCGCTGCTGATCTTCCCCTCCGCCGAGCACCTGGAGGAGACCGCGCTCCGGCACCTGCGCGCGGGCCGCGAGAAGGCCGGGCTGACCATGGACGGCTTCGACGTCTGTCCGACCCTGCCGCTCGCCCTCGGCGAGGACGTCGGCGCGCTCGCCGACGTCTTCCGGCCGTACACCGCGCTGTACGTCGGCGGCATGGGCAGCCGCAAGCAGAACTTCTACAACCAGCTCGCGCAGCGCATGGGCTACGAGAAGGAGGCCGCCGAGATCCAGGACAAGTACCTGGCCGGCGACAAGGCGGGCGCCGCGGCCGCCGTGCCCCACAGCCTGATCGACCAGACGACCCTGCTCGGCTCCGTCGAGCGGATCGCCGAGCGGATGACGGGCTACGCGGAGGCCGGGGTCACCACCCTCACCCTCGCCCCGGCCGGGTTCACGCTCGACGAGCGGCTGGCGGCCCTGCGGGCAGGCGTCGAGGCGATGGAGCACGCGGGACTCGCGTAACCCCCGCAGGGCGTCGTGGAGGGGGAGTGGTCTGCGGCCGTGGTGGGGGCTCGGGGGTCTTCCCCGCCACGGCCGTCACGCAGCACAACGCTCCACGGCGCCCCTCGGTTACGCCTCCGGGTCTCACTCTTTCGGCCGAGTCGTCCGGCCCTCCTGTTGCCCTTCGCCCCGGACCGCATTTGACTCGTTGTTCCGGGGGCGACGAAGTGCGGTTACGCACGGAGGTGGCGGCGATGCTCACGGCCAAGAGCCTGTTCCAGGAAATCATCGACGACGACGAGTCCTTCCGGCTCTTCTGCTCCATCGCCGCCAGCGGCGAGTCCCAGGGCGGCTGGGAGAACGCGCGGATCGCGGCCCTCGTCGCGCCCGGCATGCGCGGGCTCGCGCCCAAGATCACCCGGCACGGCGCCGACGAGGACAAGCACGGCCGGATCTTCAACGCCCTGATGAAGAAGCGCGGCCTCGAACCCGTCCCCGTGCCGCCCGAGGCCGATTACACGGCGCTGCTCGAACAGCGCGGGATCGGCCTCGCCCACGACAAGCTGCGCCGCGACGAGCCGCTGACCGAGGCGGACATCATCGTCTACCTCGCGCACAGCCGGGTCACCGAGCAGCGGGCCGCCGACCAGATGGACATGCTCGTCACGTACTTCGGGGACCATCCCGAACTGGGCAAGGCCATCCACATGATCGACAACGACGAGGCGAACCACCTCGCCTACTGCCACGAGGAGCTGCTCCGGCTGGCCCGCGAGGGCCACGGCCGGCTCATCCAGCGCACCCTGCGCGAGTCCGCGCTCGCCGAGATCCAGGTCTACCGCGACGTCAGCCTCGCCGTCATGGGCCACATGGGCCGCATCCTGCGCTGGCCCAAGCCCAAGGCGGCCGTCCTCGTCGCCGGGATCCGCGGCATGTACGCGTACGAGCGAGCCGCCGGCTGGCACAAGATGGTCGACCTGCGGATGCCCGAGCGGCGCGACGCCCTCGGCGGGCCCGTGACCCCCGCCCCCGCCTTCTGAGGGCGCGGGGCTCACCGCGGGCGCCGAGCCGGCCTCACAGCCAGCCGCGCCGCTTGAACTGCCGGTACAGACCGGCGACGATCCCCGCCATCACGGCGATCAGCGCCGGGTACGACCAGGTCCAACTCAGCTCGGGCATGTGGTCGAAGTTCATGCCGTAGATCCCCGCGATCATCGTGGGGACCGCGGCCATGGCGGCCCACGCCGAGATCTTCCGCATGTCGTCGTTCTGCCGCACGCCCATCTGCGCGAGATGGGCCGAGAGCACGTCGGACAGCAGCCGGTCGAGCCCCTCCACCTGCTCGTTGGAGCGCAGCAGATGGTCGTTGACGTCGCGGAAGAAGGGCTGGGCGTGCTCGTGGACGAACGGCACCGAACCGGCCGTCAGCCGGGCGAGCGGCCCCGCCAGCGGGCCGCTCGCCCGCCGGAACTCCAGGACCTGCCGCTTCGCGGTGTAGATCCGCTCCGCGGTGTTCGACGCGGTGCCGCCGGTCGGCGCGAACACGTCCGCCTCCAGCTCCTCCAGGTCCACCTGGAGCTCGCCCGCCACGTCGAGGTAGTGGTCCACGACCGCGTCGCTCACCGCGTACAGCACCGCCGTCGGCCCGTGCCTCAGCACCGCCGGCTCCGCCTCCAGCCGGGTGCGCACCGCCGCCAGCGCGGCTCCCTCGCCGTGCCGGACCGTCACGACGAAGGAGTCGCCGACGAACAGCATCAGCTCGCCGGAGGAGACCCGGTCGCTCTCCGGCTCGTAGACGACCGGCTTGAGCACCACGAACAGCGAGTCGTCGTAGACCTCCAGCTTGGGCCGCTGATGGGCCTTCAGGGCGTCCTCGACGGCCAGCGGGTGCAGCGCGAACTCCGAGGCGACATGGGCGAACTCGGCCTCCGACGGCTCGTGCAGTCCCACCCAGAGAAAGGCGTCCCCCGTCGCCCGTGCCTCGTCCAGCGCGTCGGACAGGTCGGCGGGCCCGGGGGTCCGGCGCCCGTCCCGGTAGATGGCTGAGTCGACGATCACGCGCCGTATTCTCCCCCGCCGTCCCCGACCACGCACGCGCGCGTGCCCGCACCACCCTCTCCCCGCCATCCACGCGCGCGTGGACCTAGGCTGGCCGGCATGGCCACGTTGATCCTCGTCCGGCACGGACGCTCCACCGCCAACACCTCCGGAGTCCTCGCCGGGCGCATGCCCGGGGTCGCGCTCGACGAGCGCGGTGCGGCGCAGGCCGCCGCGCTCCCCGGGCGGCTCGCGGGCGTTCCGCTCGCCGCCGCCGTCTCCAGTCCCCTCCAGCGCTGCCGCGAAACCCTGCGGCCGCTCCTCGACGCCCGCCCCGAGCTCCCGCTCCACGTCGAGGAGCGGATCAGCGAGTGCGACTACGGCGACTGGTCCGGCCGCAAGCTGGCCGAGCTGAGCGACGAACCCCTCATGGAGATCGTCCAGGCCCACGCCTCCGCGGCCGCGTTCCCCGGCGGCGAGTCCATGCGCGCCATGCAGGCCCGCGCCGTCGAGGCCGTACGGGACTGGAACGCCCGGATCGAGGCCGAGCACGGCGAGGACGCGACGTACGTCATGTGCTCCCACGGGGACATCGTCAAGTCGATCGTGGCGGACGCCCTCGGCCTTCACCTCGACCTCTTCCAGCGCATCCACGTCGACCCCTGCTCGGTCACCGTCATCCGCTACACGCGTCTGCGGCCCTTCCTCCTCCGGCTCGGCGACACCGGCGACTTCGCCGGGCTCGTCCCCCGAGAGGCTCCCGACAGCAGTGGTGCGGCGGAGGTCGGGGGTGGTGCGGGCGCACCGTGATCCCTTCGCGCAGTAGGGTGGACGCGCCGCTGTCGTACGACTGTCGAGACCTTAGGGAGCCGGGAACGTGTCGCGTCAGGTGTTCCTCTACGACCCACCGGAGCGTTTCGTGGCCGGTACGGTCGGATTGCCTGGCCGTCGTACGTTCTTCCTCCAGGCGTCCGCGAGCGGCCGGGTCACGAGCGTCGCCCTGGAGAAGGCGCAGGTCGCGGCGCTCGCCGAGCGCATAGACGAGCTGCTGGACGAGGTCGTGCGCCGTACCGGCGGCAACGCCCCGGTCCCCTCGATCGCGCCCGCCGAGATCGCGGACACCGCTCCGCTCGACGCCCCCGTCGAGGAGGAGTTCCGGGTCGGCACCATGGCGCTCGCCTGGGACGGCGAGGAGCAGCGCCTGATCGTCGAGGCGCAGGCGCTCGTCGAGCTCGACGTGGAATCCGAGGAGGACCTCGCCGAGGCCGAGGAGCGGCTGCTCCAGGACGAGGAGAACGGCCCGCCGATGCTCCGCGTCCGGCTCAGCGGCGCCCAGGCCCGGTCCTTCGCCAAGCGGGCCCTGGACGTCGTCAACGCCGGTCGGCCGCCGTGCCCGCTGTGCAGCCTGCCGCTCGACCCCGAGGGGCACGTCTGCCCCCGCCAGAACGGATACCGCCGCGGAGCATGAGCAGCAGCCCCGAGACCCTGTCGGCCGCCGAGCTGCTCGCCCACGGTGAGCTGACCGTGCGCGGCCGGGTCGGCGAGGCGTCCAACGCCGTGCTCTACTGCTCCGTCGCGTACGAGGGCCGTGAGGCCGCCTGCGTGTACAAGCCGGTCGCGGGGGAGCAGCCCCTGTGGGACTTCCCGGACGGCACCCTCGCGCAGCGCGAGGTCGCCGCGTACGAGATCTCCGAGGCCACGGGCTGGGGCCTGATCCCGCCGACGGTGCTCCGCGAGGGCCCGTACGGGGAGGGCATGGTCCAGCTGTGGATCGAGGCCGACCCCGAGGCGCGGCTCCTCGCCCTCACCGAGGACGACGAGGCCGGGGAGGGCTGGAAGGCCGTCGGGCCCGCCCAGATCGCCGAGGACCGCACCGCGCTCCTCGTCCACGCCGACACCCCGGAGCTCCGCCGCCTCGCCGTCCTGGACGCCGTCATCAACAACGGCGACCGCAAGGGCGGACACCTGCTGCCGGCCCCCGACGGGCGCCTGTACGGCATCGACCACGGGGTCAGCTTCCACGTGGACGACAAGCTGCGGACGCTCCTCTGGGGCTGGGCCGGCGAGGAGCTGCCCACCGAGTCGGCCGCCGTCCTCGACGGCCTCGACCGCTCCCTGGCGCCCGGAGGGCCGCTCGCGACCCGTCTGGCGGAACTGCTGACCGGGGCCGAGGTGGCGGCGGTACGTGCCCGCGTGGCCGCGCTGCGGGCGAGCGGGCGGCACCCGGAGCCCTCGGGGCTGTGGCCGCCGATCCCCTGGCCGCCGGTCTGAGGCCGAGGTTCCGGCCTCGGCCCCGGCCTTCCGGTTGGCGCGAACGGACCGAAAAGATTCGGCCATCACACGCCGGGTGGGTCTGGACCCCTGGGGGGTATGCATGCACGCCTCCGACCCGCAAGAGCGCCTAATCGGTCAAGATCCCGGATCCGGTTCGTATCCGGAACACCTGTCCGGTTACGCTCGGGTCATGCATGCCTGGCCCGCTTCTGAGGTCCCCGCCCTTCCTGGCAAGGGCCGCGACCTCCGGATCCACGACACCGCGACCGGCGGACGAGTCACCCTCGCCCCCGGCCCCGTCGCCCGTATCTACGTCTGCGGCATCACGCCGTACGACGCGACCCATATGGGTCACGCGGCGACCTACAACGCGTTCGACCTCGTTCAGCGCGTGTGGCTCGACACCAAGCGGCAGGTGCACTACGTCCAGAACGTGACGGACGTGGACGACCCGCTGCTGGAGCGCGCCATCCGTGACGGCATCGACTGGGTCGGCCTCGCCGAGCGGGAGACCGCTCTCTTCCGCGAGGACATGACCGCCCTGCGGATGCTGCCCCCGCAGCACTACATCGGCGCGGTCGAGGCCATACCGGGCATCGTCCCGCTCGTCGAGCGGCTCCGTGACTCCGGCGCCGCGTACGAACTCGAAGGCGACGTCTACTTCTCCGTCGACGCCGACCCGCACTTCGGTCAGGTCTCGAACTACTCCACCGAGCTGATGCGCCACCTCTCCGCCGAGCGCGGCGGAGACCCGGAGCGCCCCGGCAAGAAGAACCCGCTCGACCCGATGCTGTGGATGGCCGCCCGCGAGGGCGAGCCGAGCTGGGACGGCGCCAGCCTCGGCGCCGGGCGCCCCGGCTGGCACATCGAGTGCGTCGCCATCGCCCTCGACCACCTCGGCATGGGCTTCGACGTGCAGGGCGGCGGCTCCGACCTGATCTTCCCGCACCACGAGATGGGCGCCTCCCACGCCCAGGCCCTCACCGGCGAGTTCCCCATGGCCAAGGCGTACGTCCACGCCGGCATGGTCGCCCTGGACGGCGAGAAGATGTCCAAGTCCCGGGGCAACCTCGTCTTCGTCTCGCGCCTGCGCCGGGACGGCGTCGACCCGGCCGCCATCCGGCTCGCGCTCCTCTCCCACCACTACCGCGCCGACTGGGAGTGGACCGACCAGGTCCTCCAGGACGCCGTGGAGCGCCTCGACCGCTGGCGCGCCGCGGTCTCCCGCCCCGACGGCCCGTCCGCCGACGCGCTCGTCGAGGAGCTCCGCGAGGCCCTCTCCGACGACCTCGACGCCCCGGCCGCCCTGGCCGCCGTCGACCGCTGGGCCGCGCTCCAGACGGCCGAGGGCGGCACCGACGAGTCCGCCCCCGGTCTCGTCTCGCGCGCCGTCGACGCGCTCCTGGGTGTCGCCCTGTAGCGAGCCCTGCGGGGTGACTCGCTCGTGCGCAACCGCCCCCGGACTTCCTGACGAAGTCCGGGGGCGGTTGCTTTTTCGCCCCGGAGGCCCCGGCTGCCCCGGCCGCCCCGGCTGACGGGCGACTCCGCGACCCTGACGCCCTGACGCCCCGACACGCGAACGGGAGGGGCGCCCTCGGGCACCCCTCCCGTACCGCTGTCTACTTCTCGGAGTCGCCGCTCCCGCTCTCGTCGGACGAGTCGTCGGCGGTTCCCTCGGCGGTCCCTCCGGGACCCGGCTCCGCACCGGGCTCGGCACCGGGCTCCGGTAGGGAGTCCGGCGGTGTCGACTCCGGACCCGGAGCCGGAGCCTGAGCCGGTCGCTCCGGCTTCGGCGGCCTCGGCCGGCCGCTCCCGGGGTCCCGCAGGAACGGCGAGTCGCCGCCCTCCGTCGCCACCCCGGGGCCGCCCCCGGGCCCGGTGCCCGGTTCACGCCGCCGCAGATAGCGCTCGAACTCGCGGGCGATCGCCTCGCCCGAGGCCTCCGGCAGCTCCGCCGTGTCCCGCGCCTCCTCCAGGGTCTGCACGTACTCGGCGACCTCGCTGTCCTCGGCGGCCAGCTGGTCCACGCCCAGTTGCCACGCCCGCGCGTCCTCGGGCAGCTCGCCCAGCGGGATGCGCAGACCGATCAGGTCCTCCAGGCGGTTGAGGAGCGCCAGCGTCGCCTTCGGGTTCGGCGGCTGCGACACGTAGTGCGGCACCGCCGCCCAGAGGCTCACCGCCGGCACGCCCGCGTGCGTGCACGCCTCCTGGAGGATGCCGACGATGCCCGTCGGACCCTCGTACCGGGTCTCCTCCAGATCCATCGTCCGCGCCAGGTCCGGATCGGACGTCACCCCGCTGACGGGGACCGGCCGGGTGTGCGGGGTGTCCCCGAGCAGCGCGCCCAGGATCACGACCATCTCCACCCCCAGCTCGTGGGCGAAGGCGAGCAGCTCGTTGCAGAAGGAGCGCCAGCGCATCGACGGCTCGATCCCGCGCACGAGCACCAGGTCACGCGGCTTGTCGCCGCCGATCCGGACCACGGAGAGCCGGGTCGTCGGCCAGGTGATCTTCCGGACGCCGTTGTCCAGGAAGACCGTCGGCCGGTTGACCTGGAAGTCGTAGTAGTCCTCGGCGTCGAGGGCCGCGAACACCTCGCCCTTCCATTCCCGGTCCAGATGGGCGACCGCGGTGGAGGCGGCGTCGCCGGCGTCGTTCCAGCCCTCGAACGCGGCCACCATGACCGGGTCGATCAGCTCGGGTACCCCCTCGAGCTCGATCACCCAGCGCCTCCTTTTCGAAGTTCCTGTCGTACGGACCAACCTTACGGCTTTCCGGCGGTCCGTCCGCAGCCCCCGGACGTCCCCGAAAACCCGTGCGGCCTTGATCGACTACCCAGGAACTCGCCTCCGCACACGGCGGTCTCACTCCTCCCAGAGCGTGCTCGGCGCCTCCCTCCGCACGACCGGCGCGATCTCCTCGGCGAAGCGCTGGAGCGTCTCGGTCTGCTCGGCCGTGGACTGGCCGAACGCGTCGACCGTGATGGACTGGAGGTCGTGCCCGTAGTGCTCGTGGTAGCCGAGGATCTTGTCGATGATCCGCTGCGGCGAACCGATCAACTGGGGTCCGCCCGCGATCGCGTCCTCGATCGTGCGGAACGGGGTGTTGTAGCCGGCCTTCCCCTCCAGATGCGGTCGGAAGCTCTGCCGGACCTTCGCCTCGTACAGGTCCCGGTAGCGGGTGACCGCCTGCTCGGTGGTGTCGGCGATGAGCAGCCCGCCCGAACCGGCCGCCACGCGCGCGTGGGCCGGGTCGTGCCCGTACTCCTCGAACTTCTCGCGGTAGTGGGCGATGAGCCGCGCGTACGCCTCCCTCGGCTGGATCGCGTTGGCGGTGAACAGCGGATCGCCGTGCTTCGCCGCGAGCTCGGGGGAGTTGAGGCTGGTCGCCGAGCCGTGCCAGATCCGGGGCGGACCGGCGTACGGGCGCGGCACCGTGGTGACGTTCTTCAGCGGAGGCCGGAACTCGCCCTCCCAGTCGACGCCCTCCTCCGACCAGAGGCGGCGCAGCAGCTCGTACTTCTCCTTCTGGAGGTCCCACTGCCGCTCCTCGTCCAGGCCGAAGAGGTCGAAGTGACCGGCCTCCGCGCCCTTGCCGACGACGAGTTCGAGCCGGCCGCGCGAGAGCTGGTCGAGGGTGGCGTAGTCCTCGGCGACCCGGACGGGGTCGAGGATCGCGACGACGGTGACGCCGGTGAGCAGACGGATCCGGGTCGTACGGGCCGCCAGCGCGGCGAGCAGCACGGTCGGCGCCGAGGAGAGGAACGGGCCCGCGTGGCGCTCGCCGATCGCGTACGCGTCGAAGCCGAGGCGCTCGGCGGTCTCGCCGAGCGTGACGACCTGCTCCAACCGGTCTGCGGCGGAGGGCAGTTCGCCGGTGAGCGGGTGCGGGGAGTGGGGGACGATCGAGAGGACCTGGAATTTCATGCGTCCACTCTGCGCGCGGAGTGTTGCGGCCGTGTGGACGGAGCATGGCACGCCTCAGGGGCGGCCCCTCCAAGAGGAACCGCCCCCGAGAACCGCGGAGTTACTTCCGCAGCATGGACTCGACCCCGGCGCGGACCTCGTCCGTCGCCAGACCTCGTATCGTCAGCGTCGTGCGGCGGCGCAGGACGTCGTCCGCCGTCTCGGCCCACTCGTGGTCGCGGGCGTAGGCGACCTGCGCCCAGATCTCCGGCGCGTCCGGGTGGATCCGCCGGGCGAGCTCCGGGTTCTCGTTCGCCATGCGGGCGATGTCGAAGGCGAGCGAGCCGTAGTGCGTCGCCAGGTGCTTGGCGGTGTCGGCGGCCATCCGCGGGCCGGGCGCCGGGCCGTCGGAGAGCAGCCGGTGCGCGACCGCGTTGGGGTTGGCGATGCCGGGCAGCGGGAGCCGCTTCGGCAGCGTGGAGACCGACTCGTAGTCGTCGCCCAGCGGGTGGCCCGGGAGGGCCTCCAGCTTCTTCATCACCGTACGGCCGATGTGACGGAAGGTCGTCCACTTGCCGCCGGCCACCGACAGCATGCCGCCGCGGCCCTCGGTGACGACCGTCTCGCGCTTGGCCTTCGAGGTGTCGCCGGGACCGCCCGGGAGCACCCGCAGACCGGCGAAGGAGTAGGTGATCAGATCGCGGGAGAGCTGCTGGTCGCGGATGGAGAAGGCGGCCTCGTCCAGGATCTGGGCGGTGTCCTTCTCGGTGACCTCGACCTGGCCGGGGTCGCCCTCGTACTCCTCGTCGGTGGTGCCGAGGAGCAGCATGTCCTCCCAGGGGAGGGCGAAGGTGATGCGGTACTTGTCGATCGGGGTGGCCAGCGCGGCCTTCCACGGCGAGGTCCGCTTGAGGACCAGGTGCGCGCCCTTGGAGAGCCGGATGGAGGGGGCCGCGTTCGGGTCCTCCATCTTGCGCAGGTGGTCGACCCACGGGCCGGTCGCGTTCAGCACGAGGCGGGCGGTGACGCCGAACTCGTCGCCGCTGGTGCGGTCCTTCAGCTCGGCGCCCGTGACCCGGCCGCGGGTGAAGCGCAGGCCGGTGACCTCGGCGTGGTTGAGGACGGTGGCCCCGGCGTCGACCGCGGCGCGGACCGTCATCAGCGCCATGCGGGCGTCGTTCATCTGGTCGTCGCCGTAGACGGCCACGGCCTTCAGGTTGTCCGTCCGCAGCTCCGGCACGTCCTGCGCGGCCTTGGCGGGGGAGAGCAGGTGCCCGACGCCGTCGCCGAAGGCGGACAGGGCGGAGTACGCGAAGACGCCGGCGCCCAGCTTGGCCGCGCCGTGCGGGCCGCCCTTGTAGACGGGCAGGTAGAAGGTGAGCGGGTTGGCGAGGTGCGGTGCCACCTGGCGGGAGACCGCACGCCGCTCGAAGTGGTTCTCCGCCACCAGCTTCACCGCGCCGGTCTGCAGGTAGCGCAGACCGCCGTGGAGGAGCTTGGAGGAGGCGGAGGAGGTGGCGCCGGCGAAGTCGCCGGCGTCCACCAGGGCCACCCGCAGGCCCGACTGCGCGGCGTGCCAGGCGGTGGAGATGCCCAGGATGCCGCCGCCGATCACCAGGAGGTCGTACGTCGCCTTGGAAAGCTGTTCCCGGGTCTCGGCGCGGCTCGGGAGGGAGCCGGACGCCGGGTGCGTCCCAAGGGCAGGGACGCTCTGCAGGGTGGTCATGTCGATCTACTCCTCGGATGCGTCTTCGAGCCAGCCCATGGAACGTTCCACGGCCTTGAGCCAGCTCTTGTACTCGCGGTCGCGCTTGTCGGCGTCCATGCGAGGGGTCCATTCCGCCGCGCGGCGCCAGTTGGCGCGCAGGGCGTCGGTGTCCGGCCAGAAGCCGACGGCCAGGCCGGCGGCGTAGGCGGCACCGAGGCAGGTGGTCTCGGCGACCATCGGACGCACGACCGGCGCGTCGAGGAAGTCCGAGAGCGTCTGCATGAGCAGGTTGTTGGAGGTCATGCCGCCGTCGACCTTGAGCGCGGTCAGCTCGACGCCGGAGTCCTTCGTCATGGCGTCGGTGATCTCGCGGGTCTGCCAGGCGGTGGCCTCCAGGACGGCGCGGGCGATGTGCGCCTTGGTGACGTACCGGGTGAGGCCGGCGATGACACCGCGGGCGTCGGAGCGCCAGTAGGGGGCGAAGAGGCCGGAGAAGGCCGGCACGAAGTAGGCGCCGCCGTTGTCCTCGACCGAGGACGCGAGGGTCTCGATCTCGGCGGCGGACTTGATGAGGCCCATCTGGTCGCGCATCCACTGCACCAGCGAACCGGTGACGGCGATCGAGCCCTCCAGGGCGTAGACCGGCTTCGCGTCGCCGATCTGGTAGCCGACCGTGGTCAGCAGGCCGCTGTAGGAGTTGATGATCTTGTCACCGGTGTTCATCAGCATGAAGGTGCCGGTGCCGTACGTGGACTTGGCCTCGCCCTCGGCGAAACAGGTCTGGCCGAACAGGGCGGCCTGCTGGTCGCCGAGCGCGGAGGCGACCGGGACGCCGTCGAGGACGCCGCCCTTGACCGTGCCGTACACCTCGGCGGAGGAGCGGATCTCGGGGAGGACGTTGAGGGGGACCCCCATCGACTCGGCGATCTTCTCGTCCCAGGCCAGCGTGTGCAGGTTCATCAGCATGGTGCGCGAGGCGTTGGTGACGTCGGTGACGTGCACGCCGCCGTCGGTGCCGCCCGTGAGGTTCCAGATGACCCACGAGTCCATCGTGCCGAAGAGGATGTCGCCGGCCTCGGCGCGCTCGCGCAGGCCCTCGACGTTGTCGAGCATCCAGCGGATCTTCGGACCGGCGAAGTAGCTCGCCAGGGGCAGTCCGGTCTCGCGGCGGAAGCGGTCCTGGCCGACGTTGCGGCCGAGCTCCTTGCAGAGGGCGTCGGTGCGGGTGTCCTGCCAGACGAGGGCGTTGTGGACGGGCTCACCGGTGTTCTTGTCCCAGAGCAGCGTGGTCTCGCGCTGGTTGGTGATGCCCACGGCCTTGACGTCGGAGGCGGCGATGCCGCCCTTCGTCAGGGCGCCGGCGACGACCTCCTGGACGTTGGTCCAGATCTCGGCGGCGTCGTGCTCGACCCAGCCCGGCTTCGGGAAGATCTGCTCGTGCTCCTTCTGGTCGACCGAGACGATCCGGCCGTCCTTGTCGAAGACGATGCAGCGCGAGGAGGTGGTGCCCTGGTCGATGGCCGCGATGAAGGGGCCGGACGTGTGTGCGTCGGTCACGGTGTGCTCCAAGGGGGTCTGGAAGAAGGACGGCTCAGGCGAACGCGATGTTGTAGATACCCGCGGCGATGGCGCCACCGATCAGCGGACCGGCGACCGGGATCCAGGCGTAGCTCCAGTCGGAGCCGCCCTTGTTCGGCAGCGGGAGCAGGGCGTGCACGATGCGCGGGCCGAGGTCACGGGCCGGGTTGATCGCGTAGCCCGTCGGACCGCCGAGCGAGAGGCCGATGGAGACGACGACGAAGGCGGTGATGAGCGCGCCTATGACGCCGAGGCCCTTGCCGCTGTCGTTGAGGCCCTGGGTGAGCACGGCCAGGACCAGCACGACGGTGCCGATGATCTCGGTGGCCAGGTTCTGCCAGGTGTTCCGGATCTCGGGGCCGGTGGAGAAGATGCCGAGCACCGGGCCGGGGCCCTCGACCGGCTTCTCGCCGACCGTCTCCGGGTCCCTGAGGTGGGCCTGGAACTGTCCGTAGTAGGCCACCCAGACCAGCGCCGCGCCGATCATCGCGCCGAGCATCTGGCCGGCGATGTAGACGGGGACGTTGTCCCACTCCCCGTCCTTGATCGCGATTCCGACCGTGACGGCGGGGTTCAGATGGGCGCCGGAGAGGGAAGCCGTCATGTAGACGGCCGTCATGACGGCGAAGCCCCACCCGAAGGTGATCGCGAGCCAGCCCGCGTTGCGGGCCTTCGAGCTCTTGAGCGTGACGGCGGCACAGACGCCACCGCCGAGCAGGATGAGTACGGCGGTACCGATGGTCTCGCCGAGGAAGATGTCGGAGCTGGACACCCGCGACTCCTTTGTCCTTCGTCCAGGGGAAGGCGAACCCCGGGTCCCACCGGTGGTCCGCGCCCTCGTGTGAGGGCGTTACCGGCCCTTGGCACTGCCACACTCTAGCGTGTGATTGCCGTTAGGTGTTCGGCAATGCCGACCGGTGAACGGAAGTTTTGCCCCCGGGTTAACAGCGCGTCAAGGGTCCGGGATGCGAAAAACCCGCCGATAACGGGATCGTTACCGACGGGTTCGGTCGTACGGGTTCAGTTGTGGAGGGACGGGTGCCCGGCCGGGTCGGAAGCGCCGGGTCGCGTCAGAAGCGGCCGGCCCCCAGGTCCCGGGAGACCGCGCGAGCGCAGTCCCGTACCGCCGCCACCAGTTCGGGCCGCAGCTCCCCGCCCGGACAGAGCCGCTCCACCGCGCCCGTGACAGCCACCGCGCCCACCGGCATCCGCCGCCGGTCGTGGATCGGCGCGGCCACCGAGGCCACGCCCTCCCAGGTCTCCTCCACGTCCGCCGCCCAGCCCTTGGCCCGGGTGAGGTCGAGCAGGGACTCGAAGGCGGGGAGCTCCGTCGTCGTCCGGGGCGTGAACGCCTCCCGGTCGACCTCCAGCACCTCGCTGTGCGCCACCGGGTCGTAGGCCGAGAGGACCTTCCCGAGCGCGGTGGAGTGCAGCGGCTGCATGGCCCCCACCTCCAGGACCTGACGGCTGTCGTCGGGCCGGAAGACGTGGTGCACGATCAGGACGCCCCGCTGGTGCAGCACCCCCAGGTGCACGCTCTCGCCGCTCGACCGCGCGAGGTCGTCCGTCCAGACGAGGGCCCGGGCCCGCAGCTCGTGCACGTCCAGATAGCTGTTGCCGAGCCGCAGGAGCTCCGCCCCCAGCTGGTAGCGGCCCGAGGTCGGCTCCTGCTCCACGAAGCCCTCCGCCTGGAGGGTGCGCAGGATCCCGTGGGCCGTGCCCTTCGCGAGCCCCAGCGAGGACGCGATGTCGGACAGGCCGAGCCGGCGCTCGCCGCCCGCGAGCAGTCGCAGCATCGCAGCCGCCCGTTCAAGCGACTGGATGTTCTTCGCCATCGCCCGGCCCTCTCCCTCTTAACGCTGTTCGACAATGCTGAACACTATCGGTCGATGCCGACCTTGGCTCACACATGACAGTGTCGGTCAAGAACGGGCCTTACCGGGAGTCCCCGCACACAGGATGCCGTCCGCCCCGTGGGACACCATGTCCACCCCGGGGTAAGCACGGTTACGCTGGCCCCGTGCACCCTCCACCGAGAGTGCAAAGCCGACAGCCGTCGCATCCCAGGGAGCTCATCCATGGCCTCGTTGCCGACCCCTTCCGCTGACAGCCGGAACCGCGCCGCAGCCCTCCGTGAGGCACTCGCCACCCGAGTGGTCGTCGCCGACGGAGCCATGGGCACCATGCTCCAGGCCCAGGACCCCACCCTCGAGGACTTCCAGGACCTCGAAGGCTGCAACGAGATCCTGAACGTGACCCGGCCCGACATCGTCCGTTCGGTCCACGAGGCGTACTTCGAGGTCGGCGTCGACTGCGTCGAGACGAACACCTTCGGCTCCAACCACTCGGCGGCCGGCGAGTACGAGATCGCCGACCGCATCTTCGAGCTCTCCGAGGCCGGCGCCCGGATCGCCCGCGAGGTCGCCGACGAGTACGGCGCCAAGGACGGCCGCCAGCGCTGGGTGCTGGGCTCCATCGGCCCCGGCACCAAGCTGCCCTCCCTCGGCCACACCACGTACGACGTGCTGCGCGACGGCTACCAGCAGAACGCCGAGGGCCTGCTGGCCGGCGGCGCCGACGCCCTGATCGTCGAGACGACCCAGGACCTGCTCCAGACCAAGTCGAGCCTGATCGGCGCCCGCCGGGCGATGAACGCCCTGGGCGTGGACGTCCCGCTGATCTGTTCGCTCGCCTTCGAGACCACGGGCGTCATGCTGCTCGGCTCGGAGATCGGTGCGGCGCTGACCGCCCTGGAGCCGCTCGGCATCGACATGATCGGCCTGAACTGCTCCACCGGTCCGGCCGAGATGAGCGAGCACCTGCGCTACCTCGCCCGTCACTCGCGTACGCCCCTGATGTGCATGCCCAACGCCGGCCTGCCCGTGCTGACCAAGGACGGCGCGTACTTCCCGCTGACGCCGCCGGAGATGGCCGACGCCCAGGAGAACTTCGTCCGCGACTACGGCCTGTCGCTGATCGGCGGCTGCTGCGGCTCGACGCCCGAGCACCTGCGCCACGTCGTCGAGCGCGTGCAGGGCGTCACGCCCCCCGAGCGCACTCCCCACCCCGAGCCCGGCGCCGCCTCGCTCTACCAGACCGTGCCGTTCCGCCAGGACACCGCGTACATGGCGATCGGCGAGCGGACGAACGCCAACGGCTCGAAGAAGTTCCGCGATGCCATGCTCGAAGCCCGCTGGGACGACTGCGTCGAGATGGCCCGCGACCAGATCCGCGAGGGCGCGCACATGCTCGACCTCTGCGTGGACTACGTCGGCCGCGACGGCGTCGCCGACATGGAGGAGCTGGCCGGCCGCTTCGCCACCGCCTCCACCCTGCCGATCGTCCTCGACTCCACCGAGGTCGACGTCATCCGGGCCGGCCTGGAGAAGCTCGGCGGCCGGGCCGTCATCAACTCGGTGAACTACGAGGACGGCGACGGCCCCGAGTCCCGCTTCGCCAAGGTCACCCGCCTGGCGCAGGAGCACGGTGCCGCGCTCATCGCGCTCACCATCGACGAGGAGGGCCAGGCCCGTACCGTCGAGCACAAGGTCGCCATCGCCGAGCGGCTCATCGACGACCTCACCGGCAACTGGGGCATCCACGAGTCGGACATCCTCATCGACACCCTGACCTTCACCATCTGCACCGGTCAGGAGGAGTCGCGCAAGGACGGCATCGCCACGATCGGGGCGATCCGCGAGCTGAAGCGGCGCCACCCCGACGTCCAGACCACGCTCGGCCTGTCGAACATCTCCTTCGGCCTCAACCCGGCCGCGCGCATCCTCCTCAACTCGGTCTTCCTCGACGAGTGCGTGAAGGCCGGTCTCGACTCGGCGATCGTGCACGCCTCGAAGATCCTGCCGATCGCCCGCTTCGACGACGAGCAGGTCACGACCGCCCTCGACCTGATCTACGACCGGCGACGCCCCCAGCAGGGGGACGAACCCGCCTACGACCCGCTGCAGAAGCTGATGGCGCTCTTCGAGGGCGTCAACACCAAGTCGATGAAGGCCGGCAAGACCGAGGAGCTCCTCGCGCTGCCGCTCGACGAGCGGCTCAAGCGCCGGATCATCGACGGCGAGAAGAACGGCCTGGAGGCGGACCTCGACGAGGCCCTCACCTCGCGGCCGGCCCTCGACATCGTCAACGAGACCCTCCTCGACGGCATGAAGACCGTGGGCGAGCTCTTCGGCTCCGGCCAGATGCAGCTGCCGTTCGTGCTCCAGTCGGCCGAGGTCATGAAGACCGCGGTCGCCCACCTCGAACCGCACATGGAGAAGTCGGACGCCGAGGGCAAGGGCACCATCGTCCTCGCCACCGTCCGCGGCGACGTCCACGACATCGGCAAGAACCTCGTCGACATCATCCTCTCCAACAACGGCTACAACGTCGTCAACATCGGCATCAAGCAGCCCGTCTCCGCGATCCTGGAGGCCGCCGAGGAGCACCGGGCCGACGTCATCGGCATGTCGGGTCTCCTGGTGAAGTCCACCGTGATCATGAAGGAGAACCTCCAGGAGCTGAACCAGCGCGAGCTGGCGGCCAAGTACCCCGTGATCCTCGGCGGCGCGGCCCTCACCCGGGCCTACGTCGAGCAGGACCTCCACGAGATCTACCAGGGCGAGGTGCGGTACGCCCGCGACGCCTTCGAGGGCCTGCGCCTCATGGACGCCCTCATCTCAGTCAAGCGCGGCGTCCCCGGAGCCGCCCTGCCCGAGCTCAAGCCGCGCCGCGTCGCCAAGCGCGACACGCCGGCCCTCCAGGTGGAGGAGCCGGAGGAGCCCGGCGGCCGCTCCGACGTGGCCGTCGACAACCCCGTCCCCACCCCGCCGTTCTGGGGCACCCGCGTGGTCAAGGGCATCCCGCTCAAGGACTACGCCTCCTGGCTCGACGAGGGCGCCCTCTTCAAGGGGCAGTGGGGCCTCAAGCAGGCCCGCGCGGGCGGAGCCACGTACGAGGAGCTCGTCGAGAGCGAGGGCCGGCCGCGCCTGCGGGGCCTCCTGGAGAAGCTGCACACCGAGAACCTGCTCGAAGCGGCCGTGGTCTACGGGTACTTCCCCTGCGTCTCCAAGGGCGACGACCTGATCATCCTCGACGAGGCGGGCAACGAGCGGACCCGCTTCACCTTCCCGCGCCAGCGCCGGGGCCGCCGCCTGTGCCTCGCGGACTTCTTCCGCCCGGAGGAGTCCGGCGAGACCGACGTCGTCGGCCTCCAGGTCGTCACCGTCGGCTCGAAGATCGGCGAGGCCACGGCCAAGCTCTTCGCGTCCGACTCCTACCGCGACTACCTGGAGCTCCACGGCCTGTCCGTCCAGCTCGCCGAGGCCATGGCCGAGTACTGGCACGCCCGGGTCCGCGCCGAGCTCGGGTTCGGCGGCGAGGACCCGGCCAAGGTCGAGGACATGTTCGACCTCAAGTACCGGGGCGCGCGCTTCTCCCTCGGGTACGGGGCCTGCCCCGACCTGGAGGACCGCGCGAAGATCGCGGACCTGCTGCAGCCGGAGCGGATCGGTGTGCACCTGTCGGAGGAGTTCCAGCTCCACCCCGAGCAGTCGACCGACGCCATCGTGATCCATCACCCCGAGGCGAAGTACTTCAACGCACGGTGACCGTCTCCGGAGGCGGCGACGCCGACCGGCGAGGCGACTACGCCTACCGGTGTGGCGACGACGACCGGCGAGGCGACTACGCCCACCGGTGTGGCGACGACAGCGACCGTCGCGGCGACGACCGGGCGTAAATCTCGGCGTCGCCGCTGATCGAGACGTACACTTGTCGGTCCAGTGCAGGCCGGTCCTCCTCCCCGTACCGGGGAGGGAGGCCGGCCTTCTCGTCCCTCCAAGGAAGGTGTGCCGGATGACCAGTACGGTCCCCGCGTCCCTGTTCCGCACGAACGGAAGCTCCGCGCTGCAGGCGGTCTTCCTCGACATGGACGGGACCCTCGTCGACACGGAGGGGTTCTGGTGGGACGCCGAGGTGGAGGTCTTCGCCGATCTCGGGCACCGGCTGGACGAAGCCTGGCGCGACATCGTCGTCGGCGGCCCGATGACCCGCAGCGCGGGCTACCTCATCGAGTCCACCGGCGCCGACATCACCATCGAGGAGCTGACGGTCCTGCTCAACGAGAAGTTCGAGCAGCGCATCGGGCGGGGCGTCCCGCTCATGCCCGGCGCCGAGCGTCTCCTCGCCGAGCTGGCCCGGCACAACATCCCCACCGCCCTGGTCTCCGCCTCGCACCGGCGGATCATCGACCGGATCCTCGCCTCGCTCGGCCGGGACCGCTTCGCGCTCACCGTCGCCGGGGACGAGGTCGTCCGCACCAAGCCGCACCCCGAGCCCTACCTGACGGCCGCGCGCGGCGTGGGCGCCGACCCGACCCTGTGCGCCGTCATCGAGGACACGGCGACCGGTGTGGCGGCTGCGGAAGCGGCGGGCTGCCGGGTCGTCGCGGTGCCCTCCGTCGCCCCGATCGCGCCCTCTCCCGGCCGGGTCGTCGTGCGTTCGCTGGAGGAAGTCGACGTGCCCTTCCTGCGCACTCTGATCACCGGAATCTGAGCTTCTTCTGAGCTTTCTCCGTTGAATGCGCTTTCACGCGCAGAAATCACCCAGGCCATTCACCGATAAAGCCTCCACGTGACCTTCGTCACCCAGAGTGCTCGACGGTGGGTGGCCTGGTCGCGTTTCGCGCCCGGAATCGCCTGGTTTCGCCGATCCCATGTGTCCCGGTTCGAGGGTCCCCGTCCGCATCACGGCGCCGCATGACTATCGAGCCTCCCGCATTCCGATCACCGTGCGATTACCCCCGAGCCTGCCCGCGGTCGGGCAATAGCGGCGGCGCCCACTAATCTTTTCCGAGTACTTCGCCGCATAACCGCGTGCACCGGCGCATACCCAAGTCGCCGTGAACACAGGACCGATCGCAACACCCGGCCCGATCGCTCCCGCCCCGACCGGGCGGCCGGCGGCGGAGTGTCCACAGACCACTGCATCCCAGTGCCGGATGAGGAGAACGTCCCTGATGAACCGCAAGACCCTGGTGCTGCCCGCCGCGGCCGTACTGCTGACCCCCCTGCTCGCCGCCTGTGGCGGAGCCGAGGACGGCAGAGCCATCGTTGTCGGCACCACGGACCAGTTCATCGCGACCGGGGACGCCCCCGCCCCCCTCGACCCGGCCTTCGCCTACGACACCGGCACCTGGAACATCCTGCGGCAGACCGTCCAGACCCTGCTGCACGTGCCCCGCGGCGGCGGCGAGCCCGTCCCCGAGGCCGCCCAGACCTGCGGCTTCTCCGACAAGGCCAGCGAGAGCTACCGCTGCAAGCTCCGCTCCGGCCTCACCTTCGCCGACGGCACGCCGGTCACCGCCGAGGACGTCAAGTACTCCATCGAGCGCGTCCTGCGGATCAAGTCGGACAACGGAACGGCCGCGCTGCTCTCCAACGTCGACACCGTCGAGACCAAGGGCGCCGACGAGGTCGTCTTCCACCTCAAGGCGCCGGACGCCACCTTCCCGTACAAGCTGGCCACCCCGGTCGCCGGCATCCTCAGCAAGGACAAGTACGCCGCCGGGAAGCTCCGTGACGGCTTCGACGTCGACGGCTCGGGCCCGTACACCATGAAGGTCGAGCGTGAGGGCGAGAAGGCCGCCCGCTTCGTCTTCACCAAGAACCCGAAGTACAAGGGTGACATCGTCCCGCGCAACGACAAGGTCGAACTGCGCGCCTTCGCCGACGCCGGCGCCATGGGCAAGGCCCTGGAGAGCGACGACATCGACATGATGGCCCGCTCCCTGTCGCAGAAGCAGATCAAGGACCTCACCGAGACCCCCAAGGAGAGCATCCGGGTCACCGAGGTCCCCGGCCTGGAGATCCGCTACCTCGGCTTCAACACCAAGGCCCCCTCCGTCAAGGAGAAGGCCGTGCGCCAGGCCATGGCCGCCGTCGTCGACCGGGGCGCCCTCGTCAACGGCGTCTACGGCCCCACCGCCCAGCCGCTCTACTCGCTGATCCCCTCCAGCATCACCGGCCACGCGACCCCCTTCTACGACGCGTACGGCGACCCCGACACCCAGCGCGCCGCCAAGATCCTCAAGGACGCCGGCGTCACGACCCCGGTCAAGGTGACCCTCAACTACACCACCGACCACTACGGCGCCGAGACGGCCCAGGAGTTCGAGGCGCTCAAGAAGCAGCTCGTCGCCAGCGGCCTCTTCGACGCCACCACCCGCGGCGCGGAGTGGTCCACCTTCCGACCGGCCCAGAAGCGCGGCGACTACGCCGTCTACGGCCTCGGCTGGTTCCCGGACTACCCGGACCCGGACAACTACATCGCTCCGTTCCTCGACAGCGACAACTTCCTCAACACCCCGTACGTCAACAAGGTCGTCCGCGACCAGCTCATCCCGCGGTCGCGCCGCCAGGCCGACCGCACCGCCGCCAGCCCCGTCTACGAGCAGATCCAGAAGATCGTCGCCGAGGACGTACCCGTCCTGCCGCTGTGGCAGGGCAAGCAGTACGTGGCCGCGCGCGACGACCTCACCGGAGTCGAGTACGCGCTCAACACCTCGTCCGACCTGCTGCTCTGGGAACTGGGCCGCGGCACCGCCTAGGGCCTATCCGACCCTGATCCGCCGGACAGGCCCTAACCCCCTCGACTGGATCGGTTACACCGGCCGCGCACCAGCGCGCGGCCGGCCTGGCAAGAGATCAAGAGGCAAGTTCTGTGAAGGCACACAACAAGTGGCTGACCGCCCCGCTCGCCGCGGGACTGTCCGCCGCCCTCCTCAGCGGTTGCGGCACCGAGCAGGGCGGGGGCGCCGGCTCGGGCGGCGGCATACGCGTCGGCATGTCCGACGAGATCCTCGCCACCGACCCGGCGGCCGGCTACGACCCCGGCTCCTGGCTGCTGTTCAACAACGTCTTCCAGTCCTTGCTGGCCTTCCCCAAGGGCAGCTCCGCGCCCGAGCCCGAGGCCGCCGACAAGTGCGGCTTCGCCGCCGGCAGCAAGGTCTACACCTGCACCCTCAGGGACGGCCTCACCTTCTCCAACGGCAACCCGCTCACCTCGAAGGACGTCAAGTTCTCCTTCGAGCGGGCCCTCAGGATCGCCGACCCGTCCGGTCCCGCGCCGCTGCTCTCCACGATCGACTCCATCGAGACCCCCGACGAGCGGACCGTCGTCTTCCGCCTCAAGGTCCCGGACGCCACCTTCCCCAGCAAGATCGCCTCCGGCGCCGGCTCCATCGTCGACCACCGGGACTACCCCGCCGACGCCCTGCGCACCGACGGCAAGGCGACCGGCTCCGGCCCCTACAAGCTGGACTCCATCAGCGAGACCGAGGCCACCTTCTCCGCCAACGGCGGCTACCGGGGCTCCGCCAAGCCCAAGAACGACGCCGTCACCCTCAAGCTCTACGGCGGGGACCGCGCGGCCCTCTCCAAGGCCCTCGCCGACGGCGACCTCGACGTCGCCTACCGAGGCCTCTCCGCCGACGACATCGCCGCCCTCGAAGCCTCCGACACCACCGACGACCGGGGCTTCGAGGTCACGCAGGGCAGCAGCGCCGAGGTCCAGCACCTCGTCTTCAACATGAAGGACCCCGTCGTCGGCAAGCTCGGCGTCCGCCGGGCCATCGCCCAGCTCGTCAACCGCGAGGCCCTCGTCGAGGACGTCTACAAGTCGACGGCCACGCCGCTCTACTCGATCGTCCCGGCAGGCGTCGCCGGCCACAACACCGCCTTCTTCGACGCCTACGGCAGCCCCGACAAGGCCAAGGCGAAGAAGGCCCTGCGCGACGCCGGCATCACCGACAAGGTGAAGCTCACCCTCTGGTCCACGCCCAGCCGCTACGGCCCGGCCACCGACCAGGAGCTCAAGGCCATCGCCGGCCAGCTCAACGCCAGCGGCCTCTTCGACGCCGACGTCAAGTCCGTCGCCTTCGACCAGTACGAGAAGGACATCGCGGCCGGCAAGTACGGCGTCTACGTCAAGGGCTGGGTCCCCGACTACCCCGACGCCGACAACTTCACCGCCCCCTTCTTCGGCGAGGGCAACGTCCTCGGCAACCACTACGAGAACACCGCCATCACCGGCGGCATCCTCCCGAAGACCGCCGCCCTCGCCGATCGCGCCGCCACCGCCGACGAGTACGGGCAGCTCCAGGACATCGTCGCCGAGCAGGTCCCGATCCTCCCGCTCTGGCAGGGCAAGCAGTACGCGGTCGCCCGCGACGACGTCACCGGCCTCGAATGGACCCTCGACGCCTCGACCGTCTTCCGCTTCTGGGAGCTCAAGAAGGGCTGAGCCGGCTCCCAGGAAGCCCGGGGGACAGCCCTGAGGCAGCCCATGGCACAGGTGAACGACGAGGGGCCCGGCGCGCGACACGCGCACCGGGCCCCTCGCCCCACCTCGTCGGCGGCGCGACCGCGCTACTGGTTGCCGCCGGGCCGCACCAGACCGCTCTCGTACGCGTACACCGCGGCCTGCACCCGGTCCCGCAGGCTCAGCTTCGTCAGCACATGGCCCACGTGCGTCTTCACCGTCGTCTCGCTGACGAACAGATCCGCCGCGATCTCCGCGTTCGACAGGCCCCGCGCCACCAGCTTCAGCACCTCGACCTCGCGATCGGTCAAGGTGCTCAGCGTGTCCGGGACCTGCTCCTCGCCCGTCGGCAGATGCGCCGAGTACTTGTCGAGCAGCCGGCGCGTGATCGACGGCGCCAGCATCGCCTCGCCCGCCGCCACCACGCGGATCGCCTGCACCAGCTCGTTCGCCGGGGCGTCCTTCAGCAGGAAGCCGCTCGCCCCCGCCCGCAGCGCCTCCACCACGTACTCGTCCAGATCGAACGTGGTCAGCACGAGTACCTTCGCCGGACCGTCCCGACCCGGACCGGTGATCTGCCGGGTCGCCTCCACGCCGTCCATCCGCGGCATGCGGATGTCCATCAGCACCACGTCCGGCTGGAGCGCGCGCACCTGCTCCTGCGCCTGGAGACCGTCACCGGCCTCGCCCACCACCGCGATGTCCTGCTCCGCCTCCAGAATCATCCGGAAGCCGGTGCGCAGCAGCGGCTGATCGTCGACCAGGAGGACGCGGATCGTCACAAGGGCTCCTTCAGAGGGCGGGCCGGGCTCACGAGACGCGCCGCCGTCACGGGGCCGGCGGCGCCGGGTCCATTCTGCCCTGCCCGGATTCGCCCGACTCCGGCGGGCGCGCGGAAACGATCTTCAGCGGATACACCGGGGGAGTCCCGCCGAACCCCGGACAGACCTCCTGATGGTCGCACCAGCCGCACAGCTTCGTCGGCCGCGGCCGCCAGTCGCCCGTCTCGGTCGCCAGCCGGATCGCGTCCCACAGTGCCAGGAGCTTCCGCTCCACCCGCAGCAGGTCCGCCTCCACCGGGTCGTACGTCAGCACGTCCCCACTGCCCAGGTAGACCAGCTGCAACCGCCGCGGCAGCACCTGCCGCAGGCGCCACACCACCAGCGCGTAGAACGTCATCTGGAACAGCGCGCCCTCGCGGTACTCGGGCCGGGGCGCCTTGCCCGTCTTGTAGTCGACGATCCGCACGTCACCCGACGGCGCCACGTCGACCCGGTCGATCACCCCGCGCAGCCGCAGCCCCGAGTCCAGCTCCGTCTCCACGAACAGCTCGCGCTCGGCCGGTTCGAGACGCGTCGGATCCTCCAGCGTGAACCACCGCTCGACCAGCCGCTCCGCCTCGCCGAGCCAGCCCGCGAGCCGCTCGCCCTCCGGGTCCTCCGCGAACAGCTCGCCCAGCTCCGGCTTCGACTCCAGGAGCCGCTCCCACTGCCCCGGAACCATCGCCTTCGCCCGCGGCGCCGTCCGCTCCGCCGCCTCGTCGTCGAAGAGCCGCTCGAGCACCGCGTGCACCAGAGTGCCCCGCGTCGCCGCCGCACTCGGCTTCTCCGGCAGCCGGTCGATCACCCGGAACCGGTACAGCAGCGGACACTGCATGAAATCGCTCGCCCGCGACGGCGACAACGACATGGGCGCCCGGGGCTCCGCCGGCACCTGCTCGCTCGTACTCATGCCACAGACCCTACGACCCGCCACCGACAGCGAGCGGAATACCATCGACCTGGGACCCCGTCGCACTGCATGATCGAACCGTGACGCACCGACGTGGGTCACCCGTCGCGACGAAAGGAACCCGTGAACCAGGACGAGCGCAAGCCGCAGCGGACCGAGGAGCCCGGCGGCGGGATCCTCATGGGCCGCCCCTTCGGCGTGCCCGTCTACGTCGCACCCAGCTGGTTCCTGGTCGCCGCCCTCATCACCTGGGTCTTCGGCGACCAGATCGAACGGGTCCTGCCCGAGCTCGGCGCCGCCCGCTACCTCGTCTCCCTCTTCTTCGCCGTCGCCTTCTACGCCTCCGTCTTCGTCCACGAACTGGCCCACACGATCGCCGCGCTCCGCTTCAAGCTGCCCGTGCGCCGCATCCAGCTCCAGTTCTTCGGCGGCGTCTCCGAGATCGAGAAGGAGACCGAGACCCCCGGCCGCGAGTTCGTCCTCGCCTTCGTCGGCCCGCTCTTCTCCCTCGTCCTCGCCGGCGTGTTCTACCTCTCCCTGTACGCCGTCGAGCCCGGAACCGTCCCCGGCGTCCTCCTCGCCGGCCTGATGATCTCCAACCTGATCGTCGCCGCCTTCAACCTGCTCCCCGGCCTCCCCCTCGACGGCGGCCGCATGCTCCGCGCCGTCGTCTGGAAGATCACCGGCAAGCCCATGAGCGGCACCGTCGCCGCCGCCTGGGCCGGCCGCGCCCTCGCCGTCCTCGTCCTCGTCGGCCTGCCCCTGCTCACCCGCACCGGCATCCTCGGCAACACCACCGACGACATCAGCGGCCTCAACACCGTCACCGACGCCCTCCTCGCCGCCATCCTGGCCGCGATCATCTGGACCGGCGCCGGCAACAGCCTCCGCATGGCGCGGCTCCGCGAGCACCTCCCCGAGCTCCGCGCCCGCACCCTCACCCGGCGCGCCATCCCCGTCGAACCCGCCACCCCCCTCTCCGAGGCCCTCCGCCGCGCCAACGACTCCGGCGCCCGCGCCCTCGTCGTCGTCGACGGCGTCGGCGACCCCACCGGCATCGTCCGCGAGGCGGCCATCGCCGCCGTCCCCGAGCACCGCCGCCCCTGGGTCGCCGTCAGCACCCTCGCCCAGGACCTCGCCGACGGCATGCGCGTCCCCGCCGAGCTCGCCGGACAGCCCCTCCTCGACCACCTCCGCGCCAGCCCCGCCACGGAGTACCTGGTCGTCGAGGAGACCGGCGAGATCTACGGCGTCCTCGCCACCACCGACGTCGAGCGCGCCTTCGTCAAGGCCATGGCGCGACCGTCTTCGTAACCTTGGGCCCTTGATAAGGTGCTCACATGTCCGAACCGACCGGTGCCGCCCGCCGACGCGGGCCCTTCAAGGTCGGGGACCAGGTTCAGCTGACCGACCCCAAGGGCCGTCACTACACGTTCACGCTCGAAGAGGGAAAGAACTTCCACACCCACAAGGGTTCTTTCCCGCACGACGAACTGATCGGCGCCCCCGAGGGCAGCGTTGTCCGCACCACCGGAAACGTCGCCTACCTCGCGCTGCGCCCCCTGCTCCCCGACTACGTCCTGTCCATGCCCCGCGGCGCCGCCGTGGTCTACCCGAAGGACGCGGGACAGATCCTCGCCTTCGCCGACATCTTCCCCGGCGCTCGCGTCGTCGAGGCGGGTGTGGGCTCCGGCTCGCTCAGCAGCTTCCTGCTCCGCGCCATCGGCGACAGCGGCATGCTGCACTCCTACGAGCGCCGCGAGGACTTCGCCGAGATCGCGAAGGGCAACGTCGAGCGTTACTTCGGCGGCCCCCACCCGGCCTGGCAGCTGACCGTCGGCGACCTCCAGGACAACCTGTCCGACACGGACGTCGACCGCGTCATCCTGGACATGCTGGCCCCCTGGGAGTGCCTGGAGGCCGTCTCCAAGGCCCTCGTCCCCGGCGGCATCCTGTGCTGCTACGTGGCGACCACCACCCAGCTCGCGCGCACCGTGGAGTCCATCCGCGAGTTCGGCTGCTACGCCGAGCCGCAGCCGTGGGAGTCCATGATCCGCAACTGGCACGTCGAGGGCCTCGCCGTCCGGCCCGATCACCGCATGATCGGCCACACCGGCTTCCTCGTCACCGCCCGCCGACTCGCGGACGGCGTCGAGCCCCCGATGCGCCGCCGCCGCCCCGCCAAGGGCGCGTACGGCGAGGACTACGAAGGCCCCAACAAGGGCTGAGTCCTGAAACGGGGCCCGCCCCAGTACCGATGCCGACGTCCAGACGCAGGGCTCACGCCCCGCACGAGGGCTGACGTCCCGACATTTGTTCCGCGCCGCCGCCGAGTTTTCTGCCCACGGGTGGGAACTCGGCGGCGGCGTCCTCATGTTCGGGCTCCGGCGCGCGCGACGACCGCGCGCTCCGCGCGGTGAGACCCCGACTGTTCCGTCCCCCTGTGACGTATGGCACGATGCCCGAAACCCTCCGCCCAGCCCTACAGGAGACGTCTCGCGTGCAGCCTTCCGCCGTCCCGGATTCCGCGGATCTGCCTGACCTCGCGCACACCCACGCCAGGCCGGCGCACTGGCTGGCGACCGCCACCGCGACCGCCGCGGTCGTCGCCCTCGCCGGACTGCTCCAGCCCGGTCCCGCGGGAGCCACCGCGGCCCCCGCCGCCCCGCGCCCCGCGCCCGCTCCGGAGGCCGCCACGGCCGACTACCCCCTGGAGTGCGGGGGAGGCCCCCACAAGATCGCGAAGCGCGTCTCCGGGGACCTCGACGGCGACGGAAACCCGGAGACCGTTGCGGTCGTGCACTGCGAAGCCGGCTCCGGCACCCCGCCGAGCGGGATCTACGTCCTCACCCGCGGCAAGGGCGCGAGCGCCCCCGCGCGCGTGGTGGCCACGCTCCTGGATCCCGGCCGGCACCAGAACGTCACCGCGCTCGCCGTACGCGACGGAGCGGTGCGCGCCACGCTGGTCGGCTACTCGTCCCTCGACGTGCCCAGGTGCTGCCCCGACGAGAAGGAGCAGGTCAGCTGGGCGTGGCAGGGCGGTGCCTTCGTCCGCTCCGCCCCTGCCGAGGCGCGGAGCGTCTGACCCGTCACTCCGCGTCGGGGCCGTACACCTCGACCTTGTCGGCGACCCTGCGCACGTGGATGCAGTCGCCCGGGCACTCCTTCGCGGAGTCCACGACGTCCTGGAGCAGCGGCAGCGGCACCGGGGTCGTCGCCCCGCCGTGCTGGAGCAGCTCGTCGTCGGCGCTCTTCACATACGCGAGCCCGTCGATGTCCAGCTCGAAGACCTCGGGAGCGTACTGCGCGCAGATCCCGTCCCCGGTGCACAGGTCCTGGTCGATCCAGACCTCCAGGGCCTCTTCGACGCCCGTCGCCGGGGCCTCGTTCTGCACGGTCATTTCTCCTGCCGTTTCTGCTTCGCGCGGGTAAGTCGGGCCACCTCTGAAGGGTGTTGGCCCATGACGACGATACAACCGCCCGCTTTCAGACGGCGAAAGGGTGGGTATTCCCCTGGCGAGAGGGGAACCGCAAGGGTGAAGATCGGACACGGCCCGGAGTCTTTTTGATCTAGGGGTTTCAATCACCACCCACGCAGGTAGGGTCAGGAAGCGTCCAGCTCCCCTTGGAGGAGGTGAGGACCGTGGCAGCCCACGACGACGACATCAACCGCGGCATCCGGCCCGGACGGGGGTCTGAAGACCCCGCCGGACAGGTTGCCTATCTCGAGCAGGAAATCGCCGTCCTGCGCCGCAAGCTCGCCGACTCTCCGCGACACACGAGGATTCTCGAAGAGCGGATCGTCGAGCTGCAGACGAACCTGGCCGGCGTGTCCGCGCAGAACGAGCGGCTCGCCAATACGCTCCGTGAGGCCCGCGACCAGATCGTGGCCCTCAAGGAGGAGGTCGACCGGCTCGCACAGCCGCCGGCCGGCTTCGGTGTCTTCCTGCAGGCCAATGAGGACGGCACGTGCGACATCTTCACCGGGGGCCGCAAGCTCCGGGTGAACGTGAGCCCCAGCGTCGAGCTCGAAGAGCTCAGGCGTGGCCAGGAAGTCATGCTCAACGAAGCGCTCAACGTGGTCGAGGCCATGGAGTACGAGCGCGCCGGCGACATCGTCACCCTCAAGGAGATCCTCGAGGACGGCGAGCGCGCTCTGGTGGTCGGGCACACCGACGAGGAACGGGTGGTGAGGCTCGCCGAGCCTCTGCTGGACGTCACCATCCGCCCCGGCGACGCCCTGCTGCTCGACGCGAGGTCGGGCTACGTCTACGAGGTCATCCCCAAGAGCGAGGTCGAAGAGCTCGTTCTGGAAGAGGTCCCGGACGTCGACTACGACAAGATCGGCGGTCTGGGCAACCAGATCGAGCTGATCCGCGACGCGGTCGAGCTCCCGTACCTCTACCCCGACCTCTTCAAGGAGCACGAACTCCGACCGCCCAAGGGCATCCTGCTCTACGGGCCGCCGGGCTGCGGCAAGACGCTGATCGCGAAGGCCGTGGCCAACTCGCTGGCCAAGAAGGTCGCCGAGGTGACCGGTCAGCCCGCGGGGAAGTCCTACTTCCTCAACATCAAGGGGCCCGAGCTCCTCAACAAGTACGTCGGCGAGACCGAGCGGCACATCCGCCTCGTCTTCCAGCGTGCGAGGGAGAAGGCGAGCGAGGGCACCCCCGTCATCGTCTTCTTCGACGAGATGGAATCCCTCTTCCGCACCCGCGGATCCGGTGTCAGCTCGGACGTGGAGAACACCATCGTCCCGCAGCTGCTCGCCGAGATCGACGGTGTGGAGGGCCTGGAGAACGTCATCGTCATCGGCGCCTCCAACCGCGAGGACATGATCGACCCCGCGATCCTGCGGCCCGGCCGGCTCGACGTCAAGATCAAGATCGAGCGTCCGGACGCGGAGGCCGCGAAGGACATCTTCGCGAAGTACCTCACGGCCACCCTGCCGCTCCACACGGACGACATCTCCGAGCACAGCGGCTCCAAGGCCGCCGCCGCCCACGGAATGATCCAGTCGGTCGTCGAGCAGATGTACGCGGAATCCGAGGAGAACCGCTTCCTCGAAGTCACGTACGCCAACGGCGACAAGGAAGTCCTCTACTTCAAGGACTTCAACTCCGGCGCGATGATCCAGAACATCGTCGACCGGGCCAAGAAGATGGCCATCAAGGCCTTCCTCGACCACAACCAGAAGGGCATCCGGGTCTCCCACCTCCTCCAGGCGTGCGTGGACGAGTTCAAGGAGAACGAGGACCTGCCCAACACCACCAACCCCGACGACTGGGCCAGGATCTCCGGAAAGAAGGGCGAGCGGATCGTCTTCATCCGCACCCTTGTCACCGGAAAGCAGGGCGCGGACACGGGACGCTCCATCGACACGGTGGCCAACACCGGTCAGTACCTGTAAAACGCACACCGGCTGCGGATGTCCGGAAACCGGGCATCCGCAGCCGGCGCATTCCGTCCGGTATTTCTCCCGGCGGCACGGGTTTCTCCCGGCGGCACAGGAAATACCGCAAGTGATCTCCCCACCAGCGCTGAGCCGCTCTAGGCTCTTCGGTAACGCCGAGTCGCGCACTGTGAGCGACGCCGGGCAAGGAGGGCCGCATGACCGTACGGCGAGTAATGGGCATCGAGACGGAGTACGGGATCTCCGTCCCGGGACACCCGAACGCCAATGCCATGCTCACCTCGTCCCAGATCGTCAACGCCTACGCGGCGGCGATGCACCGGGCGCGCCGCGCCCGCTGGGATTTCGAGGAGGAGAATCCGCTGCGGGACGCCCGCGGCTTCGACCTCGCCCGCGAGGTCGCGGACTCCAGCCAGCTCACCGACGAGGACATCGGCCTCGCGAACGTGATCCTCACCAACGGGGCACGCCTCTACGTGGACCACGCCCACCCCGAGTACAGCTCGCCGGAGGTCACCAATCCGCGCGACGCCGTCCTCTGGGACAAGGCCGGCGAGCGGATCATGGCGGAGGCGGCCGTCCGTGCCGCCCAGCTCCCCGGGGCCCAGCCGATCCACCTCTACAAGAACAACACCGACAACAAGGGCGCCTCCTACGGCACGCACGAGAACTACCTGATGAAGCGGGAGACCCCCTTCTCGGACATCGTGCGCCACCTGACCCCCTTCTTCGTCTCCCGCCAGGTCGTGACCGGTGCGGGCCGGGTCGGCATCGGCCAGGACGGCCGGGAGAACGGCTTCCAGATCAGTCAGCGCGCCGACTACTTCGAGGTCGAGGTGGGTCTGGAGACCACCCTCAAGCGCCCCATCATCAACACGCGCGACGAGCCGCACGCGGACGCCGAGAGGTACCGCCGCCTGCACGTGATCATCGGTGACGCGAACCTCTCGGAGATCTCGACCTACCTCAAGCTCGGCACGACCGCGCTGGTCCTGTCGATGATCGAGGACGGGTTCATCACCGTGGACCTCGCCGTCGACCAGCCGGTCAGGACGCTCCACCAGGTCTCGCACGACCCGACCCTCCAGTACCTGGTCACGCTCCGCAGCGGCCGGACGCTCACCGCGGTCCAGCTGCAGATGGAGTACTTCGAGCTGGCCAGGAAGTACGTGGAGGAGCGGTACGGCTCCGACGCGGACGAGCAGACGAAGGACGTCCTCACGCGCTGGGAGGACACCCTCAACCGGCTCGAGAACGACCCGATGAGCCTCGCCGGCGAGCTCGACTGGATCGCCAAGCGGGAGCTCATGGAGGGCTACCGGCGCCGGGACAACCTGGAGTGGGACGCGGCCCGCCTGCACCTCGTGGACCTCCAGTACGCGGACGTGCGGCCCGAGAAGGGCCTGTACAACCGTCTGGTGGCCCGCGGGCGCATGAAGCGGCTCCTGGACGAGACCGAGGTGCGGCAGGCCGAGACGGCGCCTCCGGAGGACACCAGGGCCTACTTCCGGGGCCGCTGCCTGGAGCAGTACGCCGACGACGTCGCCGCGGCCTCCTGGGACTCGGTGATCTTCGACCTGCCGGGCCGGGACTCGCTCCAGCGCGTCCCGACCATGGAGCCGCTGCGCGGCACGAAGGCCCATGTGAAGGCGCTCCTGGACCGCTGCCGCACGGCGGAGGAACTCGTCCGCGTGCTGTCCGGCGGATGATCGGGGGCCCGACGAGGGCCTGAAATACCCCGGCGCTGGGAATCATGGAAACAGTGCCCGGGCGTTGTGGAAACCACGGGGCCGAAGTCGGACCCGACCTATAGGGTCTGATCTTGTACGGACTCAACCGAGCGGGCCGATTCGAGCGGGGTGAGGGATATGGCGACCAAGGACACCGGCGGCGGACAGCAGAAGGCGACGCGTTCCACGGAGGAGGTCGAGGAGACCACCACGGAGGCGAACTCCGACCTCCAGGAGCGCCAGGAGAAGCTGAGCGACGACGTGGACTCCGTGCTGGACGAGATCGACGACGTCCTCGAGTCCAACGCCGAGGAGTTCGTTCGTAGCTTCGTCCAGAAGGGCGGCGAGTAGCCGCCTCTCGTGCCTTTACTCCTCCGTCCCCGGAGCCCCGGAGAAAGCCGTGGGTCCGGGGACGGATGACAGGCACCGGCACGGGTATGGTCCGTGCACAGCAACCAAGATCGACCCGTGCGTCCCACGGCGGGCCGACTCTCCCACCCGGAAGGAATCGCGTGGAAGCCAACCCTCGTAGCACCGGGCGTCTGCCGGCGGCCTTCCTGACGCCGGGATCGTCCTCGTTCCTGGACTTCCTGGCGGACCACTCGCCGGAGCTGCTGCCGAGCCGCCGGAGGCTGCCGGAGGGCGTCCTCGACGCCCCGCACGGCACGACCATCGTGGCGGTCACGTTCCCCGGCGGGGTCGTCCTCGCCGGCGACCGGCGCGCCACCATGGGCAACATGATCGCGCAGCGCGACATGGAGAAGGTCTTCCCGGCCGACGAGTACTCCGCGGTCGCCATCGCCGGCACCGCCGGTCTCGCCGTGGAGATGGTCAAGCTGTTCCAGCTGGAGCTGGAGCACTTCGAGAAGGTGGAGGGCGCCACGCTCTCCCTGGAGGGCAAGGCGAACCGCCTGTCCACCATGATCCGTGGCAACCTCTCCATGGCCATGCAGGGGCTCGCCGTCGTGCCGCTCTTCGCAGGCTGGGACGAGGCCAAGGGGAAGGGCCGGATCTTCTCCTACGACGTCACCGGCGGCCGCTCCGAGGAGCAGGGATACGCCGCCACCGGCTCCGGCTCGATCTTCGCGCGCGGGTCGATGAAGAAGCTCTACCGCGCCGACCTCACCGAGCAGCAGGCCACGACCCTGGTCGTGCAGGCGCTCTACGACGCGGCGGACGACGACTCGGCGACCGGTGGCCCCGACATGGCCCGCCGGATCTTCCCGCTCGTCACCGTCATCACCGAGGAGGGTTTCCGCAGGCTCACCGAGGCCGAGTCCTCCGAGCTGGCCAGGTCGGTCACCGAGCGGCGTCTCGAGCAGCCCGACGGGCCGCGCGCCGCCCTGCTCTGACCACTCGTCGCTCTGTAGAAGCCCAGAAGAAAGGGACGGACCGCCGGTGTCCACTCCGTTCTACGTCTCACCCCAGCAGGCCATGGCCGACCGGGCGGAGTACGCCCGCAAGGGCATCGCCCGAGGCCGCAGCCTGGTCGTCCTCCAGTACACCGACGGCATCGTCTTCGTCGGCGAGAACCCGTCGCGCGCCCTGCACAAGTTCAGCGAGATCTACGACCGGATCGGCTTCGCCGCCGCCGGCAAGTACAACGAGTACGAGAACCTCCGCATCGGCGGCGTGCGCTACGCCGACCTGCGCGGCTACACCTATGACCGGGAGGACGTCACCGCGCGCGGCCTGGCCAACGTCTACGCCCAGACCCTGGGCACGATCTTCTCCAGCGCGGGGGAGAAGCCGTACGAGGTGGAGCTGGTCGTCGCCGAGGTCGGCACCGAGCCGGAGGGCGACCAGATCTACCGGCTGCCCCACGACGGCTCGATCGTGGACGAGCACGGCTCGGTCGCGGTCGGCGGGAACGCGGAGCAGATCAGCTCCTTCCTGGACCAGCGCCACCGGGACGGCATGTCCCTGGCCGAGGCCCTGAAGCTGGCCGTGCAGGCGCTCTCGCGGGACACCAACGGCAGCGAGCGGGAGATCCCCGCGGAGCGCCTGGAGGTGGCGGTCCTGGACCGTACGCGCCCGCAGCAGCGCAAGTTCAAGCGGATCGTCGGCCGCCAGCTGTCCCGCCTCCTGGAGGCGGACAACGCGGCCATCGCGAAGACGGACGAGCCCTCGGACGAGGCTCCCGAGGACTAGGCCCTGCCCGAGGGGCCCCGGTGCGCGCGAGCGGACCGGGGCCCCTCGGCGTTTCCGGGGTGCGTGGCTCAGACGGCCGGTGCGTGGCTCAGGCGGCCGGTGCGGGCCCCGAGGAGCCGCGGGGGACCAGGGTGACCGGGAGGTCGTCCGGCCGCGGCGGTTCGCCGGCGAGGACGGCCAGGAGGGCCGCCATGCCCTGCTCGCCGATGCGCTCCGCGGGCAGCGAGACGGTCGTCAGCTCCGGTTCGACGGCGGTCGCGAGCGCGAGGTCGTCGAAGCCGGTGACCGAGACGTCCTCGGGGACTCGCAGTCCCAGGCGCCGCAGGGCCTTGCAGGCGCCCGCGGCGAGGATGTCGTCGTCGCACACGAGGGCGGTGGGGCGCGGTCCTGGCGCAGCGAGGGCGCGCTCGGTGGCGGCCATGGCGCCGTGCACGTCCAGGGGCGCGCGGACGGTCCGTACCGACACGCCGGCGAGGGCCTCGCCGAGCGCGGCGGCGCGGACGTCGAAGGTCCAGGACGGCACGGCCGAGGCGAGGTGCACGAAGCGCCGGTGGCCGAGGGCGAGCAGGTGGCCCGTGACCTGGCGCATGCCGTCCGCGATGTCGAGGTTGACGTGGGCCGCGGCGCCGGTGTCGGCGGGGTCGCTGTCGAGCATGACCAGGGGCAGGTCGGTGCCCCGGAAGGCCTTGAGAGCGTCCGAGGCCATCGAGGAGGCGATGATCCCGTCGAGGGCCGCCCGGGCCGAGGCGAAGGGATCCCTGGCGGGGCCGACGCCGTCGGGCGAGGGGTACAGGACGACGCCGAAGCCGTGCCGGGCGGCGACGGTCGCCGCACCCGTGTAGACGCGGGCGAAGAACTCGTTGGTCAGCGCCGGGACGACGAGCAGGGCCGTCCGCGTGTGGCCGAGGCGGAGGTTGCGGGCGGCGAGGTTGGGGCGGTAGCCGAGGCTCCGCGCCGCCTCCCGTACGGCGTCGGCCGTGCGCTCCGAGACGCGCCCGCGCCACTTGTCGCCGAGGACGAGCGACACGGTGGCCTGCGAGACGCCGGCCTCCCGGGCGACGTCCCGGCTGGTCGGGCGCGTGCCGCCGAGCGGCTCCGGGGTCTGCACACAAGCCTCCGCGTCGGACGGTTCTCGTCCGCACCGCCGTGCTCGGGCGCTGCGGTACGTCGGGTGGAATCCGGACAGTACCCGGTCGCTCCCCGGGCGCGGGGTGGACCCGCGTACCACCGCCATGGTACGTATAACGCCTGACGTTATACGTAAAACCTCGGCGGGGTCCGAGGGCGAGGGGAGACCGACATGGCCACCGAGGCCACGGCACACGGCGGCTATCTCGACATACTCCGGGCACCGCACGCCGCCCGGCTGCTCACCGGCACGCTCGTCGGGCGCCTGCCCAACGGCGTCGGACCCATCGCCCTGACCCTGTTCGTCCGCGACCAGGGCGGCAGCTACACCCTCGCCGGCGGCCTCATCGCGGCCTACGGCGTCGCCACCGCCGTCGGCCAGCCCCTCCTCGGCCGCGCCGTCGACCTCAAGGGCCAGCCGCGCGTCCAGCTGCCCGCCGCGGTCCTCTCCGCCCTCGGCATGGTCCTGCTGGCCCTCACCGGCATCGGCAACCTCGCCGTCGCCTACGCGGCCGTCGTCCTCGCCGGTCTCTTCACCCCGCCGCTGGAGGGCGGACTGCGCGCCCTCTGGCCGAGCGTCCTCGGCCGCGAGGACCGGGTCCACCGCGCCTACGCCCTCGACGCGGTCGCCCAGGAGGTCATGTTCACCGTCGGGCCGCTCCTGCTGACCCTCCTCGTCTCGCTCTGGTCGCCCGCCGCCGCGCTCCTCGTCATCAACGTCCTCGGCGTCCTCGGCGCCCTCGCCGTGGTCCTCTCCGAGCCCTCCCGCACCTGGCGCTCCGCGCCCCGCGAGGCCCACTGGCTGGGCGCCCTGCGCTCGCCCGGCCTCCTCGCCCTCCTCGGCTCCTTCTTCTTCGTCGGCATCGCCCTCGGCTCCATCACCGTCGCCGCCCTCTCCTACGCCGACGACGCGGGCACCCCCTCCGTCTACGGCTGGCTGATGGCCGCCCTCGGCCTCGGCGCCCTCCTCGGCGGCGTCGCCTACGGCGCCCGCCCGTGGGCCGGGGCGCCCGAGAAGCGGCTGCGGGTCCTCGTCCTGTTCCTCGCGGTCTGCTACCTGCCGCTCACCCTGACCCCCGGTCCGGCCGCCATGACCGGCCTCTCGGTCCTCTCGGGCGTCTTCCTCGCCCCCGCCCTCGCCTGTGCGTTCATCGTCGTCGACCGGCACGCCCCGGCCGGCACCGTCACCGAGGCCTTCTCCTGGCTCGTCACCACGTTCGGCGTCGGCTCCGCCCTCGGCTCCGCGGTCGCGGGTCCCGCCGTCGAACTCGCCGGGACCGTCGCCGGATTCGCCGTGGCCGGAGTGGGCGGCCTCATCGCCTTCCTCGTCCTCCTCGCCACCGGCCGTGTCCTCGACGCGCCCGTGTCCCCGGCGGGGCCCGCCGCGCGACACGCCGTCAGCGCGGGCGACCCCACCCCCGTACACACCGAAAAGAACACGCACTGATCGGAAAATGATCGAAACGGGAACGCCCAACCCGGTTTCATCACACGCCGTCAGGCGTAATGTTCAGACATGGACCGCCGCATTTTCGGGCTGGAGAACGAGTACGGCGTCACGTGCACGTTCAGGGGACAGCGCCGACTGTCTCCTGACGAAGTGGCGCGCTACCTCTTCCGCCGTGTCGTGTCATGGGGCCGCAGCAGCAATGTCTTCCTGCGGAACGGCGCCCGCCTGTACCTGGACGTGGGTTCGCATCCGGAATATGCCACACCGGAATGCGACGACGTGACCGAACTGGTCACCCACGACAAGGCAGGCGAGCGCATTCTCGAGGGCCTGCTCGTCGACGCCGAACGCCGCCTGCACGAGGAGGGAATCGCGGGCGACGTCTATCTCTTCAAGAACAACACCGACTCGGCCGGAAACTCCTACGGCTGCCACGAGAACTATCTCGTCGCCCGCCACGGGGAGTTCTCCCGGCTCGCGGACATTCTCATTCCCTTCCTCGTCACCCGGCAGCTGATCTGCGGCGCGGGAAAGGTCCTCCAGACCCCGCGTGGCGCGGTCTTCTGCGTCTCCCAGCGTGCCGAGCACATCTGGGAGGGCGTCAGCTCCGCCACGACCCGCTCGCGGCCCATCATCAACACCCGGGACGAGCCGCACGCCGACGCCGAGCGCTACCGCCGCCTCCACGTCATCGTCGGCGACTCGAACATGTCCGAGACGACCATGCTGCTCAAGGTCGGCGCCACCGACCTGGTGCTCCGCATGATCGAGGCCGGCACCGTGATGCGCGACCTGACCCTGGAGAACCCGATCCGGGCGATCCGCGAGGTCAGCCACGACATCACGGGCCAGCGTAAGGTCCGGCTCGCCAGCGGCCGCGAGGCCTCCGCCCTGGAGGTCCAGCGCGAGTACTACGACAAGGCCGTCGACTTCGTCGACCGGCGCGGCATCCGCACCGGCACCGTCGCCCAGGTCCTGGAACTGTGGGGCCGCACGCTCGACGCCATCGAGAGCGAGCGGCTCGACCGCATCGAGACCGAGATCGACTGGGTCATGAAGCACCGGCTCATCGAGCGGTACCGGGCCAAGCACAACATGACCATGTCGAACCCGCGAGTCGCTCAGATAGACCTCGCGTACCACGACATCCACCGCCGCCGCGGGCTCTACTACCTCCTGCAGAAGAACGGGCAGGCGGCCCGGATCTGCAACGACATGAAGATCTTCGAGGGCAAGTCGGTGCCCCCGCAGACCACCCGGGCGCGACTCCGCGGCGACTTCATCCGCCGCGCACAGGAGCAGCGCCGGGACTTCACCGTCGACTGGGTCCACCTCAAGCTCAACGACCAGGCACAGCGCACCGTGTTGTGCAAGGACCCGTTCCGCTCCGTCGACGACCGGGTGGAAAAGCTGATCGCCGGAATGTAGGACCGGCGCACACGAGCCGCAGGGCCCCGCACGGTTTGGCGTGCGGGGCCCTCGACGTGACAGGAGGACCGCCTAGAGTGTCGGCACAACTACTGTGCCGTCTGAGATCTGAGGAACACGTGCGCCGACTTGCCGGCCTTCTCGTCGTCCCGCTGCTGCTGCTCTCGACAGCGGCGTGCGGCAGCGACGACAAGGGCTCCGATTCCGCCTCGATGAAGAACGGGCTGCCCGCCATCACCGCGGGGGTCAAGTTCGGCGAGAAGCCGACCCTCTCCAAGGGCGAGGGCGACCCGCCCAAGGAACTGAAGGTCAACGTCATCAGCGAGGGCGACGGCCCGGTGACGAAGAAGGGCGACGCGCTCCAGGTGAACTACCTGGGCCAGGCCTGGGACTCCACCACCCCCTTCGACAACAGCTTCGACCGCGGTCAGCCGTTCGATGTCACGCTGGGCGCCGGACAGGTCATCAAGGGCTGGGAGCAGGCCCTCGAAGGGCAGAAGGTCGGCAGCCGCATCGAGGTGGGCATCCCGCCGGAGCTCGGATACGGCGAGGCCGGCTCGCCGCCGAGCATCAAGCCCAACGCCACCCTCGTCTTCGTCGTGGACATCCTGAAGTCGGTCACCATTCCGAAGTCCGCCACCGGCACGCCGGTCGCGCAGGACAACAAGGACCTGCCGAAGGTCGGGACGAACACCGACGGCAAGGCGCCCTCGCTGACCGTCCCCAAGGTCGCCCCGCCGACCAAGCTCGTCTCGAACTACGTGCTCGAGTCCAAGGGCGAGGTCGTCAAGGCCACCGACACGGTCGTCGTGAACTACGTCGCCGCCCTCTGGAAGGACGGCAAGGTCTTCGACTCGACCTACACCACCGGCAAGCCCACGAACTTCCCGCTCGCGCAGCTCACGCTGAAGGGCCTCAAGGACGGTCTCGTCGGCAAGAAGGTCGGCAGCCGCGTCCTCATCGTCGCCCCGCCGTCCGAGGCGTTCGGCAACGAGGAGAAGCAGGGCATCCCGAAGAACTCCACGCTGGTGTTCGCCGTCGACATCCTGACGAAGATGTAAGACTGTCCCGATCACGCAGTTCATCAGTATGAGGAGCAGTTCAGTGAGCATCGAGAAGCCCGAGGTCGACTTCCCGGGCGGCGAGCCGCCGGCGGACCTGAAGATCAGGGACATCTGGGAGGGCGACGGCGCCGAGGCCAAGGCCGGCGCCACCGTCTCCGTCCACTACGTGGGCGTCGCCTTCTCCACCGGTGAGGAGTTCGACTCCTCCTGGAACCGCGGCGAGCCGCTTCAGTTCCGGCTCGGTGTCGGCCAGGTCATCTCGGGTTGGGACCAGGGTGTCCAGGGCATGAAGGTCGGCGGCCGTCGCGAGCTGATCATTCCCGCGCACCTCGCCTACGGCGACCGTGGTGCCGGCGCCAAGATCGCTCCGGGCGAGACGCTGATCTTCGTCTGCGACCTGATGGGCGTCTGACCGGTCATGTCCGGCCGATGACGGCCTCCGAGGGCCCCCGCCATCCGTGGCGGGGGCCCTCGGCTTTTGTCCCGAGACTCCGGGGCGGTACGGTCGGACGTCCGACAAGTGGATCCGGTAAAAGGGGTGCGGGGCGTCGATGGCGATTGCCAAGTCCGAGCGGCTGATGAATCTCGCGCTGTGCCTGCTCGGGACGCGCCGCCCGCTGAGCAAGCGCGAACTCCGCGGCTCCATCGAGGCCTACCTCGAAGCGAGCGGGGACGACGCCTTCAACCGGATGTTCGAGCGTGACAAGGACGACCTGCGCGAGCTGGGCCTCGTCATCGAGACCGTCGAGAACCTGGAGGGCGAGACCGGCTACCTCGCCCGTCGCGACTCCAACCGGCTGCCGCCCATCACCCTCGACGCCGAGGAGGCCGCCGCGCTCGGCCTCGCCGCCAGGGTCTGGCAGCAGGCCCGGCTCGCGGGAGCCGCCAGCGGCGCCCTCCAGAAGCTGCGCGCCGCCGGCATGCCCGAGGCGGAGGACTCGTACGACGTCCAGCCCAGCGCCCTCGAACCCCGCATCCCGGTCCACGAGGCCGCCTTCGAGCCCCTCATGCTGGCCTGCCGCGACCGCCGGCCCGTCGTCTTCGACTACCGCAAGGCCAACGCCGCCCGCCCCGAGACCCGCCACGTCGAGCCCTGGACCCTCGAATGCTGGCGCGGCCACTGGTACCTCGCGGGCTGGGACCGCGACCGGGGCGCCGAGCGCGTCTTCCGCCTCTCCCGGATCACCGGCAAGGTCCGCTCCCGGGCCGGCGCCTTCACCGCGCCCGTGCCCGACGTCGTCACCGTCCGCGAGACCGTCGAGAGCTGGGCGGGGGAGACCGCGACCCGCTCCGCCCGGATCCGGCTGCGCGCGGGCTGCGGCTACCCGCTGCGGGCCCGCGCCCAGTCCGTACAGGTCGGCGACGACGGCTGGGACGAGCTGGAGATCCCGTACGGGCACGGGCTCGACGCCTGGCTCGTCGAGTTCGGCCCGGACGTCGTCGTGAGGGAACCCGCCGACCTGCGGGCGGATGTACTGGACCGGCTGCGCGCCGTGGCCAAGGACTGAGGGGGAGACGTACCGCATGGCTGCCAACGCGATCGACCAGACGAGGCGGATGCTGTCCCTCGTCACCTATCTCCGTGAGCGCCCCGGCGCCCACGTCGCCGACGTCGCGCGCGCCTTCGGCATCACCGAGGACGAGCTGATCTCCGACCTGGACGTGCTGCCCATGTGCGGCACCAGCTTCCGCGGCGGCGATCTGCTCGACATCGACACCGACGGCGACCGGATCTGGTGGCACAACCCCGACGACGTCGCGGAGCCGCTGCGGCTCGCCGCCGACGAGGCGACCGCCCTCCTGGTCGCCGCCCGCGCCGTCGCCACCCTGCCGGGGCTCCGCGAGAGCGACCGGGACGCGCTGGTCCGCGCCACCGCCAAGCTGGAGGCCGCGGCCGGCGAGGCCGCCGGGGCCAGCTCCCGGCTCTCGGTCACCTTCGAGTCCGAGGGCGGCGTCTTCGCCGAGGTCGACCGGGCGATCTCCGAGCGCAGGCGGCTGTGGGTGCGCTACTACTCGCCCGCGCGCGACGAGCTCACCGAGCGCGAGGTCGACCCGATCCGGCTCTTCGCCGTCGGCCACACCTACATGGAGGCGTGGTGCCGGCTCTCCGAGGCGCGCCGCACCTTCCGCCTCGACCGGGTCGTGGAGATCCGGCTCCTCGACGAGCACGCCGCGCCGCCGGAGCTGGAGCTGCGCGACCTCTCCGAGGGTCTTGTCCAGCCCTCCGCCGACGACCCCGAGGTCGTGGTCGAGGTCGGTCCCGGCGGCCGGTGGGTCGCCGAGTACTACCCGCACGACCGGGCGGACGAGCTGCCCGACGGCGGCCTGCGGATCACCCTGCGGACGCCGGACCCCGCCTCGCTGCGGAGGCTCGCCCTCCGGCTGGGCAGCGACGGGCGGATCGTCGCGCCGCGCGAGCTCGCCGACAGTGCCCGGGAGGCGGCGACCGCCGCACTCGCCGCGTACGAGGGCGTGTGACGTTCTCCGCTTCGCGGGCGCTGGTAGGGGTGTAGTCGTAGATGCAGGCGTTGACGTAGCGGTTGCCGTAGAGAGATGAGGGAAATGTCCGTGATGCACGGTCTTGCGGCGACGATGGCCCCGGTCCTCTTCAAAGCGGCCTGCCCCGACTGCCGCTCCCGCTTCGAACTCTCCGCGAGCGCCCTGCGCCTCGCCATCGGGGCCAGTCGGCGCACCACCTTCTACTCCTTCACCTGCCCCGAGTGCGGCAGCTCCGTCCGCAAGCCCGCGGGCGAGCGCATCGTCGAGCTCCTCACCGGCGGCGGCGTCCGCACGCTGCGCCTCCACACCACCGTCTGACCGACCCGTACCCGCTCAAGGTCTAGGCTCTGCCCATGTTCTGGCCCATGCTCGCCATCGCCCTCGGATTCCTCGGCATCGCCGTCCTCGGCGTCCTCGGCATCAAGGTCTTCCTGGAGGTCCAGCGCCTCGGCCGTCAAGTGGCCCGCACCACAGAACGGATCACCCAGGCCGCCGAAGAGCTCGAAACGGCCGCCGTGGGACTGGCCCGAACCGGCGAGACACTGCCCTGAGTCGGTGCCGTACGCTGCACGAAGCGGCCTCGGTCCGGGCTCGTGGGACGCAATCCGGAGTATGCAAGGGCATTGCCTCACGTTTACTCCTGCGGGTTACGATCGCAGGCAGCGCGGTGGCCGGACGCATGTCCGACCCGCCGGGCACCGCACTCCATGTCGCCTCGGTGAAGAAGGTAAACAGCTATGGGTAGGCTCGGCCCCACCGAGATCATTCTCATCCTCGTCGTCATCATTCTCCTGTTCGGCGCCAAGAAGCTCCCTGACATGGCCCGCTCGCTGGGCAAGTCGGCTCGCATCCTCAAGAGCGAGGCCAAGGCGATGAAGTCGGACGACCAGCAGAGCGCCCCCGCCGACCCGCCGCAGGCCGGAACCGGAGCGCAGGACGCGCAGCCCGCGCCGCGCACGATCCAGGCCGCTCCCGGCGACGTGACCAGCTCGCGTCCCGTGACCGAGCCTTCGGACACCACCAAGCGCTGACCCGGTCCGCCGCGGCCGCCGCACCGTGCGGCGGCTGCCGCACGAGATGAGGACGTGGGTTGCCCAAGTCTGCCCGCAAGCAGGAGAAGGATCCCGAGGGTCGGATGCCCCTCGTGGAGCACCTGCGCGAACTCCGCAACCGCCTGGCGAAGGGTCTCCTCGCCATCACCGCGGTGACGATCGTGGCCCTCGTGTACAGCGAGGAGCTGATGCAGTTCCTGTCGGATCCGGTGCCCAAGTGCCCACCGGGCGTCACCAGTGACGGCGGCAACTGCGCGCAGGTCGTCTTCAGCTCGCTGATGGCCCCCTTCAGCACGACGATCCAGCTGTCGCTGACCGCGGGCCTCGTCGTCGCCAGCCCCGTCTGGCTCTACCAGCTGTGGGCCTTCGTCGCGCCCGGACTGCACAAGAGCGAGAAGAAGTACACGTACGCCTTCGTCGCCGCGGCCGTGCCGCTGTTCTCCGCCGGCGCCTACCTCGCGTACCTGATCCTCCCCATCAGCGTGAAGGTGCTCATCAGCCTCACGCCCGCCGGCTCGGCGAACCTCCTCTCGCTCGGCGACGTCCTCGACTTCACCCTGCGCATGGTGCTCGTCTTCGGCCTCGCCTTCGAGCTCCCGCTCGTCCTGGTGATGCTCAACCTGACCGGTGTCCTCACCGGTCGCCGCATGGCCGGCTGGTGGCGCGGCGTGATCATGGGCGTCTTCGTCTTCGGCGCCGTCATCACCCCCACCACCGACCCCGTCGGCATGATCGCCCTCGCGGGACCCATCACGATCCTGTACTTCGGGGCCGTCGGCTTCTCGCTCCTGAACGACCGGCGACGCAAGCGCAACAACCCCGACGCCGCTCTCGACGACGACGAGGCCTCCGAACTCGACCTCACCCCCGAGGCCGTCGGCGCCATCGAACCCGTCGGCGCCACGCGGGCCCTGCCCGAGCAGGCCACCGGGCCGGGGGAGACCGGGGCTTCCGCCGCCCACCGGGTCAACGGTTACGACGACATCACCTGATCTTGTAGGGTCCCCCCAGACTCCGTCCGGGGGGACCCCCACATGACCAGCGACATCACTCTCTTCGTCAACCCCACCGCCGGCCGCGGCCGCGGCGCCCACGCCGCGCAACCCGCCGCCCAGGCGCTCAGGGACGCCGGATTCTCCGTCCGTACCCTCCTCGGGCACGACGCCGAGGACGCCCTGCGGCGCGCCCGCGAGGCCGTCGAGACCGGGACCGGCGCCCTCGTCGCCGTCGGCGGCGACGGCATGATCTCCCTCGCGCTGCAGGCGGTCGCGGGGACCCGAACACCCCTCGGGGTCATCGCCGTCGGCACGGGGAACGACTTCGCCCGCACCCTCGGCCTGCCGGTCCGCGACCCGGCCGCCGCCGCCCGCGTCACCGCCGAGCTCCTCAAGGACACCGGCGGGCACGCGATGGACCTCGGGCGGATCACCGCGGCCACCACCACCCGCTGGTTCGGCACCGTCCTCGCCTCCGGCTTCGACTCCCGCGTCAACGACCGCGGCAACCGCATGCGCATCCCCGCCGGACGCTTCAAGTACGACCTCGCCATCCTCGCCGAGCTCGCGGCCTTCCGGCCCGTCCCCTACCGGCTGACCCTCGACGACGGACGGGTCGTCGAGACGGACGCGACCCTGGTCGCCGTCGGCAACGGCACGTCCTACGGCGGCGGCATGCGGATCTGCGCCGACGCCCGTACCGACGACGGACTCCTCGACGTCACCGTCGTCGGCGACTGTTCCCGCGCCACCCTGATCAAGGTGTTCCCCCGCGTCTACCGCGGCACCCACCTCGACCACCCCAAGGTCACGACGTACCGGGTCCGGTCCCTCACGCTCGACGCCCCCGGAATCACGGGCTACGCCGACGGCGAGCCCCTCGGTCCGCTGCCCCTCGCGGTGGAGTGCGTGCCCGGCGCGCTGCGCGTCCTGGCGCCTCCCGTGGCCCCGGGAGCATTGCCCCGATAAAGATCGCGTCACTGTCAGAGGCGGCGGGTAGGCTCGACAACAAGATGACAGAGGACCTCACACCAGCCGAAGCGTACGCAGCCGCTCTCGCCCGAAACGCCGAGCAGCGGACCGCGCTGGCCCCCTTCCGCGAGATGTACGAATTCGATCTGGACCCCTTCCAGATCGAGGCGTGCCGGGCCCTCGAATCGGGCAAGGGCGTGCTCGTCGCCGCACCGACGGGATCCGGCAAGACCATCGTCGGCGAGTTCGCCGTCCACCTCGCCCTCAGCGAGGGCCGCAAGTGCTTCTACACGACGCCCATCAAGGCGCTGTCGAACCAGAAGTACGCCGACCTCGTCAAGCGGTACGGCGCCGACAAGGTCGGCCTGCTCACCGGCGACAACAGTGTCAACGGTGACGCGCCGATCGTCGTCATGACCACCGAAGTCCTCCGCAACATGCTGTACGCGGGGTCCCAGGCCCTCTCCGGCCTCGGCTACGTCGTCATGGACGAGGTGCACTACCTCTCCGACCGCTTCCGTGGCGCCGTCTGGGAGGAAGTGATCATCCACCTCCCCGAATCCGTCACGCTCGTGTCGCTCTCCGCGACCGTGTCCAACGCCGAGGAGTTCGGCGACTGGCTGGACACCGTCCGCGGCGACACCGAGGTCATCGTCTCCGAGAGCCGTCCCGTCCCCCTCTGGCAGCACGTCCTGGCCGGACGCCGGATGTACGACCTCTTCGAGGAGGAGACCGACCACGGCGGCCGCGGCTCCGCCCGCCGCGAGGTCAACCCCGACCTCGTCCGCCTCGCCCGCTCCGAGAACTCGACGTACAACCCGCGTGACCGGCGCCGCGGCAAGATGATCCGCGAGGCCGACCGCGAGCGCGAGCGCCGCCAGCGCTCCCGCATCTGGACCCCCGGCCGCCCCGAGGTCATCGAGCGCCTCGACGCCGAAGGGCTCCTGCCCGCCATCACCTTCATCTTCAGCCGTGCCGGCTGCGAGGCCGCCGTCCAGCAGTGCCTCTACGCGGGACTCCGCCTCAACAACGAAGAGGGACGTCAGCGCGTCCGCGAGATCGTCGAGGAGCGGACCGCCTCCATCCCCAGCGAGGACCTCCACGTCCTCGGCTACTACGAGTGGCTCGAAGCGCTGGAGCGGGGCATCGCCGCCCACCACGCCGGCATGCTCCCCACCTTCAAGGAGGTCGTCGAAGAGCTCTTCGTCCGCGGCCTCGTGAAGGCCGTCTTCGCCACCGAGACCCTCGCCCTCGGCATCAACATGCCCGCGCGGTCCGTCGTCCTGGAAAAGCTCGTCAAGTGGAACGGCGAGCAGCACGCCGACATCACGCCCGGCGAGTACACCCAGCTCACCGGCCGCGCCGGCCGCCGCGGCATCGACGTCGAAGGCCACGCCGTGGTCCTCTGGCAGCGCGGCTTCGACCCCGGGCACCTCGCCGGACTCGCGGGCACGCGGACGTACCCGCTGCGCTCCAGCTTCCGGCCCTCGTACAACATGGCGGTCAACCTCGTCGACCAGTTCGGCCGCCACCGCTCCCGCGAGCTCCTCGAAACCTCCTTCGCCCAGTTCCAGGCCGACCGCTCCGTCGTGGGCATCTCGCGCCAGGTGCAGAAGAACGAGGAGGGCCTGGAGGGCTACCGCGAGGGCATGACCTGCCACCTCGGCGACTTCGAGGAGTACGCGCGGCTCCGCCGCGACCTCAAGGACCGCGAGACGGAGCTGGCCCGGCAGGGCGCCGCACAGCGGCGCGCCCAGGCCGCCGGCTCGCTGGAGAAGCTCAAGCCGGGCGACGTCATCCACGTCCCCACGGGCAAGTTCGCGGGCCTCGCCCTCGTCCTCGACCCGGGCATCCCCGCGGGACGGACCAACGGCCACCGCGGCTTCGATTACCACGACGGGCCCCGGCCCCTCGTCCTCACCGCCGAGCGGCAGGTGAAGAGGCTCGCCTCCATCGACTTCCCGGTCCCCGTCGAGGCGCTCGACCGCATGCGGATTCCCAAGTCCTTCAACCCCCGCTCCCCGCAGTCCCGCAGGGACCTCGCCACCGCGCTGCGCACCAAGGCCGGGCACATCAACCCCGAGCGGCACCACAAGCAGCGCTCCGCCGCCGCCGACGACCGCGAGATCGCCCGGCTGCGCACGGAACTCCGCGCCCATCCCTGCCACGGCTGCGACGAGCGCGAGGACCACGCCCGCTGGGCCGAGCGCTACCACCGCCTCCAGCGCGACACGCACCAGCTGGAGCGGCGCATCGAGGGCCGTACCAACACGATCGCCCGGACCTTCGACCGGATCGTCGCGCTCCTCACGGAACTCGACTACCTGCGGGGCGACGAGGTCACCGACAACGGCAAGCGGCTGGCCAGGCTCTACGGCGAGCTCGACCTGCTCGCGAGCGAATGCCTCAGGGACCGCGTCTGGGAAGGCCTCACGCCCGCCGAACTCGCCGCCTGCGTCTCGGCGTTGGTGTTCGAGTCGCGCCAGGCCGACGACGCCGTCGCGCCGAAGCTGCCCACGGGCAACGCCAAGGCGGCGCTCGGTGAGATGGTCCGGATCTGGGGGCGTCTCGACGCCCTTGAAGAGGAGTTCAAGATCAACCAGGCGGAGGGCGTCGGCCAGCGCGAGCCCGACCTCGGCTTCGCCTGGGCCGCCTACCAGTGGGCCTCCGACAAGAGCCTCGACGAGGTGCTCCGCGAGGCGGAGATGCCCGCCGGTGACTTCGTCCGCTGGTGCAAGCAGGTCATCGACGTCCTCGGACAGATCGCCGCCGCGGCGCCCAAGGAGAACAGCACGGTCTCCAAGAACGCCCGCAAGGCCGTCGAGTCGCTGCTGCGGGGTGTCGTCGCTTACAGCTCGGTGGGCTGACGACTCCGGTTCCCTTCAGGCCGGTGCCCGTGGCGATCACGCCACGGGCACCGGGCGTTCCGCCCCCTGTGCGCAGGGTTGTCCACAGGGCGTCGTCCACAGGGGTGGCGCCCGGGTCGGCCCTTCCGCTTGCATGGACTCGCACACGGGGAAGGCCAGTTGGGGAGGGGACGCGCATGACCATGCAAGCCGGTCCGGACGCTGGGACACGCGGTGACGCGGCACAGCCGACACCGGGCATCGTCGAAGGCCCCCGAGGGGTGCCCCTCCTCGGGAACCTGCCCGCCTTCGGCAAAGACCCCCTGGCCTTCTTCGAACAGCTGCGGGAGCGCGGCGACTTCGTCCGCTGGCGCTTCGGCCGCGGCCCCGCCCTCTTCATCGCCCACCCCGACACCATCGGCGAACTCCTCACCGAGGTCGAGCGCACCTTCGACCAGCCCGACCTCGGCATCGCCTTCCGCACGCTCCTCGGCAACGGGGTCGTCGTCGCCAAGGGCGCCGACTGGCGGCGCAAGCGCTCCCTCGTCCAGCCCTCCGTCCGCCCCAAGCAGGTCCGCTCGTACGCGGCGACCATGACGGAATGCGCCGTCGCACTCGCCGACCGGTGGACCGACGGGCAGCACATCGACATCAAGAAGGAGATGGCCGCCCTCACCCAACTCGTCGCCGTCCGCACCATCTTCGGCGTCGACACCGCCGCAGACGCCGAGGCCATCGGCAAGGCCATGGACATCGCCCAGCAGGAGATCGGCGCCGAGTTCAGCGGCATCGGAGCACTCCTGCCCGACTGGGTCCCGACGCCCGGGCGCGCCCGCATCAAGCGCGCCACCGCCGTCATCGACGCCGAGGTCTCCCGCGTCGTCTCCCGCCACCGCGACGGCGACACCGAGCGCCCGGACCTCCTCAGCCGGCTCCTCGCCGCCCGGGACGAGACCGGCGCGCGCCTCTCCGACCAGGAGATCCGGGACGAGACGGTCACCCTTTACATCGGGGGCCACGAGACGACCAGTTCGACCCTCGTCTGGGCCTGGCACCTGCTCTCCCGCAACCCGCGGGTCCGCGAGGCCCTCACGGAGGAGCTCGACCGGGTCCTCACCGACCACGAGCCCGGCTACGACGACTACGCCTCCCTCACCTACACCCAGGCCGTCGTCAAGGAGACCCTTCGTCTCTACCCGACGATCTGGCTCCTCACCGGCATCGCCAAGGAAGGCGCCACGCTCGGCGGCACGCCCGTGCCCGCCGGCACCCGCGTCTGGTCCAGCCAGTGGGCCACGCAGCGCGACCCCCGCTGGTACGGCGACGCCGAGGCCTTCCGCCCCGAGCGGTGGCTCACCACGGAGGACGGCGAACCTGCCGAGCACATCCCGGAGTACGCCTGGTTCCCCTTCGGCGGCGGCCCCCGCGTCTGCCTCGGCACCCGCTTCGCCCTCGTCGAGGCCGTCCTGGTGCTCGCCGTCCTGGCCCGCCGCTATCACCTGGACCTCACCACCGACGACATACGCCCGGTCCCGAGCCTCACGCTCCAGCCGGACCGCGAGGTCCTCGCCACGGTCCGCGCCCGGAGCTGACGTACCGGAGCCGACGTAGCGGGGCCGACGTACCTGGGCCGGCGTTCCGAAGGGGCCGGGGCGGGGTGCCGCTATCGTCACCGGATGCCTGAGGATCCCGAGAAGTTCGACACCGCGATGGCCGCCTGGCAGGAGTGGCAGGAGGCCCCCTGGGGCCGCATCCGCTACACGGTCGCCGAGGCGAACCTGTTGCGGCACCTCGACGGCCCCGACGTTCCCGAGGGCGGACGGCCCCTACGGGTCCTCGACCTCGCGGGCGGCGACGGCGGCGACGCGCTGCGCCTCGCCGCCCGTGGCCACCGCGTCACGCTGGTCGACTACGCACCGGCCATGCTGGCCGCCGCGGCCGAACGCGCGGCGGCGGCCGGGGTGTCGGCGCGGATGACCTGCGTCCGCGCCGATGTGACGGCCCTGCCGGCCGACCTCGCGGCCGGGGAGTTCGACGTGGTGCTGTGCCACAACCTCCTGCAGTACGTGGACGACGTGCCGGCCACCCTGGCCGGGGCGCTCGCGCCGCTGAAGGACGGCGGGCTGTTCTCCCTGATGGCGATCAACCGGCACTCGGCTCCCCTGAACATCGCCGTCCGCGAGATGGACCCCGCGGCGGCACTGGCCGCACTGGACAGCGACACGTTCCGGACCGCGATGTTCGACTCGGAACTGACGCTCCACACGGCGGAGGAGCTCGCCCCGGTCCTCCGGGACCTCGGGTGCGGGGACGTACGGCACTACGGCATCCGCGGCTTCTGCGACTACATCACCGACGACGCGCGCAAGTACGACAAGGACTACTACGACGCCCTGGAGCGCCTGGAACTCGCCACCACCGCACGACACCCGTACCCCCACACGGCCCGCCTCTTCCAACTGACGGCCCGGAAGGGGACCGCCTGAACTCCGGCTAGTCAGGTCCGGTCCAGTCGAAGGTGATGTGCTTGCTGGACCGGCCTTCGCGGCTCCACAGGAAGCCGTGGGCGTCGGCGTGGTCCATCGTCGAGCGGCCCCAGGTCGCGACCTGGCCCGGTCCGGTCTCCGCACCCGGCAGGTTGGTCGACTGGACGCGCGCGCCCTCCGGGGTCGTGGGTCCCGTGAGCGCGACCGCGCTCGCCTCGACCCGGCCCGGTACCACGGCCCGCCAGTTCGCGAGGTCGTCGGCGACCTCGATCTCGATGGGGGCGAACTCCATGCCGCGCATTTCGGCGCCCATCATGCTCACCATCTCGGCGGGCCAACTGCCCGCCTGCCCGCCGAAGATCATCTGAAGTGCCTCGCGCTGGGGGTCGTCGGCGCGCTCGTCGACGAAGACCGCGGCGTACGCGTCCGTGTGCTCGGCCCAGATGTTGCCGACGAACGAGGCCACCATCAGCACGTTCAGGCCGTCCAGCCGTACGTCACCGTAACGGCCCTCGCGAATGTGCCAGGCCAGGATGCCGTCGCAGTCTCCGTAGGTGGGCAGCTGTGCGAACGAGCAGGGGCAGGGCACGTTGCACTTGCAGGTGTCGAACCAGTCGCCCGCCGCGTGCCACCGGGGAACGGCCGCCGTCGTCTCGGGCATCTCCCTGCCTCCTCGTGACCGTGCCGGGACGTCGGTCTCGGGAGGACGGCGGAGCCCCCGGGAAACCATCGCCGGCCCACGCCCGGGTCGTACAGGTATTCATCCCGATTGTCCCACCGGAAGGGTTGCCCGGAGGAGGTGTGTGCCGCGTACACACGTTCCCGCGCGCATGTGCAGGTCCGCCGTGATGTGCTGGAGGTGTGCGCCTCGACCGGAAGGCCCTGTCACCGCCTCTGCGTCCGGCGAATCTCCTGTCGGCCCGGCAGCTCGCGTTCGCCTGGTCCGTGATGGCGTCGATCGCCGTCCTCGCGTGGGTGCTGGTGGTCGACCAGGCCCGTGACATGGGGGTCGAGCCGGGAACCATGGGCATGGATCTCCCGCTGTTCCTGCTGCTGTGGCTGGTCATGATGATCGCCATGATGTTCCCGTCGGTGGCCCCGGTCGCCCTCACCTGGGCGCGGGCCATCGGGCGCCAGTCGGCCACGGGCGTCGTGCGGGTGGCTCGTACCGCCCAGTTCGCCGCCGGGTACCTGCTGGCCTGGACGGCCTTCGGCCTGATCGCCTACGGGCTCCTCGCCGGGACCGGCGCCCTGGTGGACGAGCACCCGGGCGCCGGGCGCTGGATCGGCGCCGGGGCCTTCCTGGTCGCCGGGCTGTACCAGTTCGGCCCGTGGAAGGACCTCTGCCTGCGGCACTGCCGGAGCCCGATGGGGCAGCTCGTGCGCTACGCGGGCTTCCGGCCCCGGGCCCGCGATCTGCGGGTCGGGGCGCACCACGGGGCGTACTGCGTGGGCTGCTGCTGGGGGCTGATGGTCGTGCTCGTCCCGCTGGGCGTCATGAACGTCCTGGCGATGGCCGCGGTGGCCGTGGTGATCTTCGTGGAGAAGCTCTGGCGGCTTGGCCCCGTCTTCTCGCAGGTCGTCGGGGCCGCCTTCCTCGTCCTCGCGGTCCTGAGCCTCTTCCAGCCCTGGCTGCTGCCGGGCCTGATCCCGCCGCAGTCGCCCATGACGGAGATGCTCCGCACCTAGCCGAATCCTTCGGGCCGCCACGGGCCCTAGTCCGCACGCCGTGTCTTCCAGGCCCGCAGCGCCAGGAACGGGGGGAGGGCGACGGGGGAGAGGAGGATCGTCAGGAGGAGCAAGGGGGCCATCAGGAACGGGGAGAGGGCGAGGCGGCGGGCCTCGCGGTACATCCACTGGCCGAGGAGCAGGTCCCAGGCGATGACCTGCGCCCAGACCGCGGCGGCGCCGTTCGCGAGGGCCGTCAGTTCGCGGAACGTGTCGAGGTCGGGGCTACTGACCGCCGTCCACAGCTCCGGCAGGACGGGGGCGGCCAGGACGGCCCAGACCGCGAGGAGCGGGAGGACGGTCAGGGGTGAGGCGGCGACGCGCTCGGTGACCCGCCATGCCGGCGCGACGATCATCAGGAACCAGACGGGTGCCGCGAGGAGGAACGTCAGCTCGAAGAGGAAGCCGGTCACGCCGGGACCTCCTCGGTACGGGCGGGGGCGGGGGCAGGGGTGGGGGTGCGGAGGGAGAGCGCCGTGGCGGCCGCGCCGAGCAGGACGATCGCTCCCGCCGCGGCGAGCGTCACGCCGTCGGGCGAGAACAGGGCCTGGCCGCGCAGCGCCTGCCAGGTCAGCAGGGCGAAGGTCGCCGCGTACACCCCCGCGGCCGTGAGCGTGAGCCGCAGCTTCACCCGCTCGTCGGCGAGCCGGGCGACGCGCGGTGCGAGAGCGGCCAGGACGAGCAGGAGCAGCGGGAGCAACTGGAGCGCGTGCATGCCGAAGAAGTGAGGGATGCGCAGGTCGCCGCCGGTGGTCGACCAGCCGGTCAGCGGCATCGAGGGGCCGCCGTCCGGGACCCCGACGCTGTGGGCGCCGGTGATCGGGGAGTCGTCGACCGCCAGCTGTTCGGGGGTCGGGGACGTCATCAGGAAGCCCACGGCGGCGCCCGCGAGGGCGAGGAACGAGGAGAGGCGGACGGCCCACGCCGTGGCACGGTCGAGGATCCGGGCGCGCAGCAGGAGAACCGCGATGACCAGGGCACTCAGCCACAGGATGACGATGCTGGCTCCCATGATCTGGAAGACGGCGTTGTCGAAGGGCGTCGCGTGGTTGAAGTGGCTCTGGGTGCCGCGGACCGCCTGGAGGGTGATGAACACCATCTCGATCAGCAAGGCGACGGCGACGACGGTTCCGGCCCACCAGCCGACGCGGTGGGCGCGGGCGGGCGGGGCGAGCAGGGAGAGCATCCAGGCGAGCGAGAGCGTGTAGGCGATCAACGCGATCGAGAACTTGAGCGGCTTGGTCCAGATCGGCACGCCGACCAGGATCCGGTCGTCGACGACCAGGCCGACGGCGGAGACGAGGGCGAGGACGGCCATCGAGCCGGCGAACCAGACCAGCGGTCGGTGCAGCCGGGCGAGCGGCCGGAGCATGGACGTGCCGAGCGAGGGCCTGCTGGGAGAGGGCCTGCTGAGTGAGGACATACGGATCCCCCCGTGGGAATTATGGATAGTGGCACTCGCCGCTATCTGATAGCGCCACTATCTATGATGGAGGTGTCGGTCGGCAAGGCCGTTGAAGGACGGGAGAGGTGAACACGCGGTGCGCATCGGAGAATTGAGCCGCAGGACCGGGGTATCCGTACCGACGATCAAGTTCTACGTACGGGAAGGGCTGCTGCCGGCAGGTGAGCTGACGAGCCCGAACCAAGCCTCGTACGGGGAGACGCACGTCCAGCGCCTGCGCCTGATCAGGGCGCTCCTCGACGTGGGCGGCCTGTCGGTCGCGGGGATCCGTGACGTGATCGTGGCGGTCGACGACCCCGAGCGGCCGTTGCACAAGGTGCTGGGCGCCGCGGCGAACCGGATCGTGCCGCGCTACGACCGCGAGCAGGACGCCGGGATCGAGGAGGCGCGGAAGAGCGTCGCGGAGCTGATCGCCGCGCGCGGTTGGCGTGCCTATCCGGACAACCCGGCGGGGGAGGCGCTGGCGACGGCCCTCGCGGCACTGGAAGACGTCGGCCACGGCGGCTTCGCCGAGGTCCTGGACGTCTACGCGGACGCGGCGGAGCAGGTGGCGCAGGCCGACCTGGAGTACGTGGCGCACCATGTGGCGCGCGAGGAGCTCGTGGAGAGCGTCGTCGTCGGCACGGTCCTCGGCGACGCGATCTTCGCGGCGATGCGGCGACTGGCCCACGTGGACGCCTCGGGCCGCGTCTTCGGCCGCGCGACGTAACGCGGAGGGGAGGCGCGGAGGAGAAACGCGGAGGGGGGTGGGGGCTCAGGCCCCCACCCCCCTCTCGTGTGCTGCGAGCGTCAGTTCTCCTGTTCGCGCTCCACCTGGTCGTTCCACTCGCGCTTGATCGCACGCCATGCCTCGTCCGTCTTCCCCAGGCGCCAGTACCCCGAGATCGACAGCCGCTCGCGCGCCACCCCGCGATCCATCCGCAGGTGCCGGCGGAGGTCCTTCACGAAACCCGCCTCGCCGTGGACGAAGGCGTGGACGTCGCCCGCCGGGAAGTCCAGCGTCCGCACGGCCTCGACGACGGCTTCGCCCGCCGGGCGGTCGCCCCGGTGCAGCCAGGTGACGTCCACCCCCGCGGCCGTCGCGAACTTCTGCTCCTCCGCCGCGTCCGAGACCTCCACGAAGGCGTGCACCCGCGCCCCCGCGGGCAGTCGCTCAAGCGCCACCGCGATCGCGGGGAGCGCGCTCTCGTCGCCCGCGAGCAGGTGCCAGTCCGCCTCCGGGGCCGGCGCGTAGCCGCCGCCCGGGCCGAGGAAACGGATCGTCTCGCCGGCCTGGGCCCGCGCCGCCCAGGGGCCCGCGAGGCCCTCGTCGCCGTGGACCACGAAGTCGACGGTGAGCTCGCGGTGGACCGGGTCCCACGCCCGTACCGTGTACGTCCGCGTCGTCGGCCACTGGTCCCGGGGGAACTCCTCCCGGATCCGCTCCATGTCGAACGGCTCCGGGTAGGCGACCCCCTCGGGGGCGAACAGCAGCTTCACGTAGTGGTCGGTGTACTCGCCGACCTCGAAGGCGTCGAGTCCGGGGCCTCCCAGGACGACCCGCACCATGTGCGGAGTGATCCGCTCGGTGCGCACCACACGCGCTTCGGTGGCCTTCGGTGCCTTGCGGGCCGGCTGCTCTGCCACGATGGGCTCTCCTGACTCGACGAACTTAGGTATGCCTAAGCTAGCATCCCGGTGTGCTGTCGCCCAAGGAATATCCGGGTGATCAGCGTGCGAGCACCGGAAGCAGGCGCCCCACCGCCCCGCCCAGACCCCACCGCTTCACCAGCGCCTCCAGCGCCGCCGGGTCACGCGGCCCCGACGGCAGGGCCGGGTCGAACTCCGGCAGCGGTGCGTCGCCGGCGACCCGCACCACGGTCGGCGCCACGTCCAGGTACGCGGCCGCCTCCACGATCCCGCGCCGCTTGGCCGGCGTCAGCTTCGACGTCCGGTCCTCCGCCGCCGCCCGCACCCCGGCCAGATCCCCGTACTCCGTGATCAGCTGCGCGGCCGTCTTCTCGCCGATGCCCTTCACCCCGGGCAGCCCGTCGCTCGCGTCCCCGCGCAGCGCCGCGAAGTCCGCGTACTGGTCGGGGCGCACGCCGTACTTCGTACGGATCAGCTCCGCGTCCACCAGGTCGCAGTCGCCGACGCCCTTGCGCGGGTACAGCACGCGCACCCCGCGCGCGTCGTCCACCAGCTGGAACAGGTCCCGGTCACCCGTGACGATGTCCACAGGACCGGCGGCGCGCCCCGCCAGTGTCCCGATGACGTCGTCCGCCTCGTACCCCGCGGACCCGACCCGGGCGATCCCGAGTGCCGCGAGGACCTCCTCGATCACCGGCACCTGCGGGGAGAGCGTGTCGGGGATCTCCTCCTCGTCCGGGCCGGTCTCCGTCTCGGCCGCCACCCGGTGCGCCTTGTACGAAGGGATCAGGTCCACCCGCCACTGCGGCCGCCAGTCCTCGTCCCAGCAGGCCACCAGGTCGTCGGGGTGGTGGTCCTGGACGAGCCGGGTGATGAAGTCGAGAAGTCCGCGGACGGCGTTCACCGGAGTGCCGTCGGGTGCCCGGACGGAGTCCGGCACGCCGAAGTAGGCGCGGAAGTAGAGGCTGGCGGTGTCGAGGAGCATCAAACGTCGCGTCACCCGCCTGATTTTAGGGCTCGGTTCGCCTCCGGGGCGCTTCAGCCGTGCTCACAGCCCCGACCGTGCGCGCCTCTTTTTGGGGCTCGGTTCGCCTCCGGGGCGCTCAAGCCGTGCTCACAGACCCGACCGTGCTCGCCCCCTCCTTCGTCGGGGGCTCCGCGCGCTCGGGGCTGTTCCCCCGGCCGCGCCCCTTCGGCTCACTCGCCCGCCCCGCCCCGCCCCGCCCGGCCCGCCCGCTCACTCGCCCGCCGGCCCGCTCACTCGCCCGCCCGCCCCGCCCCGCCCGCCGCGCCCGCCCCATCCGTCCCACACGTGACCCCCGTCACCTTTGCGTTTGCACCCGGTGAAGCCGGGCAGGCGCGAGCCCGGAGCGGAGCCCGGTACGGGATTCAACAACGGAATCCCCGTACGCGACGGGTCGCGGGCGGATCCCGCGCTGCTCCACGGCCCGGCCGCGCGGGGGTGGCGGGCCGTTCTCATTGCTACCCGTGAGGTCTATGTGTCCAGGCTCCAGGCCGACCACCTGTACAAGGTGTTCGGCAGACGACCCGATGAAGCCGTCCGGCGCCTCGCCGACGGCGCCGACCGCGACGAACTGCGGGCCGAAGGCACGACGGCCGCCGTCGTCGACGCCGGCTTCGTCGTCGAACCCGGTCAGATCTTCGTCGTGATGGGCCTGTCCGGCTCCGGGAAGTCCACCCTCCTGCGCATGCTCAACGGCCTGCTCGAACCCACCGCGGGCCGGGTCCTCTTCGACGGCCGCGACCTCACCGCGCTCTCCCCCCGCGAGCTCCGCGCCGTCCGGGCCACCAAGATCAGCATGGTCTTCCAGCACTTCGCGCTCTTCCCGCACCGAAACGTCCTGGAGAACGCCGCCTACGGCCTGGAGGTCCAGGGCGTCCCGCGCGCCGAGCGCGAGACCCGCGCCGCCGAGGCCCTCGAACTCTGCGGGCTCGCCGGCTGGGAGAAGTCCTGGCCCGACGAGCTCTCCGGTGGCATGCAGCAGCGCGTCGGCCTCGCCCGCGCCCTCGCCACCGACGCCGACCTGCTCCTCATGGACGAGTCCTTCAGCGCGCTCGACCCGCTCATCCGCCGCGACATGCAGGACCAGCTCCTCGTGCTCCAGCAGCGGCTGAACAAGACCATCGTCTTCATCACCCACGACCTCAACGAGGCCATGCGCATCGGCGACCGGATCGCCGTCATGCGGGACGGCCGGATCGTCCAGCTCGGCACCGCCGAGGACATCCTCGTCCGCCCCGCCGACGACTACGTCGCCTCCTTCATCCAGGACGTCGACCGCTCGCGGGTCCTCACCGCCTCCGCCGTCATGACGGCGGGCGCCACCCCGGCCGACTGCCCCGCCGACTGCGCCTGCCGGGCCGTCGGACCCGACACCCTCGTCGCCGACCTGTGCGCCGTCGCCGCCCTGGCCCCGCACCCCGTGACCGTCGAGGACTCCGACGGCACCGTCCTCGGAGTCGTACCGGCCGATCGCCTCCTCGGCGTCATGGGCGGGCTCTCCGCGCAGGACATGCAGAAGAAGGAGGTGACCGCCCGTGCCTAGGCTCCCCCTCGGCGAGTGGGTCGACAGTTCCGTCGACTGGCTCCAGGCCCAGTTCTCCTGGCTCTTCGACGCCGTCAGCACCGGTGTCACCGGCCTCTACGACGGCATCGACGCCGTCCTGTCCGCACCCCAGCCGCTGCTCTTCGCCGGCATCCTCGCCGTGGTCGCCTGGTGGCTGCGCGGCCTCGCCGCCGGTGTCCTCGCCTTCGCGGGCTTCGCGCTCGTCGACTCGGTGGGCCTGTGGGACGAGGCGATGGCGACGCTCTCCCTCGTCCTCGTCGCCACCCTCGTCACCCTGGTGATCGCCGTCCCCCTCGGCATCTGGGCGGCGCGCTCGAAGACCGTCAGCGCGGTGCTCCGGCCCGTCCTCGACTTCATGCAGACCATGCCGGCGATGGTCTACCTGATCCCCGGCATCATCTTCTTCGGCGTCGGCGTCGTCCCCGGCATCATCGCCACCATCGTCTTCGCGCTGCCCCCGGGCGTCCGGATGACCGAGCTCGGCATCCGTCAGGTCGACGGCGAACTCGTCGAGGCCGCCGAGGCCTTCGGCACCACCCCGCGCGACACCCTCCTGCGCGTGCAGCTCCCGCTCGCCCTGCCGACGATCATGGCGGGCGTCAACCAGGTCATCATGCTCGGCCTCTCCATGGTCGTCATCGCGGGCATGGTCGGCGGCGGCGGCCTCGGCGGCGCCGTCTACCGCGCCATCGGCAACGTCGACATCGGCCTCGGCTTCGAGGCCGGCGTCTCCATCGTCGTCCTCGCCATGTACCTGGACCGGATGACCGGCGCCCTCGGCCGCCAGGTCTCCCCGCTGGGCCGCCGCGCCGCCGCCAAGGCCCGCGCCGCGAGCGCCAAGCGGCCCGGCGCGAAGCTCTGGGCCCACCGCCCGCAGCCCGTCGCCGCCCTCGTAGGCGTCGTCGTCCTCGCCCTCGTCGCCGGCGGCATGGGCTTCCTCGGCTCCGGCGGCGCGACCTCCACCGCCGCCGCGGGCAAGAACAGCGGCCACGGCAAGAAGATCAGCATCGGCTACATCCCCTGGGACGAGGGCATCGCCTCCACGTACCTGTGGAAGGAACTGCTGGAGCGCCGCGGTTACGAGGTCGACACCAAGCAGCTGGAGGCGGGCGCGCTCTACACCGGCCTCGCCGGCGGGCAGCTCGACTTCCAGACCGACGCCTGGCTCCCCGTCACGCACGAGCAGTACTGGGAGAAGTACAAGAACGAGCTCGAAGACCTCGGCTCCTGGTACGGCCCCACCTCCCTGGAGCTCGCCGTCCCCTCCTACGTCAAGGGCGTCGACTCCCTCGCCGACCTCAAGGGCAAGGCGGGACAGTTCAAGGGCCGCATCGTCGGCATCGAGCCCAGCGCCGGAATGATGGGCATCCTCAAGGACAAGGTGCTCAAGGAGTACGGCCTGGAGGGCGAGTACAAGGTCGTCGACGGCTCCACCCCCGGCATGCTCGCCGAACTGAAGCGCGCGTACGAGCGCAAGGAGCCCGTCGTCGTCACCCTCTGGTCCCCGCACTGGGCCTACTCCGCCCACGACCTGAAGAAGCTCACCGACCCCAAGGGCAGCTGGGGCAAGGGCGACGGCGTCCACACCCTCGCCCGCAAGGGCTTCGCCGCCGAGAACCCCGAGGTCGGCGCCTGGCTGAAGAACTTCGAGCTCACCGAGAAGCAGCTCACGGACCTCGAAGCCGTCATCCAGGAGACCGGCAAGGGCAAGGAGCAGCAGGCCGTCCGCGTCTGGCTGGACCGCAACCCCGGCCTCGCGGAGAAGCTCGCCCCGCAGTAGCACCCGGCGGACCGGGATTCGTTCCTGTCCGGAAAGGGGTGGTCGCCGAACGTGTTCGGCGACCACCCCTTTTCGTCACGACGCGAAACCCGGAGCCAAAGCTGCGTAAGGTTCAGGTAACCGACCGGTACGCGGTCCGAGGGAACGCGACGCGCACGAGGCACACGAGGCACGAGGGAGGGAGCCGACATGGACGAGAAGGAAACACCCCGCGTGGGCGCGGCCGTCAAGAGACGGCGCAGAGCGCTCCACCTCACCCTGGCCGTCGTCGCCTCCCGCAGCGGCCTCTCCGTGCCCTTCCTCAGCCAGGTCGAGAACGAGCGCGCCCGGCCCAGCCGCCGCTCCCTCGAACTCGTCGCCGATGCCCTGGAGACCACCGCCGGCGAGCTCCTCGCCGCCGCCGAGGCCGCCCGCACCGTCGACGTCGTCCGGGCGGAGGAGCGCTCCGCGGCACTGCCCAGCGGCGTCCGCCGGCTCGTCCGCGACCGCCACCAGCTGCACGCCCTGGAGTTCACCGGCGAACAGGACGCGGGCCGCGAATTCCAGCACCGGAACGACGAGTTGCTGTACGTGGCCGACGGTGCCGCCGAGGTCGAGGCCGAGGGCCGCGCCCACCGGCTGGGCCGCGGCGACACGCTCTACCTCTCCGGAGGCGTACGGCACCGCTGGCGCGCCACCGAGCCCGGCACCCGCCTCCTCGTCGTCGCCGTCGCCGAGCACGTCGAGGTCGAGGAGGAGTGAGGGCCGCCGGCGCCGGACCGCGAGTCGTCTCCCTCGTCCCCTCCCTGACGGAGGCCGTCGCCGTCTCCGCGCCCGGCGTCCTCGTCGGCGCGACGGAGTGGTGCAGCCACCCCGCCGACCTCGACGTCGTACGGATCGGCGGCACCAAGAACCCCGACGTCGCCGCGATCACCGCGCTCCGGCCCGACCTCGTCCTCGCCAACGAGGAGGAGAACCGCGCCCCCGACCTCGCCGCCCTGCGGGCCGCCGGGCTCGACGTCCTCGTCACCGAGATCCGCACCCTCGACCAGGGCCTGCGCGAGCTGGAGCGGGTCCTCGCCGCCTGCGGCGCGCCCCGGCGGCCCCGCTGGCTGGAGGAGGCCGAAGCCGCCTGGGAGGCCGTGACCCCCCTGGAGCCCGCGCCGGACGGAACGCCGCTCACCGCCGTCGTACCGATCTGGCGTCGCCCCTGGATGGTCCTCGGCAGCGACACCTTCGCCGGCGACCTGCTCGGCCGCCTCGGCGTCCGCAACGCGTACGAAGGTCATCCCGAGCGCTATCCGCGGATCCCGATCGACGAGCTCCGCGCCACCGCACCCGACCTCGTCGTCCTGCCCGACGAGCCCTACCGCTTCACGGCGGACGACGGCCCCGAGGCCTTCCCCGGGACCGCCGCCGCCCTCGTCGACGGACGCCTGCTCACCTGGTACGGGCCGTCGCTGGCACAGGCGCCGCAGGCGCTGTCCCGGGCCCTGCGAGCAGCGCACCGCTGAGCAGCCCGCGCACCGTGTGGACACCCGCCACCAGCCAGGCCGCCACGAGGAGCACGTACAGACCGACGGCGAGCCACCGGAAGGCGGCCAGACCGGTGTGCTGGGCGAGCCCCTCGGCACCGGTCACACAGGTCCCGACGGGGAAGGTGAACGCCCAGAAGGTCATCGCGAAGCCCATGCCACGCCGCCGCGCCCGCAGCACCATCGCCCCGGCGAGCGCCAGCCACAGCAGCGCGAACCCCATCACGGGCACCCCGTAGAGGACGGCGAAGGCGGCGAAGCCGTGCGCGTACGGGTCGGGCAGCACGCCGGGGGCCGCGTCGGCGAACTTGTTCGCGGCGGTCGTCGACTGGCCCAGCGGGCCGAGGACCAGGAACAGCGTGGGGGTGAGCGCGAGCGGCAGCGGGCCGCCGGTCACGAGCCGGCCGAAGATCAGCGGCAGCATGACCAGGGTCGCGAGCAGGCTGAGACCGAACATCGCGTAGCAGGCGAGGAGCAGCGTCTGCTGGGCCTGCCCGGCGGGCAGATGGGGCACGAGCAGCGGGCCGAGCGCGGCGGACACCATGGGGGCGACGACCGGCAGCAGCCACACCGGGGACGCGCTCTCGATCCGGTGGTGCACCACCATGAGGTACGGCACGGCCACCGCGGCCGCCAGCCCTGTCGCCGTGCCGAGCGTGAACAGCACGGTGTCGAGCGCCAGGGCCGCGGGGAGCCCGATCCAGTCCCGGCCCACGATCATCGCGCCGCCGCCGACGGCGAGCAGCGCCATCGACAGACAGCCGTAGAACGGCGCCATCGCCGGGTCCATGAGGTGGGCGCGGGCCTGGTCGCGGTGGTGGATCCAGTGCAGCGCACGGGCGGAGACGAGGACCAGCAGCATCGCGAGCGACAGGGCCCACACCGCCGCGCAGAGCGTACGGAGACCGGGGACGTCCACCGGGAGGGCCGCGCCCGCGTTGGCGACGATCGCCGTCCCCATGACGGAGGCGTACCAGTTGGGTCCGAGGTGACGGACGGAACGGGCCGGGGAGAGCGGCCGTGCGCCGGGGGTGGTGGCGCGGGGGGCCGGACGGGGGGCCGAGCGGGGTGTTGCGAGGCTTGCCATGACCCCACCGTCGCGCCCTTTCGACGCACCCACCAGGGATCTTGGGACTATGACGTCATAAGCTGGGTTTATGAGCAGTGAGATACCAGAGCGGCACGGCACGCAGGGCGGAGAGCCGAGGCCGCACCTCTCCCACCGGGTCCCGGACCTCGGCGCCCTCGAACTGCTCATCGCCGTCGCCCGGCACGGCAGCCTCGGCGCGGCCGCCCGCGAGGTCGGGATCACCCAGCCCGCCGCGAGCAGCCGGATCCGCTCGATGGAGCGCCAGCTCGGGGTCGCCCTCGTCGACCGCTCGCCGCGCGGCTCGCGGCTCACCGACGCTGGCGCGCTCGTGACGGACTGGGCACGGCGGATCGTCGAGGCCGCGGAGGCTTTCGACGCGGGCGCGCAGGCCCTGCGCGGGCGGCGCGACTCGCGGCTGCGGGTCGCCGCGTCCATGACCATCGCCGAGTACCTGCTCCCGGGCTGGCTGATCGCGCTGCGCGCCGAGCGTCCCGACACGGCCGTGTCGCTCCAGGCCGGGAACTCCGCGGCGGTCGCGCAGCGGCTCTTCACGGGCGAGGCCGACGTCGGCTTCGTGGAGGGGCTCGCCGTGCCGGACGGCCTCGACGGGGTCGTCGTCGCGCACGACCGGCTCGCGATCGTCGCCGCGCCCTCGCACCCCTGGGCCCGCCGCCGCGGCGCCCTGGACCCGGCGGAGCTGGCCGCGACCCCGCTGATCCTGCGGGAGCGCGGCTCGGGCACCCGGCAGGTCCTGGACGCGGCGCTCGCCGGCCACGGCGGGCTCGCCGAGCCGCTCCTCGAACTCGCCTCCACGACGGCCGTGAAGGCCGCCGCCGTCAGCGGGGCGGGTCCGGCCGTCCTCAGTGAACTCGCCATCACCGAGGAGCTGGCCTCCCGCCGGCTGGTCGCCATCCCCGTCGAGGGCGTGACGCTCCGCCGCGACCTGCGCGCGGTCTGGCCCGCGGGACACCGCCCCACGGGCCCGGCCCGCGACCTCCTCTCGCTGACCCGCGCCCGCCCGGCGGGCTAGGGGGTGTCCGGCGGACGGGCTAGACCCCCGCCGCCCGGTGGGTGATCCGGCCGTCCAGGACCGTGAGGAGGACCGGCAGGTCCGGCAGCTCGACCGCCGGCGTGGTGACCGGACTGTCCGCGAAGACCGCGAGGTCGGCGCGGTGGCCGAGCGCGAGCCGGCCCGCCTCGTGCTCCTCGCCCGCCGCGTACGCCGGTCCCGTCGTCAGGCCCCGCAGCGCCTCCAGCGCCGTCAGCGCCTGCTCGGGCCCGTGCGGGGCCTGCCCGAGGTCGCGGCTCGGGCGGCGGTGCCGGGCCCCGGCCAGCACACCGAGCGGCGGGAACGGCGCGATGGGCCAGTCGGACCCCAGGACGACGGTCGCCCCGGAGTCCACCAGATCGCGGCAGCGCCACGCGCGCGAGGCACGCTCCTCGCCGAGGCGCCGCGACCAGTTGTCGGTGTGGTCGGCCCGGGTGAAGTCGCAGCAGTGGGTGGGCTGCATGGACGCGACGACGCCGAGCTCCGCGAAGCGGCGCAGCGTGTCGTCCGGCACCGTCTCGATGTGCTCCACCCGGTGCCGTACCCGGACCGACGCGGAGGCCTGGGCCTTCTCGACGGAGTCGAGGACGTGCCGTACGGCCGCGTCGCCGATCGCGTGCGTCGCGGTGGCCACGCCCGCCCGGTGCAGTTCCCCGACGATGTCGCTGTACGCGGCGGGATCCGGCCAGAACGCGGCCGTGGACTCGCCGTGGCGGTCGGGCCGCTCCAGCCACGCGGTGCCGTTGTCGATGGTCCCGTCCATGAAGAGCTTCACGCCCGCGACCCGCCACAGCGCGCCGCCCGTGCCCTGCTGCGCGATCAGGGCCCGTACCCCGTCCGCGTCGGTGCCGGGCTGGCACCAGGGCGCGACGCGGAGCCGCAGCGGCAGCTCACCCGCGGCGTCGAGCTCCCCGTACAGCGCGAGGCTCTCGCCGTTGGCGTCCATGACGTGCCCGCCGGTCAGACCGGCCGCCGCCATGGACCGCAGGGCGGTCGCGAGCCCCTCCCGGCGCTCCGCGCGCGTCGGCCGCGGGGCGACCCGCTCGACCAGCGCGCAGGCCGCGTCCTCCTGGAGCAGGCCGGTCGGGCGGCCGTCCGCGTCACAGACGACCTCGGCGGAGGCCTGCGCGAAGGTACGCGGCCCGTCGACCCCGGCGAGTTCGAGCGCCCGGCGGCTGGCCAGCGCCGAGTGGGCGTCGAAGAGCAGCAGGAAGGCGGGCACCCCGTCGAGCACGGCGTCGAAGGGGGCGATGCCGACGGGCCGGTCGCCGAAGACGTTCGGGTCGAGGCCCCAGGCGAACAGCCACTCCCCGCGGCCGGGGCGGCGCACCTCCCGGGCGAGCGCCTCCCGTACGTCGTCGAGGCCGGCGCAGCCCGACAGGTCGAGGCCGCCGGTCAGCTCGGCGCCGGTGACCGGGTGGACGTGGCCGTCGACGAGACCGGGTGTGACGACGGCGCCCTTGAGGTCGACGACGGTGGTGGCGGGCCCGGCGAGGGCGCGGATCTCGCGGTCGTCGCCGAGGGCCGAGATCCGGCCGTCGTCGGAGACGGCGAGCGCGGTCTGCGGCAGGAACGCCCCCGTGCCGGGGTCGAGCAGTCGGGCGGAGAGCAGGACGAGTCGGGTGGTGCGCACGGGGGCTCCAGGGGAGGGCGAAGGGCGGTACGAGGGGTGCTGCGGGTCGCGGTGGTCAGTGGGGAGCGGCCGGGGCGGCGGGCTCCGGGGCCTGGGGCTCCGTCGGTTCCCTGAGAGGTGCCGCCTCGGTCAGGGTGCCGTGCGCCAGGCCGAGTTCCCGCTCCGCCGTGGTGACGGCCATCCGGGTCACGGCCTCCGGCCGGTTGCTGCGGTCGGTGTTGGCGTGGGCGCCCAGGCCGTCGAGGACGACCAGGATCTGGATGGCCGCCGTCCGCGGGTCGTCCGTGCGGAACTCGCCCCGCTCGACGCCCTCGCGGATGAGCCTCTCGAGACGGTCGTCGGAGGCGAGCTCCTGCTCGGCGACCCGGTCGCGCAGGACGGGCCGGTAGCGGCTGAGGTGCCGGGCGTTGATCCAGAGACGGCTGATGTCGTCGTACGCGTCCCCGGCCGAGAGGGCGAAGTAGCGCGCGAGGTACTGCGTGGGGGTCCCGTGCGGCCGGTCCGCGGGCAGCAGGGCGTCGAGCTCACCGGTGGAGGCGACGCTGAAGGCCTCGCCCACCAGATCCTCCGCCGAAGGGAAGTAGTGGCTGATCAGACCGGGCCGGACGGCGAGCTCCTCGGCGATCCGCCGCAGGGTGACGCACTCGAGCCCCTCGGTCAGGGCGACCCGGGCCGCGGTCTGCACGATCTCCGCCCGCCGGGCCTCTGGGGTTTTCCGAACTCGCTTGCGCTGGACGCTTGACGACATACCCGCGATGCTATTGAGTGTGCGACCAATAAGCAACCAGGCGGGCGGCGAACGAGCGCCTGGTGGGCACCGCCAGCATCCGGAGGGCCGCATGGCTTCCACGATCCCCGACCCGATCCCCCGCTCCCAGGGCGACCGGGTCACCCCGTCGGCCGCCGCCGACAGACCCGGCCGCATCGAGGCCCACGGCATCGATCACATCCCCGACAGCGAACGCCACGGACACCCCCGCGAGCTCTTCTCCGTGTGGGCGGCGGCCAACGTCAACTACCTCAGCCTCGTCATCGGCGGCGCCCTCGTCCTCATGGGCCTGACCCTCTGGCAGGCCGTCGCCGTGATCGTCGTGGGCAACCTCTTCTGGCTGCTCACCGGCCTCCTCGCCACCTCGGGCCCCGCCGCGGGCGCGCCCAGCGAGGTGATCACCCGCGCCGTCTACGGCGTCCTGGGCAACCGCGTGAACAACGCGGTCGGCGGCTGGCTCGTCTCGGTCTGCTACTTCGCCCTCAACCTCGCCGCCGCGGCGACCGCCGCCTTCGCCCTCGTCGAGAAGACCGGCATCACGGCCGGCACCCCCGTCAAGGTGGCCGTGATCGTGGTCATCGCCGCGCTCACCCTGGCCATCAGCGTCTACGGGCACGCCCTGATCATCAAGCTGTACCTGCCGATCACCCTCGCCCTGACCGCGACCTTCGGCGTCGTCGCGTACGCCGTCCTGCGCCACGCCGACTTCTCGTACGCCCCCGCCGAACGGCTCAGCGGCGCCCCGCTCTGGACCCTCCTCGTCGCGGGCACCACGCTGATCGCCTCGGGCCCGCTCTCGTACACGACGAGTGCCGACTTCTCCCGCTACCTGCCCCGCACGGCCTCGAGGAAGGCGATCGTCGCCTGGACCGCCCTCGGCGCCTTCCTGCCCAGCGTCGTCGTCTGCTCGCTCGGCGCGTTCGCCGCGACCGCCGTCGACATGACCGACCCGCAGAACGCGCTCCAGACGATCCTGCCCGGCTGGTTCACCCCCGTCTTCCTGCTCGCGCTGGTCCTCGGCACGATCTCCATCAACGCCCTGACCGCCTACAGCGCCGGCCTCGCCCTCCAGGCCGTCGGCCTCCGCATCCGCCGTACCGTCAGCGTCCTCTTCGACGGCGCCGTCGCCGTGGCCCTGACCCTCTACGGGCTGCTCGTCTCCAACTTCCTCGACACCGTCAGCAACGCCCTCCAGGTGATCGGGGTCCTCATCGGCCCCCTCATGGCGGTCTACGCCACCGACGTCGTGTTGCGCCGCTGCCGCTACGACGGCCCCGCGCTCTCGGACGAGACCCCCGGCGGCCCCTTCTGGTACACGGGCGGCGTCAACCTCGCGGGCGCCCTCGCCGTCGTGGCGGGCGTGACCTCGGCCGCGCTCTGCGTCAACACCCTCTACACCGGCCCCGTCGCCGGAGCGCTGGACGGCATGGACCTCTCCCTCCCCGTCGGCATGACGGTCGCCGCAGCCCTCTACGCCCTCCTGATGCGGAACGACTCCACCGTGCTCGCCGCCCGGGCACGCGCGTGAACGGCCGTACGCCCCTCCGGGTCGGCGGGGACGCGGGCAGACGGCGCTACGTTCCGGACACGGCCCGCCAGTGACGCGAGGCCCGGGTCCTCGACGAGGCCCGGCTCCTCGACGAGGCCCGGCTCCTCAGCGAGGCCCGGCTCCTCACCGCCCGGCGGCCGCCGCCGCTTCGACGAGTCCCCGCATCACCCGCAGGTCCTCGCCCATCTCCGGGTGCCACTGCACGCCGAGGGCCCAGACGGGGGCGGCCAGTTCCACCGCCTCCACCGTGCCGTCCTCCGCGTGGGCCGAGACCGTGAGCCCGGCGCCGAGCCGGTCCACGGCCTGGTGGTGATAGGTCGGGACCTCGGTCAGCTCGGGCGCCAGGGAGGCGTACCGCGTGCCCGGCACCGGCTTGACCGCGTGCCGGCCGATCACCCCGACCGCCTCCACGTGCCCGTCCAGGTGCTGGATCAGCGTCCCGCCGAGCGCGACGTTCAGCAGTTGCATGCCCCGGCAGATCCCGAGCAGCGGGGTGCCGGAGGCCAGCGCCGCGTCGATCAGGGCCAGTTCCCAGGAGTCACGGGCGCGGGCCGGCGGTCCGGTACGGGGGTCGGGCTCGGCCCCGTACCGTACGGGCTCGACGTCCGCCCCGCCCGCGACGACCAGGCCGTCGAGCCGGGCGACGAGCGCCGCCGCGGCGGCCGGCTCGTCCGGCGGCAGCATCACGGCGAGCCCGCCGCTCTCCCGGACGAGTCGCGGGTACGGCGCGGGGAGCAAGGCGGCCTGCATGTCCCACACCCCCCAACGGGCCTGGTCCAGATAGGTGGTCACGCCGATGAGCGGCTGGGACACGTGCTTCCTCCAGGAGCGTCGGTGAGTCGATGCGTCAGTCGCGTGCGAGCTCGGCCTCGGCCGCGGCGAGCGCCGCGAACTCCTCCTCCGGCGCGCCGGCCACCAGGTGGTGCCGACTGTAGAACGCGAAGTAGGCGAGAGCGATCACGTACACCCCGAGTGCCATGAACGCCGCCGTCCGGTCCACCAGGAAGGTCGCGACGAGCGCCGAGAGGGCCAGGACGAAGGCGACGGACGAGGTCACGATCCCGCCGGGCGTCCGGTACGGCCGGTGCAGGCCGGGCTCGCGGCGCCGCAGCACGATGTGGGAGAGCGCCATGAGGGCGTACGAGATGGTGGCGCCGAAGACCGCGATGTTCAGCATCCGCGCCCCGTTCCCGGTCCCGGCGGCGAGCGCGAAGCCGATCGCGCCCGGGATGAGCAGCCCCAGGTACGGCGACTTGCGGCGGCTGGTGAGGGAGAGGAAGCGGGGCAGGTAGCCGGCCCGGGAGAGGGCGAAGAGCTGGCGCGATCCGGCGTAGATGAGGGAGAAGAAGGAGGCGACCAGGCCCGCGAGGCCCGCGTAGTTCACGAACCGGCTGAGCGCCGTCGGCTCCCCGTCGCCCTGGAGCGCCACGACGAGCGGGTTGCCCGCCTCCTGGACGGCGGCCGAGCCGCGCGCGCCGGTGGCGGCGAGGAAGGTCACGACGGCGAGCAGCACCAGGATCCCCATGGAGAGGGAGAGGGCCCTCGGCATCGACCGCACCGGGTCCTTCGCCTCCTCGGCGGCGAGCGGCACGCCCTCCACGCCGAGGAAGAACCACATGCCGAAGGGGAACGCGGCCCAGATCCCGAGGAGTCCGAAGGGCAGCCAGGAGTTCGACCCGAAGGCCTCGGCGTCGACCGGGATGTCGTTCAGGCCGTCGACGTGGAAGTCGGTGAACGCGCCGAGTGCGAAGACGACGAGCGCGGCGACCGCGATCGCCGTCACGATCAGGCTGAAGCGCAGCGCCTCGCCCACGCCCCACAGGTGGATCCCGATGAAGAGCGCGAAGCAGACGAGGTAGACCGGCCAGCCGGACTCCAGGCCGAAGAGGCCGAGGGACTCGACGTAGTCGCCGATGAAGATGGAGATCGCGGCGGGCGCCAGGATGTACTCGATGAGGATCGCGGTGCCGGTGAGGAACCCGCCCCAGGTGCCGAGCGCCCGGCGGGCGAAGCCGTAGCCGCCGCCCGCCGTGGGCAGGATGGCGGAGAGCTCGGCCAGCGCGAAGACCAGACACGCGTACATCGCGCCCATGAGGACGGTGGCGACGGCGAGTCCGCCGAAGCCGCCCTTCGACAGACCGATGTTCCAGCCGGAGAAGTCCCCGGAGACGACGTAGGCGACGCCGAGGCCGGTGAGCAGCAGCCAGCCGGCGCTGCCGCGGCGCAGCGCGCGGCGCTCCAGATAGTCGTCCTTCGGTGGGGTGGTGCCGCCGGAGGTGTTTCCGGTGGTGTCTTCGAGCGTCATGGCAGCGTCAGCTCCCCGCAACGGGCCCAATGGATTGGAGCCATACCTTTGCGGCGCCCGTACGGGATGCGCAACCCCCGTGCGTTACTTTCGGGTTACGCGTACCCCTTCCCTACGTCAGGAACCCCCGCAGCAGCGCGGCCGTGCCCGCGCAGTGCTCCCGCATCACCTCGCGCGCCGCGTCCGCGTCCCCGTCGAGGACCGCCTCCACCAGTGCGGTGTGCTGGTGCTGGGAGTGCTCCAGATTGCGGACGAGCAGGGGGATGCAGTCCAGCAGGTCGTTCACCGTCGCCCGTACGGCGGCGTACTGGGCGGTCAGCGTCGGCGAGCCGGAGAGCTCGGCGAGCGTGAGGTGGAGCAGGGTGTCCTGGCGGCGGTATTCGGCCAAAGGTGCGTCATGGGTCGCCGCCACGGCGGCCCGCAGCCGCTCGGCGCCCGCCGCGTCGAGCCCGTGGGCCGCGCAGAGCCCGGCGGCCCCCACCTCGAGCACCTCACGGAAGCGCAGGGTGTCCTCCATGTCGACCGAGGCGATCCGGCGGCGCAGCTCGTCCTCGTCGGCGGTCTGCACGCGGGGCAGGACGAACGTCCCGCCGTACCGGCCGCGCCGGCTCTCGACGAGCCCCTGCTCCTGGAGGACCTTGAGCACTTCGCGCAGGGTCACCCGGCTGATCCCCATCCGGTCGGCCAGCTCCCGCTCGGCGGGCAGCCGCTCCCCGCCCGGCACGAGACCGAGCCGCACGACCTGGAGGATCTGCTGCAGCGCCTCCTCGAAGCCGTTGCCCGCCCGCACCGGCCGCAGCACGGGCGTCAGCCGGTCCGCCGATTCACTCGTACTGGCCACGTTCCTCGTTTCCCCTTCTCCAGCACTTCCCAAGCAATGGTCTTCGGCAATACCTTATGGCTCCCGGCAGGCCGAAGGAGGAGCAATCCCGTGGCAGACCGCACACCCCCGCTCTCCGTCGAGGAGCTGCGTGCCCTCGTCGCGAGCGGCGAGATCGACACCGTCGTCCTGGCCTTCCCCGACATGCAGGGACGGCTCCAGGGCAAGCGGTTCGCCGCGCAGTTCTTCCTGGACGACGTCCTCGGCCACGGCACCGAGGGCTGCAACTATCTTCTGGCCGTCGACACCGAGATGAACACCGTCGAGGGCTACGAGATGTCCTCCTGGGACCGCGGCTACGGCGACTTCGCGATGCACCCCGACCTCACCACCCTCCGCCGCCTCCCCTGGAACGAGGCCACCGCCATGGTGACGGCCGACCTCGCCTGGGCCGACGGCACCCCGGTCGTCGCGGCCCCCCGCCAGATCCTCCGCCGCCAGCTGGAGCGCCTCGCCGAGCACGGCTTCACGGCCCACGTCGGCACCGAGCTCGAGTTCATCGTCTTCCAGGACAGCTACGAGCAGGCCTGGGACGCGAACTACCGCGGCCTCACCCCCGCCAACCAGTACAACATCGACTACTCCGTGCTCGGTACCGGTCGCATCGAACCCCTCCTGCGCCGCATCCGCAACGAGATGACCGCCGCCGGACTCACCGTCGAGTCCGCCAAGGGCGAGTGCAACCCCGGCCAGCACGAGATCGCCTTCAAGTACGACGAGGCCCTCGTCACCTGCGACCAGCATGCCGTCTACAAGACGGGCGCCAAGGAGATCGCCGCCCAGGAGGGCTACTCGCTCACCTTCATGGCGAAGTACAACGAGCGCGAGGGCAACTCCTGCCACATCCACCTCTCCCTCCAGAACGCCGACGGAGAGAACGTGATGGCCGGGGACGACCGGCACGGCATGTCGGAGACCATGCGGCACTTCCTCGCCGGGCAGCTCGCCGCCCTCCGCGACTTCTCCCTCCTCTACGCCCCGAACATCAACTCCTACAAGCGGTTCCAGCCCGGCTCCTTCGCCCCCACCGCGGTCGCCTGGGGCCACGACAACCGCACCTGCTCCCTCCGGGTCGTCGGCCACGGCCGCTCCACCCGCTTCGAGAACCGCCTCCCCGGCGGCGACGTCAACCCCCACCTCGCCGTCGCCGGCCTGGTCGCCGCCGGCCTGTACGGGATCGAGCAGCGCCTCGAACTGCCCGAGCCCTGCACCGGGAACGCCTACACCGCCGAGTACGCGCACGTCCCCACCACCCTGCGCGAGGCCGCCGAACTCTGGGAGACCAGCGAGATCGCCAAGGCCGCCTTCGGCGCCGAGGTCGTCGCCCACTACCGCAACATGGCCCGCGTCGAACTCGACGCCTTCGACGCCGCGGTGACCGACTGGGAACTGCGCCGCTCCTTCGAACGCCTCTGACCGGCACGTGCGACAAGAGAGAAGAACGAGTTGCTCCAGGTACTGAACCCGGCGACGGAGGAGCTGGTCGCCACCGTCCCCGCCGCCACCCCCGCCGACGTCGACGCCGCCGTCGCGCGCGCCACCGCCGCCCAGCGCGGCTGGGCCGCCGCCGCGCCGGCCGACCGCGCCCGGCTGCTCCGCCGCTTCGCCGCCGTCGTCGACGAGCACGTCGAGGAACTCGCCCGCCTGGAGGTCACCGAGGCCGGGCACACCCTCGGCAACGCCCGCTGGGAGGCCGGCAACGTCCGCGACCTGCTCGACTTCGCCGCCGGGGGAGTGGAGCGCCTCAACGGGCGTCAGATCCCGGTGGCCGGCGGCCTCGACGTCACGATCCTCGAACCCCTCGGGGTCGTCGGCGTCATCGCGCCCTGGAACTTCCCCATGCCGATCGCCGCCTGGGCCACCGCACCCGCCCTCGCCGCCGGCAACGCGGTGATCCTCAAGCCCGCCGAGACCACCCCCCTCACCGCGCTCCGCCTCGCCGAACTCGCCCTGGAGGCCGGCCTGCCCGAGGGCCTCTTCCAGGTCCTCCCCGGCACGGGCCCGGTCGCGGGCAACGCCCTCGTCGAGCACCCCGGCATCGCGAAGATCGTCTTCACCGGCTCCACCAGGGTCGGAAAATCGATCATGGCCAAGTGCGCCGACCAGGTGAAGCGGCTCACCCTCGAACTCGGCGGCAAGAGCCCCAACATCGTCTTCGCCGACGCCGACATCGAGGCCGCCGCCGCGGCCGCCCCGATGGCCTTCCTCGACAACAGCGGCCAGGACTGCTGCGCCCGCACCCGCATCCTCGTCGAGCGGAGCGCGTACGACCGCTTCCTGGAGCTCCTCACCCCCGCGATCGAGGAGATCGTCGTCGGCGACCCGCTCGACGAGCGCACCCAGATGGGCCCCCTCATCTCCCGCGCCCAGCTCGACCGCGTCCGCTCGTACGTCACCGAGGACCTCCAGGGCATCCGCGGCAAGGCCCCCGAAGGCCCCGGCTTCTGGTTCCCGCCGACCGTCCTCACCGGCGTACCCGAGGACGCCCCCTGCTCCGTCGAGGAGATCTTCGGCCCGGTCGCCGTCGTCCTGCCCTTCGACGACGAGGCCGACGCGATCCGCCTCGCCAACGCCACCGAGTACGGCCTCTCCGGCTCGATCTGGACCCGGGACGTCGGCCGCGCCCTGCGCGCCTCCCGCGCCGTCCGGGCCGGCAACCTCTCCGTCAACTCCCACTCCAGCGTCCGCTACTGGACTCCGTTCGGCGGCTACCGACAGTCCGGCCTCGGCCGCGAACTGGGCCCCGACGCCCTGACCGCCTTCACCGAAACCAAGAACGTCTTCATCAGCACGGAGGCCTGAGCACCCATGACCAGCACCGAAGAGATCGTCTGCCGCCGCCTGGTCGGCCGTACCGCCGTCATCACCGGAGCCGGCAGCGGCATCGGACTCGCCACCGCCCGGCGGCTCGCCTCCGAGGGCGCGAACGTCGTCTGCGGCGACATCGACGAGACCGCAGGAAAGGCCGCGGCGGAGGAGGTCGGCGGCACCTTCGTCCAGGTCGACGTCACCGACCCCGAGCAGGTCGAGGCGCTCTTCAAGACCGCCTTCGACACGTACGGCTCCGTCGACATCGCCTTCAACAACGCCGGCATCTCGCCGCCCGACGACGACTCCATCCTGGAGACCGGCCTGGAGGCCTGGAAGCGCGTCCAGGACGTCAACCTCACCTCCGTCTTCCTGTGCTGCAAGGCGGCCCTCCCCTACATGCGCCGCCAGGGCAGGGGCTCCATCATCAACACCGCCTCCTTCGTCGCGATCATGGGCGCGGCCACCAGCCAGATCTCGTACACGGCCTCCAAGGGCGGCGTCCTCGCCATGTCCCGCGAACTGGGCGTCCAGTTCGCCCGCGAGGGCATCCGGGTCAACGCCCTCTGCCCCGGGCCGGTCAACACCCCGCTCCTCCGGGAGCTGTTCGCCAAGGACCCCGAGCGGGCCGCGCGCCGCCTCGTGCACATCCCGGTCGGCCGCTTCGCCGAGGCCGACGAGATCGCGGCCGCCGTCGCGTTCCTCGCGAGCGACGACTCGTCGTTCGTCAACGCCAGCGACTTCGTCGTCGACGGCGGCATCTCCGGCGCGTACGTCACCCCGCTCTAGACCCCACCCGCCCCACCTCCCCCCGGCAGCCGGGCGTCGCAAGGCGCCCGGCTGTTCCGCGTACCGACCTGGAGAGTGACCGTGCAGCACCGACTCCGTACGTCCGCGGCCGCCGCCGCCCTCGTCCTCGCGACGACCGGCCTCGTCTCCGCCACCCAGGCCGAGGCGAAGCCCGCGGGCTGCCCCACCCTGAAGATCTCCGAGGGCTGGTACGGCGAGAACAAGGCGCGCGTCGACGCGCTGATCGCCGACCACTGCCACGACAGAGGAAAGAACCCCGTCGCGGTCTTCGACTGGGACAACACCGTCATCAAGAACGACGTCGGCGACGCCACCTTCTACTGGCTCCTCCGCAACGACCGCATCCGCCCGCCCCGGAACGGCGACTGGTCCACCACCAGCCGCCACCTCACCCCCGAGGCCGCGACCGCCCTCGGCGAGGCCTGTCCCACCGGCGTCCGCACCCTCCCCACGGCCACCGACACCCGCTGCGCCGACGAGCTCCTCGCCGTCTACGGCTCGGGCACCACCACCGGCGGGAGGACCGCCTTCGCCGGCTACGACCACCGCCGCATGGAACCCCAGTACGCCTGGCTCGCCCAGCTCCTGCGCGGCTGGACCACCCGCCAGGCCGAGTCCTTCGCCGCCGCGGCCCGCGCCGAGAACCTCGCCGCCCCACAGGGCGCCACCCAGCAGGTCGGCACGGCCCGGGTCACCGGCTGGGTCCGCTACTACGAGCAGCAGCGCGACCTCATCCGCACCCTCCGGGCCGCCGGCTTCGACGTCTGGATCGTCTCCGCCTCACCCGAACCCGTCGTCGACGTCTGGGCGAAGGGCGTCGGCGTCGACCCCTCCCACACCCTCGGCATCCGCAACACCACCGAACACGGCCGCCTCACAGCCCACCTCAAGGGCTGCGGAACGGTCCGGGACGGCGAGGACGAGATGATCACCTACGTCGACGGCAAGCGCTGCTGGATCAACCAGGAGATCCTCGGCGTGCGCGGACCCGCCGCCGAACGCGTCCAGCCGGCCTCCCGGCGCCAGGTGTTCGCCGCCGGGGACTCCGACACGGACATCTCGTTCCTGCGGGACGCGACCGGCCTGCGGCTGGTCCTCAACCGCAACAAGAACGAACTCATGTGCCGGGCTTACGAGAACGGCGACGGCCGCTGGCTCGTCAACCCCATGTTCATCGAGCCCAAGCGGCAGAAGGCCACCCCGTACCCCTGCGCCACGACCGGCTACACGGCGGGCGACGGTGCGGCGGAACCGGTCCGCCGCACCGACGGCACGGTGATCCCGGACCAGCGGGACACCGTCTTCTAGACGCTGCCGGCCGCGGGCCAGGGGACGTCGGTCTCGACGGCGGCGGTGTAGTCGACGCCGGGGACGGAGAAACCGTAGAGGCGCCGCACCTCGTCGCCGAACCAGCCGAGGTCGGCGAGCCCGGTGATGGTGTCGCTGGTGGCGGTGGACCAGCGCGCGGCGACGGCGTCCTGCACGGCGGGGTCGAGTTCCCACGTGTCGAGACGGACCCGGCCCTCGTCGTCGAGGTCGAGGGGGCGGGCGCCGGTCAGCCGGTCCCACAGCTCCACCAGCTGACCGATCGGGGCCACCATGCCGTCGCCGAGGACACCGCGCAGCAGCCCCACGTACAGGGCGATGCCGGGGATGGCGGTCGAGGACTGGGTGACGGCTGCGGCGTTGACCGAGGTCACGGCCCGGCCGCCCACGGTCTTGCCGAGGCGCTCGTCCAACGTGCGCGCGGTGGCCTCCAGGTGGGCCTTCGCGGCGCCGATGGTGCCCTGCCGGTAGATCGCCGCGGTGAGCGGCGAACCGATGTAGGACAGGGCGGCGGTGGTGAAGCCGTCGGCGAGCAGGGACCGGTCGGCCAGGAACGTGATCCACCGCTCCCAGTCGGCGCCGCCCATCACGGCCACGGTCTGCTCGATGTCGTCGCCCTCGGCCGGCGCGGTGGTGACCTCCTTCACCTCCGGGGCACCGGAGTCGTCGAAGACGAGGGTCTTGGTGGTGTACGGCTCGGCGATCGGCTTGAGCACCGAGGCGTACACGTCGCCGGTGTCCGGGTCGGTGCGGCGCGGGGCGGCCACCGAGTAGATCAGGTAGTCGAGCCGCCCGCCGAACCGCTCGGCCAAGAGGTCGGCGACCTGCTCCTTCATCGCGTCGCCGAACGCGTCGCCGTTGAGGAAGACCATGTCCCGCCCGTGCTGCCGGGCGAGCCGGGCGGTGGCGGCGGTGCGGTACCAGCCGGCCGTGCCGGTGCGCCGCGCGGGCGCCTTCTCGAAGCACACGCCGATGCCGCGGATGCCGACCCGGGCCAGGCCCGCGATCGTGGCGGCCAGGCCGTACCCGGCGGAGGAGCCGATGACCAGAGCCACCGGCCGCTCGGCCTCGGCATCGACCGCGGCGGGGACGGCCTGCCACATCTCGTCCACCAGCCGGGCGCAGCCGTCGGGGTGGGAATCGAGGAACAGGAAGCCCCGGCTCTTGGGCGCGATGACGCGTTCGCTCACGGTGTGGTCCCCCAGGTGTGTCGTCACGACAAGGACGAGGCGGCCGCCTCGGCCACCCCGTCCCGCCAGTCTGCGGCCGTCGGGACACACATGGTGATCTTGACCGGCACAAGGATCCCCGGCCGGACTTTGGAGGGATTCACCAGCCGCACTCCGCCGCCGGAGAGGCTAGGGGGTGTCTTGTCGATCAGGCCGGATCATGGCCGGGGTCGCGGGGCCCAATTCGCCGGACAGGCCTTAGAGGAAGGTCTGCCCTTCCCCCCGGTAGGTCGGCACGGTGGCCGTGATGCGGTCGCCCTCGACCAGGCTCAGCCGGTCGAACCGCTCGCACAGTTCACCGGCCTTCGCGTGCCGGAACCACACCTTGTCGCCGATCCGCAGGTCGTCGGCCGGCGAGCCGAGCAGCGGGGTCTGGACCTCGCCCGGACCCTCCTGAGGGTCGTAGCGCAGCCCCTCCGGCAGATACGGCACGGGCAGTCGGTCCGGGCCCGCCACCCCGGACGCGGGATAGCCGCCCCCGAGCACGGTCACCACGCCCACGCCGGGGCGCCGGACGACGGGCTGCGCGAAGAGCGCGGCCGGACGCCCGCTGAAGGACGTGTAGTTGTCGAAGAGACGCGGCACGAAGAGCCCCGAACCGGCGGCGATCTCCGTCACCGCGTCCTCGGCGGCCGTGTGCTGGACGCTTCCGGTGCCGCCGCCGTTCACGAACTCCAGGTCCGGCGCCACCGCCCGTACGGCACGGACGACGGCCGCCCGGCGCTCCGCCAGCTCCCGGCGGGCGGCGGACTGCATCAGCCGGATCGCCCGCGAACGCAGCGGCCGGCCCGCGACCGCGTCGCCGACGCCGGCGACGTGCCCCTCGTACGCCATGATCCCGACCAGCCGGAAACCCGGGCGCCGCACCACGGAACGGGCCAGTTCGGCCAGGTCGGCGGGGGTGCGCAGCGGCGAACGCCGAGCCCCGACCCGTACCCGCCCGCCGAGGAGCTGGAGCGCCGTGTCCATCTCCAGACAGACCCGGACCTCCTCCGCCCCGCCCGCGCGGGCGGCGTCGATGAGATCGAGCTGCGCGACGTCGTCGACCATCACGGTCACGGCGGCGGCGAGCTTCGGGTCCCGCGCGAGCTCCGCGAAGCCGGCGCGGTCCGCCGACGGATACGCGAGCAGCACGTCCTCGAACCCGGCACGCGCCAGCCACAGCGACTCGTCGAGCGTGAACGACATGATCCCGGCGAACCCGTCCCGCGCGAGCACCCGCTCCAGGAGCGCGCGGCAGCGCACGGACTTGCTCGCGACACGGATCGGCTTGCCGGCGGCCCGGCGGACGAGATCCGCGGCGTTGTCGTCGAAGGCCTCCAGGTCGACGATCGCCACGGGCGCGTCGAGATGAGCGGTGGCACGGTCGTAACGGGCCCGGTCGGCGGCGCGGGGAGTCATGGCCCGAGCTTGCCAGACAGGTATACGGGTGGGTAGCCCCCGGCCGCGGTCCGCCCGGGTTCCCGTACGGCGGGGAACAGCCCGTAGAGTGACGGGCATTGTCGACACGAGCGGGGGACGGGGATGACCAGCGAACACCCGCGCCCCACGTCCCGCATCACCGACGCCCTCCTGCCGACCCCACCCGCACCCCCGGCACCGCCGGGCCCCAAGGCACCGACGACGACGGGCACCCCGGCACCGACACCGCCGGCGACCACCCGCCGCCCGGCCTCCCCGGAGCCCCCCGAGCGCCCCACGGCGAGCAGGGCCCCGGCCCCCGCGCCGCAGGTGGCCCCGCGCCGCCCGGCCTCCCCGGAGACCCCCGCCGCGAGCAGGGCCCCGGCACCCGCGCCCCTTGCGGCGCCGCAGCGCCCGGCCCCTCCGGCCCCTCCGGCCTCCCCGGCCTCTCCGGTGGCCCCCGAGCGCCCCACGGCGACCGGTCGCCCACAGCCCATGCCGCGCCCCGCGACGGCAGCCGCGCCGAAGGCGCCCACGGCGACGGGTACCCCGGCGCCCGCGTACCCCCCGGCCCCGACCCGCCCGGCCGCCCCCACGCCCCCCAAGCCGACCGCGGCCCCGCCGCGCCCCCGTACGGGCGCAGGCTCGGCCTCCGCGCCGCTGCCGCCCCGTCAGGCGCCCGCGCCCGCCCGCGCCTGGGCGGCGCCGCACGGAGCGGGCGACCTGCCCGAGGTGGAGACCACCACCCGGCTCCGGCCGATCCGTGACACGGCCCGCTCGCCTCACCTGTCGAGGCCCGCGTACGGGAACGGGCTCGCGGGCGCCCTGCCGCCCGAGGCACCCGTCGAGACCACCACCCGGCTGCGGCCCGTACGCGAGCGCCGCACCGGGCGCGTCCTCGCCGTCACGGCCTGTGTCGTCCTCGGCGTCGGCCTCATCGGCGGCGCCCTCGCCGGGATATGGCTGGCCTCCACCGACCCCGCGGGGCCCGCCGAACCCGCCGGGTACACCGACGCGAAGGACCTCTGGCACAACGCCCCCGTCGACACCCTCTTCCCCCGCACCCTCGCCGGCCCCGGCGCGGGGCCCGGCGCCGCCGACCGCATCTGGACCCGGATCGTCGTCGCCCCGGACACCCGCTGCTCGCCCGCCGTCCTGGCCAAGGGCCTCCTCGCCACCCTCACGCCGCTCGGCTGCGAGCGCGTCCTGCGCGCCACGTACACCGACGCCACCGCCAGCAGCGTGATCACCGTCGGCCTCGTCTTCACCCGCGCCGACGCCGACGCGCAGCGCACCCTCGGCCAGGGCGGCCTCACCGCCCGTCTCGGCGAGGACGTTCCCCCGGCCCTCTCCGGCCCCTCCACCGTCGCGGCCCGCTTCGGCGCCCGGCAGCGCGCGAGCTGGTGGCTGAGCGCCCCCGCCGACCTCCCCGTCGTCGTCACCGCCGTCTCCGGCTTCGCCGACGGCCGGGCCGTCGACCGCCCGCAGCCCGCCGACCGGGCCATGACCCGGGGCCGTACCGACGCCACCGCCCAGTCCGGCCTCGGCCACGAGGCCAAGGGCATCACGGGACGCTTCGAAGCGCTGCTGCGCAAGACCGTCGCCGCGGCGGTCAAGGAGAAGGAGAACGCCCGGTGACCCGCCCCACCCCGGCCCGGGCGACCACTCCCGCCCCGGCGACCACCCCCGCCCCAGCGACCGCTCTCGCCCCGGCGACCACTCCCGCGCGGACGGCCACCCCCGCCCGCGCGACCACCGCCGTGCTCCTCGCCGCCGCCTTCTCCGTACTCCCCGCGACCACCGCCCCCGCCCACGCGGACACCATCCGCGCCCGCCAGTGGGGCCTGGAGGCCCTGCACACCACGGACGCCTGGAGCACCACCAAGGGCAAGGGCATCACGGTCGCCGTCCTCGACACGGGCGTCGACGCGAGCCACCCGGACCTCGCCGGCTCCGTCCTCCCCGGCCACGACCTCATCGGCTTCGGCGCCTCCAAGGGCGACCGTGCCTGGGCCCGCCACGGCACCGCCATGGCCGGCATCATCGCCGGACACGGCCACGGCCCCGGCGACGAGAGTGGCGTCCTCGGCATCGCCCCCGACGTCAGGATCCTGCCCGTCCGGGTCATCCTCGAAAGCGCCGACAAGTCCCGCGACAAGGCCCGCAAGACCCGCGGCACCGCCCTCGCCGAGGGCATCCGCTGGGCCGCCGACCACGGCGCCGACGTCATCAACCTCTCCCTCGGCGACGACTCCAAGTCCGCCCACGCCGACGCGGGCGAGGACGCCGCCGTCCAGTACGCCCTCGCCAAGGGCGTCTCCGTCGTCGCCTCCGCCGGCAACGGCGGCGAGAAGGGCGACCACATCTCGTACCCCGCGGCCTACCCCGGCGTCATCGCCGTCACCGCCGTCGACCGCTACGGCACCCACGCCTCGTTCTCCACCCGCCGCTGGTACGCCACGGTCAGCGCCCCCGGCGACGACATCGTCATCGCCGACCCCGACCGCCGCTACTACGAGGGCTGGGGCACCAGCGCCGCCGCCGCGTTCGTCTCCGGCGCCGTCGCCCTCGTCAGGTCCGCCCACCCCGACCTCACCCCGGCCCAGATCAAGCAGCTCCTCATCGACACCGCCCGCAACCGTCCCAAGGGCGGCCGCAGCGACTCCAAGGGGTACGGGACGGTCGACCCGGCGGCCGCCATCGAGGCCGGCGCCGCACGCAAGGGCGGCGACCCCAAGAACGCCACCACCGGCTACCGGGGCCGGTACTTCGGCCCCGGCCCGACCACGCCCGTCGAGGAGAGCCGCCCCCTCGGTCTGCTCGCCCCCGCCGCCGGCGGACTCGGCGCCCTGCTGCTCCTGACCGCCGTCGCGCTCGGACGCACCCGGCGCACCCGCTGACGTCCCACGCAGACGCAGACGCAGACGCAGACGCAGACGCAGTCACAGGCGTCGACGTCGACGTCGAGGACCCGGCGGACGGGACGGCCGCCGCCGACGGTTAGGCTCGGTGCGTGGCGCTCAAGAACATCCCGGACCCCGGTTTCTCCGACGACGACGGCACCGCCGACCCGCGGCTCGCCGCGGCCCTCGCGGCCTGGGCGGAGGACAGGACCGCGCACGGCCCGATCCTCGACGCGCTCAAGGGCGCGCGGCTGCTCGTCCCCGTGGTCGCCGTCCTCGGCGAGGTCGAGACCGACGAGAACGGCCTGCGCCGCGAGAAGACCAGCGACATGGCGGTCCCCACCCTCACCGCCGGCGACCGCCGGGCCCTGCCCGCGTTCACCTCGATCGCCTCGCTCGCCCTGTGGGACCCGGAGGCCCGGCCCGTGGCCGTCCCGCTCCACCAGGCGCTCCAGGCCGCCGCGCACGAGAAGGCCGACACCGTCGTCCTGGACCTCGCGGGCCCCGTGCCGTACCAGCTGACGGGACCGGCGCTGCTCGCCCTCGCCGAGGGCCGTTCCAGCGCCGACCCGCTCGACGACCCGGCCGTACGGGAGGCCGTACGGGCCGCCGTCGCGGCCGAGCCCGCGGTCCTCCGCGCGCACCTGGGCCCGGGCACCGCCGACGGCACGCTCGCCCTGGTCCTCGACGGCGACACCGCCGCGGTGGAGGCCGCCCAGCGCGTGGCCCGCGCCCTGGCCGCCGACGAAACACTGAGGGCCCGCCTGGTGCGGGGCCTCGACCTGGCACTGCTGCCGGCCTCGGCCACGCCTCCGGGCGAGCCCTTCTACGTGAAGCGTTGAAGCGTTGAAGTACTGAAAGCAAGTCCGAGCCGTACACCGGTCCGGTGACTGCTCTTCCGGGGGGCGACCCCCGTACCCCCGGACTAGCCGTACACAGGCCCCGTGTACTTCTCGCCCGGCCCCTGGCCCGGCTCGTCCGGGATCAGGGACGCCTCGCGGAAGGCGAGCTGGAGGGACTTCAGGCCGTCCCGCAGGGGAGCGGCGTGGAAGGAGGAGACCTCCGTCGCGCCGGCGTCCAGCAGGCCCGCGAGCGCGTGCACCAGCTTGCGGGCCTCGTCGAGGTCCTTGTACTTGTCGCCCTCCTCGGTGAGCCCGAGCTTCACCGCGGCGGCGCTCATCAGGTTGACGGCGACCGTCACGATCACCTCGACCGCGGGGACCTCCGCGATGTCGCGGGTCATGGCGTCGAAGTCGGGGGATTCGGGGGAGTCCGCGGACTGGTTCTGGGGCGTCTCGCTCATGCCTCACACGATAAGCCGACCGGCGCGTCTTCCCGTCGCCGCCGTCCCCGTTCGCGTACGGGCTCGGGTCCTGCTAACCTTGTGTAACGACCGGCCGGACACCTATGTGCCCGGCCCACAAGTGGAGGCTCCGTACTCCCACCTGACCACCCTCACGGGTGGCGGGTCACCGGTCAGGTGGTCCCCATCGTTCCGTACGGACGATGGAACCGCCCGAGTTTGCGCCCCGCGGTTGATCGCGACGGTGCTCCGGTATTTCCGTGGAGCCCCGCCTGTGTCCCGTCCGGGGCGTTTTTTATGCGCCGGCTCGGTTGGTCTCAGTGAAACAGACGTTGCGCGTCCGTCCGCCAGGCGGTCGCGTGGTGCTACCTAGGAGGATCCATCAGCGCCGAGCCCCGCATCAACGACAGGATTCGCGTTCCCGAGGTGCGACTTGTCGGACCCAGCGGCGAGCAGGTCGGGATTGTTCCGCTTGCCAAGGCCCTGGAGCTCGCACAGGAGTACGACCTCGACCTGGTCGAGGTAGCGGCGACCGCCCGTCCGCCCGTGTGCAAGCTCATGGACTACGGGAAGTTCAAGTACGAGTCGGCCATGAAGGCCCGTGAGGCGCGCAAGAACCAGGCGCACACGGTCATCAAGGAGATGAAGCTCCGGCCGAAGATCGACCCGCACGACTACGACACCAAGAAGGGTCACGTCGTCCGGTTCCTCAAGCAGGGCGACAAGGTCAAGATCACGATCATGTTCCGTGGTCGTGAGCAGTCCCGCCCCGAGCTTGGTTTCCGGCTGCTTCAGCGGCTGGCGTCGGACGTCGAGGAGCTTGGCTTCATCGAGTCCAACCCGAAGCAGGACGGCCGGAACATGATCATGGTTCTCGGCCCGCACAAGAAGAAGACCGAGGCCATGGCCGAGGCGCGTGAGGCCCAGGCCGCACGCAAGGCCGAGCGCCAGGGCGTCGCCGCCGACGAGGCGGCCGACGAGGTCGAGGCGGACGAGGCTCCGGTCGAGGAGGCTCCGGCCACCGACGCTCCGGTCGCCGAGGCTCCGGTCGCCGAGGCTCCGGTCGCCGAGGCTCCGGCCGACGCTCCGGTCGAGAACCCCGAGGCGTGACCCGACGGGCTGCCACCCAGGCAGCCCCGGGACCCGCCCGGAACCACCAAAACTAAGAATTGACGCTCCCGCAGTCCGGTGTCCGCACCGGGGGAGCGCCACTGACGAGGAGATACGGCGCGATGCCGAAGAACAAGACGCACTCCGGTGCCAAGAAGCGCTTCAAGGTCACCGGCACCGGCAAGATCATGCGCGAGCGCGCCGGCAAGCGCCACCTGCTCGAGCACAAGTCGTCCAAGCTGACGCGTCGCCTCACCGGCAACGCCGAGATGGCCCCGGGTGACGCCGCCAAGATCAAGAAGATGCTGGGCATCTGATCTTGATCTCCCGCCCTCGGCGACGGGGGCATCCGGCTCAGACCGGGATCCATTCGTTTTTCGGGTCGTGTGAGGACCACCACGACCCCGCTACAAGGAGTTAACAAGTGGCACGCGTCAAGCGGGCAGTCAACGCCCACAAGAAGCGCCGGGCGATCCTCGAGGCGGCCTCCGGCTACCGCGGTCAGCGTTCGCGCCTGTACCGCAAGGCCAAGGAGCAGGTCACCCACTCCCTGGTCTACAACTACAACGACCGCAAGAAGCGCAAGGGCGACTTCCGCCGTCTGTGGATCCAGCGCATCAACGCCGCTGCCCGTCAGAACGGCATGACGTACAACCGCCTCATCCAGGGTCTGAACGCCGCCAACATCGAGGTGGACCGCAAGATCCTCGCCGAGCTGGCCGTCAACGACATCAACGCGTTCGCCGCGCTGGTCGAGGTCGCGCAGAAGGCTCTGCCGGCCGACGTCAACGCCCCGAAGGCCGCCGCCTGATCTTCCAGGCCGCAGTACCTCTGCCCGGACCCGCAGGCGCGTGCGCCTGCGGGTCCGGGTGCGTCGGCCCCCGAAGTCGCCGTCCCCCTCGAAGAGAGAACCGCCGCACCTCATGGTCACCCCCGAGCTGATCTCCCCGCGTTCCCCGCGCGTCGTCGCCGCCCGGCGGCTCGCCAAGCGCAACTTCCGGGGCAAGGACCGCCTCTTCATCGCCGAGGGCCCGCAGGCCGTCCGTGAGGCCGTCGAGCACCGCGGGGCCGGCGGCGAACCCACCCTCGTCGAGCTCTTCACCACCGTCGAGGCCGCCGAGCGGTACGCCCCGATCATCGAGGCCGCCCTCGCCTCCGGAGCCCGCGTCCACCACGCCTCCGACGCCGTCCTCGCCGAGGTCTCCCAGACCGTCACCCCGCAGGGCATCGTCGGCGTCTGCCGCTTCCTGGACTCGCCCTTCGAGGAGATCGTCGCGGCCAAGCCCAAGCTGGTCGCCGTCCTCGCCCACGTCCGCGACCCCGGGAACGCCGGCACCGTGCTGCGCTGCGCCGACGCCGCCGGAGCCGACGCCGTCGTCCTCACCGACGCCTCCGTCGACCTCTACAACCCCAAGTCCGTCCGGGCCTCCGTCGGCTCGCTCTTCCACCTGCCGGTCGCCGTCGGCGTCCCCGTGGAACAGGCCGTCGCCGGGCTCAAGAGCGCGGGCGTACGGATCCTCGCCGCCGACGGAGCGGGTCAGGACGACCTCGACGACGAACTGGACGCCGGCACCATGGGCGGGCCCACCGCCTGGATCTTCGGCAACGAGGCCTGGGGCCTGCCCGAGGAGACCAGGGCCCTCGCCGACGCCGTCGTCCGCGTCCCCATCCACGGCAAGGCCGAGAGCCTCAACCTCGCCACCGCCGCCGCCGTCTGCCTGTACGCCTCCGCCCGCGCGCAGCGCCCCCGAACCTCCGCCTGAGGGGTCCATTCCGGCATCTGCGCCCAGTAGAGTGACGCACTCGGGGGCCCACTGCGCTACACGGAGAGGTGGGGTACGGGGATGACGCTCGGCACGGACAGTCCCGCACAGGCACGGAGCGACGCGCCGCACGCCCCGGAGCGGCCCGAGGCCGCCCGTACACCTGCCGACGGGCCCCGCGCCACCGGTACCGACTCCGGTCCCCGTACCGCTGTCGATGCCGCTGTCGCTGTCGCTGTCGCTGTCGATGCCGATGTCGAAGCCGGTTCCGGTTCCGATTCCGCCTTCGCGGGAGTCCACCCCGACGACCTGCCCGACGGCCTCGTCGTCGCCGACGAGACCGGCCGGGTCGTCTGCTTCAACGCCGCGGCCGGCCGCATCACCGCCGTACCCGCCGACCGGGCCCTCGGCCTCTCCCTCGACCAGGCCCTCCCCTTGGAGGACCTCAAGGGGCGTCGCTGGTGGACCCTGACCGACCCGTACGGCGGACTCGCCACCCGCCGCGGCCAGCCCGAGCGCAATCTGCTGCTCCCCGGCGGCCGCGAGGTCCTCGTCTCCGCCCGGTACGTCCGCGAGTACCCCACCGGCCCCGTCCGCCGCGTCGTGGTCTCGCTGCGCGGCACCGACGCCCGCCGCCGCACCGAGCGCAGCCACGCCGAGCTCATCGCCACCGTCGCCCACGAGCTGCGCTCCCCGCTCACCTCCGTCAAGGGCTTCACCGCCACCCTCCTCGACAAGTGGGAGCGGTTCACCGACGAGCAGAAGCGGCTCATGCTGGAGACCGTCGACGCCGACGCGGGCCGCATCAAGCGCCTCATCGCCGAACTCCTCGACATCTCCCGGATCGACTCGGGCCGCCTGGAGGTGCGCCGCCAGCCCGTCGACCTCGCCGCCGCCATCGGGCGCCACATCCAGGTCCACACCACTGGCGGCCAGTCCCCGGACCGCTTCTTCGTACGGATCAGGCCGCAGCTGCCCGCGCTCTGGGCCGACCCCGACAAGATCGACCAGATCCTCGGCAACCTCCTGGAAAACGCGGTGCGCCACGGCGACGGAACCGTCACCATCGAGGTGAGACCCGGTACGGCGGGCGACGACGGAGAAGAGGGGACGGAGGTCACCGTGAGCGACGAGGGCCCCGGCATCCCCGAAGCGTCGATGAGCCGCGTCTTCACCCGCTTCTGGCGGGGCAGCAAACGCGGCGGCACCGGCCTCGGCCTCTACATCGTCAAGGGCATCGTCGAGGCCCACGGCGGCACCATCACCGTCGGACGGGGCCCCCGGGGCGGGGCCGAGTTCCGATTTACCTTGCCCGTCGGCACGCCGGCCCATCTCATCTGACGAGATCAGAGGCCGCCCCGCCTGCCCACGGGCTCATGACCGTCCGAGCGCCCCGTTAGACTCGACCTTTGGCACGTTTGCGCCCTTGTCGTCGAGCGGGGCCGCGCCCAGCCAGCCAAACGGAAGCACGGGAAGAGATGTCGGCACCGAATAAGTCGTACGACCCGGTCGAGGTCGAGGCCTTGAAACCGGAAGAGATCGAGCGCATGCGGGACGAGGCGCTCGCCGCCTTCGCGGCCGCTGGCGACCTCGACGCACTCGCGCACGCGAAGACCGCGCACACCGGCGGCACCTCGCCGCTGGCGCTCGCCAACCGCGAGATCGGCGCCCTGCCCCCGCAGGCCAAGGCCGCCGCCGGAAAGGTCGTGGGCCAGGCCCGCGGCGCCGTCTCCAAGGCGCTCGCGGCCCGCCAGACCGAGCTGGAGGCCGAGCGGGACGCCCGCGTCCTCGTCGAGGAGGCCGTCGACGTCACCCTGCCGTACGACCGTGTCCCGGCCGGCGCCCGGCACCCGCTGACCACGCTCATGGAGCGCGTCGCGGACGTCTTCGTCTCCATGGGGTACGAGGTCGCCGAGGGCCCCGAGGTCGAGGCGGAGTGGTTCAACTTCGACGCCCTCAACTTCGTCCCGGACCACCCGGCGCGCCAGATGCAGGACACGTTCTTCATCCAGGGCCCTGAGGGCACCACGGGTGACGAGTCCGGTGTCGTCCTGCGCACGCACACCTCGCCGGTCCAGGCCCGCACGCTCCTCGACCGGGAGCCCCCGGTCTACGTCGTGTGCCCCGGCCGCGTCTACCGCACCGACGAGCTCGACGCCACGCACACCCCGGTCTTCCACCAGATCGAGCTGCTCGCCGTCGACGAGGGCCTGACCATGGCCGACCTCAAGGGCACCCTGGACCACATGGTCCAGGCGCTCTTCGGCCCGGACATGAAGACCCGGCTCCGCCCGAACTTCTTCCCCTTCACCGAGCCGTCCGCCGAGATGGACATGCTCTGCTACGTCTGCCGCGGCGAGTCCGTCGGCAACCCGGACCGCCCCTGCCGCACCTGCGGCAGCGAGGGCTGGATCGAGCTCGGCGGCTGCGGCATGGTCAACCCGAAGGTGCTCGTCGCCTGCGGTGTGGACCCCGAGAAGTACAGCGGATTCGCCTTCGGGTTCGGCATCGAGCGGATGCTGATGTTCCGCCACAACGTCGACGACATGCGAGACATGGTCGAGGGTGACGTCCGGTTCACCCGACCGTTCGGGATGGAGATCTGATGCGGGTCCCGCTTTCTTGGCTGCGGGAGTACGTCGACCTGCCGGCGACGGAGACCGGCCGAGACGTCCAGGCCAAACTCATTTCGGCAGGCCTCGAGGTCGAGACCGTCGAGCAGCTCGGCACCGGCCTGACCGGTCCCCTGGTGGTCGGCAAGGTCCTCACCATCGAGGAACTGACGGAGTTCAAGAAGCCCATCCGCTTCTGCACCGTCGACGTCGGCCAGGCCAACGGCACCGGCGAGCCCCAGGAGATCATCTGCGGCGCCCGGAACTTCGCCGTCGGCGACAAGGTCGTCGTGGCCCTGCCCGGCGCCGTCCTCCCCGGTGACTTCCGGATCGCCGAGCGCAAGACGTACGGCCGGGTCTCCCGCGGCATGATCTGCTCCGGCGACGAGCTGGGCATGGGCGACGACGGCACGCACGGCATCATCGTGCTCCCGCCGGAGTACGAGATCGGCATCGACGCCACGGTCCTCCTGGAGCTGTACGACGAGGTCCTCGACATCGCCGTCACCCCGGACCGCGGCTACTGCCTCTCGATGCGCGGCGTCGCCCGCGAGACCGCCACCGCGTACGGCCTGCCGCTGCGCGACCCGGCGCTCCTCGACGTGCCCGCGCCGAACGCGTACGGCTACCCGGTCCAGGTCTCCGACCCGATCGGCTGCGACCGCTTCACCGCGCGCACCGTCGTCGGCCTTGCACCCGAGGCGCGCTCCCCGATCTGGCTCCAGCGCCGCCTGCAGAAGGCCGGCATGCGCCCGATCTCGCTGGCCGTGGACGTCACCAACTACGTCATGCTGGAGCTCGGCCAGCCGCTGCACGCCTACGACCGGAACCGTCTCGACGGCCCGATCGGGGTGCGCCGCGCCGAGGCCGGCGAGAAGATCACCACGCTCGACGGCACCGTCCGCGTCCTCGACGCGGCGGACCTCGTCATCACCGACAACCGCGGTCCGATCGGCATCGCCGGTGTCATGGGCGGCGCCAACACGGAGATCGCCGACCCGGTGACCGACCCGGAGACCGGCTTCGTCACCGGCACCTCCGAGGTCGTCATCGAGGCCGCGCACTTCGACGCGATCTCGATCGCCCGCACGGCCCGCCGCCACAAGCTGTCCTCCGAGGCGTCCAAGCGCTTCGAGCGCGGCGTCGACCCGCAGGCCGCCGCCGCTGCCGCGCAGCGCACCGTCGACCTCCTCGTGCTGCTCGCGGGCGGCACGGCCGAGGCCGGCGTCACCGAGATCAGCGCCCCGTCCGCGCCGCGCACGATCACCCTGCCGGCGAACCACCCGGACAAGGTCGCGGGCGTCGACTACGGCCGCGAGACCGTCGTCCGCCGCCTCCAGGAGGTCGGCTGCGACGTCTACGGCCAGGACGAGCTCGTCGTCACCGTGCCCTCGTGGCGCCCCGACCTCAACGAGCCGAACGACCTCGCCGAAGAGATCATCCGCCTGGAGGGCTACGAGAACCTGCCCTCCACGTTGCCGAAGCCCCCGGCCGGCCGCGGGCTCACCGAGCGCCAGCGCACCCACCGCCGCGTGGGCCGCGCCCTGGCCGGCGCCGGTTACGTCGAGGCGCTGAACTACCCGTTCATCGGCGAGCAGGCCCTCGACAACCTCGGCCTCGACGCGGATGACGCCCGTCGCCGGCTCGTGACCCTGGTCAACCCGCTCTCGGACGAGGAGCCCGCGCTCCGTACGACGCTGCTCCCGGGCCTGCTCGGTGCGCTCCGCCGCAACGACAGCCGGGGCAGCCACGACCTGGCGCTCTTCGAGACCGGTCTCGTCTTCCGGCCCGAGGGACAGCCCGGCGTCGCCGTCCGGCTGCCCGTCGACCGCCGTCCCACCGACGAGGAGGTCGCCGAGGTCAACGCCGCGCTGCCCGCGCAGCCGCGCCGCGCCGCGGTCGTCCTCGCCGGTGCGCGCGAGCAGGCCGGCTGGTGGGGCAAGGGCCGTCCGTCCGACTGGGCCGACGCGGTCGAGGCAGGCCGGAGCGTGGCCGCCGAGGCCGGGGTCGAGCTGATCATCAGCGCCGACCAGCACGCCCCGTGGCACCCGGGCCGCTGCGCCGCGTTCCACGTCGAGGTCGACGGCGAGAAGGTCCTCGTCGGCCACGCCGGCGAGCTCCACCCGCGCGTCGTGAAGGCCTTCGGTCTTCCGGCCCGCAGCTGCGCGATGGAGATCGACCTGGACCTCCTGGAGAAGGCGAACGAGGGCCCCCTGAAGGCCCCTCGTATCTCCTCCTTCCCGGTCGCCACCCAGGACGTCGCCCTGGTCGTCGCCGCGGAGGTCCCGTCCGCCGACGTCGAGATCGCCCTCCGCGAGGGCGCGGGTGAACTCCTTGAGTCCATCCGCCTGTTCGACGTCTACACCGGCGACCAGCTCGACGAGGGCACCAAGTCCCTGGCGTACGCCCTGAAGTTCCGCGCCACGGACCGCACCCTCACGGTCGACGAGGCCACCGCGGCCCGCGACGCGGCGGTCGCCCTGGCCGCCGAGCGCACGGGCGCCGTCCTGCGCGGCGCCTGAGCGACACGGCAGAGCAGCACGAGGAGGGCCGCCCCGGGGATTCCCGGGGCGGCCCTCCGCCGTTCTCCGGCTGCCGGGGGCGATGCCTAGCCCGGGGGCTTCGCGCAATAGTGGAAGTAGTAGGAGAAGGCCAGCGCGTCCGTCGAGGTGAACTGGCCGCCCTTGACGAACTCCGCCACCGCGAAGGCCTTCACCTGGATGCCCTGCGCGTACGTGAGCCAACGGACGGCCCTGTCAAGGAATTCGGGATTCCAGCTCGTGGCCAGGTTCGCCCGAGTCTTCTCCCCGATCGTCCCCAGCGCGCTGTCCAGGTGGTCGTGCCCTTCGACGGGTACGCCGAGCCGCTCCTTCTGGTCGTTGGAGAGCAGGGCCCACACCTCGCCGCACGCCACGTCCTCGATCGTTTCTTTCGCCACCCTCCTCATGTCGAGCTGCAGCTGCACCCATGTGCGAAGAGGGGTGCCCTCGACGGGGACGACGGCGGCGTACGCCACGTTGATCGCATCCAGCTCGACCGCCAGCCGCTGTCCTCGGACGACGGCCGCCACGACCGCCTCCGGCGGGTCTGCGGGGACCGCCGACAAGAGTTCGTCCAGTCTCGTCTTCTGCGAGGTCAGCTCGGTCAGCACGGTCGTCTCCCCGGGGCGGTACGTCTCCACGAGTCTCGTGCCCCGGCTGAAGACGTCGTCGAAACTCCTCATCCACGCAACGGGGTTCGGCACGGGCGGGGGCGGGAGGGCGGCGCCGCCCAGAGCGAGCACGCAGAGAACGGCTGCCACGACGACGGCGAGGAAGCGGAGTGAGCGGAACACGAGGCCTCCCTCCGAAGGGCCCCCACGCGCACCGGGTCGCTCTAGGGAGTGAGCGGACCGACCACGATGTGTCCGGAGCGGGACTCGCACGCCCGGAGAATTCCGCCGCACGTGAGGTCGTCCGCCGTGCTGGACGTCCAACTCTGCTCGCCCAGAACGCGACCGGGTGCACTCGTCGGGCTCCAGCCGAAACTGAACACGATCCGGTACGTGCCCTCGCTCGTGGGCGGTTGGATCCAGACCATGGGCAGGGGGATCTCGTTCTCGCCGGGGAGGATCTGACCTCGGTGCATCTGGTGGGCGACATCGACCCATTGAGAGCCGTTCCACCGCTGGAGGTCATAGGCGGCCACGACGTTCTGCGCGTCCGTGGCCGGAACGGCAGCAGAGCGGAACACCCGAGGCACGGCGCCGGCGTGGAACGTGAGTCGCTGGTCCTGCGCGGTGTTGCCGACGTCGGACACCTGGACCTGGGGCAGTACCACCTGACCGGGCTGCCCGGCCGTCGTGTCGGGAGCATAGGCGGAGGCCGGAGCCGCGGTGCCCAGCGATCCGAACACGAACGCGGCGGTGAGCGCGACCGACGTGGCCAGCACACGGGGGGAGTTGAGGAACTTCATCATGAGTGGCCTCACATGTGACGATCACGGGGCCTCTTCAAGACTTCCTCCTTCAGATTATGCCCGCGCTCCTCATCTCGCTCGCTCAGCCGCCCAGCGACCCTCGGGTCGCACGCCGGACGGGTATTCGGCCGCGCGTGCGCGTGGCGGAGCCCTGGCGAAAGGCGGCGCGCCGGGGGTGCTCACTCCTTCGGGTGAGATCGCCGGGGGGTGTTCCCCCGTGGCCCGTACGGTCGGCAGAATCGACGCGGCCGCAGGGGCGGACCTGTGGGCCGCAGGGCCTTCGGGCGCTGTCGGGGCTCGGGAAGGGCCGTGCATGATCCGTTCCAGGTCGTTGGTCTCCGCTGGCTCCCGGCTCCGCCGGCTGGCCCCGCTCGCTCTTCCCACCGCCTGGGGTGCGGTGGCCGTGGTGTGGAAGTTCGGCTGTCCGCTGGCCCGGCAGCCGGGGCTGCCCATGCGGATCGCCACCAGCGTCGTCTTCCTCACCGTCGGTACCGGGCTCGTCCTCGGTGTCCGGCGGGGGTTCGTGCGCGAGTTGGCCCGGGTGCGGGCCGTCGCCGATGCCACGCAGCAGGTGCTGCTCAGGCCGCCCCCGGCGCGGCTCGACGGACTGGCCCTCGCCGCCGGGCAGTTGTCGGCCTCGCGGGGCGCGTCCGTCGGCGGGGATCTGTACGAGGCGGTGGCCACCCCGTACGGCGTGCGGATCGTCGTCGGGGACGTGCGGGGCCACGGCCTCGCCGCGCTCGGTGCCGTGGTCGCCGTGCTGGGGAGCTTTCGCGAGGCCGCCCATGACGAAGCGGAACTCGGCGGTGTCCTGCGGCGGTTGGAGCGGGCACTCGAACGGCATCTGCGGGAGCGGGCGCGCGACGAGCACCCGGCGCGGAGCGGGGTGGAGCCGGAGCATCCGGTGGCCGAGGAGTTCGTGACCCTGCTGCTCCTGGAGGTCGCGGCCGACGGGCGGCTCTCCGCGCTCAACTGCGGTCACCCCGGCCCGTACCGCATCGGACGGCGGGTGGAGCGGCTGCCGCTCGGCGACCCGCTTCCGCCGCTGGGGGTCCTTCCGCTGCCCGCCGTGCTCGCGCCGTACGCCGGTTCCCGGCTGCTTCCCGGCGAGACGATGGTCCTGTACACCGACGGGGCGGAGGAGGCCCGCGACCATCGCGGCCGGTTCTTCGCGCTCGACGCGGCCCTGGCCGGTGCGGCCGGCGAGGCGCCCGCGGCGCTGGTCCGCCGGGTCCACGCGGAGCTCCTCGACCACACGGGCGGCCGGCTCGCCGACGACATCGCGCTCCTCGTCGTCCGCAACGACCGTGTCCGGGTGCCGGCGCAGCCCGCCGAACCCGGGCTGCGCCGCCCCCGGCCCGCCCCCTCCTCCCACTGTTGAGCGGAGGGGCCGGCGCCGGCGTCGCCCGCCCCGCCACGGAGTGTCGGGCAGATCAGCGGAGCGGGCGACGCGGACCGGGCGGCCGCACTGTACGAGGGGGGAGCCGGCGGCCCGGTCTTCGCCTTGCGGCGAGAAGCACAGTCAAGCGGTACGGGTCCGGGCCGGGCAGAGTGCGCGGACCGGAAGAACGGGTACTTCGTTCACACCCCGTGCGAAATCACCCGTAGGGAATCGGCCACGGGCCGGGTCCGGCACCCCCTAGGCTGAGTTCACCGAGCGACCGGAGGGGGCATGCAGCCCAATACCCTGCTCGACGCCCTGCTCGACGAAGCGGGCGTCTCCCACGCCGGGCTCGCCGCCCGCGTGAACCGGGCCGGCCGGGCCCGGGGCATTCCCCTGCGGTACGAACACACCGCCGTGGCCCGCTGGTTGAAGGGGCAGCGGCCGCGCGGCCAGGTGCCCGACCTGATCTGCGAGGTGCTCGCCGCCCGGCTGCACCGGCAGGTGACGCTGGACGACATCGGCCTCGGGGTGCCGGGCGGGCCGCCGCCCGCCTTCGGGACGCCGCTTTCCGGCTTCGTCGAGCGCGCCGCGGCCCTGTGGCGCTCCGACGAGCAGCAGCGCCCGCACATAGTCGGAGCGCAGGCCGTGACGGGTACGCCCGCGGTGATGCCGGTGTGGGAGTGGGAGAACCCGCCGGAGGACGTGGACGTCTCCCGCGACGGCCGGGGCACCACGGTGTCGGCCGCCGACATCGCCGTACTGAGCGCCGCCAGGTCCCACTACGAGCAGATGTACCGGAAGGCCGGGGGCATCGCGACGCGGGCCCGGATCGTCGGCTTCCTGACCACCGAGACCGCGCCGCTGCTGCGGGGCGCGTACAGCGACGCGCTCGGCCGGCGGCTGCACCGGGCCACCGGCGGGCTGGTGGCGGTGGCCGGGATCTGCGCGTACGACGCGGACGCGCACGGTCTCGCCCAGCGCTACTTCCACCAGGCGCTGCGGCTCGCGAAGGCCAGCGGGGACCGGGGGCTCGGTGCCTATGTGATCGCGCTCCTGGTCAACCAGTCGCTGTTCATGGGGGAGTACCGGCAGGCGGTGGCCTTCGCGGAGGCGGCGCTGCGGGCCGCCGGCCGGCAGATCACCCCGGCGCTCGCCGCCGATCTGACGGCGATGCAGGCGAAGGCGTACGCGCATCTGGGCGACGGCGCGGCGGCGCTGGCCTGCATCCGGCGGGCGGAGGCGGAGGCGGAGCGGATCAGTCCGGGAGCGGAGCCCGCCGAGACGGGGTACGTCCAGCCGGGACTCGTCAACGTGCAGGTCGCGGAGGCCCTGCTCAGTCTGGGTGATCTTCCTGCGGCCCACGAGCACGCCTCGGCGGCGGTCCGGACGCCTTCGCACGACCGGGGCCGCGTGCACCGGCTGGCCATGCTGTGCCAGATCGAGCTGCGGCGGGGCGAGGCCGACGGGGCGGCGCGCACGGCGGTGGAGATGACCGAGCGGGCCCGGGGGATGGAGTCGCGGCGGCTGCGGGACCGGCTGCGGCAGGTGCGGGAGCATCTCCTCGCGAGCGGCGGAGTCGACGCCCGGGACGCGGCGGCTCTCATCGACGGAGCGTTGCGCGTTCCCCTGTAGACCGCCAACTGCTGCGATATTGCCACCAAACAAGCACCGACCAGTCGGAAGGTGGCAAGAACGTGCAGTGGACGAAACTGAGCGAACGCTCTGTCTATGAGAATCGCTGGTTCCAGGTGAACCTCGCGGACGTCGAACTCCCGGACGGCCGCCACCTCGACCACTATCTGATCCGGCTCCGCCCGGTCGCCGTCGCGACCGTCGTCAACGAGGCCGACGAAGTCCTGATGCTCTGGCGCCACCGCTTCATCACCGACAGCTGGGGCTGGGAGCTGGCCGCCGGCGTCGTCGAGGACGGGGAGGACATCGAGAAGGCCGCCGCCCGCGAGATGGAGGAGGAGACCGGCTGGCGGCCGGGGCCGCTGCGCCATCTCCTCACCGTCGAGCCGTCGAACGGCCTCACCGATGCCCGCCACCACCTCTACTGGGCGGAACGGGCCACGTACACCGGTCCGCCCGAGGACGCGTTCGAGTCCTCACGGCGGGCGTGGATCCCGCTCAAACAGGTGCCCGACATGATCCGCCGCGGCGAGATCCCGGCCGCCAACATGGCCGCCGGGCTGCTCATGCTCCACCATCTGCGCCTCGGCTGACGCCCGGGGAAGGAGTGTCGCCGTGACATGCCGGACGGCCCGTACCTGTGCGTGTGTACGGGCCGTCCGGTGTTCGGGGGAGATCAGGAGTACGGGTAGAAGCCCGAGCCCGTCTTCCGGCCGAGCCGGCCCGCGTCCACCATGCGCTGGAGCAGCGGGGGAGCGGCGTACAGCGGCTCCTTGAACTCGGCGTACATCGAGTCGGCGATCGAGGCGATCGTGTCCAGACCGATGAGGTCGGAGAGCTTCAGCGGGCCCATCGGGTGGGCGCAGCCGAACTCCATGCCGTTGTCGATGTCGTCGCGGCTCGCGATGCCCGACTCGAACATCCGGATCGCGGAGAGCAGGTACGGCACGAGCAGGGCGTTGACGACGAAGCCGGAGCGGTCCTGCGCGCGGATCGCGTGCTTGCCCAGCGCCTTCTCGGCGAAGGCCTGCGCACGGCTGATCGTGCCCTCGGAGGTGGTGAGGGCCGGGATCAGCTCGACGAGCTTCTGCACCGGGGCCGGGTTGAAGAAGTGGATGCCGATGACATGGTCGGGGCGGGAGGTCGCCACGGCCAGCTTGACCAGCGGGATGGAGGAGGTGTTCGAGGCCAGGATGGCGTCGGGCCGGGTCATCACCTGGTCGAGCACCTGGAAGATCTCGGTCTTGACCTGCTCGTTCTCCACGACCGCCTCGATCACGAGGTCGCGGTCGGCGAACTCGCCCAGGTCGGTGGTGAAGCTGAGGCGCGCGAGCGTCGCGTCCCGCTCCTCCTCGCTGATCTTGCCGCGTTCGGCGGCCTTCGACAACGAGTTGTAGAGCCGTGTGCGGCCGAGCTCCAGCGCTTCGCCGGTGGTCTCGGCGACCTTCACCTCAAGGCCGCTCCGGGCACACACCTCTGCGATGCCCGCGCCCATCTGGCCGCAACCCACCACTCCGACGCGCTCAATGTCGGCCATGGAGTCCGTCACCTCGTGCCTTTCGCTCTTCTCTGGCGGCGGGCCCCCGTGTGATTCCGGTGCGTCCGCCTCGACCCCACGACGTTACCGCTCATTAACCGATGATCGATCGTCCGGGCCGGGCATGCTGTCCGGGTGCGTGTGACGTATCCGACAGAGGAGGGGTACAAGTGCGGCCTATCGGCAGAAGAGGGTTCGTGGCCGGTGCCACCGGGGCGGCGCTCGTGGTGACGGGAGCGACAGCGGGGGAGACGGCGGTGGCGACGGGGGAGACGGCGGTGGCCGCCGCCGCGGCCCCGGGCCGGAAGCGGCCGCACCGGCGGCGCGAGTTCCGCGGCATGTGGGTGGCCACGGTCGCCAACCGCGACTGGCCCTCCCGGTCCGGCCTCACCGCCGGGGAACAGCGCGCCGAGCTCCTCGCCCACCTCGACACGGCCGTCGAGCGCCGCCTCAACACGGTGGTCCTCCAGGTCCGGCCGACCGCCGACGCCCTGTGGCCCTCGCCGTACGAGCCGTGGGCACAGTGCCTGACCGGTACGCAGGGCCGCGACCCGGGCTGGGACCCGCTGGGCACGGCCGTCGAGGAGGCCCACGCGCGGGGGCTCGAACTGCACGCCTGGTTCAACCCGTACCGCGTGGCGAATCACACGGATCCGACCCGGCTCGTCGCCGACCACCCGGCCCGGATCCATCCCGATTGGGTGCTGCCGTACGGCGGGAAGCTGTACTACAACCCGGGCCTGCCGGAGGTCCGCAGCTTCGTCCAGGACGCGATGCTGGACGCGCTGAGCCGGTACGACATCGACGCCGTGCACTGGGACGACTACTTCTACCCGTACCCGGTGGCCGGGCAGGTCTTCGCCGACGACGAGGCGTACGCGCGGTACGGCGGTGACTTTCCCGACAAGGCGTCCTGGCGGCGGAACAACATCGATCTGCTGGTCTCCGAGATGTCCGCCCGGATCAGGGAGACCAGGAAGCGGAAGCCCGTGGCCTTCGGGATCAGCCCCTTCGGCGTGTGGCGGAACATCGCCACGGACCCGGAGGGCTCGGACACCCGCGCCGGAGTCCAGACGTACGACGACCTGTACGCCGACACCCGCACCTGGATCCGGGAGGGCTGGATCGACCACGTCGTCCCGCAGCTGTACTGGAACATCGGGCTGCCCGCCGCCGACTACGCGAAGCTGCTGCCCTGGTGGGACGCGGTCGTCCGCGGGACAGGTGTCGGCCTGTACATCGGCGAGGCGCTCTACAAGGCGGGCGACCCCGCCCAGCCGCCGCCCTGGCAGGACCCGAAGGAGCTGTCACGCCACCTGGAGCTCGCCGCCGGGTACGGGTCGGTCGGCGGGCACTGCTTCTTCGCGGCGAAGGAGGTCGCCACGGACCGGGCCGGGGCGATGGCCGCCGTGGTGGCCGATCACTACCCGACCAGGGTCCGTCCGCCGAAGGAGGGGGCTCAGCGGGCCTCCGCCTCCGGGTGATGGCGTACGACGGTGTCGGGGCCCGGCGACATCAGGGCCTCGTGACCGTCGTCGTCGAATTTCACGCGGTACGGGGGAGTGCCGTTCTCCCCCAGTACCTGCAGAACCTCGGCCGTACGGTCGTGATGACCGACGGTGCGGCCGTGCACCAGCAGCTTGTCGCCCACACTCGCCTGCATCGGGGTGACCTCCTCGCGAACGCGCCTGTCCTACTCGGGGCCTCTGTCTGCCATTGTGACCCGGATCACCCTGATCCGTCGCGTCAGCCCTTCGCCCGCTGGGTGACCGCGATGCAGACGAGCACCCCGACGGCGGCGAGCGGGGCGGCGAGCGGCAGGCTCTCGCCGAGCAGGAAGACCGACCAGATCAGCGTGAGGAGCGGCTGGGCGAGCTGGAGCTGGCTGGCCTTCGGGATGCCGATCTCGGCCATGCCCCGGTACCAGACGTACAGGCCGAAGAACGTGGAGCCGACGGCCACCCACACCAGGCCGATGACGCCGTGGGCGGTGAGGTGGACCGGCTCGACGGACAGCGATACGGCCGAGGCGACCGCCATCAGCGGCAGGCAGGGGACCAGGGCCCAGCCGATGACCTGCCAGCCCGGCATGAGCGAAGCGAGCCGGCCGCCCTCCGTGTAGCCGGCGGCGCACACGAGCAGCGCCCCGAAGAGGTACAGGTCGCCCGTGGACACCGCGCCGCCGCTCTGCTGGAGCGTGAAGGCGATCACCACGACGGCCCCCGAGATCGCGGCGGACCAGAAGGTACGGGACGGGCGCCGCCCGGTCCGGATCGCGGCGAACGTCGCCGTGGTGAGCGGCAGCAGGCCCACGACGACGGCGGCGTGCGAGGTGGTGGAGGTCTGCAGGGCGAGCGTGGTCAGGAGCGGGAAGCCGATCACGACACCGCCGGCGACGACGGCCAGGCCGGCCCAGTGGCGGCGCTCCGGCAGCGGCACCCGGCCGACGAGGAGGAACGTACCGGCGATGAGCGCGGCGAGCGTGGAGCGCACGGCCACCAGCGACCAGGGGCCGAAGCTCTCCAGGCCCCAGACGGTCGACGGGAAGGTCAGCGAGAAGGAGACCACGCCGAGGAGGGCGAGCAGGGTGCCGCTGCTCCGGGGAGCGAGGGCGGTCCGGCCGCTGACCGCGGCGTCCGGGGCGCCCCCGGCCCGGGGGGAAGTGCTTCCCCCGGTGGCCGTGACCGCTATCGTGGTGGTGGCAGTAGCGCTATCCTGTGGTCTCATGCATGAGCGTAGCAGTGTGGCGGAACTGGCAGAATCCCTGAAGACGGAGCTCAACCGCTACTCACCTGGTGGAAAGCTGCCGTCGAGCCGGGCGCTCGTCGAGCGCTACCGCGTCTCCCCGGTCACCGTCACCCGAGCCCTCGCCCAGCTCGCCGCCGAAGGGCTCGTCGTCACCCGCCCCGGCTCCGGCGCCTTCCGTGCCGAGCCGCGCACCACCCCCGTGGCGGGGGACACCTCCTGGCAGGAGCTCGCGCTCAGCGCCGACACCGCCACCGAACTCGTCCCCCGGGCCGTCGACGCCTCCGGCGTCCTCGTCACCCTGTCCGCGCCGCCGCCCGGAGTGATCGAGTTCAACGGCGGCTACCTCCACTCCTCCCTCCAGCCCGAGCGGGCCCTCGCCGCCGCCCTCGCCCGGGCGGGCCGCCGCCCCGGGGCCTGGAGCCGGCCGCCCACCGACGGCCTGCCCGAGCTGCGCGAGTGGTTCGCCCGCGAGATCGGCGGCAGCGTCACCGCCGCCGAGGTGCTGATCACCGCGGGCGGCCAGTCCGCCATCACCACCGCCCTGCGCGCCCTCGCCCCGCCCGGCACCCCCGTGCTCGTCGAGTCGCCCACCTACCCCGGCATGCTCGCCGTCGCCCGCGCCGCCGGACTCCGCCCCGTCCCCGTACCGGCCGACGCCGACGGGGTCCGCCCCGACCTCCTCGAAGCCGCCTTCCGTGCCACCGGGGCCCGGGTCTTCGTCTGCCAGCCGCTCTTCCAGAACCCGACCGGCACCGCGCTCCCACCGGAACGGCGCCGGGAGGTCGTCCGCATCGCCCGCGCCGCAGGCGCCTTCGTCGTCGAGGACGACTTCGCCCGCCGCCTCGTCCACGACGACGCGGGGCCGCTCCCCGCGACGCTCGCCGCCGAGGACCCCGACGGTGTCGTCGTCCACGTCTGCTCGCTGACCAAGCCCACCTCGCCGAGCCTGCGCGTCGGCGCCCTCGCCGCCCGCGGCCCCGTCCTGGAACGCCTGCGCGCCATCCAGGTCGTCGACAGCTTCTTCGTCCCCCGGCCCCTCCAGGAGGCCGCCCTCGAACTCGTCGGCTCCCCGGCCTGGCACCGCCACCTCCGGGCCGTCTCCCAGGAGCTCAGGAACCGCCGGGAGGTCATGACCACCGCCGTCGCCCTCCAGCTCCCCGACTTCGCCCTGCCCCGCGTCCCCTCCGGCGGCTACCACCTCTGGCTCCGCCTCCCCGACTCCGTGCCCGAGGCCGCGCTCCTCGCCACCGCCCTGCGCGCCGGCGTCGCCGTCGCCCCCGGCCGCCCCTACTTCTGCGCCGAACCCCCCGCCGGACACATCCGGCTGAGTTTCGCGGGTGTGGCGGGCCCCATCGAGATCGTGGAGGGCGTGCGCCGCCTGCGGGCGGCGGTCGACGAACTCACGGCCTGAGCCGCGGACCCGGTCCGGGCGGAGGCCCGGACCGGCCGCACCACGCTTCCCCCGCGTGGCAAATTCACCTGACAACTTCCCGCGCCCCCTGCGACGCTGCGGCCATGAATTCCGGCACCGCATCCGCCCCCTCCGGCGCCACCGTCATGCACGGGGCGTACGAGATCTCAGCCGACCCCGCCCGGATCGACGCGGCCCGCGTCCACCACTGGCTCTCCACGGACGCCTACTGGGCCCTCGGCCGACCTCGGGAGAAGCAGGACGCGGCCATCGCGGGCTCGCTCAACTTCGGCGCCTACCACCGCGAGAGCGGCGAGATGGCCGCGTACGCGCGCATCGTCACCGACTACGCCACCTTCGCCTGGCTCTGCGACGTCTACGTCGACCCGCAGGCCCGCGGCACCGGCCTCGGCACCGCGCTCGTGGCCGCCGTCCGCGACCACCTCGCACCGCACGGACTGCGCCGCATCCTGCTCGCCACCGCCGACGCGCACGGCGTGTACGAGAAGGTCGGTTTCACGCCACTGCAGAATCCGGACAAGTGGATGGCTCTCGGGCAGCAGTGACCCGGCGCCCCTCCGGTCCCGGGAAATGACCCCTTGACCTGGGAGGCCACCGGCCTCACGATCGCGGCCATGAGTCTTCGGGTCACGCTCGTCGCGGCGGCACGCAGCTCCTCCCTGCTCGCCGAACGCTTCGACGACGACCGGCCGCTCGACGAGGCCGGCTGGTACGAGGTGCAGGTCGCCGCGCCCGCGCTCATCCCGCTCGGCGCGGCCGAACTCCGCTACTGCTCCCCGACCCCGCGCAGCCGCGCCACCGGCACCGCCCTCGGCTACGCGCCGCTCGCCCAGCCCGCGCTGCGCGAGTGCGACATGGGCCGCTGGCGCGGGCTCACCCTCGCCGAGGTCGCCGCCCTCGAACCGGCCGCCGTCGACGCCTGGCTCACCGACGCCCGCGCCGCCCCGCACGGTGGGGAACCGCTCCTCGCCTTCATCACCCGCATAGGGGGCTGGCTCGACACCCGCCCCGCCGAGGACTGCTCCATCGTCGCCGTCGCCGAACCCTCCGTCGTCCGGGCCGCACTCGTGTACGCCCTGAAGGCCCCGCCCGCCACGTACTGGAACGTCGACGTCCGCCCCCTCTCCACCGTCACCCTCACCGGCCGCCCCGGCCTCTGGCACCTCCACCTCGACGCGGCCCTCCGCTGACCTGGGAGCCGCCCCCTCCGGCGGTCCCGGCCCGGCCGGTCCTGCACCTCCCCAGCCGGCGGACGCCGACTCCGTAGGTCCGCACGCGGGGCCGCGACCGGCTAGCCTGAGGGCACGATGAACCGTTTGACCACGTCATGGGGCGCCTTCACGCTGACCCGTCATCCCGAGGACCCGCGCGATCCGCTGCGGGCCTGGGACGCGTCCGACGAGTACCTCCTGGGCCATCTGGCCGAGAGCGGTACCGACCTGTCCGGCACCGTCGCCGTCCTCGGCGACCGCTGGGGAGCCCTCGTCACCGCACTCCAGGCCGCCGGGACCGGCGAGCTCGTCCAGATCTCCGACTCCTACCTCGGTCGGCAGGCCACGCGGGCCAACCTCGCGCGCGCCGGGGCCGCCCCGGACGCCGTCCGGCTGCTGACCACCCAGGACCCGCCGCCCGAGCGGATCGACGTCCTCCTCGTCCGCGTCCCCAAGAGCCTCGCGCTCCTGGAGGACCAGCTGCACCGGCTCGCACCCGCCGTGCACGAGGGCACCGTGATCGTCGGCACCGGCATGGTCAAGGACATCCACACCTCCACCCTCCGCCTCTTCGAGCGGATCCTCGGGACCACCCGCACCTCCCTCGCGGTGAAGAAGGCCCGGCTGATCCACACCACGCCCGAGTCCGGCCTCGTCCCGCGCCCGAACCCCTGGCCGCACCGGTACGCCCTCCCGGCGGACACCCCCGCGCCCGGCCTCCCCGGGCTGACCGTCACCAACCACGCCGGCGTCTTCTGCGCGGACCGCCTCGACATCGGCACCCGCTTCCTGCTCGCGAACCTGCCGGGCGACCTCGGCCGGGCCCGCGTCGCCGACCTCGGCTGCGGCAACGGCGTGGTCGGCCTCGCCATCGCCCTCCACGAACCCGACGCGGAACTGGTCTTCACCGACGAGTCGTACCAGGCGGTCGCCTCGGCCGAGGAGAACTTCCGCACCCACGTGGGCGAAGGACGCAAGGCCGAGTTCCTCGTCGGCGACGGGCTCTCGGACCTGCCCGCCGGCTCGGTCGACCTCGTCCTCAACAACCCGCCGTTCCACAGCCACCAGGCCACCACCGACCGCACGGCCCGCCGCATGTTCACCGAAGCGCGGCGCGCGCTGCGGCCGGGCGGCGAACTGTGGGTCGTCGGCAACCGCCACCTCGGCTACCACGTGACCCTCCGCCGCATCTTCGGCAACAGCGAGCTCGTCGCGAGCGACCCGAAGTTCGTGGTCATCCGGGCCGTCCGCCAGCCCGACCGGGACGACACCGCCTGAGGCGTCAGCCCCAGGTGCGGGAGCAGAGGACGAGCTGGTAGCCGTCGGGGTCGGCGACGGTGACGCCGTACTCGTCCCAGTACGGGTTGTGGGCGGGTATGCGCGTACCGCCCGCCGCGAGCAGCCGCTCTATCTGCTGCTCCTCCACGGGCGCGCCGAGGTAGACGACGAACAGGTCCTCGACGGTCGGGGCCGGCTCCACCGGGTGGTCGGGGTCGCGGGTCAGCTCGAAATGCCAGCCCCCGCCGGCCGGGCCGACCATCAGGAGGTCGTGCTCGCCGGGCTCGCGGGCAGTGGTCCGCCACTGCACGTCGAGCCCGAGCCCGTCGACGTAGAACCGCTCGGCGGCGGCGAGGTCCCGCGAGGGGCGGGCGATCCGTACATGGGTCCGCGCATCGATGATCATGCCTTCAGGCTAGGCGGATCCCGGGCGTCAGTCCCTCCGGGGTCACCCTCCCCGGCCCCGGACTTGACCCTGACGCGCGGGTCAGGGTTTACGGTCCCGGCGACCTGACCGACCCTCCCTCCGGAGCGCCTCATGACCACCCACCGCGAGATCCGGCTGCGCACCCGACCCGGCAGTGGCCTCCCCGGGCCCGAGCACCTCGACCTCGTCCGCACCCCGCTCCCCGAGCCGACCGCTCCGGACGAAGTCCTCGTCAGGAACCGCTGGTTCGTGGTCTCCGCCGCGCTGCGGACCCTCATCGGGGGAGGGGTCCCGGGCGCGCCGTTCCCCGGCATCGACCCGGGTGATCCCCTCTTCGGCGCGGCCGTCGGAGAGGTCGTGTCGGCGGCTCCCGGCACGGGCCTGCGGGCCGGGGACCTCGTCTCCCACTGGCAGGGCTGGCGCGAGTACGCGCGCGTGCCGGCCGCCTCCTGCACCCCCCTCGGCGAGGCGCTGCCCGACCCGGTCGCGCACCTCTCCCAGGGCTGGACGGCGTACGCGGCCCTCACCCGGGGCGTGGAGGTACGCGCAGGGGACACGGTCCTCGTGACCGGCGGCGCCGGTGCCGTCGGGACGATGGCCGGACAGATCGCCCGGCTCCTCGGCGCGGGCCGGGTCATCGGCAGCACCGGGACGCGCGCCAAGGCCGAGCGGCTCGTCGCCGAACTCGGCTACGACGCGGCCGTCGTCCGGGGCACGGACGTCCCCTTCGCCGAGCAGCTCGCCGCGGCCGCGCCCGAAGGCATCGACGTACTCCTCGACAACGTCGGCGGCGAGCAGCTGAGCGCGGCGGCGGACGCCGCCCGCCCCGGTGCCCGGTTCGTGCTCGTCGGCGCGCTCTCCGGCCAGCTCGACCCGCGCGGAACGGGCACCAGCGCGCGCGTGGAGCTCGACGCGTACCCGCTCATCCTCAAGCGGATCACACTGCGCGGCTTCAGCCCCCTCGACCACCCGGAGACGGGGGAGGAGTGGCGGACCCGCTTCGGCGACTGGCTCCGCGCCGGCGAGATCACCTTCCCGCACGTCAGGGTGGCGGGCATGGAACGCGCCGCCGAGGCGTTGCGTGAGGTGATGGAGGGGCGTCATCTCGGCACGGTCGTCGTCGAGTTGCCCTGACGGCGGCCGCGAAGGGGACCAATGTGACGACGGGGGCAGCCGGGATGCGGATCGGTGACGCGGCGGCAGCGGCGGGGACCACACCCCGAGCCCTGCGCTTCTACGAGCAGCGGGGCCTCCTCCCGCCGCCGGACCGCACCGCCACCGGTCAGCGGCGCTACGGTCCGGACGACGTCGCGCGCGTCCGGGTCGTGCGCGAACTCCTCTCCCTCGGGCTGACGGTCGAGGACGTCCGCGCTTGCGTGGACCGCCTGCCGCTGCTCGACGCGGCGACGATCCGCGCCCGGCAGGTCCCGGAGGGCGTCTGCTTCCGGGCGTCCCCGGTCGTCAGCCACCGGATCGCGGCCCTCGACGCGGAGATCGCCCGCCTGACGCGACAGCGCGACGAACTGGCGGCGCGCAGCGCCCCGCAGCCCGGCGCCCTGCCGCCCGGGGCCCTCCCCGTCACGCCAGGGTGACGAGCTCCCGGTACTCTTCGCTCCAAAGGTCCTCGTCCGCGTCCGGGAGCAGCAGGACCCGCTCCGGGCGCAGCGCGTCGATGGCGCCCACGTCGTGCGTGACCATCACGATCGCGCCCGGGTAGGTGCCCAGGGCCGCCAGGACCTCGTCGCGGGACGCGGGGTCCAAGTTGTTCGTCGGCTCGTCGAGGAGCAGCACGTTGGCGCCGGAGTGGACCAGGGCGGCCAGCGCCAGCCGGGTCTTCTCGCCGCCGGAGAGCACCCCGGCCGGTTTGTCGGCGTCGTCGCCCCGGAACAGGAAGGCGCCGAGGACCGCCCGTACCTCACCGTCCGTCAGGTGCGGCGCGGCCGCCGCGAGGTTCTCCCGGACGGTACGGCCCCGGTCCAGCGTCTCGTGCTCCTGGGCGAAGTACCCCAGGCGCAGGCCGTGGCCGCGCACGACCCGTCCCGCGTCGGGCGTCTCCGCCCCGGCTAGGAGCCGCAGCAGCGTCGTCTTCCCGGCTCCGTTGAGCCCGAGGACGACCAATCGGCTGCCCCGGTCGACCGCCAGGTCCACTCCGTCGACGACGGGGCGTCCCCCGTACGCCTTGGTCAGCGAGACCGCACCCAGGGGCATGCGGCCGCAGGGCGCGGGCTCGGGCAGCCGGATGCGGGCGACCCGCTCGGCCTGGCGCGCGGGGTCGAGCCCGGCAAGCATCCGGTCGGCCCGGCGCGCCATGCTGCGCGCCGTCGTCGCCGTCGCGACCCGGGACTTCATGCGCTCCGCCTGCGCGTGCAGGGAGGCCGCCTTCCGCTGGGCGTTGGCCCGCTCGCGCACCCGGCGCCGCTCGTCGGCCTCCCGCTGGGCGAGGTAGGCCCGCCAGCCGGTGTTGTGGACGTCGAGCGCGGCGCGCTGCGGATCGAGGTGGAAGACGCGGTTGACGGTGTCGGCGAGGAGCCGGACGTCGTGGCTGATCAGCACCAGGCCACCCCGGTGGGCGGTCAGGAAGGCGCGCAGCCAGCCGATCGAGTCGGCGTCCAGGTGGTTGGTCGGCTCGTCGAGGAGCAGGGTGTCCTCCGGGCCGTGACCGGCGAAGAGGATCCTGGCCAGCTCGACCCGGCGCTTCTGCCCGCCGGACAGCCGGCCGACGGGCCGGTCCATCACCTCGGCGGGCAGGCCGAGCCCGGCGGCGACCCGGGCCGCCTCCGCCTCGGCCGCGTACCCGCCACCCGCCTCGAACGCGGCCTCGGCCCGGTCGTAGGCGGCGAGCGCCCGCGCGTCGGACGCCTCGCCGAGCCGGCGGGCCGCCTCCGCGAGGCGCCGGACGGCCCGGTCGAGACCGCGCGCGGAGAGGATCCGGTCGGTGACGGACACGGCCGGGTCGGCGGCCCGCGAGTCCTGCGGGAGATGGCCGACGTTGCCGGTACGGGTGACGGTGCCGGCGGCCGGGGCGTGCAGCCCGGCCAGGGTGTCGAGCAGGGTGGTCTTGCCGGCGCCGTTGCGGCCGACGAGGCCGATCCGGTCGCCGGGGCCGATGTGGCAGGAGACGCCGGACAGCAGGAGCCGGGCGCCGACGCGCACGTCGGCACCACGAACGGTGATCATGGGATAACGCTCCGAAACAGCTGAGGGACACACGGGTGGCGTGGGTGTGGGTCCGCAGCTAGGAGATTCGGGGCGTAGACATCCGTCCAGGCTACGGGAGCGGGCACCCCGCCGCACCGGAATTTCGCCCCGGCGCGGACCCCGCCCCCTCTCACCCGTCAGGAAAGGCCAGGTCAAGGGCGCGCACACGCTCGTCCCCCGTGGTGATGTCGAGGACGGCAATCCGGTCGTGCCGGAGCGCGAACGCCACCGCGGAGACCGGGACGCCGGCCACGAAGGCGACGAGCCCGACGGACCCGTCGATCAGCGCGGGCCTCGCCACGTCGGCGAGGCGGGCGAAGGCGGCGGCCGCCTCCGCGACGGCCGGGGCGCCGTGGACCGGCCCGCGCTCGGAGAACGCCACGGCATCCGGGGCGAGCAGCGCGGCCAGCGCGCGGGCGTCACGCGCGCGTGCCGCCGCCAGGAACCGCTCCACCACCGCCCGCTGCCGCCCCGGATCACCGTCGGTACGCGCCGCCCCGCCGCCCCGGAGCCGCTCCCGGACGCGCCGGGCACGCCGCGCCGCGTCCACGGGGGAGCCGCCGGTGACCCGCGCGGTCTCGTACGGCGGCAGCCCGAACAGGTCGTGAAGGACGTACGCGAGCCGCTCCTCGGCCCCGAAGGACTCCAGGACCACGAGCAGCGCGAGCCACACGGCGTCCGCCCCGGCAAGGCCACCGAGCGCACGGCCTCCACCCCCGTCCCCGCTCGCGAAGCCCTCGCTCCCGAGGCCCTCGCTCCGGTGTTCCTCGCTCCCGACACCCCCGCTCTCGAAGCCCCCGGGCCTCGTCCGCCCCGCCGCCACCCGCTCCTGGACGCCTCGTACGCACGCCTGCCCCACATGGGCCGCCAGCCAGCTCCGTACGGCCACCGCGCCGTCCCGCCCGAGCTCCGCCCGCACGGCCGCGAGCACGTCCTCGGCCTCGGCCCGCGACCCCGTCATCCGCAGGGCCACGCCCCGCAGCTGCTCCTGATCGGCGTCGAAGCACCTGGTCAGAGCGGTGAGCAATGTGTCGTCGTGCATGGGGCCTCACTCCTCGTCGGTTCCGTCACCGCGTTGACGCGAGGACGCCCCCGGATGTGACACGGCTCCTGACACGGCCCCCGCTGCAGGCCCTCCGGCTCCCGCCCCCGCACGCGACGCCGGCCGCCTACCCCCGTACGACCTCACGGGCGATGACCCGACGGGCGTCCGCGAGCTCCGCGTCGACCTCCGCCGCCCGCGGCGCGTCCAGGACGATCAGGGCCTCGCGCCGCTCGCCGCCGGTGAGCCGGCGGTGGCGCAGATGGGTGGGCGGGTGCGTGGAGTCCACGCTGTGCCCGCGCCGCTCCGCGACCCGGCGCAGACGCTCGTACTCGTGCTCTGGCACGGACGCCGCGTGGGCGGCGAGCCGCTCCCACAGCCCCTCGGCCGGATCGTCCCGGCGTGCGCCCCCGATCCGGGTCCGCGCCGCCACGGCCTCTCGGCGCAGTTCACCGGTGACGCCGTCGGAGACGAGGAGCCGGTCCATCAGGCCGGCCGCCGCCTCCGTCCCCGCGGCGCGGGCGGCGGTCGAGTCGGCCAGGTACTCGGCGCGCTGCGAGCCGCGCAGGGTCAGCTGGTCCAGGAGGACGACGACGCCCTCGACGAGCAGGCGGGGCAGCGCGGTCACCAGGTTCACGAAGTGCCCCATGAGGCCGTCGGCGGGCTCGGGCGCCAGGGCGTAGCGCCAGGTCGACAGCGAACGGAAGGCGTTGCCGACGACCAGGGAGTGGCGGGTGTCCCCGTGGGCGTAGTGCCCGAACTCGTGGCCCAGGAGCGCGATCCGCTCCTGCGGCGACAGCGTCTGCCACAGGCCGAGCCCGAGGTGGAGCACCCGGTGCTGCCGGATGCCGTACGCGCTGACCGAGGCGTTGGTGTCGGCGTCGATCACCACGGCCCGTACGCCGGTGGTTCCGGCGCTCGCAGCGACCTCGTCGAGCAGGGCGAAGAGCTTCGGCGCGTCATCCCGGCGCAGCACCGGCAGCCGGTCCTCGACCTTCGCGAGGCTGTCGAAACGGGGCCGCAGCACGAACGCCACGAGGAGCAGGAACCCGCCGAGCACGGGCAGGGCGCTCGTGCCCCACCCCGCCACGACCAGCCACACCCCGACCGCGAGCATCGCCAGCGTGACGCCGTGGACGGTGAGCGCGAGCGCCGTGGCGAGCGCCCCGGCCGCCCCGCGCCGCGGCCGCAGCCCGGCCGCCGCACCGCCGGTCCGCCCACCGTCGCCGTCGCCACCGCCATGGCCGTCGCTACCGGTATCGCGGTCGCGATCGCCGTCGCGGTCGGCGGCGCCGAGCTCGTCGAACAGCTGCTCCCCGTAGCGCCGCGCGAGCCCCCGTCGCATCCGCTCGATCCGTCCCGGCGACTCCTCGTCGCGTACCTCGGGATCGACGTTCCACTCGCACGCGGCGCACCAGGCGACGTACCGCCCTCCGCCCGTCACCGGTGTCCCGCACTCGGGGCACTGCGGCTCGGCCCCCTGGGCGACGTCAGTCGTCACCGTCATGTTCTGTTCCTCCCCTGCGGCCCTGGTGGGACCGCCTCTTTCACGGCGGAGAGGGTAACCGGCCACCGCGCGTGGCCGATGACCGTCGTTGCATAAAACTGCGGACGCACGTATAGTCATGCCATCTATGAGGAGGGTTTCGATGAAGGTACGAGCAGCGGTCGCGGGTGCGAGCGGATACGCGGGCGGAGAACTCCTGCGCCTCCTTCTCGCCCACCCCCACGTCGAGATCGGCACCCTGACGGGCCACTCCAACGCGGGCCAGAAGCTCGGCGCCCTCCAGCCCCACCTGCTCCCGCTCGCCGACCGCGTCCTCGCGCCGACCGCCGCCGAGGAGCTCGCCGGGCACGACGTGGTCTTCCTGGCCCTGCCGCACGGACAGTCGGCCGCCGTCGCCGAGCAGCTCGGCCCCGACGTCCTCGTCGTCGACATGGGCGCCGACTTCCGGCTCCAGGACCCCGCCGACTGGGAGACGTACTACGGCTCCCCGCACGCCGGGACCTGGCCCTACGGGCTTCCCGAGCTGCCCGGTGCCCGCGCCGCCCTCGAAGGGTCCAAGCGCATCGCGGTGCCCGGCTGCTACCCCACCGCCGTCTCGCTCGCGCTCTTCCCCGCGTACGAGAACGGTCTCGCCGAGCCCGAGGCCGTGATCGTCGCCGCCTCCGGGACCTCCGGCGCGGGCAAGGCCGCCAAGCCCCACCTCCTCGGCAGCGAGGTCATGGGCAGCATGTCGCCGTACGGCGTCGGCGGCGGCCACCGCCACACCCCCGAGATGATCCAGAACCTCAGCGGTCCGGCGGGGGAGCGGGTCACCGTCTCCTTCACGCCGACCCTGGCCCCGATGCCCCGAGGCATCCTCGCCACCTGCACGGCCGCCGCGAAGCCGGGCGTCACCGCCGAGTCCGTACGGGACGCGTACGAGAAGGCCTTCGCCGACGAGCCCTTCGTCCACCTGCTGCCCGAGGGGCAGTGGCCGGCGACGGCGTCCGTCTACGGTTCCAACGCCGTTCAGGTGCAGGTCACGTACGACGCGGCCGCGAACCGGATCATCGCCATCAGCGCCATCGACAACCTCACCAAGGGCACCGCGGGCGGTGCGGTGCAGAGCATGAACATCGCCCTGGGCCTTCCCGAGGACACCGGACTTTCCACGATTGGAGTTGCGCCGTGAGCGTGACCGCAGCGAAGGGATTCACGGCGGCGGGCATCGCTGCCGGAATCAAGCAGAACGGCAACCCGGACCTGGCCCTCGTGGTCAACACCGGGCCCCGCCGCGCCGCCGCGGGAGTCTTCACCTCCAACCGCGTCAAGGCCGCGCCGGTCCTCTGGTCCCAGCAGGTCCTCGCCGACGGCGAACTGACCGCCGTCGTCCTCAACTCCGGCGGCGCCAACGCCTGCACCGGCCCCCAGGGCTTCCAGGACACCCACGCCACCGCCGAGAAGGTCGCCGAGGTCCTGAGCGCCAAGGGCGCGGAGGGCGCGGAGGTAGGCGCCGGCGACGTCGCCGTCGCCTCCACCGGCCTCATCGGCATCCTGCTCCCCATGGACAAGCTCATCCCCGGCGTCGAGAAGGCCGCGGGCGAGCTCTCCGAGCACGGCGGCGAGAAGGCCGCCATCGCCATCAAGACCACCGACACCGTCCACAAGACCTCCGTGGTCACCAAGGGCGAATGGACGGTCGGCGGCATGGCCAAGGGCGCCGGCATGCTCGCCCCCGGCCTCGCCACCATGCTCGTCGTCCTCACCACCGACGCCGACGTCGACGCCAAGGGCCTGGACAGCGCCCTCCGGGGCGCCACCCGCGTCACCTTCGACCGGGTCGACTCCGACGGCTGCATGTCCACCAACGACACCGTGCTCCTCCTCGCCTCCGGCGCCTCCGGCGTGACCCCCGCGCAGGACGAGTTCACCGAGGCCGTACGGGCCGTCTGCGACGACCTCGCCCGCCAGCTCATCGGCGACGCCGAGGGCGCCAGCAAGGACATCCGCATCGAGGTGATCAACGCCGCGACGGAGGACGACGCCGTCGAGGTGGGCCGCTCCATCGCCCGGAACAACCTCCTCAAGTGCGCCATCCACGGCGAGGACCCCAACTGGGGCCGGGTGCTCTCCGCCATCGGCACGACGCGGGCCGCCTTCGACCCGGACCGGCTGAACGTCGCCATCAACGGCGTGTGGGTCTGCAGGAACGGCTCCGTCGGCGAGGACCGCGAGCTCGTCGACATGCGCTACCGCGAGGTCACCATCACCGCCGACCTCGCCGCCGGCTCCGAGACCGCCGTCATCTGGGCGAACGACCTCACCGCCGACTACGTCCACGAGAACAGCGCGTACTCGTCATGACCAAGGCCGACAACCCCAACACCCCCGCGCGGAAGCACACCGCCCTGCCGAAGGCCCAGATCCTCATCGAGGCCCTGCCCTGGCTCACCCGCCACCACGGCAAGACCGTCGTCATCAAGTTCGGCGGCAACGCCATGATCGACGAGGACCTCAAGGCCGCGTTCGCCCAGGACGTCGTCTTCCTGCGCCACGCCGGCCTCAAGCCGGTCGTCGTGCACGGCGGCGGCCCCCAGATCAGCGCCGCCCTCGACCGGCACGGCATCGTCAGCGAGTTCAAGGCCGGCCTGCGCGTCACCACCGAGGACGCCATGGACGTCGTACGGATGGTCCTCGCCGGCCAGGTCCAGCGCGAGCTCGTCGGCCTGCTCAACCAGCACGGTCCGTTCGCCATCGGCATGACCGGCGAGGACGCGCACACCATCACCGCCACCAAGCACCAGCCGGTCATCGACGGAGAGACGGTCGACATCGGCCGGGTCGGTGAGATCACCGCCATCGACACCGGCGCCATCGAGGCGCTCCTGGAGGACGGCCGGATCCCGGTCATCTCCTCCATCGCCCGCTCCCAGGACGACGGACATGTCTACAACGTCAATGCTGATACGGCGGCTGCGGCACTCGCTGCGGCGCTGGGTGCCGAGACGCTGATGGTCCTGACCGACGTCGAGGGCCTCTACGAGGACTGGCCCCACAGCGACGAGGTCATCAGCAGGCTCACCGCGAGCCAGCTGGAGAAGCTGCTGCCCGAGCTCTCCAGCGGCATGGTCCCCAAGATGGAGGGCTGCCTGCACGCCGTACGGAACGGGGTCACCACGGCCCGCGTGATCGACGGCCGGGTCCAGCACTCGATCCTGCTGGAGATCTTCACCGACGAGGGCATCGGCACGATGGTCGTGCCGGACGGACAGGGGGACCGATGAGCGGCACCGGCAACGAGCAGCTGACCCAGCGGTGGCAGGGCTCCCTCATGAACAACTACGGCACCCCCCAGCTGCCCCTCGTCCGCGGTGAGGGCGCCAAGGTCTGGGACGCCGACGGCAAGGAGTACCTCGACTTCGTCGGCGGCATCGCCGTCAACGCCCTCGGTCACGCGCACCCGGCGATCGTCGAGGCCGTGACCCGGCAGGTCCAGAGCCTCGGCCACGTCTCCAACCTCTTCGTCGCCGAGCCGCCCGTCGCCCTCGCCGAGCGGCTCCTCGGCCTATTCGGCCGGCCCGGCAAGGTCTTCTTCTGCAACTCGGGTGCCGAGGCCAACGAGGCCGCGTTCAAGATCGGCCGGCTCACCGGCCGGTCCCACATGGTCGCCACCCAGGGCGGCTTCCACGGCCGGACCATGGGCTCCCTCGCGCTCACCGGCCAGCCCGGCAAGCAGACGCCCTTCCTGCCGCTGCCCGGTGACGTCACGCACGTCCCGTACGGCGACGCCGAAGCGCTGCGCGCCGCCGTCACCGAGGACACGGCCCTCGTGATCATCGAGCCGATCCAGGGCGAGAACGGCGTCGTCGTCCCGCCCCCCGGCTACCTCAAGGCCGCCCGGGAGATCACGAGCGCCACCGGCACGCTCCTCGTCCTCGACGAGGTGCAGACCGGGATCGGCCGCTGCGGCCACTGGTTCGAGTACCAGGCCCACGAAGGCGTCCAGCCGGATGTCGTGACCCTCGCCAAGGGCCTCGGCGGCGGCCTCCCGATCGGCGCGACCGTCGCCTTCGGCCCGGCCGCGGAGCTCTTCGGCCCCGGCCACCACGGCACCACCTTCGGCGGGAACCCCATCGCCTGCGCCGCCGGACTCGCCGTCCTGGACACCCTCGGGGCCGACGCGGCCCTCGACCACGTCAAGTCGCTCGGGGAGCGGCTGCGCCAGGGAATCGAGGGTCTCGGCCACCCGCTGGTCTCCCACGTCCGTGGTGCGGGCCTCCTGCTGGGTATCGTGCTCACCGAGCCCCTCGCACCCCAGGTGCAGCAGGCGGCTCAGGACGCCGGCCTCCTGGTGAACGCGCCCGCCCCCGATGTCGTACGGATCATGCCTCCGCTGGTCCTCACCGACGCCGAGGCGGACGCCTTCCTCCGGGCCCTCCCCGGAGTCCTCGACGTGGCGAACGGGCAAGGACGAACCGGAGAATGAGACGACGATGACCGACGCGCAGGAGAACGAGCACGGCGGGCCGTCCGTTCCGCAGACCCGCACCGCACGCCACCGCAGGATCGTCGACATCCTCAACCGGCAGCCGGTGCGCTCGCAGAGCCAGCTCGCCAAGCTCCTCGCGGACGACGGGCTGAGCGTCACTCAGGCGACGCTCTCCCGCGACCTCGACGAGCTCGGCGCGGTGAAGATCCGCAACACCGGTGGAGAGCTGATCTACGCGGTGCCCAGCGAGGGCGGCTTCCGCACCCCGCAGGCCCCGCTCGGCGAGTCAGCCAAGGAGGAGCGCATGCGTCGCCTCTCCGGCGAACTGCTGATCGCCGCCGAGGCCTCCGCCAACCTGGTGGTGCTGCGGACCCCGCCGGGCGCGGCCCAGTTCCTCGCGTCGGCCATCGACCAGGCCGAACTCCACGCGATCCTCGGCACGATCGCGGGCGACGACACCCTCCTGCTGATCAGCCGGGACCCGACGGGCGGCCAGGCACTCGCCGACCACCTGCTGCGCCTGGCGCAGAAGGACCGCTGACCCCGACGCCGGTCAGTACCGCGTGATCGCCGTCGGACCGCTCCGCGTGCCGACGGCGATGTGCGGCCGGCGCGCGGGATCCACCCAGGCGAGGACCGCGCGCAGGGCGTCCGCCGGTACGGAGACACAACCGGCCGTCGCCCCGCGCCCGTTGACGTGCAGAAAGATCCCGGCCCCGCGGCCGCGCACGGGACGGTCGTAGTTGAAGCCGATGACGAGCGCGTGCGCGTACTGCGTGCCGTACGAGACGAGGTGCTCGGCCTCGGCCGCCCGGCAGTCCCGGGGCAGCCCCTCGACCCAGCGGTTGTACGCGCGGGAGCCGTTGTCCTGGCACCACCAGGAGCGCTCGGTGACCCGGGCATAGCGGAAGCGGGTCCCGGCGGGCCGGGCCCGCACACCGAAGGCGTACGGCAGCCGGTAGATCCCGGTGGGCGTGGTGTTCGTACCCTGCCGCCGCCCGGCGCCCTCCGCGAGCCCTTTCGCGCCGAAACGCGCGGGCGCGGACCCCGCCTTCACCCACCGCCCACCCCGCCGGTCCCACCAGGTGAGCGTGCCGGTGGTGGAGTCGGGATCCGCGGCCTCGGCGGTGAGCAGCTGCGAGCCCCCGCCGGTGTCCGCCATCCGCGCGGGCAGCGGCGCGGGTACGGGCGCGGGCACGCCGCCGAGGGAGAGCAGGGCGGCGCCGAGGACGAGTAAGGGTGCGCATGGCCGCGACGCTAGGCGGGCGCCGCTACCCCCGCCCCTGCTGTGCGGCTATTCGGCGGGCAGAAGCGGCGGCAGCGGGAGCGGCAGCGCGGGCAGCCCGTCGAGGCTGGTGGCGACCTTGCGCTCGCAGTACGCGTTGAACTCCTCGTCCGTCTTGCGGTTGAAGTAGTCGGCGTGGAGCTGCCGGTCCTCCTGGTACTCCATCAGCGGGACGGCGAAGCCGCAGGCGTCGCTGACCCGGCGCGCGTGCACCAGGATGATCGCCCGGGCGCTGCCCTGCCCCTCGACGGCCTCGGCGGGGAAGCGGGCGAACAGCTCGCCCCACCGCGGGTCGTCCCGCAGCACCGCCTCGCCGCGCCCGTGGACCCGCACCACGGTCGGCGGCCCCGAGAACGCGGTCCACATGAGCGTGATGCGCCCGTTGCCGGGCTCCCGCAGGTGCGCGATGGTCTCGGCGCCGCTGCCGCCGAAGTCCACATAGGCGACGGTCAGTTCGTCGAGCACGACGAGCGTGCCCTGCCGCCCCTTGGGCGACAGATTGACGTGCCCGTCCCCGGAGAGCGGGGCGGTCGCGGTGAAGAACACCGGCTGCGCCTCGATGAAGTCCCGCAGCCGCCCGTCGATATGTTCGTATGTCTTACCCATGGCGGGCATTCTGCCCGCTCCACTACCGGGGAGCCCCGCCGTCTCAAGCCCCGGTCGCCCACCCCCGCCCCCGGTCGCGCCCGAGACGGTTCCCGGGCCCGAACCCGTGCGGGACCGGCAGGCGGGACGCCATCGATCCCGTACGGGACCGGCAGGCAGGGCGCCATCGATCCCACACGGGACCGGCAGGCGGGACGCCGTGCCTCGCGTTGACAAAACATACGGTCCATTGCATAGTTATGCCTACTAGAGGGTGCGCGATCGCCGCCCGGCGCGACCTGGCGTGACCCGCACACGTACACCCACCCTCCCGAGGAGTAGTAGCTGTGAGCAGCAACAACGGTGACGTCCGGCTCTGGGGCGGCCGGTTCGCCGACGGCCCCGCCGAGGCCCTCGCGAAGCTGTCCGCGTCGGTCCACTTCGACTGGCGTCTCGCGCCGTACGACATCGCCGGCTCCCGCGCCCACGCGCGCGTGCTGCACAAGGCGGGCCTGCTCACCGAGGACGAGCTGACCCGTATGCTCGCGGGCCTCGACCTGCTGGAGGCGGACGTCGCCGACGGCTCCTTCGTCGGCACCATCGCCGACGAGGACGTCCACACCGCCCTGGAGCGCGGCCTCCTGGAGCGCCTCGGCGCCGACCTCGGCGGCAAGCTGCGCGCCGGCCGGTCCCGGAACGACCAGGTCGCCACCCTCTTCCGGATGTACCTCCGCGACCACGCCCGCGTCATCGGCGGCCTCATCGCCGACCTCCAGGACGCCCTGGTCGGCCTCGCCGAGGCGCACGCGGACGTCGCCATGCCCGGCCGTACGCACCTCCAGCACGCGCAGCCGGTGCTCTTCGCCCACCACGTCCTGGCCCACGCCCAGTCCCTCTCCCGGGACGGCGAGCGGCTGCGCCAGTGGGACACCCGGACGGCCGTCTCCCCGTACGGCTCCGGCGCCCTCGCGGGCTCCTCGCTCGGCCTCGACCCGGAGGCGGTCGCCAAGGACCTCGGCTTCGAGCGCGGCTCGGTCGGCAACTCGATCGACGGCACGGCCTCCCGTGACTTCGTGGCGGAGTTCGCCTTCATCACGGCGATGATCGGTGTGAACCTCTCCCGCATTGCGGAGGAGATCATCATCTGGAACACGAAGGAGTTCTCCTTCGTGACCCTGCACGACGCCTTCTCCACCGGCTCGTCGATCATGCCGCAGAAGAAGAACCCGGACATCGCCGAGCTGGCGCGGGGCAAGTCGGGCCGTCTCATCGGCAACCTGACGGGCCTGCTCGCCACCCTCAAGGCCCTCCCGCTCGCGTACAACCGTGACCTCCAGGAGGACAAGGAGCCGGTCTTCGACTCCTGTGACCAGCTGGAGGTCCTGCTGCCCGCCTTCACCGGCATGATGGCCACGCTCACGGTCCACCGCGAGCGCATGGAGGAGCTGGCCCCCGCCGGCTTCTCGCTCGCCACGGACATCGCGGAGTGGCTGGTCAAGCAGGGCGTGCCGTTCCGGGTGGCGCACGAGGTGGCCGGCGAGTGCGTGAAGGTCGCCGAGTCCGAGGGCAAGGAGCTGGACGAGCTCACGGACGAGCAGTTCGCCAAGATCTCCGAGCACCTCACCCCCGAGGTCCGCACGGTCCTCAACGTCTCCGGCGCCCTCGCCTCCCGCGACGGCCGCGGCGGCACCGCCCCCTCGGCGGTCGCCACCCAGCTCGTCGAGGTCAAGGCGGACCTGGTGATCCAGCACGCCTGGGCCGAGGCCAAGAAGCAGAAGTAGGAACAGGGCGACCACCACGCTCGCGGCGCCGCCGCCCTCCGGACGACCGGAGGGCGGCGGCGCTTTTTCTCGTCCTGCCTCTGCCTCATCCTTAAGAATGAGACATTGATGTCTCATTCGGTGTATGGTCGTCTCATGTCAGTCGATCGCACCCAGGTGCTCCACAGTGCCGCCGCCCTGCTCTCCCGCAAGTCGACCGCCACCATGGACGAGGTCGCGCGGGCCGCCGGGATCGGCCGGGCCACGCTGCACCGGCACTTCGCCGGGCGCGATGCCCTGGTCAGGGCTCTGGAAGAGCTCGGGCTCCAGGAGCTGGAGGCGGCCGTCGATCAGGCCCGCCTCGACGACGGACCCGCCGACGAGGTCGTACGCCGGCTCGTCGCCGGGATGGAGCCGATGGCTCCGCTGCTGTCGTTCCTCGTGACCGAGAACCAGCTCTTCGAGGGCGACCAGCAGAACGACGGCTGGGCCCGCCTCGACGCCCGGGTCTCCGACCTCTTCCGGCGCGGCCAGGAGCAGGGCACCTTCCGGATCGATCTGACCCCCGCCTGGCTGACCGAGGCCCTCTACGGGCTCATCGGTTCCGGCGCCTGGGCCGTACAGGACGGCCGGGTCGCCGCCAAGGACTTTCAGTACATGATCGTCGAGCTGTTGCTCGGCGGAGCGCGCAGGAGCGTGGAGAAGTGAGCATCAGCACCATCAAGCACCCGGACCATATCGAGGGCGTGCGCCGCCCCGGCCGGTGGCTCGCCCTTTCCGTCCTCGTCCTGGCCGTCCTCCTCGTGGCGGTGGACGCCACGGTGCTCGGCCTCGCCACCCCCTTCCTCTCCGAGGACCTCAAGCCCTCCGGCACCCAGCTCCTCTGGATCGGCGACGTCTACTCGTTCGTCATCGCCGGACTCCTGGTCTCCATGGGCAGCCTCGGCGACCGCATCGGCCGCAAGAAGCTGCTGCTCATCGGCGCCACGGCCTTCGGTGCCGTCTCCGTCCTGAACGCCTACGCGACCAGCCCCGAGATGATGATCGTGGCCCGCGCGCTGCTCGGCGTCGCCGGTGCCACCCTGATGCCGTCCACCCTGGCGCTCATCCGGAACCTCTTCCACGACCCGCGCGAGCGCAGCCTCGCCATCGGCATCTGGGGCGCCATGGCCTCGGCCGGTGCCGCCGTCGGACCGGTCGTCGGCGGATTCCTCCTGGAGCACTTCTGGTGGGGCTCGGTCTTCCTCATCAACCTGCCCGTCATGGCCGTCCTCGTCCTCGTCGGCATCAAGATGATCCCCGAGTCGAAGAACCCGAACCCGGGCCCCTGGGACCTCCCCAGCGTCGGCCTCTCCCTCGTCGGTGTGGTCGCCGTCGTGTACGCGATCAAGGAACTGGCCTCCCACGGCCTCTCCCTCGACGCGGGCCTCGCCGCCCTCGCCGGTGCCGCCGCCCTGACCTGGTTCGTCCGCAGGCAGCTCACCCTGCCCGCGCCGCTCCTGGACATGCGCCTCTTCCGCAACCGCGGATTCTCCGGCGCCGTCCTCGCCGACCTGCTGACCATCCTGGGCCTCTCCGGCCTGGTGTTCTTCCTGTCCCAGTTCTTCCAGCTGGTCCAGGGCCGCCAGCCCCTGGAGGCCGGTCTCGCCGAGCTGCCCGCCGCCGTCGGCGCGGTCACGGCCGGTCTCGTCGCCGGTCTCGTCGCCCGACGGTTCTCCGTGCGGTCCGTCGTGGCGGGCGGTCTCGCGGCCGTCGGCCTCTCCCTCGCGGTCCTGACGACGCTCGACCAGTCGACCGCCTACCCGCTGCTCGGCGCGAGCCTGCTCGTCGTCGGCGTGGGTGCCGGCTTCGCGTTCACCGTCACCGCCGACGTGATCCTCTCCAGCGTCCCGAAGGACCAGGCGGGTTCCGCCTCCGCCGTCTCCGAGACCGCGTACGAACTCGGCGCCGCGCTCGGCATCGCCGTACTCGGCTCGATCGTGACCGGCGCCTACCGCGACTTCGCCACCCCGGCCGGTGTCCCCTCCGACATCGCCTCGGCGGCCCACGAGTCGCTCGGCGGCGCCGTGGAGGCCTCGGGCGCCCTCGCCCCGGACGCGGCGACGGCCCTGGTGTCGGCCGCCCAGCTCGCCTTCGTCGACGGACTGCGGATCGCGGCCGGCGTCGGCGCGGCGGTCCTCCTCGCGGCCTCGGTCGCGGCCTGGTTCCTGCTCAGGGGCCAGAAGCTGGAGGACGGCATCGAGCACTGACGCCGTCGGAACCGGACGCCGTCGGAACACGAAGGTGCCCCCGTACAGCCGGGCTGTACGGGGGCACCGTCATCTACGGACCGTCATCTGCGGACCGGCGTTACGCGGCCTTCGCCTTGGTGGCGTACATGTCCACGTACTCCTGCCCGGACAGCCGCATCACCTCGGCCATCACCGAGTCCGTCACCGCCCGCAGGACGTAGCGGTCGCGGTCCATCCCGTCGTACCGGGAGAACTCCATCGGCTCGCCGAAGCGGACCGTCACCTTGCCCGGTCGCGGCAGACCCGCCCCGCCCGGCTGGATCTTGTCGGTGCCGATCATCGCGAACGGCACCACCGGCGCGCCGGTCATCAGGGTGAGGCGCGCGATGCCCGTACGGCCCCGGTAGAGCCGGCCGTCGGGGGAGCGGGTGCCCTCCGGGTAGATCGAGAAGATCTTGCCCTCCTCCAGGATCCGCCGCCCGGTCATCAGCGCCGCGACACCGCCGCGACCGCCGTCCCGGTCCACGGGGATCATGCCGACGCTGGTGAAGAACCAGGCCATCGCCCGGCCCTTGATGCCCTTGCCCGTCACGTACTCGTCCTTGCCGATGAAGAAGACCTGACGGTCCAGGCAGATCGGCATGATCATCGAGTCGATGAAGGTCAGGTGGTTGCCCGCGAGGATGACGGGACCGGTCCCCGGGATGTTCTCGGCGCCCTCCACGCGGGGGCGGAACATCAGGCGCATGGCCGGCCCGAGCACTGCCTTGATGATCGCGAGACGGGACAACGGTTCCTCCGGGGGTGGCGCGGGGTGCGGGCCGGCTGACGGTGCAGCTGGCGACGATACTCGCGGGTCACCGCCGTACGCACATCGGGTTCACCGAGTGGATACGCAGTGTTGACGTGTGTTTCCGCCATGTTCGGCAGAGGTCTGCCGTCCGTAGGGCCGCTGTGCCTAGCGTCGGAGCTCCCCGTTGACAGGTGCGGGACATCACACGAAGAGGAGCCTTCATGACCCAGGGCGAGCACCGGACCCCGGCACGGCGGACCGTTCTCGGAGCGGCCGGAGCCGCGGCCGTACTGGGGGCCTCGACGGCCCTCCCCACGGGCACCGCCCACGCCGAAGAGGCCCGCGCCGACGGCCGGGGCCGCGGCCACGGCTACCGCTCCCTCCCCGTCCCCACCGTCATCGCTCACCGCGGCGCCAGCGGCTACCGCCCCGAGCACACCCTCGGCTCCTACCGGCACGCCCTCGACCTCGGCGCCCACGTCATCGAGCAGGACCTCGTCCCCACCCGGGACGGCCACCTCGTCTGCCGCCACGAGAACGACATCACCGGCACCACCGACGTCGCCGACCACCCCGAGTTCGCCTCCCGGAAGACCACCAAGAGCGTCGACGGCACCTCGCTCACCGGCTGGTTCACCGAGGACTTCACGCTCGCCGAGCTCAAGACCCTGCGGGCCAAGGAGCGCATTCCGGCCGTCCGCCAGGAGAACACCCTCTACGACGGCCGCTGGACGATCCCCACCTTCGAGGAGGTGCTGCGCTGGGCCGAGGAGGAGGGCCGCCGCCGGGGCCGCGACGTCTGGCTGCACGTCGAGACCAAGCACCCCACCTACTTCCGCTCCCTCGGCCTCGGCCTGGAGGAGCGGCTCGCCAAGCTCCTGCGCCGCTACGGACGCCACCGCGCGAACTCCCCGGTCTTCCTCCAGTCCTTCGAACCCAGCAGCATCCAGCGCCTGGCGAAGCTGGTCGACTCCCCGGGAGTGGTCCTGCTCTCCGGCGCGACCAGCCGCCCCTGGGACTTCGTCGAGGCGGGCGACCCGCGCACCGTCGCCGACCTGGTGACGCCCGAGGGCCTGCGCTGGATCGCCTCGTACGCACAGGGCATCGGCCCCACGCTCGACCTGGTCATCCCGAAGGACGCGACCGGACGGCTCGGCACCCCGACCACCCTCGTCCGCGACGCGCACGCCGAGGGCCTCGTCCTCCACCCGTACACCCACCGCAACGAGAACAGCTTCCTGCCCGCCGACTTCCGCCGGGGCACGGACCCGACGGCCTACGGCGACGCCTTCGGGGCCCTGAAGCGGTACCTGGAGACGGGGATCGACGGCATCTTCTCCGACAACCCCGACACCGCGCTGCTCGCCGCTGCGGACTTCACGGCCGCCGCCCGCGACTGACCGAGGGACCCGGGAGGAGGCCGCGCGGCCCGAAGCCGCACGACCTCCTCCCGGGTGGTTTACGCCCCGCACCGCAACCGCGCCCGCACGCCCGGACATCGTGCCGGTCATGACCACCCCCGAGACCACGACGCACGCGGCCCCCGCCCGGGCCGCCGTCCGCACCCCCGCCTCCGTCCCCACCCCGGCTTCCGCACCTGCGGACCCCACCCCCGCCTCCACCTCCGCTTCCGACTCGCCCGCGGACCCCGGCCTCCTCGCCGCCCTCGCCCCGCTGCTCGCCGCCGAGTCGGACGCCGAGGCCCCGGCCGCCGGCGTCGACCCCGGCGACCTCGAACAGGCCGTCTGGCTCCGTCTCCTGGAGCGCCTCCAGGAGACGGGCGCCCCCGAGCGCCCCGCCGACTGGCTGCGCCGCGCCGTCCGTGCCGAGGCCCGCCGCGCCCGCCGGACCACCGACCGGGAGCGCCCCTACGAGGACGAGCCCGCCCCGCCGCCGGACACCGAAGGCCCGCACGGCTCCCCGGAGGCCTCCCTCCTCGTCGCCGAACGGCACCGCACCCTGCGCGCCGCGGTCACGCGGACACCCGGCCGCTGCCCGCGCCTGCTCACCGCGATGCTCGATCCGGAGGACCCGACCTACCGGGAAATCGCAGGAGAGTTGGGTATCTCACAGGGCAGTCTGGGGCCGATGCGTTCCCGTTGCCTGGGATGCCTGCGCAGAATGCTGGCTGCAGAGGTTCCCGCCCCCGGCCGACGGGGAAGGGTGCGATAAACCGACGGCGAACCACATGAGCGGGAGGCGTGCACACATGGGCCTGAGCGTGACCATCTCAGCAGCGGACGCGCAGGACGCGGAGCACATCCTGAAGCTGCAGTACCTCTGCTACCAGAGCGAGGCGGAGCTGTACGGAGACTGGTCCATCGAACCGCTCACCCAGTCGCTCGACGCCCTGCGCGCAGAACTGGACGAGGGGTACGGCCTGGTGGCCCGGCTCGGCGACGAGGTCGTCGCCTCGGTGCGGGCCCGCCTCGACGAGGACGGCACGGTGCGGATCGCCAAGCTGATCGTCCACCCGCGCATGCAGCGCCACGGCCTCGGCGGCCGCCTCCTCGACGGCATCGAGCGCCACTTCGGCGCCGACGCCGCACCGGCGGAGCCCTCCGCCAAGCGCTTCCAGCTCTTCACCGGCCATCGCAGCGAGGGCAATCTGCGGCTCTACCGCAGCAAGGGGTACGCGCAGGTGGCGGCCCGTGAACTGGGCCCGAAGCTCACCCTGGTGACCCTGGAGAAGGCCGCCGCCTGACACAGGCGGCAGCCTTCGGGTGTAGACGCAGGCTCAGACGGCAGTCGCAGTCGCGGTACGCGACCGGCGGAGCCACCAGATTCCGGTCAGCGGCAGCAGGACCGGAATGAAGAGGTAGCCGTAGCCGTAGTCCGACCAGACCGTCGCGTCGGGGAAGGCGGACGGCTCCACCAGCGTCCACGTCCCCACGATCAGGACGCCCGCGAGCTCGGCGGCGCAGCAGACCAGCGCCGCCCTGCGGGCCGTCTCCCCACCCCGTACCAGCGTGTAGGTGATGAAGGCGTAGACCACGGCCGCCACCGCCGACAGACCGTACGCGAGCGGCGCCCGGTCGAACTCGGTCGCGATCTGGTAGATCGAGCGGGAGACCGCGCCGACCGACATGACGCCGTACAGCCAGACGAGCAGGATGCCGGGGCCAGAGACGAGACGGTTCCTCGCGCCCCGCGCGGTCTTCTCCTGTGTCTCGGTCATGGTCAGCCCACCGTCCAGATGTCGTAGAGACGCACTTCGAGTACGGCGAGGACGACCGCACCGGCGGCCACCGTCGCCGAGCCCCACCGGCTGCGCTCCGCGAGCGACATGAACCCGGCGATCGGCACCGCGCACAGGGCGCCCAGCAGATAGGCGACGAAGATCGTCGTGCCCTCCTCGGCCTTGTCGCCGCGCACGAGCTGCACGATGCCGACGATCAGCTGGGCCAGGACCAGGAAGGTCACCACGGCCATGCCGATGAAGTGCCAGTCCTTGGTCGGCTGGTCCCGGAAGGCGGCGAAGCCGCACCAGGCGGCGAGGGCGAGCGCGGCCACGGAGACCGTGACCGTCAGGGCGTCGAGCATGCGCCCGAGGGTATTACGGTCCGAAAGGCCCGATGCGCTCGCCCCCCGTGCGCGCCCGCCCCCACCTCTTCGCACGGACCGTGGCCTTGGCCACACCGCCGTCCGCTCCCACCCCGCCGGACGCCGCCGCCGACACCCGCCGGCCGGGCCCGTCCCCGCAGGCCACACACGGAAGGAAGAGGACCGCGCGGGCCCCGCCGAGTGTCCGTATGGCATCTCAGGGGCGTCCGCTATGCGGACACCCCCCTTTCGTTCGCGACTGCGCATGCTTTACTTGCAGACATGACCACGACGAGCAGCCGCACCCTTGCGACCGAGGCGATCACGACGCCCGGTGCTCGTTGTATGTGTCGAATGTGCGCCTTCTGAGGGCCCCCGCCAGAGTCTCGCGCCCCGAAGCGAGACCCGACGGCCAGCCGATCCTCCCGCCCACCGGCGGTGGACCGTGCCTGCCCCGCGCACACGCTGCCTCCGGCCGTTCGCCGGACCGGCCTCCGTGCGCCTGACTGTCCGAACGACGTATGCCCCGTGCCCGGCGGACCCCGCGCCGCGCACTCGACAGTGACGGAAACCCTGTGATCACCACTTCGGGCCTGACCAAGGTCTACGAGTCGCGCGGCCGCCAGGTCACCGCTCTGGACGGCGTCGACCTGCACGTCCGTGAGGGCGAGGTCTTCGGCGTGATCGGCCAGAGCGGCGCCGGCAAGTCCTCGCTCATCCGCTGCGTCAACCTCCTGGAGCGCCCCACCTCCGGCACCGTGACCGTCGACGGAGTCGACCTCACCGCCCTCGCCGGAAAGAGCCGCCGCGCCGGGAAGGACCTGCGCCGGGCGCGCAGCAGCATCGGCATGGTCTTCCAGCACTTCAACCTGCTGTCCTCCCGCACGGTCAAGGACAACATCGAGCTCCCCCTGGAGATCCTCGGCGTCTCCGGCGCCGAACGCTCCCGCCGTGCCCTCGAACTCCTCGACCTCGTCGGCCTCGCCGACAAGGCCAAGTCCTACCCGGGCCAGCTCTCGGGCGGCCAGAAGCAGCGCGTCGGCATCGCCCGCGCCCTCGCCGGCAAGCCCAAGGTCCTCCTCTCCGACGAGGCCACCAGCGCCCTCGACCCGGAGACCACCCGCTCCATCCTCCAACTCCTGCGCGACCTCAACCAGCAGCTCGGCCTCACCGTCCTGCTCATCACGCACGAGATGGACGTCGTCAAGACGATCTGCGACTCCGCCGCCCTGATGCAGCACGGCCGCGTCATCGAATCCGGCACCGTCACCGGACTGCTCGCCACCCCCGGCTCCCAGCTGGCGGCCGAGCTCTTCCCGGTCAGCGGCGCCCCCACCGGCCCCGACCGCACGGTCGTCGACGTCACCTTCCACGGCGAGTCCGCGACCCAGCCGGTCATCTCCCAGCTCTCCCGCACCTACAACATCGACATCTCGATCCTCGGGGCGGCGATGGACACCGTGAGCGGGAAGCAGATCGGCCGGATGCGGATCGAGCTCCCCGGACGGTACGAGGACAACGTCGTCCCGGTCGGCTTCCTGCGCGAGCAGGGCCTCCAGGTCGAACGCGTCGACCTCGATGAAGCCGACGCAGCCGCCGCGGCGGACGCCGCGCCGGCCGACACCGTGCCCGTACTGGCCAAGGAAGGTGCCAAGTGACCTGGTCCGAGATGCAGCCCCTGCTGGTGCAGGGCACCGTCGACACGCTCTACATGGTCCTCTGGGCCACCGTCGTCACCGTGCTCGGCGGCCTGCCGCTCGGCATCCTCCTCGTCCTCACGGACAAGGGCGGACTGCTGCAGAACCGGCCGGTGAACAAGGTCGTCGGTGCGATCGTGAACATCGGGCGTTCGCTGCCCTTCATCATCCTGCTGATCGCGCTGATCCCCTTCACCACCTTCGTCGTCGGCACCTTCATCGGTCCCACCGCGATGATCGTGCCGCTCGCCATCGGCGCCATCCCCTTCTTCGCGCGACTCGTCGAGACGGCGATCCGCGAGGTCGACCACGGGCTCGTCGAGGCCGTCCAGGCCATGGGCGGCGGCATCCCCACCATCGTCCGCAAGGTGCTGCTCCCGCAGTCCCTGCCCTCGCTCGTCTCGGGCGTCACCACCACGGTGATCGTGCTCATCGGCTACTCGGCGATGGCCGGCGCGGTCGGCGGCGAGGGCCTCGGCTCCAAGGCCGTCACCTACGGATACCAGCGCTTCGACACCACGTTCATGCTCGTCACCGTCGTCGTCCTGGTCCTCATCGTGACCGTCATCCAGCTCATCGGCGACGGAGCCGTCCGGCTCCTCGCCCGCCGGGGCCGCACGGCCTGAGCCGTACGCCCCACCCCCAAGGCTTCGTTTCTTCGAAGAACAGCCCGGACTTGTTGTCCAGGCGTCCACCGCACCACCGGAAAGAGGCACTCTTCGTGCGTAAGAACATCAAGCTCACCGCCGGTATCGCCGCCACCGCCGCCCTCGCCCTCGGCCTCACCGCCTGCGGCACCTCCTCGGACCCGTCCTCCACCAAGGACTCGGCCGGCTCCGGCGACACCTCCAAGCCGCTCGTCGTCGCCGCGTCCCCGACGCCGCACGCCGACATCCTCAACTACGTCAAGGACAACCTGGCCGAGAAGGCCGGCCTGAAGCTGGAGGTGAAGGAGTTCACGGACTACGTCCTGCCGAACACCGCTACCCAGTCCGGCCAGGTCGACGCCAACTTCTTCCAGCACAAGCCGTACCTCGACGACTTCAACCAGAAGAACAAGACCACCATCGTCCCCGTGGTCAACGTCCACCTGGAGCCGCTGGGCCTCTACTCCAAGAGCCTCAAGTCGGTGAAGGACATCAAGCCGGGCCAGACCATCGCGGTCCCCAACGACACCACCAACGGCGGCCGCGCGCTCCAGCTGCTCGCCGAGAACGGCCTGATCACCGTCAAGCCGGGCGTCGGAACCAACGCCAAGATCTCCGACATCACCGACAAGAAGGGCCTGGAGTTCAAGGAGCTGGAGGCCGCCACCGTGCCCCGCGCCCTGAACGACGTCGACGCCGCCGTCATCAACGGCAACTACGCCATCGAGGCCAAGCTCTCCCCGGCGAAGGACGCCCTCGTCCTGGAGAAGGCCGAAGGCAACCCGTACGCCAACTTCCTCGCCGTCAAGGAGGGCAACGAGAAGGACGCCCGCGTGCAGAAGCTCGCCAAGCTCCTCAACTCGCCCGAGGTGAAGAAGTACATCGAGGACACCTACAAGGGCTCGGTCATCCCGGCCTTCGGCGCCGTCGCCAAGTAGGGCCCGGTATCCGAGGAACCGTCAGACCGGTTCCCCCGTACAGTCCTTGTGCCGAAGGCCCCCGCATCCCGTCCGATGCGCGGGGCCTTCGTCGCGTTCCCCCGCACACCCCACCCGGCCATGCGCACCGACGGCCGCATGCTGCATGCTGTGCGTTCACGGTCGATTCGGACGGTCCACGGCATGGAGCTGAGCATGACTACCACCTTTCCGGACATCTCCATCAACACGGACCGGTTGGTGCTGCGCGCGCTCGAAGAGGCCGACGCCCCGGCCCTGGCCGAGATGATGAACGACGAGATGGTCGGCGCCTGGACGGCCGTCCCCCAGCCGTACACCGAGGACGCCGCCCGCCGCTGGATCACCGAGTACGCCCCCACCGAACGCGCCGCCGGCCGCGGACTCGACCTCGCCGTCACCGAGTTCCTCACCCAGCGACTCGTGGGCATCGTCCAACTGGGCAACACCAACTGGCGTGTCCGCTCCACCGAGCTCTCCTACATCATCGCCCCCTGGGCCCGCGGCGAGGGATACGCCTCCGAAGCCGCCCTCGCCACCGCCCAGTGGCTCTTCGGCGACCAGAAGTTCGAACGCCTCGAACTGCGCACCGCGGCGGACAACACCGCCTCCCAGCAGGTCGCCCAGAAGATCGGCTGCATCAGCGAAGGCGTCCTCCGCAACGCCTGCATAGCCCGCACCCGCACCGAGGACGGCAGCTGGACCGAGCTGCGCACCGACTTCATCCTCTGGGGCCTCCTCCCCGAGGACCTCGACGGCCTCGCCGACCAGATGGCCGAAGCCGGATACTCCTCGTACACCGACTGGAGCTGAGCCCCGGAGGCCGACCCGGGGTACGCTCGGCACGCCCCCGACCTGCGACAACACCACAGGAGACAGACGACGATGGCCGACCGGGTCACGGTGATCGGCTGGGACGGCTCGCCCCTCACCTCGGCGGCCCGGTCCGCGCTGTCCGCCGCCACCCTCGTGGCCGGCGCCGCCCACCACCTGGCGCTGCCCGAGGTGCCCCCCGCCGCCGAACGCATCCGCCTCGGCAGCGTCGACCTCGCCGCCCGCCGCATCGCGGGCCACCGCGGCACCGCCGTCGTCCTCGCCGACGGCGACCCGGGCTTCTTCGGCGTCGTCCGCATCCTGCGCGCCCCCGAGCACGGCCTCGAAGTCGAGGTCGTCCCCGCCGTCTCCTCCGTCGCCGCCGCCTTCGCCCGCGCCGGAATGCCCTGGGAGGACGCCCGGATCGTCGTCGCCCACCAGCGCACCCTGCGCCGCGCCGTGAACGTCTGCCGCGCCCACCCCAAGGTCGCCGTCCTCACCTCGCCGGGCGCGGGACCGGCCGAACTCGCCCTCCTCCTCGACGGGGTCCACCGCACCTTCGTCGTCTGCGAGGAGCTCGGCACCGACCGCGAACAGGTCTCCGTCCTCACCTCCGACAGGGCCGCCGACCACGCCTGGCGCGACCCCAACGTCGTCCTCGTCATCGGGGGAGTGGGCGCAGGGGGCACCGGCACCCCGACCGTCCCCTGGCTGATGGGCCAGGACCCGGCCGTGCGGTCGGTACGCGGCTGGGGCCTGCCGGCCGAGGAATACGCCCCCGAGGGGTACGGCCCCCGGGGGTACGCCCCAGGCGCCCCCGATACGACCCCGCCGACCCGGCCCGGAGCCGGCGAGGACCCGGCCCTGCGCGCCGCCCAGCTGGCCCGCCTCGGCCCCCGCGTCGGCGACCTCGTCTGGGACATCGGCTGCGCGGGCGGCGCCTTCGCCGTCGAGGCCGCCCGCTTCGGCGCCGCCGTCATCGCGGTGGACACCGACCCGGCCGCCTGTGCCCGCACCGAGGCGGCCGCCCGCCGCCACGGCGTACCGCTCCAGACCGTCCCGGGCCGCGCCCCGCACGTCCTGGAGAACCTGCCCGAACCCGATGTCGTCCGCATCGCGGCCGGCGGCGTCCCCGTCGTCACCGCCTGCACCGACCGGCGCCCCGAGCGCATCGTCGCCCACGCCTCCACCCGCGACGAGGCCGAGGCCATCGGCACCGCGCTCGCCGACGGCGGTTACGCCGTCGAGAGCGTCCTCCTCCAGACCGTCGGACTCGACCCGGCCGACTGGTCGGAGCGCGAGCGTTCGGTGGTCTTCCTGCTGGCCGGACGCAGGAGCGACGGCGCCCCGTGACCCTGCCGCTCCACTGAGCCAGGTAGGCTGGCCGATTGTTGTACCGCACCAAGGCGTTCGGCATTTCGCTCGTGATGTCTCGAATCGGCGGCCCTTTCGGCCCGCCGATGTGGTACGCAGCAAAGGGGGGACCGCGCGACGTGGCGCAGTCCACAGAACGCCGTGGCGGATCTGCCTGCCACGACGGCCGAGGGCCGCGACAATGAGTGGGTGTCCGCGCGTCCTTCGTGCCGCGCGGCGCGCGCGCTCGTTGTTCACGACGGGCGCAGGTCTGAAGGAAGTACAAGCGATGGGCGAGGGGTACGCATGACGGACACCGGCCAGGTCTCGGGCGAGGGACTGCCGGAGAACGCAGGCATGGTCGAGCAGCCGGGCATCCCCGCACCGGGCGCGTACACCTTCCTGGACCCCTCCGAGCACGCAGCCGAGGACGACGAGATCCTCCTCATGCCGGGCGCCCAGGGCGCCTGGAGCGAGCACCCGCCGGGCGTCGCGCCCGCGCCGCCGGTCGCCGTACCGGCGCCGCAGGTGCCCCCCGTCGTCCCGCACCAGGGCATGCAGCCCGTGCCCGTCGCTCCGCAGGCGGCCCCGATGGGCGACCCGCTCACCGACCCGCTCCCGGAGCCCTTCGTCCTCGCGGACGTCCTGACCGCCCCCCAGGGCCAGACCCCGCAGCAGGCCCAGCCCGTCGGCACTCCGGCGCACGGGACGCCGATGCACGGCACTCCGGCGCACGGCACTCCGGCGCACGGCACCCCGGCACACGGCACTCCCGCCCAGGGCACCCCGGCGCAGGGCACTCCCGTCCAGGGCACCCCGGCGCACGGCGTCCCCGTCGCCGCGCAGGAGCCCGTCCTCGCCGACCACGGCTACGAGCCCGGCATCCTCGACACCGGCGCCCACGAGGCCGCGGGCCGCGACACCGGTTCGGTCGACCTCGGCGGCGTCCGCGTACCGCAGCCCGCCGGCGCTCCGACCCCGCCGCCCGCCCGGCGCCCGCTGCACATGGGCCCGCCCGTGCCCGACGCCACCGGTGGCGTCGTGCTCTCGCTCGCCGACCGCGGCCCGGCCGCCGCGCCCGCCCCGGCCCCGCAGCCCACGCCGGTCGTGGCCACCGGACCCGCGCCGATGCCCGTACGCAACCCGGGACCGCCGACGACGGGCCCCGAGTACTTCGACATCCCGCAGGACCAGCAGCTCGCGCCGCAGGGCGCCGAGCCGTGGGCCGCGCAGCCGCAGGAGGCCCTGGCACCCCAGCCGGTCCTCCCCGCAGAAACGGTCGTCCCGCCGACGGGACAGTTCGTCCAGGTCGAGGGTTCCGTCCCGACGGCCCCGCACCTCGCCCCGACCCCGGTCGCCGAGACCGAGGAACCGGCCGAGGCCCCGGTGGCCGTCGCTCCCGAGCTGCCCGAGGAGCCGACCGGGCCCGCGGCCCCGGAGCTCGCCGAGGCCGAGCCCCAGGCCACCGTGCCCGCGCCGCGCGAGGCCGAGCCCGCCGCCGAGGTCCCCGTCCCCGTCCCCACGCCCGAGGCCGAGCAGGCGCCGGAGCCCGAGGTGGACGCCCTGCCGGAGCCCGTCGCCGAGGCGCCGGCGGAGCAGGTCCTCGTCGAGGCCGCCCCTGTCGAGGAGATCCTCGTCGTGGCGGAGGCCACCCCCGAGCCCCTGCCCGAGCAGGCCCCCGAGCCGGAGGCGGTGGCGGAAGCCCCGGCCGAGGCCGTGACGCCCGAACAGCCGCAGCAGCCCGCCCCGACCGAGCCCGCGGACGCGCCGGCGGCGCAGCCCGAGGCCGTCACCGAGGTGGAGGCGCCGATCGAGGCCGCCGTGGCCCCGGAGACCGAGCTCGTGGCGACGCCCGAGGCCGAAGGCTTCGTGGACGCCACGGAGCTGGTGGAAGCCGACGAGCTCACCGACGCAGAGCAGCCCACGGCCGCCGACGCCGAACAGCTCAAGGCCGCCGAAGAGCTCACCGTCACCGACGAACTCACCGAGGCCGAAGAGCAGCCGGCCCAGGCCCCCGAGGCCCAGGCGCTCGACGTGGCAACCGCCGACGTCACAGCCCCCGACGCCCAGCTCGCCGACGCCCCGGCCTCCGACGTCGCACCCTCCGACATCCCGGCCTCCGAGGCCCAGCCGTCCGAGGTCAACCCCTCCCACTCCACCGACGCGCCGGCCCCCGGCTACGCGGACGCCGAGCGCGAGGCCGTCCTCCGCGTGATGCGGGAGCGCCGCGACATCCGCAACGGCTTCCGCTCCGACCCGATCCCGCACGAGGTGCTGCTCCGCGTCCTGGAGGCCGCCCACACGGCCCCCAGCGTCGGCCACTCGCAGCCCTGGGACTTCGTGGTCATCCGTTCCGCCGAGACCCGGCAGACGATGCACGAGCTGGCCCAGCGGCAGCGCGACGCCTACGCCAAGTCGCTGCCGAAGGCCCGGGCGAAGCAGTTCAAGGAACTGAAGATCGAGGCCATCCTCGACACCCCGGTCAACATCGTCGTGACCGCCGACCCGACCCGGGGCGGCCGCCACACCCTGGGCCGCTACACGCAGCCGCAGATGGCCCCGTACTCCTCCGCGCTGGCCGTCGAGAACCTCTGGCTCGCCGCCCGCGCCGAGGGCCTCGGCGTCGGCTGGGTCAGCTTCTTCGACGAGCGCGAGATGGTCCGTACGCTCGGCCTGCCCGAGCACCTCGAAGTCGTCGCGTACCTCTGCGTGGGATACGTCGACGAGTTCCCGGAGGAGCCCGAGCTGATGCAGGCGGGCTGGTCCAAGCGCCGCCCGCTGGCCTGGGTCGTCCACGAGGAGACGTACGGCCGCCGCGCCCTGCCCGGCGAGGAGCCGCACGACCTGCTCCAGGAGACCGTGGCCAACATCCGCCCGCTGGACGCCAAGGCGCTCGGCGAGGCGTGGGAGCGCCAGAAGCGCATGACCAAGCCCGCAGGGGCCCTGGGCATGCTGGAGATCATCTCGGCGCAGCTCTCCGGCCTCTCCCGCATCTGCCCTCCTCCGATCCCGGAGCCGGCGGCGGTCGCGATCTTCGCGGGCGACCACGGTGTCCACGCCCAGGGCGTCACGCCCTGGCCGCAGGAGGTCACGGGCCAGATGGTGGCCAACTTCCTCGGCGGGGGAGCGGTCTGCAACGCGTTCGCCAACCAGGTCGGCGCCGAGGTCTGCGTGATCGACGTGGGCGTGGCCTCCGAACTCCCGGCGACCCCCGGCCTCCTTCCCCGCAAGGTCCGCCCGGGCACGGGCGACTTCACCACGGGCCTCGCGATGACCCGCGAAGAAGTCCTGGCCGCGATCGAGGTGGGCATCGAGACGGCCCGCGACCTGGTCGCCGCCGGCAACAAGGCAATCCTCACCGGCGAGATGGGCATCGCGAACACCACCGCGTCCGCCGCGCTCATCTCGGTCTACACCGGGGTCGACGCCGCCGAGGTCACCGGTCGCGGCACCGGCATCAACGACGAGACGCACGCCCGCAAGGTGGACGTGGTCCGCCGCGCCCTCGACCTGCACAAGCCGGACCCGGCGGACCCGATCGGCGTCCTGTCGGCGATCGGCGGCCTGGAGCACGCGGCCCTCGTCGGCCTGATCCTGGGCGCGGCCTCGCTCCGTACCCCGGTCATCCTCGACGGCGTCTCCACCGGAGCGGCGGCCCTCGTGGCCCGCGCGATCGCCCCGGAGTCGCTGGCGGCCTGCATCGCCGGTCACCGCAGCGCGGAGCCGGGCCACGTGGCGGCCCTGAACAAGCTGGGCCTGCGCCCCCTGGTCGACCTGGACCTCCGCCTCGGCGAAGGCACGGGAGCCCTGCTCGCCCTGCCCCTGGTCCAGAGCGCGGCCCGTGCGATGCACGAGGTGGCCACGTTCGACTCGGCGGGCGTCACCGAGAAGTAGCACCACCGGCGCGTCCCCCACCCACGCACGGGAGTGGGGGACGCGCAGGGGCCGTGTGTTCGGGACGTAGAGCGTGTTTTGTGGCGCATCAGAGCCTCCGGACCTCATGCGCCCGAAGGCGCCGTAAAACATGCAGTCCCGAGCACGGCCCCTGCGCGGCCCCCGCGCACGGACGCACCGACCGGGAGATCCGTCACAGCGTGACGGCCACGCACCCCCGATATCGTGAGCCCCAGGCAACGCCACCAGCCCCACCAGCACCACCAGCCGCTCCACCGCAGCAGCGGCCCCGCACCCTCACAGCCTCTCCGAGGAGCCGCCCACCCATGGCCGAGCACACCGAGATCGCGGCGCACCCCGCCTACCCCGTCGGTCTGCGTCTAGCGGGCCGACGCGTCGTCGTCCTGGGCGGCGGCCAGGTCGCCCAGCGCCGGCTGCCCGCGCTGATCGCCGCGGGCGCCGAGATCACGCTGATCTCCCCGTCCGCGACCCCCTCCGTGGACGCGATGGCGGAGGCCGGCGAGATCACCTGGGTGAAGCGGCGGTACGAGGACGGTGACCTCGCCGACACCTGGTACGCACTCGTGGCCACCACCGACGCGGCGGCCAACGCCGCGGCCTCCGCCGAGGCCGAGCGGACCCGCACCTGGTGCGTGCGCGCCGACGACGCCGAGGCGGCCACCGCCTGGACCCCGGCGACCGGCCGCGACGCGGGCGTCACGGTCGCGGTGCTCACCGGCCACGACCCCCGCCGCTCCGCCGCCGTGCGCGACGCGATCGTCGAGGGCCTCCGCGACGGCTCGCTCGCCGCACCCGCGCACCGCTCCCGTACCCCCTTCGTCGCCCTGGTCGGCGGCGGCCCGGGCGACCCGGACCTGATCACCGTTCGCGGCCGCCGGCTGCTCGCCGAGGCGGACGTGGTCATCGCCGACCGGCTGGGCCCGCGCGACCTCCTCGACGAGCTGCCCCCGCACGTCGAGGTGATCGACGCGGCCAAGATCCCTTACGGCCGTTTCATGGCCCAGGAGGCCATCAACAACGCGCTCATCGAGCACGCGAAGGCCGGGAAGTCGGTCGTCCGCCTCAAGGGCGGCGACCCCTTCGTCTTCGGCCGGGGCATGGAAGAGGCCCAGGCGCTCGCCGTCGAAGGCATCGCCTGCACGGTGGTCCCCGGCATCTCCAGCTCGATCTCGGTCCCGGGCGCGGCCGGCATCCCGGTCACGCACCGCGGGGTGGCCCACGAGTTCACGGTGGTGAGCGGGCACGTCGCTCCCGACGACCCGCGCTCGCTCGTCGACTGGGCGTCCCTCGCGAAGCTCACCGGCACCCTCGTCATCCTCATGGGCGTCGACAAGATCGGAAAGATCGCCGAGGCGCTCATCGCACACGGCAAGAACCCGGAGACCCCGCTGGCGCTGGTCCAGGAGGGCACCACGGCGACCCAGCGCCGGGTGGACGCCACGCTCGCGACGGTCGCCGAGACCGTCAAGGCCGAGGAGGTCCGCCCGCCGGCCGTCATCGTCATCGGAGACGTCGTCACCGAGGGCCCGGACAAACTGGTGAAGTGACCCGGGCCGGTACCGAGAGGTAACCCGACCCGGTCGCACACCGCCGCACACATTGGCACGACACCCCGGACAAGGCAGTATCACCCCGTGGCCGAACTCATCACGATCGACGACCCCGACGACCCGCGCCTGCGCGACTACACCGGCCTGACCGACGTCGAACTCCGGCGCAGACGCGAGCCCGCCGAAGGCCTGTTCATCGCGGAGGGCGAGAAGGTCATCCGCCGGGCCAGGCAGGCCGGGTACGAGATGCGGTCGATGCTGCTCTCCGCCAAGTGGGTCGACGTCATGCGCGACGTCATCGACGAGGTCCCGGCGCCGGTGTACGCGGTCCAGCCGGACCTCGCCGAACGGGTCACCGGGTACCACGTGCACCGCGGCGCCCTCGCCTCCATGCAGCGCAAGCCGCTTCCGGACGCGACGGAGCTGCTCGCCGGCGCCCGCCGGGTGGTGATCATGGAGTCGGTCAACGACCACACCAACATCGGCGCCATCTTCCGCAGCGCGGCCGCGCTGGGCATGGACGCCGTCCTGCTCTCCCCGGACTGCGCGGACCCGCTCTACCGGCGCTCGGTCAAGGTGTCGATGGGCGCGGTCTTCTCCGTCCCGTACGCCCGCCTGGACACCTGGCCCCGCGGCCTGGAGGCGGTACGGGAGGCGGGCTTCAAGCTCCTCGCGCTCACTCCGGCGGAGAAGGCGACGTCGATCGACGAGGCGGCCCCGCACCGGCTGGAGCGGGTGGCGCTGATGCTCGGCGCGGAGGGCGACGGCCTGTCGACGCAGGCGCTGCGCGCGGCCGACGAGTGGGTCCGGATCCCGATGGCGCACGGCGTCGACTCGCTCAACGTGGGCGCGGCGGCGGCGGTGGCGTTCTACGCGGTGGCAACGGGCCGCCCGGAGTCCTGAAAGACAACCACCCACCACCCACCACCAAGCCGACGGGAAGGTCCCACGACCTCCCGGTCGGCTTGTGGTCGTTCGAGGAAGGCCTCAGCCCTGCAAGGCCTGCGCGGCGGCGATACCCAGGGCGACGACCAGCGTCACGACCACGAAGACGAAGAGGCGCTGCCGCAGCAGGCGGGGGTTGGCGGGACGGCGGCCGGTCGACGTCGAGCGGCCGCCCGGCCGGGTGCCGGGACGGGACTGGGGAGCGCGCGAGCCGCCGGTCCGGGGCCCTGCCGAGGGCCGTGAGGCCGGTGCGGCGCCCCGCGCCTGCCCCCGCTGCTCGCGCTCCGCGTCCCGCTCGGGGCCCTGGCCGCGGGTGTCCCGCTCCGTGTAGCGCTCGGTGGGCCGGACGACGTTCCGCTCCTCGGCGCGCTCGCGCTGGACGGGCGGACGGGAGGCGGGCAGGCCCTGTGCCTCGCGGGCGGCGATCTCCTTGAGCCGCATCGACAGCTGGAGGGTGCTGGGACGCTCCTCGGGGTCCTTCGCCAGGCAGGCCCGGATGAGCGGGGCCAGGGCGTCGGGGACTCCGTGGAGCTGTGGTTCCTCGTGCACGACCCGGTAGAGCATGACCTCGGAACTGCCGTGCCCGAAGGGCGAGTCGGCCATCGCCGCGTACGCCAGCGTGGCACCGAGCGAGAACACGTCGGTGGCGGGGGTGACGGCCGCGCCGCGCACCTGCTCGGGGGCGAGGAAGCCGGGGGAGCCGACGGCCGTACCGACATGGGTCAGGGTGCTGGCCCCGGTGGCCCAGGCGATGCCGAAGTCGATGATCCGGGGGCCCTTGGGGGAGAGCAGGATGTTCGAGGGCTTCAGGTCGCGGTGGACGACGCCGGCCTCGTGGACGGCGACCAGGCCCTCAGAGAGCGCGGCCCCGATCGAGGCGACGTCGGCGGCGCGCAGCCCGCCCTCCTCGGCGACCCGGTCGTGCAGCGAGGGGCCGGGCACGTACTGCGTGGCGAACCAGGGGCGCTCGGCCTCCAGGTCGGCGGCGACGAGCCGGGCCGTGCAGCCGCCGCGGATCCGCCGGGCCGCGGACACCTCGCGGGCGAAGCGCGACCGGAACTCCTGGTCCTCGGCCAGGTCCGGCCGGATCACCTTGAGCGCCACGCGCTGACCGCGCCGGTCGGACCCGAGGTACACGACCCCCATCCCGCCGGCCCCCAGCCTGCGGTGGAGCCGGAACGACCCGACGATCCGCGGATCCTCGCGCCGGAGCCGCATCATCGCCATGTCCGTCCCCTCGTCCGTTCGACGTGGCACAGCTTACGTAGTGGCGCCCGAACGTGCTCATAGGCCGCGCCCTCGCACCGGGATCGATTGTCAGTGCTGAGGGGGAAGGGAAGAAGCCGAGCAGAGCCGGACCCGGCCCAACCCCCCTTCTCCACAGATCACTTGACGAAGGGTCGACAAGGGCACGACAAGCCCCTGCGGACGGCTTCCCGGGCCTCGGGGGCCCGAGACGAGGAGAAGGCCCGGTGAAGTGAGCGATGTCACGCCCGGTGACCTGCCCGGACGGGCGGACCCCTCCGGGAACACCCCCACTTCCGGACCGTCGTCTCCACCCAGGGGAGTACGTCGCGCGGCCGGGCGTCATCCTCCGGGAGGCCCGGAAGTCGGTACGCGGGCATGACGTCCCGGCGCCGCCCGATCCCTAGTGTTGTTGTCAGCGGCGGGTGCAGCACTCGTCCCCCGAGGTCACGCACCCGCCGCGCCAGACACGACAGGAGAGGAACCATGGCGTACACGGCACCGCGGTCGACCACCAGCCCTTCGGGCCGTCGTCACCCCTTGGTGGCCACGGCCATGGTCCTCCCTCTCGCGGCCCTGCTGGTGGTCGTCTTCGGCGGCTGGGAAGCAGTGGTCACACAGGCGTCGTCCGTGGGCGTGATGTTGGGGCGCTGAACAGCGCCCGGACCTGGGAGAGCGGCCCGGGTCGGGGACATCCGGCCATCAACCCCGTGGGGACGGGGGTGTGACGGACGGCAGCGTGAGGCCGGTCAGCTGGGGAGCTGACCGGCCTTCGCGCTTCCCGGAACGGGGTCCCTCCACCCGGTCGTCGCCGACCGCCGCGTACGCTCCCCGCGTGGACCCCGCCGCCAGGCCCTCACAGGCCACCCCAACCCCAACACCACCACCGCCGGCCCGGCTCGACCGCCTCGCTGCCGTGGCACGCGCGGCGGCTCACCGCCCCGGCGAGCCCTGCCACTGCGCGAGCGGCCTGATCGGCGTGCTCGCCGACCGGGAGGACGGGACGGTCGTGCGCCACGGGGCCCTGGTGGCCAAGGCGCACGCCCCCGACACCGACCCCGAGGCGCACCGTGCCCGCCTGGCCCTCGCCGCCCACCCCGACGTCGACGGCGTGCTCCTCCCGCCGCTCCCGCTCCCGGTCCCGAGGCAGACAGGGACCGAGGCCGGGTCCGAGGCCGACGGCCGCACCGTCACGGTCTGGCCGTACGGATCGCCCGTCGCCCCGGACGACCCCGACGCCGCTCCCTGGGAGGACGCGGCACGGCTCCTGGCGCTGCTCCACCGCACGGCGCCCCCGCCGGCCCTCGCGGCGCGGCTCCCGGCGATGCGGGCCCCGCTCAAGGTGTCGCTCGCGGTGGACCGCATGCGCAGGACGGCGCCGGACCACCCGGCCGCCGCCACCGTGCTGAGCGCCTGGCGGACGACCCCCGACGCCGGCGCGTCCGGTCCCCGGCTGCTCTGTCACGGCGACTTCCACCTCGGTCAACTGGTGCGCGAGCCCCGGCCGGTCGGCGACGGCCCCTGGCGGCTCATCGACATCGACGACCTCGGCGTCGGCGATCCCGCGTGGGATCTGGCCCGCCCCGCCGCCTGGTTCGCGGCCGGCATCCTGCCGCCGGAGGTGTGGTCCCGTTTCCTCGGCGCGTACCAGGAGGCGGGCGGCCCGGCCGTCGGCGCCGATCCATGGGTCCAACTCGACGTCCCGGCCCGGGCGCTGACGGTCCAGACGGCGGCCCTGGCCGTCGCCAAGTCCACGGCCGAGCGCCGGCCGCTCGACGAGGTCGAGGGCGTGATGATCGACACCTGTGCCCGTATCGCCGGGTACCGAACCGAATCGGCCCCTTCGGCGTCCACGTAAGGTGAAGCCACCATTCGAACGGCAATGTCAGGGAGTTGAGCCGAGCATGCAGTGTCCCAAGTGCCATGCGGCCATGCACACGTACAACCGCAACGGCGTCCAGATCGAGCAGTGCAGCGGCTGCCGCGGGATATTCCTGGACTTCGGCGAGCTGGAGGCCCTGACCCGCCTGGAGTCCCAGTGGTCCCAGCAGGCCCCGCCCGCCCCGCCGGCGGCCTACCCGGCGCAGCCCGCCCCCGCGGCCCCCGCCTGGGGTGCCCCGCACCAGGGCGGCCACCACGGCGGTCACTACCGCCAGCGCGGCTTCGGCCGGATGCTCTTCTCCTCCTGAGGATCCCGAGCACGAAGAAGCCCCCGGCCGCGGCCGGGGGCTTCTTCAGGTGGTGCGCGATACTGGGATTGAACCAGTGACCTCTTCCGTGTCAGGGAAGCGCTCTCCCGCTGAGCTAATCGCGCGGGGTTGTGCACACGTCGTATCCGAAGATACTCCATACTGCGTGCGCGATACTGGGATTGAACCAGTGACCTCTTCCGTGTCAGGGAAGCGCTCTCCCGCTGAGCTAATCGCGCGGGTGGTGGACACGTCGTGAACGACGGTGCCGGGTGCTGTGTGCGCGATACTGGGATTGAACCAGTGACCTCTTCCGTGTCAGGGAAGCGCTCTCCCGCTGAGCTAATCGCGCGGGGGATCCGGAGATCCAGGATCCGAAGATCCAGTGGACGATACTGGGATTGAACCAGTGACCCCTTCCGTGTCAGGGAAGTGCTCTCCCGCTGAGCTAATCGTCCTTGGAGGTGGAGACGGGATTTGAACCCGTGTAGACGGCTTTGCAGGCCGTTGCCTCGCCTCTCGGCCACTCCACCAGGAGTGATAACAGGGGTTCGGGAAGATCCCCCACATCGAGCGGACGACGAGATTCGAACTCGCGACCCTCACCTTGGCAAGGTGATGCTCTACCAACTGAGCCACGTCCGCTTGTCGTTTCCGTTCCGCTTGCGCGTCCCGGCGACGTGTTGAACTCTAGCGGATTCCTGGGCCAGTACAAAAACGCGTTTCCGCAGCGTGCTGACCTGCGGGCCGATCGGGGTGCCCGGCCGGACGCCCCGGAGGGTTCGCGCGGCGTTCACTCGCCGTGTTCCCCGGGTGGCACGGAGCCCCGGCGCACACGCCCCGCGCACACGACCCGGGGACCCGCTCCACCCGACCTAGACTCGATGCGTGCACGACTTTGCTCCCCTGGCCCGCTTCGGCGGCCTCGTCGCGACCGATCTCCGGGACGTCACCCATGACCCCGAGGCCCTGGACTCCACCGGCTTCTGGGCCGTCTGCGCGGACTTCGAAGGCCGTCTGACCTGCGCCCGCTTCGGCGATGTGCGGGCCGACCCGGTTCCCGCGCCCGTGCCGGGCGCCTGGCGGGGCCCCGGGACCGGCGACTGGACGTCCTCGCTCGACCGCGCCGCGTACACCGCGGGCGTCCGGCGCGTGCGCGAGCACATCGCGCGGGGCGAGGTCTACCAGGCGAACCTCTGCCGGGTGCTGACCGCGCCGCTGCCGGACCCGGCCGCCGCCGACGTCGACGCGCTGACCGCGCTGCTCGCGCGGGGCAACCCGGCTCCCTATGCCGGAACGATTCGGCTGCCCGCCCACGGCGTGGAGATCGCCACCGCCTCCCCGGAGCTCTACCTCCGCCGCGAAGGGGCCCTGATCACCTCAGGTCCCATCAAGGGCACCGGCCGGACCGCGGCCGACCTCCTCCCCAAGGACCACGCCGAGAACGTGATGATCGTCGACCTGGTCCGCAACGACCTGGGACGCGTCAGCGAGACCGGCTCCGTCGCCGTCCCCGCCCTCTGCGCGATCGAGGAGCACCCCGGCCTCGTCCACCTCGTCTCCACGGTCACCGGCCTCCTGCGCGAGGACGCCGGCTGGCCCGCGCTCCTCGACGCGACCTTCCCGCCCGGCTCCGTCACCGGCGCGCCCAAGTCCAGCGCCCTGCGGATCATCGAGGCCCTGGAGGCCGCCCCCCGCGGCCCGTACTGCGGAGGCATCGGCTGGGTCGACGCCGACGCGGGCACCGCCGAGCTGGCCGTCGGCATACGCACCTTCTGGATCGACCGCCCCGAGGGCGTCCTCCGCTTCGGCACCGGCGCCGGGATCACCTGGGGCTCCGACCCGGAGCGCGAGTGGGAGGAGACCGAGCTGAAGGCGTCCCGGCTGGTCGCGATAGCGTCGGGCGCCTACGAGTCAGGCGCCTACGAGGCGAGCGGAAAGGCCATCTCTCGATGAAACTCTGGGTCAACGGCGGACTGCACGACGCGGAGGCCGCCCTGGTCTCCGTACTGGACCACGGGCTGACCGTCGGCGACGGCGTCTTCGAGACCGTCAAGGCCGAGCGTGGCGAAACGTTTGCTCTCACCCTCCACCTGGAGCGCCTCACCCGCTCCGCCCGCGGTCTCGGCCTGCCCGAACCGGACCTCGACGAGGTCCGCCGCGCCTGCGCCGCCGTCCTCGCCGCCAACCCGATGGAGCTCGGCCGGCTGCGGATCACGTACACCGGCGGTCTCTCCCCGCTCGGCTCGGAGCGCGGCGACGCCGGCGGCAGCCTCGTCGTCGGACTCGGCGAGACCGTCCGCCGCGCCGACTCCACCGCCGTGATCACCGTGCCCTGGACCCGCAACGAGCGCAGCGCCCTCGCGGGTCTGAAGACCACCTCGTACGCGGAGAACGTCGTCGCCCTCGCCAGGGCGCGCGAGCAGGGGGCCTCCGAGGCGCTCTTCGGCAACACCGTGGGGCAGCTCTGCGAGGGCACCGGCTCCAACGTCTTCGTCGTGCTCGACGGCACGCTCCACACCCCGCCCGTCGCCTCCGGCTGCCTCGCGGGCATCACCCGCGCCCTCGCCGTGGAGTGGACCGGTGCCGAGGAGACCGACCTGCCGCTGGACGTCCTGGAGACCGCCGACGAGATCTTCCTGACCTCGACGCTCCGCGACGTCCAGGCCGTGCACCGCGTCGACGGGCGCACGCTCACCGGTGCTCCCGGGTCGGTCACCGCCAAGGCCATGCGGATCTTCGACGAGCGCGCGGCCCAGGACCGGGACCCGCGCCTGGCGTGAACGGCCCGGCGTGAACGGCCGCGCCTGAACGGCCGCGCGTGCACGGCCCCATTGACAGGCCCCGGGTGAACCGTCGCGCGTAAATCCGGATGACGGACCGCCCGAGGGTGGGTAGAACACCCATGATGACCACCACCCTGCGGCCGGCCGAGCCGCTTCAGCAGACGCCCGACGGCGGCCGTTCCCGTACCTACGACGTGTGCGTGAACAGCCGCCGCGTCGGTTCCGTCCATCTTTCGACCGATCCGGGCTTCGGTGCCGCCTCGGGGGTGATCCGGGGACTCCGGGTCGACGAGCCGGACCGGCGGCGGGGCCGGGGCACGGTCGCCGCGCTCGCCTCCGAGGAGGTGCTGCGGGGCTGGGGCTGTGTCGAGGTGCAGATATCGGTGCCCGCCGACGCGGAGGCGGGGCTGCGGATGGCCCGGGCGCTCGGCTACACCGAACGCAGCCGGAACATGGTCAAGGAACTGGCCGCCGAGCCGCCGGCCCTGCCGGAGGGCGTCGAGGTCCGGCCCATGACCGGCAGCGAGTTCACGGAATGGGAGGCGCGGGCCAAGGAGGCCTTCGCGCAGAGCTGGATCGACCGCGGCGTCCCCGCGGACCAGGCCCGCGCCAAGGCCGACGACAGCCACCGCCGGTACCTCCCGCAGGGCCTGGCCACCCCCGGCATCGCGATCCACGTGGTCGTCCGGGACGGGCGGCCCGCCGGCTTCCTGTGGACCGGCCGCATCGAGCTCGAACCGGGACGGTGGACCGCCTTCGTGTACGACATCGAGGTCGCGGAGGAGCAGCGCGGCCGCGGCTACGGCCGGGCCCTCATGCTGCTCGCCGAGCGGGTCGCGCGGGAGACCGGGGACGAACTGCTCGGACTCCACGTCTTCGCGGGCAACACCCCGGCCATCCGGCTCTACGAGTCCCTCGGCTACCGGACCACCTACGTGAACAGCGCCAAGGACCTTCTGTAGGGGGTCGGTCAGCCCTTCAGGAGGCGGTCGGCGATCTCCGCGATCCGCTGCCGCAGGCCGTCCTGGCTCTGGCCGCCGTCGAGGCGCTCGCCGTCGATCACATAGGTCGGGGTGCCGGTGACCTTGATCGCCTTGCCCTCGGCCTCGTCCGCGTCGACGGTCAGCAGGTGGCGCCCGTCGATCAGCGCGGTGTCGAACTCCTCGGCGTCGAGACCCAGTTCGGTCGCCACCTCCAGGAGCACCGGCTCGCCCCGGTCTCCGAGCTCGGCGGTCCTGGCGAGCAGCGCCTCCACGTACGGCCAGCCCTTGCCCTGCTCGAAGGCCTCCTCGGCGGCCTGGGCGGCGGCGTACGCGTGCTTGTGCTTCGCCAGCGGGAAGTGGCGCAGCTGTACGTCGAGGCGGTCGCCGTACGTCTCGCGCAGGGCGCGGACGTCGTCGAGGGCCACGAAGCAGTCGGGGCACTGGAGGTCGAACCAGGCCTCCAGGACGACGGGGGAGGCGGGCGCGGTGGTGGAGTCGTTCATGCCAGCAGTGTCCCTCACCGGGCCCTGGGGAGGAGATCCGGCCGTGGCGACCCCGAGATCTCCCTGAGAAGGGCCCCGGGACGTGGCCCCGGGTGCCCTCGGCGGTGCAGGATGGAAGGGACGTATCACCCGGACCAGGAGGATCGCATGCTCGCCGAGACCATTTGCTCCGCGGCGGCCGTGGCGGGCCTGGGCATCGCCGGGATCACGGCGTACCGGAAGCGCTACCTGTCCGCCGCCCGGATCGCCGCCTACGCCCTGGTGCCGCTGGGTCTCGTGATGACCGGCGCCGTGGCCTGGATCGCCGACACGGCCTTCAGCCCCGTGGCCTGGGCCGGGTTCGGCGTGCTCGGTGGCGCCTGGCTGCTCCTCTCGTCCACGCGGGCCGTCGAGCGGCGCAGGGGCGGCCGCAAGGAGACCACCGGGGGAGCGGAGCGGCCCGCCGTGGCCCCGGCCGCTTCCTCGCCCTCGCGCGCCGTGGCGCCGAAGCCTCAGGCCGGCCAGGCCCGCCAGGCCGGCCAGCCTGCCGGCGAGGACTTCAGCGACATCGAGGCGATTCTGAAGAAGCACGGAATCTGATCACTTCTGGCGGTTCCCGTTCCCGTGATCCACGGGAAGGGGTGAAGACCTTGCCATGGGGCGTGTTTCGGGATTTCCCGGGCGGGGTGTGCGTCATCATCCCCCCGAGATGCTGGATACCTCGCGGGAACCCGTCCCCGCCGCACCCGATGCCGCCGGCGCTGCCGACCTCCCCGTGGAAGAGCCGCGCGGCTGTCTGTTCGCGCTCTCCCAGCCACCGCTGATGATCTTCCTCGCGGTGATCGGCTGTCTGCTGCTCACGGCCGCCGTGCACGACCTCTTCATGCTGTGAGCGGGCCGAGGGGGCGCCTCGGCCGTCAGCCCGCGGCTTCCTTGCGGCGCGCCCGGTACGCGGCCACGTGCAGGCGGTTTCCGCAGGTGCGGCTGTCGCAGTAGCGGCGCGAGCGGTTACGGGACAGATCGACGAAGGCCCGGCCGCAGTCCGGCGCCTCGCAGCGCCGCAGCCGCTCCTGCTCGCCCGCCACGACGATGAACGCGAGGGCCATGCCGCAGTCGGCGCTGAGATGGTCCGCCACCGAGGCGCCCGGCGCGAAGTAGTGCACGTGCAGGTCGTAGCCGTCGTGGTCGGTGAGCTGCGGAGTGGTGCCCGCCGCCGCCACGAGCTGGTTGATCAGCGGGGCCGCGATGCGGGGTTCGGGGGCCGAGAAGACCGCGGCGAACTTCTCGCGCACCTCGCGCACGGCCCGCAGGTCGTCGGCGCCGAGCACGCCCACGTCGCTGATCTTGTGGGCGTGGACGAAGGTCCGCAGCCCTTCGAGGTCCGCGAGCTCGTCGGGACGGTCGCCCTGGGGTGACGTGTTCATCAGATCGACGACGGTGTCGAGGGCGATCCGGGTGTCGTGGGGGATCAGCACGATTCGCTCCCTGGCCGGCCGCGGGCGGGCGCCCGCGGAATGGCGCTGACTCTAGCGCGGCCGGGAAAGGGACAACGGCGCCCACCACCGCGCCGGCTGCGCGGTGGGGAACGCCGTCGTCGTGCCTATGTGACTGCCCACGCGGCGCCGTCGCCCCGAGTCGGACGGCGTCGTGCGGCTCTCGGCCTGGCTCAGCTGTCCGCCAGGATGTGGGAGAGCTCCGTATCGAGATCGAAGTGCCGGTGCTCGGTGCCCGGTGGCACGGCGGCGTCGGTCCTCTTCAGGAACGACTCCAGAGCCCGCGCCGGGGCCTCGAGCAGGGCTTCTCCCTCGGGTGAGCTCAACGCGATGCAGACGACTCCCTGGCCGTGACTACGGGATGGCCAGACGCGGACGTCGCCCGTGCCGGTGGGCCGGTGCAGCCCCTCGGCAAGAAGGTCGCGGGCGAAGACCCACTCGACCGTCTCTTCGGCTCCGGTGTGGAAGGTGGCGTGCACGGCATACGGATCGGCCGTGTCATACCGCAGGCCCGCGGGTACAGGCAGTGAGGACTCGCTCGACACAACGAGGCGCAGGTGCAGCTCGCAGCTGACCGTGGTGTTCATAAGCGCCAGGGCCTTTCGCTCAGTGTGCGCTCGGGGATTCGCACGTCGGCGAAATCGACATGCCACCTCCAGTGCCGTTGTAAACCCCTCTGTCGGTTTTGTGATCGTTCAGGTAGCTCGGATGGCGGTATGTAACTTTGGGTAATACCGCCATACCGGTTGGCCCCTCGCGTCCGGTAAGTTGGGGGGTATGCATGCGGAGAGTGACGAGCGCACAGGGGATTCCGCAGCCGGCCAGGAAGCCGAATTGGGATCCCGCGCACCGGAGTTCATCAAGTCCCGACGAGGCCTGCACCTGAGCTGGCAGGTCGGTGTCTTCATCGTCGGACTGGCCGTGGTCGGCGCGGGCATCGTGATGCTGCCGCTGCCCGGGCCCGGCTGGCTGGTCATCTTCGGCGGCATGGCGATCTGGGCGACCGAGTTCGTCTGGGCACAGCTCGTGCTCCGCTGGACCAAGCGGAAGGTCACCGAGGCCGCCCAGCGCGCCCTCGATCCCAAGGTCCGCCGCAGGAACATCATCCTCACCACCATCGGCCTGGTGATCATCGCCGCCGTGCTCGCCGTCTACCTCTGGAAGTTCGGCTTCGTCATGCCGTGGAAGATCGACGAGTGACCTTCCGATGGTTCGGGAGCCCCGCTGACATGGGGTAATGTTTGCGGTGCGCCCGGGCGATTAGCTCAGTGGGAGAGCACTTCGTTCACACCGAAGGGGTCACTGGTTCGAACCCAGTATCGCCCACCACCCGGCCCGAAGGCCCGGAGACGGACACCGTCTCCGGGCCTTCGGCGTTCCCGGTGCGTCACCGCATCCGCGCCAGCCGCTCCCGCAGCCGCCGGGCGTCCCGCAGCCGCTGCTCGTAGGTGGCGCCCACCGCGAGCAGCAGGAGCCCGGCGAGGGCCGGCGGCAGCCAGCGGGGCAGCGCGCCCACCGCCTGCACGACGTACGGGGCCAGCTCGTGCAGCCCGTCCAGGGCCAGCACCGCGCCGCCCAGCACGAGCAGCGCCTGGAGCCGGAACCGCGCGCCGACGAGCGTCACGACGAGCGCCGCGACCCCCAGGAGCAGCGGGCGCACCCAGTCCGGGTCCACCCAGGCCGCGAGCAGGCCCGGCAGCAGCGTCGCCGCGAGACCGGGGCCGTACGCCGTCCAGGACGAGGCCTCCGGGTCCCGGCGCCGCCGCAGGAAGCCGACGACCAGCGCGGGCACCGTCACCGGCAGCGTGTACGCCTCCGGGGTCGTCACGTCCGAGACCGCGAGCCGCACCCAGGTGGCGAGGAGGAACAGGACCGCCGCCGTCCACGAGGCGAACCGACGCCGCTCCGGCCGGACCGCCGTCGCCGCCGCGATCACTCCGCCGAGGGCGAGCGCGAGCGCGAGGAACGCGGGCCGGGACGCGGCGATCCCCAGGGCGAGCAGCCCCACGGAGGCGCCGGAGATCTCGGCCGCCAGGGCCACCGGGCCCGTACGCGTCCGGGAGCCCAGCGCGGCGGTGGCCGCCGGGACCAGGAGCAGGGCGAGCGCCGTCCAGTGGTCCTCGAACCCGGCGGCGGCCGCCACCGCGAACACGATGCCCGTCGCCGCGAACACGGCGACGCAGGCGGACACCACCCGGCGCGCGCCCTCCCCGAGCACGGCGACACCTGCGAAGAGGCCGAGCAGCACCCCCAGCGAGGCGAAGGTGGCCCCGCGGACGTCCAGGGCGAGCGCGACCGCGCTCACGGCGGACGCGAGCCCGCCGGCGTACCCGCACCAGCCGAGCACGGCACGGGGCTCCAGGACGCCCGCCCGCGTCCGGGGCTGCCGGGGCGACCAGGTGCCCCACGGGGACCCGGGGCCGGGGAGCGGCGGCACGGCGGGCCCGGAGGGCTGTCCGGCCGCCGCGTCCGGCGCCTCGCTCTGCCGCAGTCCACGCAGGAGCGGGCCGGGGCGGACGGCGAGCGTGAGCGCGGCCGCCGTCGTGAGGAGCTGGAGGACGAGCGTCGGCGCGTACGGCAGCTCCAGGGAGACCGGCAGGGCCGTCAGGAGCGACCAGACCGCCGCGAGCGCGCCGCAGCGGGCCCACAGCCGGGGGACGGCCGCGAGCGCGAGAGCGGTCACGAGGAGGACCAGGGCGGCGGTCGCCGGGTACGAGGTCAGGGCGCGCTCGGCGTGCTCGCCGGACCACACGTCCGTCGTGCGGCCCGCCGGCCCCAGCAGACCCGCGGCGGCGGGCGGCAGCGCCCACAGGGCACCGAGCGCCACGACCCCGGCCCCGGCGGCGGCCAGCCCGAGCCGGACGCCGCGCGGCAGCCACGCGGTCCCGGGTGCTGTGCCCGCGGGAGCGTCGGCCTCCGGGCCTGGGTGACGTGCGTCGGCGGGAGCACCGGACTCCGGGCGAGGGTGTGCGGCAGCGGGAGCACCGGGCTCCGGCGAGGCGGCACCCCCGGTCGCCGGCGGGGTCGGTGCCGGACCCGCGGCCGTCCGGTCCGCGGCGCCGGACGTCCCCGCGCGCCACACCGACGCCAGGGCGAGACCGCACAGCACGTACCCCGGGACCGCCCAGTCCGCCGGGAGCGCCGCGCGGAGGAGGCCGCCGAGGGCGGCCACCGCCGACAGGCCCGCGAGCGCCGAGGCCGCCGGCGCGAGCGGGGGCCGGCGCCAGGCCACGTACAGGGTCAGCGCCGTACCCGCCAGGAGGAGCGGCGCGCCGCTCCACGGGGAGGTCAGGGAGAGCCACGCGCCCGTCAGGAGCGACCAGGCGCCCAGCGCCGTCGCCCCGGTGGTCGCCGTGATCCGGACCGCCGCCGGGCGGGTGGTCCACAGTGCCAGCGCGACGTCCGCCGCGACCGTGACCAGTGCCGCCCAGGCGAAGGTCGTCGGCCCGCCCCCGGCCGCGAGCACGCCGAGCGGCAGCGGCAGCTGGGCCGCGACCACGGCCACCGGCAGCGGGATCCGCAGCCGGGGGAGCGCCGAGCCGTACGCCGTCCACACGCCCGCGAGGACCGCGGACGCGACCGCCGCGTAGCCCAGGCCGTCGGTGCCGGCCAGCGCCACCCGGTGCAGCGCGTACGCGTCGAGGACCATCAGGACGAGGCCCAGGGCCCCCACCGACTCGGCCGTCGAGACCAGACCCCTCCGCAGCAGCACCACCGGCGCGGCCAGGGCCGCCGAGGTCACCACGAGCAGCACCGCCGCGCGGCCGCCGATGCCCATCGAGCCCCAGCTCACCAGCGTGAAGGCGACCGCGGCGATCGTCAGGAGCGTTCCGCCGAGCGTCAGCAGCACGTTCTGCGCGCTCCGCGGGGTCGAGTCCGCGACCGCCCTGGTCGCCGGCCACAGCGGCGGCGCCGCCGTGGCCGGCGCGTACAGCGCCCGGATCAGCCAGGCCCGGCGGGCCAGCAACTGGGTCCGGCGCGCGTCGAGTTGCGCCAGCTCGCGGTCGACGAGCACCAGCTCGTCCGCGGGCGGCAGGGAAGTGTCCATACCCGGAGTGTGGCCCCGGCCACAGGTGACGGGAATGCGTCGCCGTACTCAGATCCGGGCCTGAGTACCCCAGACTGGGGGCATGGACTGGTGCCGGTACCGCTTCCGGAGTGTCTGGCGGCTCGCCGCCCCGCCCGACGCCGTCTACGCCGTGCTCGAACGCGGCGCGGAGTACCCGCTCTGGTGGCCCCAGGTCCGCGAGGTCGTCCCCCTCGACGACACCACCGGCACCGCCCGCTTCCGCTCCTTCCTCCCGTACGAGCTCGTCGTCACCGTCCGCGCCCTGCGCAGCGACCCCGGCGCCCGGATCCTGGAGGTCGGCCTCGGCGGGGACCTTGAAGGGTGGGTCCGCTGGACGCTCACGGCGGAAGGGGCCGGTACCCGCGCCGTGTACGAGCAGGAAGTGGAGGTCCACGCCCGGCTCCTGCGGGTCCTCGCCGTCCCCGGACGGCCCGTCTTCCGGGCCAACCACGCGCTGATGATGCGGAGCGGCCGACGCGGACTCGCCGCCCGTATGAAGGGGTCGCTCGAAGAGCGCCGATGAGGGGCGGTGGTCGGCGGTGGTCGGGCGACGGGCGGGCGGTTTGAAGGAAACCCGCGCGGGCCTGTATGGTTCAACCCGTTCCCGGGCGATTAGCTCAGCGGGAGAGCACTTCGTTCACACCGAAGGGGTCACTGGTTCGATCCCAGTATCGCCCACCGGGAAAGGCCGGTCCGTCGAAAGACGGACCGGCCTTTGTCATGCGGCCCTTTGCCGTGCGGAAGCCGCGTCGGCCCGCCCCATGTGTCAGGCCGCCGTGCGCAGTTCCGGCCGCAGCGGCCATGCCGGGTCCACCGTCTCCGGCGTCCCCTGCCGCGTGAACCACGCCTGGAGCCCGCGCGCCTGGGCCGCGTGCCACACCGCCTGGAGCGTGTGGAGCTCCGCCGGGGTCAGCCGTTCGAGCCGGGACGAGAATCGCCGCGCCACCGCCCGTACGACCTCCAGCGACGCCGTCGCGTCGGCCGCCGCGTCGTGCGCCCCGGCCAGCTCCACCTCGTAGTGCGCGCAGAGGTCGGTGAGCGTGCGGCGGCCCTTGCGGTACCGGTCCAGGTGCTTGTCCAGGACCCGCGGGTCGAGCACGCACAGCGGCGAACTCCCCAGGTAGGTCCCCAGCGACGACGCCCGGTGCCGGCGCAGCTCCCGGTCCAGCATCGTCAGGTCGAACGGTGCGTTCATCACCACGAGCGGCCGCCCCGCGGCGGTCTGGTCGGCGAGCGCCCGTGCCAGCTCCTCCATCACCGGAGCCGGCCACCGGCCGTTCCGCTGGAGGTGATCGTCCGTCAGGCCGTGGATCGCGGTGGCCTGCTCGGGCACGGCTATGCCCGGATTGACCAGCCAGCGCGTCACCCGCGGACGCGCCCCTGACGTGTCCTGCACGACGAGGGCGGCCGAAACGATCCGGTCCTCCTCGACGTCGACTCCCGTGGTCTCCGTGTCGAAAGCGGCCAAGGGCCCTTCGTACCAGTGCGTTGTCATCCCCGAACTCCTCGCACCCCAGCGGCAGATGGCCAACCCCCTGCCCGAAACGGTGATACCCGCACTGTTTGCGCCGTACGCGGACCGGTGACAACACCAGGGACGGGGAAGGAAATCGACATGGCGCTCGCCCAGCCCGAGTCGGGAGGGCTGCCGCCCCAGCGGGCAGCATCGACGCGCGGCTCACTCGCCACCACCGCCTGCATGGAGACCCTCCAGGTGGGCTACCTCCACGCGGTCGCCGCGGCGGCCGGCTGTTCGCTGTCCCAGCCGTTTCCGGACAACGGCATCGACTGGCACGTCAGCCACGGCTCTCCCGCACACACCGTCGACGACGAAGTGACCATCAAGGTGCAGCTCAAGTGCACCTACCAGATACCGCCGCACCCGCCGGGAAACGCGTTCTCGTTCACCCTGGACAACGACCACCTCGTGAAGCTCGCCAGGACGCCGGTGTCCGTCCACAAGATCCTGGTCGTGATGCTCGTCCCGAGGACGCAGGAGGACTGGCTCAGGGCGAGCCACGACCGGCTCGACCTGCGGCACTGCTGCTACTGGATCAACCTGGCCGGACACCCGGTCACGGGACGCCGCCGGACCACGGTGCGCATCCCGACGGCGCGGATCTTCGACGACCGGGCGCTCTGCGAGATCATGACCCGGGTCGGCGTGGGAGGGAGACCTTGATGCACCGACCGATCGACGACCCCGACGGCGGGTACGGAGCCGGTGGCGGGTACGGAACCGGTGGCGAGGGCGGCGGGCGCGGTTCCGGCTCCGTACCGCCGCCCTACCGGCCCCACCCGGCGCCCGGCGACACCCCCGGGCCCTGGACCGGGATCCCCGCACCGCCCGCGGGGCCCTGGGCCGACACGCAGGGCCCGCCCGACCCCGGGCGGGTCGACCCGCGCGTCCTCGGCGCCCTCCTCGCCCGCCACGGCTGGCGGCGGCGCGGCGGGGCGGCCGGACGCTACAGCCGCTGGACGCCGCCCGGCGGCCCGGGCGGCGGCACGGGAAGCGGCGGCACCAGCCTGCTCGTCCCGGAGAGCCGGGCCTTCCCGGACTGCGAGGACCTGCTGGGCGAGGCGCTCGCCGCCCTGGCCCACAGCGGCACGCCGTCCGCGCGCGAGGTCCTCACCGGCCTCACCGTCCCCAGCGACGAGATCCGCTGGTGGCGCGACGTACCGCCGGGCCCGGCCGGCACGGTCCCCTGGACGGTGCAGGAACAGCTCAGGTCGGCGGCCCGCCAGCTGCTCCTCGCGGGCGCCCTCGCCGTGCGCGGCCGGGCCGGATACCACGGCGCCCGCCACCGCAGGCCCGCCCAGGCCTCCCTGGAGACCGTCGTCGTGGGCGCGGCGCCCGGCGGGCGCGGCCTGACCGCCTTCCTGCCCGTCGAACCGGGCCGGCCGATCGCCGTCCGGCTCTACCACGCGCTGTACGCGGCCCGGGAGGCCACCGACTACCAGCGGGCCACCGGCGGCATGGAGGCCTTCGACGCCGCCGTCGAGGCGGGCGTCAGCCGCGAGCTCACCGAGGCCCTCGTCGCCCTGGTCCGGGGCACCGAGGGCGCCAGGATCGCCCTCGAATGGGCCCCGGCGGCCGGAGCGCCCGAGGGGTGCGCCGCCCGCCCCGAACCCGTCGAGTTCTCGCCGGGCGACCTGCCCGCGCTGCGCGAGGCGAGCGCCCGCTACCTGACGGACGAGCCCTCCGTACCGGTACGCATCACGGGGGCCGTCGTCCGCATGCGGCGCTCGGGGCCGCGCGGCGACGGCACCGTCCGGCTGCGGGTGCTCGGCGGGGCGGAGGTCCCGCACGTCCGCGTCACCCTCGGCGAGGAGGCGTACCGCACCGCCGTCCACGCCCATCTCGTCGGGCTCCCCATCAGGGTCGTCGGCCGTCTGGAGAGCCGGGGCGGCTTCCGGCGCCTCACCGACGCCTCCGGGGTCGTCCCCGTGCAGGTGGACGAGGCGGAACGGGACCGGCTGATGAAGTCGCTCCACGAGAACCTCGACTTCTTCGAGGAGGCGTGCGGCCCGGACGAGGGGTGACGGAGCTGATGGGTGGTGCGACGGGTGGGTCGCGGGGCGGGAGAAATGGTTGCGCGGGCGGGCCGGTCGGCTCGGTAAGATCGGCGTGATGCGGCACCTCGTCTCTGTCGCACATCGTCGGCGCCGGCACCTCGTGCCTGCCTGCGCCCCAAGGGAAGAAGAACACCAGTGTCTGAAGTCCGTGTGACCGTCCAGTCCGCCTCGGAAGCAGAGGAGAGGGCGGTGAGCGCGGGCACCACCGCCGGTGCCCTCTTCGCCGACGACCGCACCGTCATCGCCGCCCGCGTCGGCGGCGAGCTGAAGGACCTCTCGTACGAGCTCGCCGAGGGCGATGTCGTCGAGGGCGTCGAGATCTCCTCCCCGGACGGTCTCGAGATCCTGCGCCACTCCACCGCCCACGTCATGGCCCAGGCCGTGCAGGAGCTCTTCCCCGAGGCCAAGCTGGGCATCGGCCCGCCGGTCCGGGACGGCTTCTACTACGACTTCGACGTCGAGAAGCCCTTCACTCCCGAGGACCTCAAGGTCATCGAGAAGAAGATGCAGGAGATCCAGAAGCGCGGCCAGCGCTTCTCCCGCCGCGTGGTGACCGACGAGGCCGCCCGCGAGGAGCTCGCGGACGAGCCGTACAAGCTGGAGCTCATCGGCATCAAGGGCGCCGCCTCCACCGACGACGGCGCGAACGTCGAGGTGGGCGGCGGCGAGCTGAGCATCTACGACAACCTCGACGCCAAGACCGGCGAGCTGTGCTGGAAGGACCTCTGCCGCGGTCCGCACCTGCCGACCACCCGGAACATCCCGGCGTTCAAGCTCATGCGCAACGCGGCCGCCTACTGGCGCGGCAGCGAGAAGAACCCGATGCTCCAGCGCATCTACGGCACCGCCTGGCCGTCGAAGGACGAGCTGAAGGCGCACCTCGACTTCCTCGCCGAGGCCGAGAAGCGCGACCACCGCAAGCTCGGCAACGAGCTCGACCTCTTCTCCGTCCCGGACGAGATCGGCTCCGGCCTCGCGGTCTTCCACCCCAAGGGCGGCATCATCCGCCGGGTCATGGAGGACTACTCGCGCAAGCGCCACGAGGAGGAGGGCTACGAGTTCGTCTACTCGCCGCACGCCACCAAGGGCAAGCTGTTCGAGAAGTCGGGCCACCTGGACTGGTACGCCGAGGGCATGTACCCGCCCATGCAGCTCGACGAGGGCGTGGACTACTACCTCAAGCCCATGAACTGCCCGATGCACAACCTGATCTTCGACGCGCGCGGGCGCTCCTACCGGGAGCTGCCGCTGCGCCTGTTCGAGTTCGGCACCGTGTACCGGTACGAGAAGTCCGGCGTCGTCCACGGCCTGACCCGGGCGCGCGGCTTCACCCAGGACGACGCGCACATCTACTGCACCCGCGAGCAGATGGCGGACGAGCTGGACAAGACCCTCACCTTCGTCCTGAACCTGCTCCGCGACTACGGTCTGAACGACTTCTACCTGGAGCTGTCCACCAAGGACCCGGAGAAGTTCGTCGGCTCGGACGAGGTGTGGGAGGAGGCCACCGCGGTCCTCCAGCAGGTCGCCGAGAAGCAGGGCCTCCCGCTGACCCCCGACCCGGGCGGCGCCGCGTTCTACGGCCCGAAGATCTCGGTGCAGGCGCGGGACGCCATCGGCCGTACCTGGCAGATGTCGACCGTGCAGCTCGACTTCAACCTGCCGGAGCGCTTCGACCTGGAGTACACCTCCCCGGACGGCACCAAGCAGCGGCCGGTCATGATCCACCGTGCGCTCTTCGGTTCGATCGAGCGGTTCTTCGCGGTGCTCCTGGAGCACTACGCGGGTGCGATGCCGCCGTGGCTGGCGCCGGTGCAGGCGACCGGTATCCCGATCGGCGACGCCCACATCGACTACCTCCAGGAGTTCGCCGCCAAGGCGAAGAAGCAGGGTCTGCGGGTCGAGGTCGACTCCTCCTCGGACCGGATGCAGAAGAAGATCCGGAACGCGCAGAAGCAGAAGGTCCCGTTCATGATCATCGCTGGTGACGAGGACATGGCCGCCGGTGCCGTCTCCTTCCGTTACCGCGACGGTTCGCAGGAGAACGGCATCCCCGTCGACGAGGCCATCGCCAAGATCGCCAAGATCGTCGAGGACCGCGTCCAGGTCTGACGGCCTCACGTGTGATCAGGCCTCATGCGTGATCAGGCCCCCGGGGAATCCCCCGGGGGCCTCTTCTCGTCCTCCCGCGTGAACGCCTGGATCAGCCAGGACGAGAACGAACCCGTCACCGCGCCGAGCAGCGCGAGCCCGCAGGCCATCACGCCCACCGCCGTCACCCGGCCCATGGTGGTCACCGGGGTCACGTCCCCGTACCCCACCGTCGCGAGCGTGGCGCAGGCCCACCACACCGCGTCGCCGAAGGTGACGATCGTGGCGCCGGGGGCGTCCACCTCGTACTTGTAGACGGTGAGGGCTCCGGCGAAGCCCAGCAGGCTCGTGGTGAGGCCGGCGTAGACCATCACGCGCGCGTAGAGACCGAGTCGTGGTTTGTCGTGGCGGCGCTGCACCCGGTCGTAGATGCTCACCATCCGCACCGGACGCAGCAGAGGTATCACCAGCACCACCGTGTCGAGGAGATGGGTGCGGACGAAGCGGAGCGGGCCGAGGCGGCTGAGGCGGAGGCGTACCGCGTAGTCCGCGATGAAGACGGCCCAGGAGGCGAGGGTGACGGCGAGGCAGAGGTCGAGCCAGGCCTGGGGGAGACCGCGGTGACCGAGGACCCGGATCGCATAGCCCGTCAGATAGGCGAGGGAGGCCACGGCGAGCGGGGTCTCCATGCGGCGGTCCCAGCGTTCCTGTCGGGGCGGTTTCGGTGGCCTTTCGCTCATCGGATCAGCATGGCGGCTGCATGGATCTTCCGCCCCGGCGACACGTTCCGAACGGGCGACGCAATATGCTGCACAGCATGACGACTGAGCCGGAGCAGCAGATCGGAGTCGGGACGCGGGACGCGTTCCAGCGCCTGTGGACGCCTCACCGGATGGCGTACATCCAGGGCGAGAACAAGCCGACCGGGCCGGGGGCCGACGACGGCTGTCCGTTCTGCTCGATTCCGGCGAAGTCCGACGAGGACGGTCTGGTGATCGCCCGCGGCGAGAGCGTGTACACGGTCCTCAACCTGTACCCGTACAACGGCGGTCACCTCATGGTCGTCCCGTACCGGCACGTCGCGGACTACACGGACCTGGACGTCGCGGAGACGGCCGAGCTCGCCGACTTCACCAAGCGCGCGATGGTCGCGCTGCGGGCGGCGTCGGGTGCGCACGGCTTCAACATCGGCATGAACCAGGGCGCCGTCGCGGGCGCCGGGATCGCCGCGCACCTGCACCAGCACGTGGTGCCGCGCTGGGGCGGCGACACCAACTTCATGCCGGTCGTCGGGCACACCAAGGTGCTGCCGCAGCTGCTCGCCGACACCCGGAAGATGCTGGCCGACGCCTGGCCGACCGGCGTCTGAGCGGTCCGATCCGTACGCGGACGACGGCCCGGGTCACTCGACCCGGGCCGTCGTCCGTCGTGCGTGACCGGTCAGGCGTCGTAGACGTCGGCCTTCTTGGGGCCCGGGTCCTGGACGCCGCCGCCGAGGAGCAGCGAGCGGTTGGTGAAGCGCTCGGTGTCGACACCGTGGTCGTCGAGCATCTTGACCGTCGCGGAGTGGACGGCCCGCAGCACCGGCGTGGCCATGCGGATGGCGTCGTCGGCCATGAAGCGGTTCTTCCAGAGCGGGCCCGCCCAGGCGTGGCGGAGGCCGAAGGGCTCGGGCAGGACCAGCTTGCCGCCGAGGAAGTCCAGGAGCGGCGGGTACCAGGAGAGCGGGGCGCGGACCGCGAGACGGACCACCTCGTCGGTCTCCATCAGCGGCTGCTGGATCTCCCGCGTCTCCCAGAAGCGGACGGCCTTCGAGACCTCCTTGGTCTTCGCCTTGGGCTTCGCGGTGAAGAGGGAGTGCACGGGGCCCAGGGCGTGGCCGGTGACCTCGACCCGCAGGGTGTGGTGGAGCGAGGTGACGGTGACCAGCATCGTGAGGACCAGGTTTCCGTCCCACAGGGTGAACTGCACGCCGAGGTAGTGGCGGTTGCCGGCGCCGAACTGCTGGTCGTTGCAGATGCGCTGTATCTCGTGCGGCTTGACCTGGAAGTGGACGATGCTGTCCCCCTCGGGACGGGTCACCTCGTCGGCGCCCTCGCCCACCGGCGAGACGATCCAGTGCTTGACGGTCGGCTTGGGGAAGCCCGTCTTCAGGGAGCCGCGCTCCAGGAGCGTGAGCTGGTCGTGGATCTTCCGTATGACGTCCCAGGCGCGGAAGTCGTGGATCTCCCGACCGGGCTGCGGGACGAGCTCCTCGGCGAGGGTCCAGCTGCCCCAGCGGGTGCCCATGCCGAGGATGCCCTTCGTGCCCGCGTAGAACACGATGTTGGACTGCTGCTCGGCGGTGAGCTTCTCCAGGTTCAGCCGGAGGGCCTCGGCGGCCTTCTCGCCCGGATCCTGGGGCACGGCCTCGGGGATCTTCGGGCCGGCGCCGCCGCCGCTGAGCAGGGACGTCCACTGGGCGCGCAGGTCGACGGCGGTCTTCTCGCAGATCCGGCGCGCGAAGAACCAGCCGGCGACCGGAGCCACGATCATGGCGCGCAGATAGTTCGGCAGGATCCCGTCGAAGGGCAGCTTGATCAGCACGAGCAGGGCGAAGAGGCCCGCCGCGACGAGGAGCGCGGTGCCGACGGTGCTCGTGCGCCTGCTCGCGGAGCCGGCGGCGATCCGGCGGAGCTGGATGACGCCGAGCCAGAGGAGCAGGCCGGGCAGGAAGAGCACGCCGCAGAAGAACGTGACGAGGGTCAGCCTGCTGTCGCGCTGCCGGCGGATCCGGGAGGCGGCGAGGCAGTGCTCGACGACCGGCTGGGGTTCGGCGCCGAAGGACTGGACGAGGGCCTTGCGGCCGCCGCCGAGCATGCGGACCTGCACCGCGCGGGAGAAGGCCTCGCCGAGGTCGGGATGGAAGAGCTTGTTCCACCTCCCTTCCTTGACCGTCGACTTGTGCAGGTCGTTGTTGGCGTCCAGGATCGCCTCGACCGGGCTGTCGCGGTACGCGACGGAGGCCAGGGCATGGGTCGCCGCCGTGCGTCCGTCCGACCCCTGGAGAGGAATCTGTGCCCCGGGTCCGAATCCGTCGAAAGCCACTGCCGCCCCCATCGCCGCGAGTACTTGTGCGGGCTGTTCCCAACTGCCGCGCCCGGCACACCTTCTGAGCTGGGCACCACAGCGTAACCGGGTACTGGCTGATGCGTCACGGCCTGTGGATATCGACGGCCGAATGCTGTCCGCCCGGTGCGCGCCGGGCGGACGTTCACCGCTGTCGCTCCGTCAACTACGCACCTTTTTCGGCCTGTTCGCGGATCCTGTCCGCGAGGTGCGGGGGCATCGGCTCGTGCCGGGCGTACACGCGGTCGAACCGGCCCGCGCCGTGCGAGACGGAGCGCAGGTCGATCGCGTACCGGCTGATCTCGAGCTCCGGCACCTCCGCCCTGACCAGCGTCCGCCCAGGACCGGCCTGCTCGGTGCCGACGACCCGGCCGCGCCGCCCCGACAGATCGCTCATGACCGGGCCGACGTACTCGTCGGGGACGAGGACGCTGACCTCGGCGACCGGCTCCAGGAGGTGGACGGGGACGTCGGCGGCCGCCTCGCGCAGCGCGAGCGCGCCGGCCGTCTGGAAGGCGGCGTCCGAGGAGTCGACCGAGTGGGCCTTGCCGTCCCGCAGGGTGACCCGGACGTCCACGAGCGGGTAGCCGGCGGCGACGCCCCGGGCGGCCTGGGCCCGGACGCCCTTCTCGACGGAGGTGACGAACTGGCGCGGGACCGCTCCGCCGACGACCTTGTCGACGAACTCGATGCCGCTGCCCGCCGGCAGGGGCTCCACGTCGATCTCGCAGATCGCGTACTGGCCGTGGCCGCCGGACTGCTTGACGTGCCGCCCCCGGCCCCCCGAGGCGCCGCCGAAGGTCTCGCGCAGTGACACCTTGTACGGCACGGCGTCGACCTGGACCCCGTACCGGCCCCGGAGCCGTTCGAGGACGACGTCCTGGTGGGCCTCGCCCAGGCACCACAGCACCACCTGGCGGGTGTCCTGGTTCTGTTCGAGGCGCATGGTCGGGTCCTCGGCGACCAGCCGGGCGAGGCCCTGCGAGAGCCGGTCCTCGTCGGCCTTGCTGTGCGCCTCGACGGCGAGCGGCAGCAGGGGCTCCGGCATGCTCCACGGCTCCATCAGGAGCGGGTCGTCCTTGGCGGAGATCGTGTCGCCGGTCTCGGCGCGGCCGAGCCGGGCGACACAGGCGAGGTCCCCGGCGATGCAGTGCGGCAGGGGGCGCTGCTGCTTGCCGAACGGCGAGCTGAGGCCGCCGATCCGCTCGTCGACGTCGTGGTCCTCGTGGCCCCGGTCGGTCAGGCCGTGCCCGGAGACGTGCACGGTCTCGTCGGGGCGGAGGGTGCCGGAGAAGACCCGTACCAGGGAGATCCGGCCGACATAGGGGTCGGCGGCGGTCTTGACGACCTCGGCGACCAGCGGGCCGTCGGGGTCGCAGGCGATCGGCGGCCGGGGCTGCCCGTCGGGCGTGGTGACGGCCGGCGGCACGTGCTCCAGCGGGGAGGGGAAGCCGCCGGTGATCAGTTCCAGGAGTTCGAGGGTGCCGAGGCCCTGCGTCCCGCCGTCGGCGGCGGGGGCGGCCGCGAGGACCGGGTGGAAGCTGCCCCGGGCGACGGCCTTCTCCAGGTCGTCGACGAGCGTCTTCACGTCGATCTCCTCGCCGCCGAGGTAGCGGTCCATGAGGGTCTCGTCCTCGCTCTCGGCGATGATCCCCTCGATGAGCCGGGCGCGGGCCTCCGCGATCAGCTCCCGCTGGCCCTCGTCGGGCTCCTCCTCGCGTCGTACGCCCGTCGAGTAGTCGAGGATCCGCTCCGAGAGCAGACCGACGAGCCCCGTGGCGGGCGCGTGCCCGTCGGCCCCTTCGGAGCCGCGCACGGGCAGGTAGAGGGGGAGGACGGCGTCCGGGTCGTCGCGCCCGAAGAGGTCGGCGCAGACGGCGGTGAGCTCGGTGAAGTCGGTGCGGGCGGTGTCGAGGTGGGTGACGACGATGGCGCGGGGCATGCCGACGGCGGCGCACTCCTCCCAGACCATGCGGGTGGAGGCGGCGACGGCATCGGCCTCCTGCGCGGCCGAGACGACGAAGAGGGCCGCGTCCGCCGCCCGCAGACCGGCCCTCAGCTCCCCGACGAAGTCGGCGTACCCGGGGGTGTCGAGGAGGTTGATCTTGAACCCGTCCCAGCCGACCGGGACGAGGGAGAGCTGTACGGAGCGATGCTGGCGGTGCTCGATCTCGTCGTAGTCGGAGACCGTCCCGCCGTCCTCGACGCGGCCGGCCCGGTTGACCGCCCCGGCGGTCTGGGCGAGCGCCTCGACGAGGGTCGTCTTGCCCGATCCACTGTGGCCGACCAGCACCACGTTCCGTACGGACGCGGGCCGGTCGGCCGTCAAAGCCCTGCCGGCGGCTCCGGCGGCCGTGTTCGCCTTGTCACCCATGATGTGTTCCTCCCGACTGCTCGCACGGTGCGGCGGGACGCGGGCGCGGGGGAGTGGCGTGTCGCGGTGCGGCTCCTGCGGGTGCCCGCGGTGGTCCTTCGAGCTTTGCACCGGCTTCGGGACGCGTCCATACGTCGTACACGGACGGGGCCGCGGGGGGACGGCGACGCGGCGGTGAAGGGTGCCCGCCGCGTCGGCGGCACGCGCGTGGCTACGATGGGTGAGCCGGTGGTCGTAGGGGCCGCGCGGCCCACCGAACCTCGGGAAGGCCATGCTGAACAAGTACGCGCGTGCCTTTTTTACGCGTGTCCTCACACCGTTCGCCGCGTTTCTGCTCCGCCGGGGCGTCAGCCCCGACGCGGTCACGCTCATCGGCACGGCGGGAGTGATGGCCGGTGCGCTGGTCTTCTTCCCCCGGGGAGAGTTCTTCTGGGGCACGATCGTCATCACCCTCTTCGTCTTCTCCGACCTCGTCGACGGCAACATGGCGCGGCAGGCGGGGATCTCCAGCCGGTGGGGGGCGTTCCTCGACTCGACGCTCGACCGGGTCGCGGACGGCGCGATCTTCGGCGGCTTCGCGCTCTGGTACGCGGGCAAGGGCGACGACAACGTGATGTGCGCCGTGGCGATCTTCTGCCTCGCGAGCGGCCAGGTCGTCTCGTACACCAAGGCCCGTGGCGAATCGATTGGCCTGCCGGTCGCCGTCAACGGGCTGATCGAGCGCGCCGAGCGCCTCGTCATCTCGCTGGTCGCCGCCGGTCTCGCCGGACTGCACGCCTTCGGCGTGCCCGGCGTCCAGGTGCTGCTCCCGATCGCCCTGTGGATCGTGGCGGTCGGCAGCGCGGTGACCCTGGGGCAGCGCGTCGTGACCGTACGGCGCGAGTCGGCCGAGGCGGACGCCGCGGCCAGGGGGAGCGAGGCGACGTCGTGAGCGCACTCAAGGACCGGTTGACCGACGGGCTGTACGGCCTCGGCTGGTCGACCGTGAAGAAACTGCCGGAGCCGGTCGCGACCGGCCTCGGCCGCCGGATCGCCGACTTCACGTGGAAGCGGCGCGGCAAGAGCGTCCTGCGGCTGGAGTCCAACCTCGCGCGCGTGGTGCCGGACGCCACGCCCGAGCGGCTCGCCGAACTCTCCCAGGCCGGCATGCGCTCGTACATGCGGTACTGGATGGAGTCCTTCCGGCTGCCGACGTGGAGCAAGGAGCGGGTCGACAGCGACGTCGACATCAAGGACGCCCACTACCTGCTCGAAGGGGTCGCCTCCGGGCGGGGCGTCATCATCGCGCTGCCGCACCTCGCCAACTGGGACCTCGCGGGTGTGTGGGTGACCCGCTCGCTCGGTCTGCCGTTCACGACGGTCGCGGAGCGGCTCAAGCCGGAGAGCTTGTACGACCGCTTCGTCGCCTACCGCGAGTCCCTCGGCATGGAGGTCCTCCCGCACACCGGGGGCTCCGCCTTCGGGACGCTCGCGCGGCGGCTGCGGGCCGGCGGGCTGGTCTGCCTGGTCGCCGACCGCGACCTGTCGGCGTCCGGCATCGAGGTCACGTTCTTCGGCGACACGGCGCGGATGCCGGCCGGCCCGGCGATCCTCGCGCAGCAGACGGGCGCGCTGCTGCTGCCGGTGACGCTCTGGTACGACGACACGTCGGTCATGCGGGGACGGATCCACCCGCCCGTCGACGTACCGGAGTCCGGTACGCGGGCCGAGAGGACGGCCGTGACGACACAGGCGCTGGCCGACGCCTTCGCCGCCGGCATCGCGGACCACCCGGAGGACTGGCACATGCTGCAACGACTGTGGCTCGCCGACCTGGAAGAACGCCCGGAGGACGCGGCAGGCAAGGAGGGCCCGGCACGCCCGGAGACCCCGGCACGCCCGGAGACCCCGGCGCGCCCCGAGGCCCCGGCGCGGGACGGGGAGCGCGGCGCGTGAGGATCGGCATCGTCTGCCCGTACTCCTGGGACGTGCCGGGCGGCGTCCAGTTCCACATCCGCGACCTCGCCGAGCACCTCATCCGGCTCGGACACGAGGTCTCCGTCCTCGCGCCCGCCGACGAGGACACGCCGCTCCCGCCGTACGTGGTCTCGGCCGGCCGGGCCGTACCCGTCCCGTACAACGGCTCGGTGGCCCGGCTGAACTTCGGCTTCCTCTCCCACGCCCGGGTACGACGCTGGCTCCACGACGGCACCTTCGACGTCGTCCACATCCACGAGCCGACCTCGCCGTCGCTGGGACTGCTCACCTGCTGGGCGGCGCAGGGGCCGATCGTGGCGACCTTCCACACCTCCAACCCGCGGTCGCGGGCGATGATCGCCGCGTACCCGATCCTCCAGCCCGCCCTGGAGAAGATCAGCGCCCGGATCGCGGTGAGCGAGTACGCGCGACGGACCCTCGTCGAGCACCTCGGCGGCGACGCCGTGCTCATCCCCAACGGCGTCGACGTGGACTTCTTCGCCCGCGCCGAACCGAAGAAGGAGTGGCAGGGCGAGACGCTCGGCTTCATCGGACGGATCGACGAGCCGCGCAAGGGCCTGCCCGTCCTCATGCGCGCCCTCCCCAGGATCCTGACGGAGCGGCCGGGGGCCCGGCTGCTCGTCGCCGGCCGGGGTGACGAGGAGGAGGCCGTGGCCTCGCTGCCGCCCGCGATGCGTTCCCGGGTGGAGTTCCTCGGCATGGTCAGCGACGAGGACAAGGCGCGGCTGCTGCGCAGCGTCGACGTGTACGTGGCGCCCAACACCGGCGGCGAGAGCTTCGGCATCATCCTCGTCGAGGCGATGTCGGCCGGCGCGCCGGTCCTCGCCGCCGACCTCGACGCCTTCGCCCAGGTCCTCGACCAGGGCGGCGCGGGCGAGCTCTTCGCCAACGAGGACGCGGACGCGCTCGCGGACGCGGCGATCCGGCTCCTGGGCGACGAGACGCGGCGCGCGGAGCTGAGCGCCCGGGGCTCGTCGCACGTGCGGCGCTTCGACTGGAGCACGGTCGGCGCGGACATCCTCGCCGTCTACGAGACGGTCACGGACGGGGCGGCGGCGGTGGACACGGACGAACGCGTCGGCCTCCGCGCGCGACTGGGCCTGTAGGGAGGCCCCGCCCGCCTCCACTCCCACCCCGTGTGGGCACCCGTCCCGCCCCCGCGGGACGCATGCCCACAACGGGGTGGGGGGCCGTCCCGGTAGCCTGTGCGCCCGTGACCGAAACCCTGATCTGGACCGTCGTCGCGCTGATTCTCATCGGCGTCTATCTCAGCTGGACCGCCGGGCGGCTCGACCGGCTGCACTCCCGCATCGACGCCGCCCGCGCCGCCCTGGACGCCCAGCTCCTGCGCCGGGCCTCGGTCACCCAGGAGCTGGCCACCTCCGGCGTCCTCGACCCCGCCGCCTCGATCGTGCTGTACGAGGCCGCGCACGCCGCCCGGCAGGCCGAGGAGGACCAGCGCGAGGTCGCCGAGAGCGAACTCAGCCAGGCCCTGCGGGCCGTCTTCGGCGAGCCCGAGCAGGTGGAGCTCGTACGGGAGGCGCCCGGCGGCCCGGAGGCCGCGGAGGAGCTGGCCGCGGCCGTGCGCCGGGTGCCGATGGCGCGCCGCTTCCACAACGACGCCGTACGGGCCGCCCGCGCCCTGCGCCGCCACCGCAAGGTCCGCTGGTTCCGCCTCGCAGGCCACGCGCCCTTCCCGCTGGCCTTCGAAATGGACGACGAGCCGCCGGTGGCCCTTGCCGATCGCCCGGCCTGAACCCTCGTCACCTGGGAAAACGATCCACCGGGTCCACATTGGCCCTTGATGTGGACCCCTTGTGGCCTGTTTCCTCATCTTGTCGTCAACCCCTGTTGTCACGAGTGAGGTACCTGTGTCCACCACGCCTTCCACCACCTTCCAGTCCCCCGAGACCGGCACCGCGCGCGTCAAGCGCGGCATGGCCGAGCAGCTCAAGGGCGGCGTGATCATGGACGTGGTCAACGCCGAGCAGGCGAAGATCGCCGAGGACGCCGGCGCCGTGGCCGTCATGGCCCTGGAGCGGGTCCCCGCGGACATCCGCAAGGACGGCGGCGTGGCCCGTATGTCCGACCCGAACATGATCGAAGAGATCATCGGCGCGGTCTCCATCCCGGTCATGGCCAAGTCCCGCATCGGCCACTTCGTCGAGGCCCAGGTCCTGCAGTCCCTCGGCGTCGACTACATCGACGAGTCCGAGGTCCTGACCCCGGCCGACGAGGTCAACCACTCCGACAAGTGGGCCTTCACGACCCCCTTCGTCTGTGGTGCCACCAACCTGGGCGAGGCCCTGCGCCGCATCGCCGAGGGCGCGGCCATGATCCGCTCCAAGGGCGAGGCCGGCACCGGCAACGTCGTCGAGGCCGTCCGCCACCTGCGCCAGATCAAGAACGAGATCGCCAAGCTGCGCGGCTTCGACAACAACGAGCTGTTCGCCGCCGCCAAGGAGCTGCGCGCCCCGTACGAGCTCGTCAAGGAGGTCGCCGAGCTCGGCAAGCTGCCGGTCGTGCTGTTCTCCGCCGGTGGTGTCGCCACCCCCGCCGACGCCGCGCTCATGCGCCAGCTCGGCGCCGAGGGCGTCTTCGTCGGCTCCGGCATCTTCAAGTCGGGCGACCCGGCCAAGCGCGCCGCCGCCATCGTGAAGGCCACCACCTTCTACGACGACCCGAAGATCATCGCGGACGCCTCCCGCAACCTGGGCGAGGCCATGGTCGGCATCAACTGCGACACCCTCCCCGAGTCCGAGCGCTACGCCAACCGGGGCTGGTAACCACCGATGAACCCCTCTCCCGTCATTGGTGTCCTGGCCCTCCAGGGCGACGTACGGGAGCACCTGATCGCCCTGGCCGCGGCTGACGCCGTGGCCAGGCCGGTCCGGCGCCCCGAGGAGCTCGCCGAGGTCGACGGCCTGGTCATTCCCGGTGGCGAGTCCACCACCATCTCCAAGCTGGCCGTGCTCTTCGGCCTCATGGAGCCGCTCCGCGAGCGCATCGCCGCGGGGCTGCCGGTCTACGGCACCTGCGCCGGGCTGATCATGCTCGCCGACAAGATCCTCGACCCGCGCTCGGGCCAGGAGACCTTCGGCGGCATCGACATGATCGTCCGCCGCAACGCCTTCGGGCGACAGAACGAGTCCTTCGAGGCCGGAGTCACCGTCACGGGCGTCGAGGACGGCCCCGTCGAGGGCGTCTTCATCCGGGCCCCGTGGGTCGAGTCCGTCGGTGCGCAGGTCGAGGTCCTGGCCGAGCACGGCGGCCACATCGTGGCCGTGCGGCAGGGGAACATCCTGGCGACCTCGTTCCACCCCGAGCTCACGGGGGATCACCGAATCCACGGCCTGTTCGTCGACATGGTGCGCGCCGCGAGCTGATCCGATCCCGGTAGGATCTCTCGGGTTCGTTCAGTAAAGGGTTACGCGAAGGAGACAGGCAGATGTCCGGCCACTCTAAATGGGCTACGACGAAGCACAAGAAGGCCGTGATCGATGCCAAGCGCGGCAAGCTCTTCGCGAAGCTGATCAAGAACATCGAGGTCGCGGCCCGCACCGGCGGTGCCGACCCGGACGGCAACCCGACGCTCTACGACGCCATCCAGAAGGCGAAGAAGAGCTCGGTCCCGAACAAGAACATCGACTCCGCGGTCAAGCGCGGCGGCGGCCTTGAGGCCGGCGGCGTCGACTACGCCACGATCATGTACGAGGGCTACGGCCCGAACGGTGTCGCGGTGCTCATCGAGTGCCTCACCGACAACCGCAACCGCGCCGCCTCCGACGTACGCGTCGCCATGACCCGCAACGGCGGTTCCATGGCCGACCCGGGCTCGGTCTCGTACCTGTTCAACCGCAAGGGCGTCGTCGTTCTCCCCAAGGGCGAGCTGTCCGAGGACGACGTCCTGGAGTCGGTCCTCGAAGCCGGCGCCGAGGAGGTCAACGACCTCGGTGAGTCCTTCGAGATCATCAGCGAGGCCACCGACCTGGTCGCGGTCCGTACCGCTCTCCAGGCGGCCGGCATCGACTACGACTCGGCCGAGTCCAGCTTCGTCCCGACCATGCAGGTCGAGCTCGACGAGGATGGCGCGCGCAAGATGTTCAAGCTGATCGACGCGCTGGAGGACAGCGACGACGTGCAGAACGTCTTCGCCAACTTCGACGTCAGCGACGAGGTCATGGAGAAGGTCGACGCCTGATCGCGTCCGACCGCCTGAGCACGGCCGATCGTGGCTGAGCACGGCTGTACCGCAGCGGGGGGGGGGGGGGGCCCCCCCCCCCGGCCCCCGCGGGGGGGGGGGGGGGCCCCCTGCCGGACCAAAAACATGTGGGCCACCCGGCCGGGGGGGGGGCCCGCGGGGGGGGAGGGGGGGGGCCCCCGCGGG
>NZ_JBVJEH010000006.1:0-152083 GCF_055581845.1 Streptomyces sp. NPDC042346 | reverse complement strand
TTGTTTGCTGCGGGCCCCCGGCCCCCCCCCCCCCCCCCGGCGCCCGCGGGGGGGGGGGCCCCCCCCCCCCCCCCCCGCCGCGCCCCCCCCCCCCCCCCCCCCCCCCCCCCCGCTGCGTTGTCAGTGGCAGCCGATAGCCTGCACAAACAGTTGAGCGACAGCGGTCCAGGGAGGGGCACAGTGCGCGTTCTCGGGGTGGACCCCGGGCTGACCCGGTGCGGCATCGGCGTCGTCGAGGGCGTCGCCGGCCGGCCGCTGACCATGCTCGGGGTGGGCGTGGTCCGGACGGCGGCCGACGACGACATCGGCGTGCGCCTGGTCGGCATCGAGCGGGGCATCGAGGAGTGGCTCGACCGCTTCTCGCCCGAACTGGTCGCCGTGGAGCGGGTGTTCGCCCAGCACAACGTGCGTACGGTGATGGGCACCGCCCAGGCGAGCGCGGTCGCCATGCTGTGCGCCTCGCGCCGCGGCATCCCCGTCGCCCTGCACACCCCCAGCGAGGTCAAGGCCGCCGTCACCGGCAGCGGGCGGGCCGACAAGGCCCAGGTCGGGGCCATGGTGACCCGGCTCCTGCGGCTCTCCGCGCCGCCCAAGCCGGCCGACGCCGCCGACGCCCTCGCGCTCGCCATCTGCCACATCTGGCGGGCCCCCGCGCAGAACCGCCTCCAGCAGGCCGTCGCCCAGAACCGTCTCCAGCAGGCGGTCGCCCAGCAGGCGTCCGCAGTGAAAGGCCGAACCCGATGATCGCCTTCGTCAGCGGCCCGGTCGCCGCGCTCGCCCCCACCACCGCCGTGATCGAGGTCGGCGGCGTGGGCATGGCCGTCCAGTGCACGCCGAACACGCTCTCCGCCCTGAGGATCGGCCAGGAGGCCCGGCTCGCCACCTCCCTGGTGGTGCGCGAGGACTCGCTCACCCTGTACGGCTTCGCCGACGACGACGAGCGGCAGGTCTTCGAACTCCTCCAGACCGCCAGCGGCGTCGGCCCCCGCCTCGCGCAGGCGATGCTCGGCGTGCACAGCCCCGACGCGCTGCGCATCGCCGTCTCCACCGGCGACGAGAAGGCCCTCACCGCCGTCCCCGGCATCGGCAAGAAGGGCGCGCAGAAGCTCCTCCTCGAACTGAAGGACAAGCTCGGCGCCCCCCTCGGCAGCAGCGGCATGGTCGGCGCGCAGCGCGCCGCGGCCTCCGGGCCCGCGCCCTGGACCGAGCAGCTGTCCGCCGCGCTGATCGGGCTCGGCTACGCGAGCCGCGAGGCCGAGGAGGCCGTCAGCGCCGTCACCCCGCAGGCCGAGGCCGCCCTCGCCGAGACCGGCACCGCGCCCGTACCGCAGCTGCTCCGCGCCGCCCTGCAGACCCTCAACCGCACCCGCTGACCACGCCCCGGCCCCCGGCGGGCCGGTCGCTCCCCCTCCGACCGTACGAACGAGAAGGCATCCACCGTGAACTGGGACGACGACATCACCGCCGAGGCAGCCGAGGCCGAGGCGCGGATCGTCGACGCCGCCGCCGAGGGGGACGACCAGGCCGTCGAGGCCGCCCTGCGCCCCAAGGACCTCAGCGAGTTCGTCGGTCAGGAGAAGGTCCGCCAGCAGCTCGACCTCGTTCTCAAGGCCGCCCGCCAGCGCGGCGCCACCGCCGACCACGTGCTGCTCTCCGGCGCCCCCGGCCTCGGCAAGACCACCCTCTCGATGATCATCGCGGCCGAGATGAACGCACCGATCCGCATCACCTCCGGCCCCGCCATCCAGCACGCCGGCGACCTCGCCGCGATCCTCTCCTCCCTCCAGGAGGGCGAGATCCTCTTCCTCGACGAGATCCACCGGATGTCCCGGCCGGCCGAGGAGATGCTCTACATGGCGATGGAGGACTTCCGCGTCGACGTCATCGTCGGCAAGGGCCCCGGCGCCACCGCCATCCCCCTGGAACTCCCGCCCTTCACCCTGGTCGGCGCCACCACCCGGGCCGGACTCCTGCCGCCGCCGCTGCGCGACCGCTTCGGCTTCACCGCCCACATGGAGTTCTACGACCCGGGCGAGCTCCAGCGCGTGATCCACCGCTCCGCCGGACTCCTCGACGTCGAGATCGACCCCGCCGGCGCCGCCGAGATCGCCGGCCGCTCCCGCGGCACCCCCCGCATCGCCAACCGCCTGCTGCGCCGGGTCCGCGACTACGCGCAGGTCAAGGCCGACGGAGTGATCAACCGGGAGATCGCCGAGGCCGCCCTCCGGGTGTACGAGGTGGACAGCCGCGGCCTCGACCGGCTCGACCGCGCCGTCCTGGAGGCCCTCCTCAAGCTCTTCGGCGGCGGCCCCGTCGGTCTGTCCACCCTCGCCGTCGCCGTGGGGGAGGAGCGCGAGACCGTCGAGGAGGTCGCCGAACCCTTCCTCGTACGCGAAGGTCTGCTGGCCCGTACGCCCCGTGGCCGGGTCGCCACTCCCGCGGCATGGACCCACCTCGGACTGGTTCCGCCGCAGGCAGCGGGCCCCGGGACGTCCGGAAGCGGACAACAGGGGCTCTTCGGGGCGTGACGGTGGTGACACTCGCCCGGACCGGAACCGGGGTGCGATGCTGGACGTTGTTCCATCGATGCGGACTCGCCTAGACTCCGCCGATGCCGCCCTTTCTGGTCGGCGCGCCCACCCCCGAAGATCAGGCCGCGGGTTCTCCGCGACCGTGCGAAGGAAACCCGTCCCGTGAGCATCGTGACCCTCCTCCCCTTCATCGTCCTCATCGGGGCCATGTTCCTGATGACCCGCTCTGCCAAGAAGAAGCAGCAGGCGGCGGCGCAGATGCGCAACGAGATGCAGCCCGGCACCGGCGTACGGACCATCGGGGGCATGTACGCCACCGTCAAGGAGATCGGCGACGAGACCGTCCTCCTCGAGGTCGCGCCCGGCGTCCACGCCGTCTACGCCAAGAACTCGATCGGCGCGGTCCTCGAGGACTCCGAGTACAACCGCATCGTCCACGGCGACGACCCGGAGTCGGACACCGACGCCGTCGTCCCGGACGACGCCTCCTCGCTCACCGAGACCGCCGAGGCCTCGGACAAGGACGCGGAGAAGGACACGGAGGCCGTCGAGTCCGAGGACGCGGCGCCGAAGGCCGACCTGACGAAGAAGGCGGACGCGGCCGAGGCCGGCACCGAGGGGCAGAAGGACGGCAAGGCCGACGGCGAGACCGACGCGAAGTAGTCGCGGCCGGGGACCCCGCGTACGCCCACCGGCGGGCGCGGTCTCCGGAACGGTTGCACGTCTGCGGGGGCAGGTCCCCACACACACTTCGTGGCCGTCTCACGCATACCCGGCGCGAGACGGTTGGACAGGGAGATACGACAGGTGGCAGCACCGAAGAAGGGCCGAAGGCCGGCGGGGGGACAGAGCCGTCCGGGCCGCGCCCTGGCATTCATCCTGATTGCCATGGTCGCGCTCACCGGCGGCATGTTCTGGTCGGGGCACACCACCCCGCGCCTCGGCATCGACCTCGCCGGCGGAACGTCGATCACGCTCAAGGCGAAGGCCGAACCCGGCCAGGAGTCGGCGGTCAACGAGACCAACATGAACACGGCGGTCGGCATCATCGAGCGCCGTGTCAACGGTCTGGGTGTCTCCGAGGCCGAGGTCCAGACCCAGGGCCGCGAGAACATCATCGTCAACATCCCCCGGGGAACGAACGAGAAGCAGGCCCGCGAGCAGGTCGGCACCACCGCCCAGCTCTACTTCCGGCCCGTTCTCACCGTCGCCGACGGCGGACCCCCGGCGGCGCCCAGCGCCACCCCCTCGGGCTCCCCCTCGGGAACTCCCTCGGCCAAGCCGTCCTCCACCGGCGCGAGCGTCGGTGAGAAGTCGGCCACCCCGACGGCCACCGCCACCACGCAGGGCCGCGCGGTCAGCGAGGCCCTCAAGGCCCCGAGCCCGACGCCCACGGCGAGCTCCTCGTCCTCCGCGAAGCCGAAGGCCACCGGGACCCCGCAGGCGACCCCGACGCCGGACGCCGCCACCGCGGCTCTCCAGCAGAAGTTCGCGACCCTGAACTGCCTCGACCCCAAGCAGCGCGCCGCCGCCGGCGAGGGCGTCAAGCCCGAACAGCCGACCGTCGCCTGTGGCGAGGACAACCCGGGCGTGTGGGCGAAGTACCTCCTCGGCCCGGCCGAGGTCGAGGGCCGTGACGTCGACGACGCCAGCGCCGGCATCGACCAGCAGAGCGGCCAGTGGATCGTCGACATGGCGTTCACCGACGAGGGCTCCAAGAAGTTCCAGTCGATCACCGGCAAGCTGTCGCAGCAGGCCGACCCGCAGAACCGCTTCGCGATCGTCCTCGACGGCGAGGTCGTGTCGGCCCCGTCGGTCCGTACGACGCTGAGCGCCAACGCGCAGATCTCCGGCAACTTCACCCAGCAGTCCGCCCAGGACCTCGGCAACATCCTGTCCTACGGCGCCCTGCCGCTCTCCTTCGAGACCCAGAGCGTCGACACCGTCACCGCCGCGCTCGGCAGCGACCAGCTGGAGGCCGGCCTGATCGCCGGCGCCATCGGTCTCGCGCTGGTCGTCATCTACCTGGTCGCCTACTACCGCGGCCTGTCGATGATCGCCATCCTCAGCCTCGGCGTCTCCGCGCTCCTCACCTACGTGCTCATGGCCCTGCTCGGCCCGGCCATCGGCTTCGCGCTGAACCTGCCGGCCGTCTGCGGCGCCATCGTCGCCATCGGTATCACCGCGGACTCGTTCATCGTCTACTTCGAGCGCATCCGCGACGAGCTCCGCGAGGGCCGCACGCTCCGCCCGGCCGTCGAGCGCGCCTGGCCGCGCGCCCGCCGCACCATCCTGGTCTCCGACTTCGTGTCGTTCCTGGCCGCGGCCGTGCTGTTCATCGTCACCGTCGGCAAGGTCAAGGGCTTCGCGTTCACGCTCGGCCTGACCACCCTGCTCGACATCGTGGTCGTCTTCCTCTTCACCAAGCCGGTCATGACGCTGCTCGCCAGGACCAAGTTCTTCGGCAACGGTCACCCGTGGTCGGGTCTCGACCCGAAGCGTCTCGGCGCCAAGCAGCCGCTGCGCCGCTCCCGCCGTGCCACTGCCCCCGCCGCCGCCGACCCGAAGGAGGCGTGAGATGTCGAAGCTCGGAGATCTCGGCGCCCGGCTCCACCGCGGTGAGGTCGGCTACGACTTCATCGGCAACCGCAAGATCTGGTATGGCCTGTCCATCCTGATCACCATCACCGCCATCGTCGCCCTGGCCGTCCGCGGCCTCAACATGGGCATCGAGTTCCAGGGCGGCGCGGTCTTCACCACCCCGAAGTCGGAAGTCTCCGTCAGCCAGGCCCAGGAGTACGCGGAAGAGGCCTCCGGCCACGACGCGATCGTCCAGCAGCTCGGCAACGGCTCCCTCCGCATCCAGGTCGGCGGCCTCGACACCGCGCAGTCCGACAAGGTCCGCGCGGAGCTCGCCAAGGACCTGAACGTCCCCGAGGACAAGATCGCGGCGGAGATCGTCGGCCCCAGCTGGGGTGAACAGATCGCCACCAAGGCCTGGACGGGCCTGGCGGTCTTCATGATCCTCGTGGTGATCTATCTGGCCATCGCCTTCGAGTGGAGAATGGCGGTCGCGGCACTGATCGCCCTCATCCACGACCTCACGATCACGGTGGGCATCTACTCACTGGTCGGCTTCGAGGTCACGGTCGGTACGGTCATCGGTCTGCTGACGATCCTCGGCTACTCGCTGTACGACACGGTCGTCGTCTTCGACTCCCTCAAGGAACAGACGAAGGACATCACGAAGCAGACCCGCTTCACCTACAGCGAGCTGGCCAACCGCTCGATCAACGGCACCCTGGTCCGTTCGATCAACACCACCGTCGTCGCGCTGCTGCCGGTCGCCGGCCTGCTCTTCATCGGTGGCGGCGTCCTCGGCGCCGGCATGCTGAACGACATCTCGCTGTCGCTGTTCGTGGGTCTCGCCGCCGGTGCGTACTCGTCGATCTTCATCGCCACCCCGCTCGTCGCCGACCTCAAGGAGCGCGAGCCGGCGATCAGGGCGCTCAAGAAGCGCATCCAGGCCAAGCGGGCCTCCGCCGCCGCCAAGGGCGAGTCGCCGGACGCCGCGGACGAGCTGTCCGAGGCCGCCGTCGTCGGCCCGCGCGTCAGCCGGCACGGAGCCCAGGAGCACCGCGGATGACCGCCGGAACACAGGACGTCACCGAGCTGCTGCTCAGCCGCATCCGCGACGTCCCCGACTACCCGAAGCCGGGCGTGCTGTTCAAGGACATCACGCCGCTGCTCGCGGACCCGGCCGCGTTCACGGCCCTCACCGACGCCCTCGCCGCGCTGTGCTCCGCGCACGGCGCGACGAAGATCGTCGGCCTGGAGGCCCGCGGCTTCATCCTGGCCGCCCCCGTGGCGATCCGCGCGGGCCTGGGCTTCATCCCGGTCCGCAAGGCCGGGAAGCTCCCCGGGGCCACGCTCAGCCAGGCCTACGAGCTGGAGTACGGCACCGCCGAGATCGAGGTGCACGCCGAGGACCTCGCCGCGGGCGACCGCGTCATGGTCATCGACGACGTCCTCGCCACCGGTGGCACGGCCGAGGCCTCGATCGAGCTCGTCCGCCGCGCCGGCGCCGAGGTCGCGGGCGTCGCCGTCCTCATGGAGCTCGGCTTCCTCCCGGGCCGCGCCCGGCTGGAACCGGTCCTGAACGGCGCCCCGCTCACGGCGCTGATCACGGTCTGACCGCACGGTCCGACAGCAAGGCCCACAGGGGCGCTCCGGGGAATCCCCGGAGCGCCCCCGCTGTTTTCCCGATATGTCCCCGTACGGGGACCGATGGGCGCGCTTCCCCCACCGCCCGTGCCGCCCGCGCCCCGGGCGCGTGAGCAGGGCCGGTCGTGGCTCGATACCATGGCCTTTCCGGGCCTGACCGGGGGACCCGGAACCGCACGAGGAGCGCTCTTGCCAGACGAGGCCCAGTCACTCTCCGCCGCGCAGCCCGACCCGAAGGCCGAAAAGGCCGCGCAGGGAACCGGCACGCCCCAGAACAAGCCCGCGGAGACCGGGCCCGCGCCCGAGGCGCCCGCCCCGGCGCCCGCCCCGGCCCCCGCCCCGGCCCCGGCGCCCACCCCGGCCTCGACCACCCGGCCCGCCCCGGCCGCGCCCGCCCGCTCGGGCGGCTCGTCCAACCGCGTCCGCGCGCGCCTCGCCCGCCTCGGCGTCCAGCGCTCCTCCCCGTACAACCCGGTCCTGGAACCGCTGCTGCGGATCGTCCGCTCCAACGACCCCAAGATCGAGACCGCGACCCTCCGCCAGATCGAGCGCGCCTACCAGGTCGCCGAGCGCTGGCACCGCGGCCAGAAGCGCAAGAGCGGCGACCCGTACATCACGCACCCGCTCGCCGTCACCACGATCCTCGCCGAGCTCGGCATGGACCCGGCGACGCTGATGGCCGGGCTGCTCCACGACACCGTCGAGGACACCGAGTACGGCCTGGAGGACCTGCGCCGCGACTTCGGCGACCAGGTCACCCTGCTCGTCGACGGCGTCACCAAGCTCGACAAGGTCAGGTTCGGCGAAGCCGCGCAGGCCGAGACCGTCCGCAAGATGGTCGTCGCCATGGCCAAGGACCCGCGCGTCCTGGTCATCAAGCTCGCCGACCGCCTGCACAACATGCGCACCATGCGCTACCTCAAGCGGGAGAAGCAGGAGAAGAAGGCCCGCGAGACGCTGGAGATCTACGCGCCCCTGGCCCACCGCCTGGGCATGAACACCATCAAGTGGGAGCTGGAGGACCTCGCCTTCGCGATCCTCTACCCCAAGATGTACGACGAGATCGTCCGGCTCGTCGCCGAGCGCGCCCCCAAGCGGGACGAGTACCTCGCCATAGTGACCGACGAGGTCCAGGCCGACCTGCGCGCCGCCCGCATCAAGGCGACCGTCACCGGCCGCCCCAAGCACTACTACAGCGTCTACCAGAAGATGATCGTCCGCGGCCGTGACTTCGCGGAGATCTACGACCTGGTCGGCATCCGCGTCCTCGTGGACACCGTCCGCGACTGTTACGCGGCCCTCGGCACCGTCCACGCGCGATGGAACCCGGTCCCCGGCCGGTTCAAGGACTACATCGCGATGCCGAAGTTCAACATGTACCAGTCGCTGCACACGACGGTCATCGGACCCAACGGCAAGCCCGTCGAGCTCCAGATCCGCACCTTCGACATGCACCGGCGCGCCGAGTACGGCATCGCCGCGCACTGGAAGTACAAGCAGGAGGCCGTCGCGGGCGCCTCCAAGGTCCGTGCCGACGTGCCGAAGAAGGCCGGCAAGGACGACCACCTCAACGACATGGCGTGGCTGCGCCAGCTCCTCGACTGGCAGAAGGAGACCGAGGACCCCAGCGAGTTCCTGGAGTCCCTCCGCTTCGACCTCTCGCGCAACGAGGTCTTCGTCTTCACGCCCAAGGGCGACGTCATCGCGCTGCCCGCCGGCGCCACCCCCGTCGACTTCTCCTACGCGGTCCACACGGAGGTCGGCCACCGCACGATAGGAGCACGGGTCAACGGGCGGCTCGTCCCGCTCGAATCGACCCTCGACAACGGCGACCTGGTCGAGGTCTTCACCTCCAAGGCCGCCGGCGCCGGGCCCTCCCGCGACTGGCTCGGCTTCGTCAAGTCCCCGCGCGCCCGCAACAAGATCCGCGCCTGGTTCTCCAAGGAGCGCCGCGACGAGGCCATCGAGCAGGGCAAGGACGCCATCGCGCGGGCCATGCGCAAGCAGAACCTGCCGATCCAGCGGATCCTCACCGGCGACTCGCTCGTCACCCTCGCCCACGAGATGCGCTACAGCGACATCTCCTCGCTGTACGCGGCGATCGGCGAGGGTCACGTCACCGCCCAGTCCATCGTCCAGAAGCTGGTCCAGGCGCTCGGCGGCGAGGAGGCGGCCACCGAGGACATCGACGAGGCGACCATGCCCACCCGCGGCCGCTCCAAGCGCCGCTCCAGCGCCGACCCCGGCGTCGTCGTCAAGGGCGTCGAGGACGTCTGGGTGAAGCTGGCCCGCTGCTGCACGCCCGTCCCCGGCGACCCGATCATCGGCTTCGTCACCCGCGGAAGCGGCGTATCGGTTCACCGCAGCGACTGCGTGAACGTCGAGTCGCTCTCCCGCGAACCGGAGCGCATCCTCGAGGTGGAGTGGGCACCCACCCAGTCCTCGGTCTTCCTCGTCGCCATCCAGGTCGAGGCCCTGGACCGCTCCCGGCTCCTCTCGGACGTCACCCGGGTCCTCTCGGACCAGCACGTCAACATCCTCTCGGCGGCCGTCCAGACCTCCCGTGACCGGGTGGCCACCTCGCGCTTCACCTTCGAGATGGGCGACCCGAAGCACCTGGGCCACGTCCTGAAGGCCGTCCGGGGCGTGGAGGGCGTCTACGACGTCTACCGCGTGACCTCGGCCCGCAGGCCGTAGCGACGGACACGAGGAAGGCCCCCCGGCTCGCTGCCGGGGGGCCTTCCTCGTACGGTCACGGCTTCCGTGTCAGCCGCCGAACTCCTCCAGGCCCTTCATGGCCTGGTCGAGCAGGGCCTGACGGCCTTCCAGCTCGCGGGCGAGCTTGTCGGCCTTGGCGTCGTTGCCGGCGGCGCGGGCCGCGTCGATCTGCTTGCGCAGCTTCTCGACGGCGTCCTGGAGCTGACCGGTCAGACCCGCGGCACGCGCGCGTGCCTCCGGGTTCGTCCGGCGCCACTCGGCCTCCTCGGACTCCTGGAGCGCCCGCTCCACCGTGTGCATCCGGCCCTCGACCTTCGGGCGGGCGTCACGCGGCACGTGGCCGATGGCCTCCCAGCGCTCGTTGAGGGAGCGGAAGGCCGCACGCGCCGCCTTCAGATCCGTCACCGGCAGCAGCTTCTCGGCCTCGGTCGCGAGCTCCTCCTTCAGCTTGAGGTTCTCGGTCTGCTCCGCGTCCCGCTCGGCGAAGACCTCGCCGCGCGCCGCGAAGAAGACGTCCTGGGCGCCGCGGAAGCGGTTCCACAGGTCGTCCTCGTGCTCGCGCTGGGCGCGGCCGGCCGCCTTCCACTCCGTCATCAGGTCGCGGTAGCGGGCCGCCGTGTTGCCCCAGTCGGTGGAGCTCGACAGCGACTCCGCCTCGGCGACCAGGCGCTCCTTGGCCTTGCGCGCGTCCTCGCGCTGGGCGTCCAGCGAGGCGAAGTGGGCCTTGCGGCGCTTCGAGAACGCCGAGCGGGCGTGCGAGAAGCGGTGCCACAGCTCGTCGTCGGACTTGCGGTCCAGCCGGGGGAGACCCTTCCAGGTGTCCACCAGCGCCCGGAGCCGCTCACCAGCGGAGCGCCACTGCTCGCTCTGGGCCAGCTCCTCGGCCTCGGTGACCAGCGCCTCCTTGGCGGTGCGCGCCTCGTCGGTCTGCTTGGCCTTCTGGGCCTTGCGCTCCTCGCGGCGCGAGTCGACCGACGCGACGAGCTTGTCCAGCCGGGCGCCGAGCGCGGCCAGGTCGCCGACGGCGTGGTGCTCGTCGATCTGCTGGCGGATGTGCTCGATCGCGGCGGTGGCGTCCTTCGCCGAGAGGTCGGTGGTCCTCACACGCTTCTCGAGGAGGCCGATCTCGACCACCAAGCCCTCGTACTTGCGCTCGAAGTAGGCCAGGGCCTCCTCAGGGGTGCCGGCCTGCCACGATCCGACGACCTTCTCACCCTCGGCCGTCCGCACGTACACGGTGCCCGTCTCGTCGACGCGGCCCCACGGGTCGCTGCTCACAGCGCCTCCTCACCATGATGCCGTCGTGGGGTGGTACCCCCCGGGCATCGTCCACAGTTTCCCGGCGGGCCTCGCCCGCCTTCCGCAGCGCGCGGCCGAAGGCCCACGCTGCACAACGCCAATCTAGGCGAACCGCGGCCCGGCTGTCCGCACTCAGCGCGACCGAAATTCAACGGTCACGCAGGTGTGCGGACGCCCGGCTCACTTCTTCGTGACGGTGGCCTTCTCGATGGTGACGGGCTTCTTCGGGGCGCCGTCCGCGGCACCGCCGACGCCACCGGCCGCGGCCACGGCCTGGACCGCCTTGAGACCGGTCGCGTCCATCGTCCCGAACGGGGTGTACTGCGGCGGCAGCTTGCTGTCCTTGTAGACGAGGAAGAACTGCGAACCGCCCGTGCCCGGCTGCCCGGTGTTGGCCATGGCGACGGTGCCGGCCGGGTAGGTCACCTTGCCGTCCGCGCCGGCCTTGCCGAGGGCGGTCAGGTTCTCGTCCGGAATGTTGTAGCCCGGGCCGCCGGTCCCCTCACCCGTCGGGTCGCCGCACTGGAGCACGAAGATGCCCCCGGTGGTGAGGCGGTGGCACTTGCTCCCGTCGAAGTACTTCTTCGCCGCGAGGTGGTGGAAGGAGTTCACCGTGTGCGGGGTCTTCGCCGCGTCCATGGCGATCGCGATGTCGCCCTCGTTGGTCTTGAGGGACATCGTGTACGTGCCCTTGGCGTCCACGGCCATCTTCGGCTCGGGCGATGCCGACTCGCTCTGCGAGGGCGTCGGCGTGGCGGGCGAGTCGCCCGCCGCCGCGTCCGAGCCCTTCTTCGAGTCGTCGGTCAGCGCCACGGAGGCGTACACGGCACCGCCGGCGGCCAGCACCACCGCCAGTGCGGCCGCGATGACGGTGTTGCGCCGCTTCGCCTTGCGCCGGTTCTCCTCCCGCCGCTGCTGCTGCCGCGCGTACTTCTCCCTGGCAAGCTGCCGCCGCCGCTGATCGCTCGTGACCACCGGGTCCGCTCCTGTCGCTCGTCTGTTCCTGTCCTGGCCGGATGTGCCCGTACCGTATACGGGTTGGCTGTGGAACCGGCAGCGCCGGTAGGCTCTGATCTGCCGAATCCTGTCATTCCCGGGATTTCCGCGCCCTGTGCCGGACGACATCTAAGGACGAACGTGCTGATTGCCGGGTTCCCCGCCGGGGCCTGGGGGACCAATTGCTATCTGGTCGCCCCCGCCGCAGGCGAGGAGTGCGTGATCATCGACCCGGGCCACCAGGCCGCCCAGGGAGTCGAGGAGACGCTGAAGAAGCATCGGCTCAAGCCCGTCGCCGTCGTCCTCACGCATGGACACATCGACCACGTCGCCTCCGTGGTCCCGGTGTGCGGCGCCCATGACGTCCCCGCGTGGATCCACCCGTCCGACCGCTACATGATGAGCGACCCGGAGAAGGCCCTCGGCCGCTCCATCGGGATGCCCCTCATGGGCGAGCTGACCGTGGGGGAGCCCGACGACGTGCGGGAGCTCACCGACGGCGCCGAGCTGAAGCTCGCCGGGCTGGACTTCTCCGTCGCCCACGCGCCCGGTCATACCAAGGGGTCGGTGACCTTCCGGATGCCCCAGAGCGCGGACGTTCCGTCCGTGTTCTTCTCGGGGGATCTGCTCTTCGCCGGCTCCATCGGACGCACCGACCTGCCCGGCGGTGACATGGACGAGATGCTCGAATCGCTGGCCCGCGTGTGCCTGCCCCTCGACAACTCGACCGTGGTGCTTTCGGGACACGGTCCCCAGACGACCATCGGCCAGGAGCGCGCCACGAACCCCTATCTGCGGGACGTGGCCTCCGGCCTCGGGAGCACGAAGGCTCCCCGACGAGGAATGTGACGAAGATCCACGTGAGCACCTTCAAGGCCCCCAAGGGCACCTACGACCTGCTGCCGCCCCGCTCCGCGACGTTCCTCGCGGTGCGCGAGGCGATCTCCACCCCGCTGCGGAACTCCGGCTACGGCTACGTCGAGACCCCCGGTTTCGAGGACGTGAAGCTGTTCTCCCGCGGTGTCGGCGAGTCCACCGACATCGTGAGCAAGGAGATGTACACCCTCACGACCAAGGGCGGCGACGAGCTGGCCCTCCGGCCGGAGGGCACCGCGTCCGTCCTGCGCGCGGCGCTCCAGGGCAACCTGCACAAGCTCGGCAACCTGCCGGTCAAGCTCTGGTACTCCGGCTCGTACTACCGCTACGAGCGCGCCCAGGCGGGCCGCTACCGCCACTTCTCGCAGGTCGGCGCCGAGGCGATCGGCGCCGAGGACCCGGCGCTCGACGCCGAGCTGATCATCCTCGCCGACCAGGCGTACCGCACGCTCGGCCTGCGGAACTTCCGCATCCTGCTGAACTCGCTCGGCGACAAGGAGTGCCGTCCCGTCTACCGGGAGGCCCTCCAGAGCTTCCTGCGCGGCCTCGACCTCGACGAGGAGACCCTGCGCCGCGCCGAGATCAACCCGCTGCGCGTCCTCGACGACAAGCGCGAGTCCGTGCAGAAGCAGCTGGTCGGCGCGCCGCTCCTGCGCGACTACCTGTGCGACGCGTGCAAGGCGTACCACGAGGAGGTGCGCGCCCTGATCACCGCGGCGGGCGTGGTCTTCGAGGACGACGCCAAGCTGGTGCGCGGCCTCGACTACTACACCCGCACCACCTTCGAGTTCGTCCACGACGGTCTCGGCTCGCAGTCGGCGGTCGGCGGCGGCGGCCGCTACGACGGCCTCTCCGAGATGATCGGCGGCCCCGCGCTGCCGTCCGTGGGCTGGGCGCTCGGCGTCGACCGCACGGTCCTCGCCCTGGAGGCGGAGGGCGTCGTGCTCGACATCCCCGGCGCCACCAGCGTCTTCGCGGTGGCCCTCGGCGACGAGGCGCGCCGCGTCCTCTTCGGCAAGGTCACCGAGCTGCGCAGGGAGGGCATCGCCGCGGACTTCTCCTTCGGCGGCAAGGGCCTCAAGGGCGCCATGAAGGACGCCAACCGCTCCGGCGCCCGCCTCGCCGTCGTCGCCGGCGAGCGCGACCTCGCCGAGGGCGTCGTCCAGCTCAAGGACATGGAGTCCGGCGAGCAGCAGGCCGTCGCCGTGGACGCCCTGCTGGACGCGGTACGCGCCAAGCTGGCCTGACGGACCGTACGGACGGAGGGGCCCGGACCGCGTGAAGCGGGCCGGGCCCCTCCGCGTCCCGGCGTCCCCGGGATCCTCGCGTCCACGTGCTTATGCCCACCGAACGGTGGACACGGGGACCCGTACGGCAGAATGACCGTGCCCACAAGGCCCGCGAGCGAGGGAACAGGTGACATGGCGAAGGCAGCGGTGGACGAGGTCGCGTCCGGCCGGGACGGCGGCGGCACGATCGGGGCGAGCCGGGCCTTCTCCTGGCTGCTCGTGATCACCGGAGCGGCCGGACTGCTCGCCTCCTGGATCATCACGATCGACAAGATCAAGCTTCTCGAGGACCCGAACTTCACGCCGGGCTGCAGCCTCAACCCGATCGTGTCCTGCGGCAACATCATGAAGAGCGAGCAGGCCGCGGTCTTCGGCTTCCCCAACCCGATGCTCGGCCTCGTCACGTACGCCATGGTCATCGCGATCGGCGTGGGCCTGCTCGCCGGCGCCCGCTACCGCCGCTGGTACTGGCTCGGCCTCAACGCCGGCACGCTCTTCGGCGTCGGCTTCTGCACCTGGCTCATGTACCAGTCGCTGTACGAGATCAACTCGCTCTGCCTGTGGTGCTGCCTGGCCTGGGTCGCCACCATCGTCATGTTCTGGTACGTGACCTCGCACAACGTCCGGCGCGGCGTCATCCCCGCCCCCAACGGCTTGAAGACCTTCTTCGACGAGTTCACCTGGCTCCTCCCCGTCCTGCACATCGGGATCATCGGGATGCTGATCCTGACCCGCTGGTGGGACTTCTGGACCAGCTGACGGCGACCGCGCTGTCGGTGGCGTGACCTAGGCTTCATGACTGTGGAGCCCGACCTCTTTACCGCAGCCGCCGAAGACCGCCAGGAGAAGGACCCGTCCAGCAGCCCGCTGGCCGTCCGGATGCGCCCCCGCACCCTCGACGAGGTGGTGGGCCAGCAGCACCTGCTGAAGCCCGGCTCGCCGCTGCGCCGGCTCGTCGGGGACGGCGACGGCGGCCCCGCCGGCGCCTCCTCGGTGATCCTCTGGGGCCCGCCCGGCATCGGCAAGACCACCCTCGCGTACGTCGTCTCGAAGGCGACCGACAAGCGGTTCGTGGAGCTGTCCGCGATCACCGCGGGCGTCAAGGAGGTCCGGGCCGTCATCGACGGCGCCCGGCGCGCGGTCGGCGGCTACGGCAAGGAGACCGTCCTCTTCCTCGACGAGATCCACCGCTTCTCCAAGGCCCAACAGGACTCGCTGCTTCCTGCCGTGGAGAACCGCTGGGTGACGCTGATCGCCGCCACCACGGAGAACCCCTACTTCTCGGTGATCTCCCCGCTCCTCTCCCGCTCGCTGCTCCTCACCCTGGAGCCGCTCACCGACGACGACCTCCGCGGCCTCCTCGCCCGCGCGCTCACCGACGAGCGCGGGCTCGGCGGGGCCGTGACCCTGCCGGAGGACGCCGAGGCCCACCTCCTCCGGGTCGCCGGCGGCGACGCCCGGCGCGCCCTGACCGCCCTGGAGGCGGCCGCCGGCGCCGCCCTCGCCAAGGGGGAGCCGGAGATCACGCTCCAGACGGTCGAGGAGACCGTCGACCGCGCGGCCGTGAAGTACGACAAGGACGGCGACCAGCACTACGACGTGGCCAGCGCGCTCATCAAGTCGATCCGCGGCTCGGACGTGGACGCGGCCCTGCACTACCTGGCGCGGATGATCGAGGCGGGGGAGGACCCGCGCTTCATCGCGCGAAGGCTCATGATCTCGGCGAGCGAGGACATCGGCCTCGCCGATCCGAACGCGCTGCCGATCGCCGTCGCCGCCGCGCAGGCCGTCGCCATGATCGGCTTCCCCGAGGCCGCGCTCACCCTGAGCCACGCCACGATCGCCCTCGCTCTGGCCCCGAAGTCGAACACGGCGACGACGGCGATCTCCGCCGCCCTCGCGGACGTGCGGAACGGCCTCGCCGGATCCGTCCCGCCGCACCTGCGCGACGGCCACTACAAGGGCGCCGCCAAGCTCGGCCACGCCCAGGGGTACGTCTACCCGCACGACGTGCCGGGCGGCATCGCGGCCCAGCAGTACGCGCCGGACACGATCCACGGCCGCCGGTACTACGAGCCCACGCGCCACGGCGCGGAGGCACGCTACGCGGACGTGGCGGAGCGGGTCCGGGCCCGGCTGAAGGGCGAGGGCGGCTGACGGACCACGGCCTGACCGTGTCCCCGCCCGAGAAGAAGGCCGTCCGGGAGCTCCTGGACACCTGCCGCCGAGGTCCGGAGGCCCCCGGGCGAGGGCACCCCGCGGACCCGGTACACTGGTCCGGATTGCTGCGTCCCGTGCCCGGCTCCGGTCGGCACCACCAGAGCGGGACAGTCAGCCGGAGACCCTGCCCTCGGGCGGGGTTTCCAGGAGCGTCGCGCACCTTCGAAGGTGTCGCGGGCAACCCACCATCACCCGGTTCCCGGGAGCGGCGGTGGGTCGTTCGCGTGCTGCACGTATGTGCCCAGACCTGGGAGCGGCTGCCCGACAGGTCCGTCCCGTACGGACCCGGCGGGTTTCCCGGCTGCGGATGCGACCTCCCCTAACCCTGGTGAAGCCGTTTCGTACAAAGTAGAGAGGTTGGTTCATGCCGAACCAGTCCCGTCCCAAGGTCAAGAAGTCGCGTGCGCTCGGTATCGCGCTGACCCCGAAGGCTGTCAAGTACTTCGAGGCCCGCCCCTACCCGCCGGGCGAGCACGGCCGTGGCCGCAAGCAGAACTCGGACTACAAGGTCCGTCTGCTCGAGAAGCAGCGTCTGCGCGCCCAGTACGACATCAGCGAGCGCCAGATGGCGCGTGCCTACGACCGCGCCAAGAAGGCCGAAGGCAAGACGGGCGAGGCGCTGGTCGTCGAGCTCGAGCGTCGCCTCGACGCCCTGGTCCTGCGTTCGGGCATCGCCCGCACCATCTACCAGGCCCGCCAGATGGTCGTCCACGGCCACATCCAGGTCAACGGTGGCAAGGTCGACAAGCCGTCGTTCCGCGTCCGTCCCGACGACGTCGTGATGGTCCGCGAGCGCAGCCGCACCAAGCCGCTGTTCGAGGTCGCCCGTGAGGGTGGCTTCGCCGCCGACGGTGAGACCCCGCGCTACCTGCAGGTCAACCTGAAGGCCCTGGCCTTCCGCCTCGACCGCGACCCGAACCGCAAGGAAATCCCGGTCATCTGCGACGAGCAGCTGGTCGTCGAGTACTACGCCCGCTGATCCGGGCCCCCGGCGACAGTCGGGGGATGTAGTACCACCCCCGCGGTGTACAGCCCGCCGCCTCCCCGCCCTTACCGGTGGGGGAGGCGGCGGGCTTTCGCGTTCCCCGGGACCGTCGCCGACCTGGCCGTACGGAACGGGCGCGGGGCCGCGTGCCCGGCCGTTCCCACCGGACCGCCGACGGCCGGATCCCGACGCTTCGCGAGCGCCCGCTCCACCGCCGCGTCCAAGGAGAGGCCCCGCCCCTCACGGAAGGCCGAGGCGTACGCCTCCGACCCCAGCGCCGCGCCCGCCTGCTGCTCGCACAGCGTCCGGGGCCCGTTGAACGAGGTCGAGCCGAAGAGCCGGATCCCCACCGTGTCCCAGACCGGCACCGTCGCGCCCTGCAGCACCGCCGCCTCCACCGGATCGCCCTCGCTCACCGTCACCAGCGCGAGCAGCTCGATCCCCAGGACGAGCCCGACCAGGTCGCGGAAGGCGTGGTTGATCGTCACGCACTCGGCGAGCAGCTCCCGCGCCTCCTCGTACGCGCCCCGGGTCCACGCCGAGAACGCCAGCACGTAGAGCGCGTACGCCCGGGTCCAGCGCTCCCCGCGCTCCTCGCAGACCTCCCGCACCTCGCGGCAGATCGCGACCGCCCCCTCCAGGTCGCCCCCGAAGGCCCGCGCCATCGCCAGCTCGACCTGCCCCATCAGCACGTTGCTGTTCAGCTCGCCGAGTTCCCGGTACGACTCCAGGGCCCGCCCGATCAGCTCCTCCGCCCGCGGGATGTCGTCCGAGAGCAGCGCCAGACAGCCCATCCGGTGCGTCGCGTACGCCTCCGCCAGCGCGTTCCGGGAGGTCCGGGCCTGCTCCCCGCACTCGTGGAGCGCCGCCACCGCCGCCGTACCGTCCCCCTGGAGGATCGTCACGTAGCCGAGCACCCACAGCGCCTTCAGCCGGGCCTCCTCGTGCCCGGACTCCAGCGCGAGCGCCCGCTCCAGCCAGTGCCGGCCCTCCGAGAGGCGCCCGCAGCCCACCCAGGCGAACCAGAGCGTGCCCGCCAGGTGCTGGGCGAGATGCGCGTCCTCCGGGATGTCGAGACACAGGTCGAGAGCCGCCCGGAGGTTCGGCAGCGCCGCGTCCGTCCGGGCCGCGACCTCCGCCTGACGCGGGCTGAACCACTCCAGCTCGCACCAGGTCGCGAGCCCCATGTACCAGTCGCGGTGCCTCCGGCGCAGCCGCTCCGCGTCGCCGAGCGCGGCCAGCCACTCCGCCCCGTACGCGGCGACCGTGTCCAGGATCCGGTAGCCCGGACCGGCGGGTGTGTCCTCCCGCACCACCAGCGACTGCGCGAGCAGCCCCCCGAGCAGGTCCAGGATCCGGTCCGGCGGCAGCTCGGGGCCGCCGCACACGTACTCCACCGCCTCCAGGTCGAACGGGCCGGCGAAGACGGAGAGCCGCGCCCACAGCAGCCGCTCCTCCGGCGTGCACAGCTCGTGGCTCCAGCCGATCGCCGTGCGCAGGGTCTGATGCCGGGGGAGCGCCCCGCGCTCGCCGAGCGAGAGCAGCCGGAAGCGGTCGTCGAGACGGCACAGCATCTGGTCGACGGAGAGGAGGGGCAGCCGGCCGGCCGCCAGTTCGAGGGCGAGCGGGATGCCGTCCAGCCGCCGGCAGAGCTCGCGCACGGACTCGTCCACGGACTCGTCCACGGACTCGTCCACGGACTCGTCCACGGACTCGTCCACGGATTCGTTCACGGGGACGTCGTGTGCCGGGGCGTCGGTCACGGAGGCGTCGTGCACGGAGGAGCCGCGTCCGGGGGAGTCGCGTACGGAGGAGTCGCGTAGGGGGGAGCCTTGCGTGCGGAGGACCGGAGCGCCCGCCTCCGCCGCCCGTTCGGCGAGCAGCGTCACCGCGTCCGCCTCGCCCATCGGCGCCAGCCGGAACACGGCCTCGCCCGCGATCCGCAGCGGGCGGCGGCCCACCGCGAGCACGGTGAGCCCGGGGGCGCGCGCGAGCAGCTCCCGTACCAGCGGCGCGCAGCTCTCCACCAGGTGCTCGAAACCGTCCAGCACCAGCAGGAAGCGCCGCTCCGCGAGATGGTCGATCAGCACCTCGCGCGGGCCCCGGAGCGTGTGGTCGGTCAGCCCCAGCGCCTCGACCAGGGCGTGGTCCACCAGATCCGGGTCGCGCAGCGGCGCGAGCTCGGCGAGCCGCACCTCGTCGCCGGAGCGTTTCTGCGCACCGGCGGCCGTCCGCAGCGCGAGCCTCGTCTTGCCGACCCCGCCCACCCCGACGACCGTCACGAGGCGCGACTCCTCCAGGAGTCGCGCCAGTTCGGCCTGCTCGGCGGCCCGTCCGACGAACCGATTCGGCTCCGCCGGGAGATTGCTCCGTCGCATGGGACACGGAGCGTACTCACCCGCGCGCGCTCCGTACAATCGGGATTCCGTAACTCCCTTCCCACGAGCGGTAATGCGGTACGGCGGGACAGCCCGGGCGCGATAGGGTCGGGTGACTACTTTTGGCAAGGGCCCCAAGGGCGAACGACAGCAGAGAGCGGTGCAGAGTGACCGGTGGAGAGGTTGCCGGGATCCTGGTGGCCGTCTTCTGGGCGATCCTGGTCTCCTTCCTCGCCGTGGTGCTGGTGAGGCTGGCGCAGACGCTCAGGGCGACCACCAAGCTGGTGGCGGACGTGACCGAACAGGCCGTTCCCCTGCTCGCCGACGCCTCCGCGACCGTGCGCTCCGCGCAGACCCAGCTCGACCGGGTCGACGCCATCGCCTCGGACGTCCAGGAGGTCACCTCCAACGCGTCCGCGCTCTCCTCCACCGTCGCCTCCACCTTCGGCGGCCCGCTCGTCAAGGTGGCCGCGTTCGGCTACGGCGTGCGCAAGGCGCTCGGCCGCGGCCGGGACGCCGAGGACGTGCCCCGGGCCACCGCGCGACGTACTGTGATCGTCGGCCGTACGGTGCCGTCCGCACGGCGCCGGAAGCAGAAGGGCTGAACCACCATGTTCCGCCGCACGTTCTGGTTCACGGCCGGCGCAGCCGCCGGCGTGTGGGCCACCACCAAGGTCAACCGGAAGCTCAAGCAGCTGACCCCCGAGAGCCTCGCCGCCCAGGCGGCGAACAAGGCCGTCGAGACCGGCCACCGGCTCAAGGACTTCGCACTCGACGTGAGGGCCGGCATGGTCCAGCGCGAGGCCGAACTCGGCGAGGCGCTCGGCCTGGACGCCCCGGTCGAAGACGACCGGGACCACGAGCTTCCGGCACCGCGCCGCAGGGCAGCGCTCGATCCCACCGCGCGCCCGACCACGACGTATTCAATCCCCACGATCTCGTACAACCGGAATGAGGACCACTGATGGAGTCGGCTGAAATCCGCCGCCGCTGGCTGAGCTTCTTCGAGGAGCGCGGGCACACCGTCGTCCCTTCGGCGTCGCTCATCGCGGACGACCCGACTCTGCTGCTCGTCCCCGCCGGCATGGTGCCCTTCAAGCCCTACTTCCTGGGTGAGGTCAAGCCGCCCTTCTCGCGCGCCTCCAGCGTGCAGAAGTGCGTGCGGACGCCCGACATCGAGGAAGTCGGCAAGACCACCCGCCACGGCACGTTCTTCCAGATGTGCGGCAACTTCTCCTTCGGCGACTACTTCAAGGAAGGCGCCATCAAGCTCGCCTGGGAGCTGCTGACCTCCTCGGTGGAGCACGGCGGCTACGGGCTGGAGCCGGAGAAGCTCTGGATCACCGTCTACCAGGAGGACGACGAGGCCGAGCAGATCTGGCGCGACGTCGTCGGCGTCCCCGCCGAGCGCATCCAGCGCCTCGGCAAGAAGGACAACTACTGGTCGATGGGCGTCCCCGGACCCTGCGGCCCGTGCTCCGAGATCAACTACGACCGCGGCCCCGAGTTCGGCGTCGAGGGCGGCCCGGCCGTCAACGACGAGCGGTACGTGGAGATCTGGAACCTGGTCTTCATGCAGTACGAGCGCGGTGAGGGCTCCGGCAAGGACGACTTCCCGATCCTCGGCGAGCTGCCGTCGAAGAACATCGACACGGGCCTCGGCCTGGAGCGCCTGGCGATGATCCTCCAGGGCGTCCAGAACATGTACGAGACGGACACCCTCCAGGTCGTCATCGACAAGGCCACCGAGCTCACCGGCGTCGCCTACGGCAAGGCCCACGACAGCGACGTCTCGCTGCGCGTGGTCGCCGACCACATGCGGACGTCCGTCATGCTCATCGGCGACGGCGTCACCCCCGGCAACGAGGGCCGCGGCTACGTGCTGCGCCGCATCATGCGCCGCGCCGTCCGCAACATGCGCCTGCTCGGCGCCACCGGCCTGGTCGTCCAGGAGCTCGTGGACACCGTGATCAACACGATGGGCGAGCAGTACCCGGAGCTGGTCACCGACCGCAAGCGCATCGAGACGGTCGCCCTCGCCGAAGAGGCCGCCTTCCTGAAGGCCCTCAAGGGCGGCACCAACATCCTCGACACCGCCGTCACCGAGACCAAGGCCGCCGGCGGCACGATCCTCTCCGGCGACAAGGCGTTCCTGCTCCACGACACCTGGGGCTTCCCGATCGACCTCACCCTGGAGATGGCCTCCGAGCAGGGCCTCTCCGTGGACGAGGACGGCTTCCGCCGCCTGATGAAGGAGCAGCGGGAGCGCGCCAAGGCCGACGCCAAGGCCAAGAAGACCGGTCACGCCGACATGACGGCCTACCGGGAGATCGCCGACGGCAACGGCGCCACCCAGTTCACCGGCTACACCAACACCGAGGGCGAGACCACGGTCGTCGGCCTCCTCGTCAACGGCGTCCCGTCGCCGGCGGCCTCCGAGGGCGACGAGGTCGAGGTCGTCCTCGACCGCACCCCGTTCTACGCCGAGGGCGGCGGCCAGATCGCCGACCAGGGCCGGATCAAGCTGCACAGCGGCGCGGTCATCGACATCCGTGACGTCCAGCAGCCGGTCCCGGGCGTCTCCGTGCACAAGGGCTCCGTCCAGGTCGGCGAGGTGACCGTCGGCTCCACCGCCTACGCCACCATCGACGTCCGGCGCCGGACGGCCATCGCCCGCGCCCACTCGGCCACCCACCTGACCCACCAGGCGCTGCGCGACGCCCTCGGTCCGACGGCCGCCCAGGCCGGTTCCGAGAACCAGCCCGGCCGTTTCCGCTTCGACTTCGGTTCGCCGAACGCCGTCCCCGGCACGGTCCTCGTCGACGTCGAGCAGAAGATCAACGAGATCCTCTCGCGCGAGCTGGAGGTCCACGCCGAGGTCATGGCGATCGACGAGGCCAAGCGCCAGGGCGCCATCGCCGAGTTCGGCGAGAAGTACGGCGAGCAGGTCCGCGTCGTCACCATCGGCGACTTCTCCAAGGAGCTGTGCGGCGGTACGCACGTCCGCAACACCTCCCAGCTCGGTCTCGTGAAGCTGCTCGGCGAGTCGTCCATCGGCTCCGGCGTGCGCCGCATCGAGGCCCTCGTCGGCGTCGACGCGTACAACTTCCTCGCCAAGGAGCACACGGTCGTCGCCCAGCTCCAGGAGCTGGTCAAGGGCCGCCCCGAGGAGCTGCCGGAGAAGATCTCCGCCATGCTCGGCAAGCTGAAGGACGCCGAGAAGGAGATCGAGAAGTTCCGCGCGGAGAAGGTCCTCCAGGCCGCCGCCGGTCTCGTCGACTCCGCCAAGGACGTCCGCGGCGTCGCCCTCGTGACCGGTCAGGTCCCGGACGGCACCACCGCCGACGACCTGCGCAAGCTGGTCCTCGACGTGCGTGGGCGCATCTCCGGCGGCCGTCCGGCCGTCGTGGCGCTGTTCACCACGGCCAACGGCAAGCCGCTCACGGTCATCGCCACCAACGAGGCCGCCCGCGAGCGCGGCCTCAAGGCCGGCGAGCTGGTCCGCACGGCCGCCAAGACCCTCGGTGGCGGTGGCGGCGGCAAGCCGGACGTCGCCCAGGGCGGCGGTACGAACCCGGAGGCCGTCGGCGAGGCCATCGCCGCCGTCGAGCGTCTCGTGACGGAGACGGCGTGACGATGCGTCGCGGCCGCCGTATCGCGGTCGACGTCGGGGACGCCCGGATCGGGGTCGCCTCGTGCGACCCCGACGGGGTCCTCGCCACGCCGGTGGAGACCGTGCCGGGACGTGACGTCCCGGCCGCCCACCGGCGGCTCCGCCAGATCGTCGAGGAGTACGAGCCCATCGAGGTCGTCGTGGGCCTGCCCCGCTCGCTCAGCGGGCGGGAGGGCCCGGCCGCGACCAAGGTCCGTGCCTTCGCCCGGGAGATGGCCAAGGGCATCGCCCCGGTGCCGGTCCGGCTGGTCGACGAGCGGATGACGACGGTCACCGCGACCCAGGGGCTTCGGGCCTCGGGAGTGAAGGCGAAGAAGGGGCGGTCCGTCATCGACCAGGCCGCCGCTGTGATCATCCTGCAAGCCGCTCTTGAGTCCGAACGGGTATCAGGTAATCCGCCCGGCGAGGGCGTCGAAGTGGTCATCTGATCGCGATACGGTAACGTTCCGCGCGATGCGGCCGTGTTCGAACAACTGCCGCACTACGTAGAGGCGGATCGTCCGGAAGCCTCGCGGCTGGTTGGGGATCGATGACTGAGTATGGCCGGAGCCCCGGCTCCGAACCGTGGCACCCCACGGACCCGTTGTACGGGGACCAGGGGTGGGAAGGTCAGCAGCAGTACCAGCAGCCGCAGCAGGCGAGCCCGTACGGTCAGGGCGGCGGCCAGGGGTACGAGGGCGACCCGTACCAGCAGCATCAGCAGCCCCAGTACCAGCAGCCTCAGTACCAGGAGCAGCAGTACCAGGAGCCGCAGCAGCCCCAGGGCTACGTGGATCCGCAGTACCAGCAGCAGGGGCAGCAGCAGTACCAGCAGCCTCAGTACCAGCAGCAGCAGCCTCAGCAGCACCAGCAGCCTCAGTACCAGCAGCAGCCTCAGCAGCCTCACCAGCAGCAGTACGGGACGGGGTACCCGGGCGGTTACGACACGCCCGGGGACCTCGGACAGCAGTACGACAGCGGCTGGGAGTCGGGCCAGGCGGCGATGGCGTACGGCGCGCCCCCGGCCGATCCCTACGGCGGCCAGAACCCCGACCTGTACGGCACCCCCGAGGCGTACCCGCCGCCCCAGCCCCCCGGCCACCGGCAGAACCCGCCGGAGCCGGTGATCGACTGGGCGCCGGAGGAAGAGGCGCACCCGGAGCCGGAGGAGGAGAAGCACCCCTTCTTCACGGGCGCCGACGACGCGGACGACGACGAGTACGACGAGGAAGCGGCACCGGGACGCGGCTCCCGCGGCGGCGACCGCGAACGCCGGGGCAAGTCGAAGAAACGCAAGGGCAAGAACGGCGTGGCCTGCCTCGTCGTGGCGGCCGTCCTGGTCGGCGGCGTCGGAGGCATCGGCTACTTCGGCTACAAGTTCTGGCAGGGCCAGTTCGGCGCGGCCGAGGACTTCGCGGGCAGCGGCAGCGGCGAGGTCCAGGTGGAGATCCCCAAGGGTGCCTTCGGCAACGAGATCGGGGGCATCCTGAAGAAGGACGGCGTCGTCAAGAGCGTCGACGCCTTCGTCTCGGCGCAGCAGAAGAACCCCAAGGGCAATTCGATCCAGGCCGGCGTCTACACGCTGAAGAAGGGCATGTCGGCCGAGAGCGCGCTCGCGCTCATGCTCAACCCGGCGAGCCAGGCCAACTTCGTCATCCCCGAGGGCAAGCGGAACGCCTGGGTGTACGAGCAGCTCGACAAGCGCCTCGACCTCAAGCCGGGCACCACGAGGGACATCGCCCAGGCGAAGGCGGACTCCCTCGGCCTGCCCGACTGGGCCAAGAACCACAAGGACGTCAAGGATCCCCTGGAGGGCTTCCTCTTCCCGGCCAGCTATCCGGTCTCCAAGACGGCCAAGCCCGAGGACGCGCTCCGCAAGATGGTGTCCCGCGCGAACCAGGAGTACGCCAAGCTCGACCTGGACGCGAAGGCGAAGGAGCACGGCCTGCAAGGTCCCTGGGAGCTCCTGACGGTCGCGAGCCTCGTGCAGGTCGAGGGCAAGTACAAGCACGACTTCGACAAGGTTGCCCGCGTCGTCTACAACCGGCTCAAGCCGAACAACGTGGAGACCGTGGGCCGCCTGGAGTTCGACTCGACGGTCAACTACTTCAGGGGCACGAGCACCCTCGACGTCGGCACGGTCGAGGAGATGCGCAAGATCAAGGACCCGTACAACACGTACGCGTACGACGTGAAGGGCCTCATCCCCGGTCCCATCAGCAACCCCGGCATCGAGGCGCTGAACTCGGCGATGAACCCGGCCGACGGCCCCTGGTACTACTTCGTGTCGATCAACGAGAACAAGACCGTCTTCTCCGTGACGCTCAAGGAGCACAACCAGAACGTCGCGGAGTACGAGAAGGAACGGGAACAGGGCCAGTGAGCACGCAGCACCGCGCGGCCGTCCTCGGTTCGCCGATCGCCCACTCGCTCTCCCCGGTCCTGCACCGGGCGGCCTACGCCGAGCTGGGCCTCGACGACTGGTCGTACGACCGCTTCGAGGTCGACGAGGCCGGGCTCGCCGGCTTCGTCGGCGAGCTGGACGGCAGCTGGGCGGGCCTCTCGCTCACCATGCCGCTCAAGCGGGCGATCATCCCAATGCTCGACGAGATCAGCGACACGGCCGCCTCCGTGGAGGCCGTCAACACCGTCGTCCTCCGCGAGGACGGGCGACGCGTCGGCGACAACACCGACATCCCGGGGATGATCGCCGCCCTGCGCGAGCGGGGCGTCGAGAAGGTGGAGTCCGCGGCGATCCTCGGCGCCGGCGCCACCGCCTCCTCCGCGCTTGCCGCGCTCTCCCGGGTCTGCTCGGGCCCCGTCACCGCGTACGTCCGCAGCGAGGCGCGCGCGGAGGAGATGCGCGGCTGGGGCGAGCGGCTCGGGGTGGACGTCCGTACCGCCGACTGGGAGCGCGCGGCCGAGGCCTTCGCCGCGCCGCTGGTCGTCGCGACCACCCCGGCCGGCACCACGAACGCCCTCGCCACCGCGGTCCCCGACGCGGTCGGCACGCTCTTCGACGTCCTGTACGACCCCTGGCCGACCGCGCTCGCGGCCGCCTGGTCCGACCGCGGCGGCCAGGTCGTCGGCGGCCTCGACCTCCTCGTCCACCAGGCCGTCCTCCAGGTCGAGCAGATGACGGGCCGCACGCCCGCCCCGCTCGCGGCGATGCGTGCGGCGGGCGAACGGGCGCTGGCCGCCAGGTAGGGTCACCTGCGCCGGAACGATCGGCGTACAGGGGGAGTGCGGGGGACATGGGCGAGGAACTGCTGCTGGCGTCCAAGTGGGACATCGGCTTCGACCTGGTGCGCTATCTGTGGATGGGGCTCTTCAGCTCGCTGCCCCTGTGGGCGCGGTGCACCGTGCTCGCGCTGTTCGGCACGACCCTGGTGTACGGCTTCTTCTCCTGGCTGCGGAACCGCTCCTCCGCCGCTCCGGAGGCGGAGGCGACCGCTCCGGGGGCGGAGGCGACCGCTCCGGGGGCGGAGGCGACCGCTCTGGAGGCCGAGGAGACCGCTCCGGAGGCCACGGAGACCGTCCTGGAGGACGAGACCCGCGTCCGATAGTTGGACCGGGGACGAAGTCGTCGCCCCGGACGTGGGAGGATCGGTGGCGGCGTGCCCGGGCCGCGCACCCGGCCGCGCCGTCGCAGTGCCCAGGCGCGAGCATGAGGAGCATCGTTGAGCAGGTTGCGTTGGCTGACCGCTGGGGAATCCCACGGACCCGCGCTGGTCGCGACGCTGGAGGGTCTTCCCGCCGGCGTCCCCGTCACCACCGAGCTGGTGGCGGACCACCTCGCGCGGCGTCGCCTCGGGTATGGACGCGGCGCCCGGATGAAGTTCGAGCAGGACGAGATCACCTTCCTCGGCGGTGTCCGCCACGGGCTCTCCCTCGGCTCGCCGATCGCCGTCATGGTCGGCAACACCGAGTGGCCCAAGTGGGAGAAGGTCATGTCGGCCGACCCCGTCGACCCGGCCGAGCTCAAGGAGACGGGCCGCAACGCGCCCCTGACCCGGCCCCGGCCCGGCCACGCCGACCTCGCCGGCATGCAGAAGTACGGCTTCGACGAGGCCCGCCCGATCCTGGAGCGCGCCAGCGCCCGGGAGACCGCGGCCCGTGTCGCCCTCGGCGCCGTCGCCCGCTCCTTCATCAAGGAGGCCGCGGGCATCGAGATCGTGTCGCACGTCGTCGAACTGGCGGCCGCCAAGGCCCCGTACGGCGTCTACCCGACCCCCGCCGACGTCGAGAAGCTCGACGCCGACCCGGTCCGCTGCCTCGACGCCGACGCGTCGAAGGCGATGGTCGCCGAGATCGACCAGGCCCACAAGGACGGGGACACCCTCGGAGGTGTCGTCGAGGTGCTCGCGTACGGCGTGCCCGTCGGGCTCGGCTCCCATGTCCACTGGGACCGGCGCCTCGACGCCCGGCTCGCCGCCGCGCTCATGGGCATCCAGGCCATCAAGGGCGTCGAGGTCGGCGACGGCTTCGACCTCGCCCGCGTGCCCGGCTCGAAGGCCCACGACGAGATCGTCCGCACCGAGGACGGCATCAAGCGCACCTCCGGCCGCTCCGGCGGCACCGAGGGCGGTCTGACCACCGGCGAGCTGCTGCGCGTCCGCGCCGCGATGAAGCCGATCGCGACCGTCCCGCGCGCCCTCGCCACGATCGACGTCGTCACCGGCGAGGCCACGGCCGCCCACCACCAGCGCTCCGACGTGTGCGCCGTTCCCGCCGCCGGCATCGTCGCCGAGGCCATGGTCGCGCTCGTCCTCGCGGACGCCGTCGTCGAGAAGTTCGGCGGCGACAGCGTCCCGGAGACCCGCCGCAACGTGCAGTCGTACCTCGACAACCTGCGCATCCGGTGACCGCCGGACCGCTGGTCGTCCTCGTCGGGCCCATGGGCTCCGGCAAGTCCACGGTGGGCGCGCTCCTGGCCGAACGGCTCGGCGCGCCCTACCGGGACACCGACGCCGACATCGTCGCCGCCGAGGGCCGGGAGATCTCCGACGTCTTCGTCGAGGACGGCGAGGAGCACTTCCGCGCCCTGGAGCGGGACGCCGTCCGCGCGGCCGTCGCCGCGCACGAAGGCGTCCTCTCCCTCGGCGGCGGCGCGATCCTCGACGCCGACACCCGCGCCCTGCTCGCCGGACTGCCCGTCGCGTACCTCTCGATGGACGTCGAGGAGGCGGTCCGCCGCGTCGGACTCAACACCGCGCGGCCGCTGCTCGCCGTCAACCCGCGCCGCCAGTGGCGCGAGCTGATGGAGGCGCGCCGCCATCTCTACACCGAAGTCGCACGAGTGGTCGTCACCACCGACGACCGCACCCCCGAAGAGGTCGCGGACGCGGTCCTCTCGGCACTGGATCTGAAGAAGGACGCATGACGACGGACCAGGAAGTGACCCGTATCCAGGTCGCGGGCAGCGCGGGCACCGAGCCGTACGAGGTGCTGGTCGGCCGGCAACTGCTCGGCGAGCTCCCGGCCCTGATCGGCTCCCGGGCCAAGCGGGTCGCCGTGATCCACCCAGAGGCGCTCGCCGGCACCGGCGAGGCGCTCCGCGCGGACCTCGCCGACCAGGGCTTCGAGGCCGTCGCCATCCAGGTGCCGAACGCGGAGGAGGCGAAGACCGCCGAGGTCGCCGCCTACTGCTGGAAGGCGCTGGGCCAGACCGGCTTCACCCGGACCGACGTCATCGTCGGCGTCGGCGGCGGCGCGACCACCGACCTGGCCGGCTTCGTGGCCGCGACCTGGCTCCGGGGCGTGCGCTGGATCGCCGTACCGACCACGGTCCTGGCCATGGTCGACGCGGCCGTCGGCGGCAAGACGGGCATCAACTCCGCCGAGGGCAAGAACCTCGTCGGCGCCTTCCACCCGCCGGCCGGGGTCATCTGCGACCTTGCCGCGCTCGACTCGCTGCCGGTGCACGACTACGTCAGCGGTCTCGCCGAGATCATCAAGGCCGGCTTCATCGCCGACCCGGTGATCCTCGACCTCGTCGAGGAGGACCCGGAGGCCGCCCGTACGCCCGCCGGTCCGCACACCGCCGAGCTGATCGTGCGGTCGATCCGGGTCAAGGCCGAGGTCGTCTCCGGTGACCTCAAGGAGTCCGGCCGCCGCGAGATCCTCAACTACGGCCACACGCTGGCCCACGCCATCGAGAAGAACGAGCGGTACAAGTGGCGCCACGGCGCCGCCGTCTCCGTCGGCATGGTGTTCGCCGCCGAGCTCGGCCGGCTCGCCGGGCGGCTCGACGACGCCACCGCCGACCGGCACCGCGCGGTCCTGGAGTCCGTCGGCCTGCCGCTCACGTACCGCGGCGACCAGTGGCCGAAGCTCCTGGAGACGATGAAGGTCGACAAGAAGTCCCGCGGCGACCTGCTGCGCTTCATCGTGCTCGACGGACTCGGCAAGCCGGCCGTCCTGGAGGGCCCCGACCCGGCCGTGCTGTTCGCGGCGTACGGCGAGGTGGCGGTGTGACCGACCCCCGACCCGTACTCGTGCTGAACGGCCCGAACCTCGGGCGGCTCGGTTCCCGCGAGCCCGACATCTACGGCGCCACCTCCTACAAGGGGCTCGTCGAGTCCTGCCGGACCCTCGGCGCGGAGCTGGGCTTCGACGTCGAGGTCCGCGAGACCAACGACGAGGGCGAGATGATCCGCTGGCTCCACGAGGCGGCGGACGGTTCGGTTCCCGTGGTGCTCAACCCGGGGGCGTTCACGCACTACTCGTACGGGATGCGGGACGCGGCCGCGCAGCGGACGGCGCCGCTCATCGAGGTGCACATCTCGAACCCGTACACCCGGGAGGAGTTCCGGCACACCTCGGTCGTCGCGGCCGTGGCGACCGGGACGGTGGCCGGCTTCGGGATCGGCTCCTACCGGCTGGCCCTGCGGGCGCTGGCCGAGGAACTGACGGACTGACCGGCCGTCCGGCCGGTCGGCCGACCCGGTGGTGAGTGCGATACGGCCGGGGCGGGGCACTACGGGCCCGCCCCGGCCGTTCCCCCTGTGGGGGGCAGGGGCGGTAACGTTCCGGCGTCCTTGATACATCAGTCAGTCGTACGAGACGGAGTGGCACCGGATGCAGCACGCAGTGGGGGGCCCGCTGCCACCGCCCGAGCAGTCGCCGGGCCAGGCGCCCGGCACCGGACCCGTGGCAGGGGCCGTGCCAGGGCCGGTCCCGGGGGCCGTCTCCGGGCCCGTCGCCGGACCCGTCCCGGGATCTGTCCCGGGGCCTGTCCCCGGACTCGCCTCGGGTCCGGTCCCAGGGCCCGTCTCCGGGCCGGGGAGCGGGGTGCGGGGCACGCACCCGCCCGTCCCTCCGGCGCCCCCGCAGGCCGCTCCGTACCCCGCGCAGACCGCCGGGTCCCGGCTCGGTGTGCACCCCACGCTTCAGGCGGGCGCCCCCCGGCCCCCGCACCCCGCGCCGCCGCCCCACGCCGCACCGCCCGCGCCGGGCCCCGGCGGACCGGGCTGGGGCGCCCCCGGAGCCGTACCGCAGCACGCGCCGGCCCCGCAGCACTCGGCCGCCCCGCAGCACCCGGCCCAGGCGCCGCTCCGCGCGGACTTCACCGGCCACGTCCCGCTGCCGCCGGTGAGCGCACCCCTCGCGCCGCCCGTGGAGCACGGCGGGGGGACCGGCGCCGCGACCCTCGCCGTCCTGCTCATCGGCCCCGCCGGCGCCGGCAAGACGACCGTCGCCCGCCACTGGGCCCAGCGCCGCCGCGTGCCCACGGCGCACATCAGCCTCGACGACGTACGCGAGTGGGTCTGCTCCGGATTCGCCGACCCGCAGTCCGGGTGGAACGAGCACTCCGAGGCGCAGTACCGGCTCGCCCGCCGCACCTGCGGCTTCGCCGCCCGCAACTTCCTCGCCAACGGCATCTCCTGCATCGTCGACGACGCGGTCTTCCCCGACCGGCCCGTCGTCGGCCTCGGCGGCTGGAAGCGCCACGTCGGCCCCGGTCTGCTGCCCGTCGTGCTCCTGCCGGGCCTGGAGATCGTCCTGGAGCGCAACGCCGAGCGCAGCGGCAACCGGCGCCTCTCGGACGAGGAGGTGGCGGCCATCCACGGCCGCATGGCCGGCTGGTACGGCTCCGGCCTGCCGATCATCGACAACTCCACGTACGACGTCGAGACCACCGCACGCGTCCTCGACGACGTCCTCGCCCGCGCGATAGCGAGCCCGCCCTCCTGGTGACCCTCCGGGGCCCGGAGGGCGGGGGCGCCCGCACGGTCGGCCGCGCAGAACAGGCCGCCGCGCCGAGCTCCTCGTAGGCTCGGAGCATGTCAGAGGTGTATGCGGACCGCCGTGTACGGCTGCGCGATCGCTGCGCGGCCGCGGGCAGCCCGGCGGCCCTGGTCTCCCGCCCCGCCAACGTCCGCTATCTCGCGGGCGGTTCGCCCGCCGGAGCCGTCCTGCTCATCGGCCCCGAGCCGGACGCGGACGTCCTGCTCTGCCCCGTCGCTCCCGGCGGCGAGCCGGCCGACGGACGGCTCGACGAGCTGCTCCGGCAGCAGGTCCTGCCCGCCGGAGGGGGTGATCCGGCGGTCGCGGCCGCCGATCTCGCCCGACGGGCGGGCGCCGACGCGCTCGCCGTCGAGGAACACGACCTGACCGTGGCCCGGCACCGGGCCATGGGCTCCGTCGCGCCCGGACTCCACCTCGCCGACCTCGCCTGCGCCGTGGAACAGCTCAGGATCGTCAAGGACGAGGACGAGATCGCCTGCCTGCGGATCGCCGCGGAGATCGCCGACCAGGCCCTCGGCGAGCTCCTGGAGTCGATCCTGGTGGGGCGGACCGAGCGCCACCTCGCCCTGGAGCTGGAGCGGCGGCTCGTCGACCACGGAGCCGACGGAGCAGCCTTCGCCACCTCGGTGGCGACCGGCCCGCACTCCGGGCGCCGCCGGCACCGGCCCACCGACCGAAGGGTCGAGGAGGGTGATTTCCTCTCCGTCTGCCTCGGCGCCGACTACCGCGGCTACCGGTGCGAGATCGGTCGCACCTTCGTCATCGGCACGACGCCCGCCGACTGGCAGATCGAGCTGTACGAGCTCGTCTTCGCCGCTCAGCGGGCCGGACGCGAGTCCCTCGCACCGGGCGCCGAGTACCGCGACGTGGACCGGGCGGCCCGTCAGATCCTGGACGCCGGAGGCCACGCGGAGGCGGCCGTGCCGCTCACCGGGCACGGCGTGGGGCTCGAAATCGACGAGGACCCGCAGCTCTCACCCTCGGCCATGGGTAAACTGGACGCTTGTGTGCCGGTCACCGTCGAACCGGGGGTCCACCTCCCGGGCCGGGGCGGGGTCCGGATCGATGACACGCTCGTCGTGCGCCAGGAGGCGGACGGCGGACCCGAGCTACTCACCATCACGACCAAGGAGCTGCTCGCGCTGTAAGGCGCGTACGCCTCCACGGTCCCACGTCAGTCCAGGAGATTCCGCAACCGTGGCTTCCACGAACGACCTCAAGAACGGCATGGTGCTCAAGCTCGAAGGCGGCCAGCTCTGGTCCGTCGTCGAGTTCCAGCACGTCAAGCCCGGCAAGGGCCCGGCCTTCGTGCGCACCAAGCTCAAGAACGTGCTGTCCGGCAAGGTCGTCGACAAGACCTTCAACGCCGGTGTGAAGGTCGAGACGGCCACCATCGACCGCCGCGACATGCAGTTCTCCTACATGGACGGCGACTACTTCGTCTTCATGGACGAGGAGACGTACGACCAGCTGCACGTCGACCGCAAGTCGGTCGGCGACGCCGCCAACTTCCTCATCGAGGGCTTCTCCGCCTCCGTCGCGCAGCACGAGGGCTCGGTGCTCTACGTCGAGCTCCCCGCCGCCGTCGTGCTGACGATCGAGCACACCGACCCGGGCGTCCAGGGCGACCGCTCCACCGGCGGCACCAAGCCCGCCAAGCTGGAGACCGGCCACGAGATCCAGGTCCCGCTCTTCATCACCACCGGTGAGAAGGTCAAGGTCGACACCCGCACCAGCGACTACCTCGGCCGGGTGAACAGCTAACCGTGGCCGCTCGGAGCAAGGCCCGCAAGCGCGCCTTCCAGATCCTCTTCGAGGCCGACCAGCGCGATGCCTCCGTCCAGGAGGTGCTCGCGGACCAGGTCCGGCTCGCGCGGTCGGACGACCGTCAGCCGCCGGTCGCCGACTTCACCATGCAGCTGGTCGAGGGGTACGCGGCGCACGTCGCGCGGATCGACGAGCTCATCGCCACCTACGCGGTGGACTGGGACCTCGACCGGATGCCCGTCGCCGACCGGAACATCGTGCGCCTCGGTGCGTACGAGCTGATCTGGGAGGACGGCACGCCGGACGCGGTCGCGATCGACGAGGCGGTCCAGCTCGCCAAGGAGTTCTCCACCGACGAGTCCCCGAACTTCGTCAACGGCCTGCTGGCGCGCTTCAAGGACCTGAAGCCGCGCCTGCGCCGGGACGCGGACGTCTGAGTCCGTACGTCCCCAGGACGTCAGTGGACAGTCGAAGGGGCCCGCAGCTCGCGCTGCGGGCCCCTTCGACGTGTCCGCGCCCTTCGGGGCGGCCGAGGCCCCGGAGGGCCTGAGCGGCCCGTACAGGCCCTCCGGGAAAGCACAGGGCCCGTGGACGTCGGATGACGTCCACGGGCCCGGCGGTACGTTTCTGCTGGTGCCTCGGAAGGGCAGCGGAAGGGTCAGTTCTCCTCGTGGGCGACCGCGCGGCGCGCGTCCGCGTCGAGGACGCCCCAGCTGATCAGCTGCTCGGTGAGGACCGAGGGGGACTGGTCGTAGATGACGGCCAGGGTGCGCAGGTCGTCCTGGCGGATCGACAGCACCTTGCCGTTGTAGTCGCCGCGCTGCGACTGGATCGTCGCCGCGTAGCGCTGGAGCGGGCCGGCCTTCTCCTGGGGGACGTGCGCGAGGCGCTCCAGGTCCAGGACCAGCTTCGGCGGCGGCTCGGCGGCCCCGCCCGGGGTCGTGCCCGGCAGGAGCTCCTGCACCGGCACCCCGTAGAAGTCGGCGAGCTCGGCGAGACGCTGCACGGTCACCGCGCGGTCACCACGCTCGTACGAGCCGACCACGACGGCCTTCCAGCGGCCCTGGGACTTCTCCTCCACCCCGTGGAGGGAAAGACCCTGCTGGGTGCGGATGGCACGGAGTTTGGCCCCGAGCTGCTTTGCGTATTCGCTGGACATAACGCTCCCGGACGCTGTGACGACATGCGGCTGCGCCGCGCGGCTGGTAACTCACTGTGAGGTTACGCAGCGTTACGCTCGCCCGTCAAGCCGAAAGGTCCGTACCGCCCCCTCCCGGGGGACGCCGCCCGGGGTGGCGGCGGGGGCGTCGGAGGCGCGACCGCACCCCCCTGGTAGAGTTGGCCGCGCAAATCCGACGTCCTTTAAGAGCCGTCCCGTGAGGCGGAGAAGGAGGTCCGTTTCCCATGGACACTCAGCAGCACAGCGGTGACGCCCGGCCCGTACTCGAGGCCCCGGACATCGCGCGGGTCCTGACCCGCATCGCCCACGAGATCGTCGAGCGCGCCAAGGGCGCCGACGACGTGGTTCTCCTCGGCATTCCGACCCGCGGTGTCTTCCTCGCCCGCCGGCTCGCCGAGAAGCTCGAATCGATCACCGGCACCAAGATCCCGGTCGGTTCCCTCGACATCACCATGTACCGGGACGACCTGCGGCTGAAGCCGGCCCGCGCCCTCGGCCGCACCGAGATCCCCGGTGACGGCATCGACGGCCGCCTCGTCGTCCTCGTCGACGACGTCCTCTTCTCCGGCCGCACCATCCGCGCCGCCCTCGACGCCCTCGGCGACATCGGCCGGCCGCGCGCCGTCCAGCTCGCGGTCCTCGTCGACCGCGGCCACCGCGAACTTCCGATCCGCGCCGACTACGTCGGCAAGAACCTCCCCACGTCGCTGCGGGAGACGGTCAAGGTCCAGCTCGCCGAGGAAGACGGTCGCGACACCGTCCTGCTCGGTTCCCAGACCTCCTCCTAGCCGGACCGGCTTCCCCGCGGGGCCACGGGGGCACACCCCTGCGCGCCCGCATGCCCCCATGCCTCCCCACCACGGAGAGAAAACCCGATGATGCGTCACCTCATCTCGGCCGCCGACCTCACCCGCGACGACGCCGTCCTGATCCTCGACACCGCCGAGGAGATGGCCCGGGTGGCCGACCGGCCCATCAGGAAGCTGCCGGCGCTGCGCGGCCGGACCATCTGCAACCTGTTCTTCGAGGACTCCACCCGGACCCGGATCTCCTTCGAGGCCGCCGAGAAGCGCCTCTCCGCCGACGTGATCAACTTCGCGGCCAAGGGCTCCAGCGTCTCCAAGGGCGAGTCCCTCAAGGACACCGCTCAGACCCTGGAGGCCATGGGCGTCGACGCGGTCGTCATCCGGCACGGCGCCTCCGGCGCCCCGTACCGCCTCGCCACCTCCGGCTGGATCGACGCGCCCGTCATCAACGCCGGCGACGGCACCCACCAGCACCCCACCCAGGCCCTCCTGGACGCCTTCACCATGCGCCGCCGCCTGGTCGGCCGCGACGCGGGCCTCGGCAAGGACCTGAACGGCCGCCGCATCACGATCGTCGGCGACGTCCTGCACAGCCGGGTCGCCCGCTCCAACGTCGACCTGCTGCACACCCTCGGCGCCGAGGTCACCCTGGTGGCCCCGCCGACCCTCGTCCCCGTCGGCGTCGAGACCTGGCCCTGCGAGATCTCGTACGACCTCGACAGGGTGCTGCCGAAGTCCGACGCGGTGATGATGCTGCGTGTGCAGCGCGAGCGGATGAACGCCGCCTTCTTCCCCACCGAGCGCGAGTACTCGCGCCGGTACGGGCTCGACGGCGACCGGATGGCGAGGATGCCCGAGCACGCCATCGTCATGCACCCCGGCCCCATGGTCCGCGGCATGGAGATCACCGCCGAGGTCGCCGACTCCGACCGCTGCACGGTGATCGAGCAGGTCGCCAACGGCGTCTCGATCCGCATGGCGGTCCTCTACCTGCTTCTGGGCGGCAACGACTCCGCCGTCACCCACACCCGCACCGAGGAGAACAAGTAACCATGAGCAAGATCCTTATCCGCGGTGCACAGGTGCTGGGCGGCGAGGTCCTGGACGTCCTGATCGACGGCGAGACCATCGCCGAGGTCGGCACCGGCCTGTCCGCCGACGGCGCGACGGTCATCGAGGCCGCGGGCCAGATCCTCCTCCCCGGCCTCGTCGACCTCCACACCCACCTGCGCGAGCCCGGCCGCGAGGACTCCGAGACCGTCCTCACCGGCACCCGCGCCGCCGCCTCCGGCGGCTACACGGCCGTCTTCGCCATGGCCAACACCCACCCGGTCGCCGACACCGCCGGCGTCGTCGAGCAGGTCTACCGGCTCGGCAAGGAGTCCGGCTACTGCGACGTGCAGCCCATCGGCGCCGTCACCGTCGGCCTGGAGGGCAAGAAGCTCGCCGAGCTCGGCGCCATGCACGACTCCGCCGCCGGCGTCACCGTCTTCTCCGACGACGGCAAGTGCGTCGACGACGCCGTGATCATGCGCCGCGCCCTGGAGTACGTGAAGGCCTTCGACGGCGTCGTCGCCCAGCACGCCCAGGAGCCCCGCCTCACCGAGGGCGCCCAGATGAACGAGGGCATCGTCTCCGCCGAGCTCGGCCTCGGCGGCTGGCCGGCCGTCGCCGAGGAGTCGATCATCGCGCGCGACGTCCTCCTCGCCGAGCACGTCGGCTCCCGCGTCCACATCTGCCACCTCTCCACCGCCGGCTCCGTCGAGATCGTCCGCTGGGCCAAGTCCCGCGGCATCGACGTCACCGCCGAGGTCACCCCGCACCACCTCCTCCTCACGGACGAGCTGGTCCGCTCGTACAACCCCGTCTACAAGGTCAACCCGCCGCTGCGCACCGAGAAGGACGTCCTGGCGCTGCGCGAGGCGCTGGCCGACGGCACGATCGACATCGTCGCCACCGACCACGCCCCGCACCCGCACGAGGACAAGGACTGCGAGTGGGCGGCCGCCGCCATGGGCATGGTCGGCCTGGAGACGGCCCTCTCCGTCGTCCAGCAGACGATGGTCGAGACCGGCCTCCTCGACTGGGCCGGCGTCGCCGACCGGATGTCCTTCGCCCCGGCCCGCATCGGACGGGCCAAGGGCCACGGACGACCCGTCTCGGCTGGTGAGCCCGCGAACCTGACGCTGGTCGATCCGGCTTACCGTGGTGTCGTGGACCCCGCGGACTTCGCCTCCCGCAGCCGCAACACCCCCTACGAGGGCCGTGAGCTGCCGGGACGCGTCACCCACACCCTCCTGCGGGGCCGGGCAACGGTCGTGGACGGGAAGCTGGCGTGACACCACTCATCGCAATCGCCGCACAGGCAGCGGAACCGAAGTCGGCGGAGGTGACCGACTGGGCCGGACGGATCGGCTGGGTCGCCGGACTGCTGCTCTTCATCACCCTCGTCTACTGGCTGATGCGCCAGGGGTGGAAGTGGCGCGGCAGCCTCCAGTCGGACCTGCCCGAGCTGCCCGCCGCGCCGGAGGCTCCCGGTGAGGCGAAACTGACTCTGAGCGGGCGCTACCACGGGTCCACGACCGCCGGGCAGTGGCTCGACCGGATCGTCGCCCACGGCCTCGGCACCCGCAGCCGCGTCGAGCTCACGCTCACCGACGCCGGAATCGCGGTCGTACGCCCCGGGGCGAACGACTACTTCATCCCGACGGACGCCCTGCGCGAGGCCCGCCTCGACAAGGGCATCGCCGGCAAGGTCCTCGCCGAGGGCGGCCTGCTGATCGTCACCTGGGCCCACGGCGAGAAGCTGCTCGACTCCGGCTTCCGCTCCGACCGGGCGGCCGAGCACACCGCCTGGGTCGAGGCCATCAACTCCATGATCAACACGACGGAAGGCATCGCACGATGACGACCTCCACCCGGGGAACCAGCAAGGTTCCCGCCGTACTCGTCCTGGAGGACGGCCGCATCTTCCGCGGCCGCGCCTACGGGGCCGTGGGGGAGACCTTCGGCGAGGCCGTGTTCTCCACCGGCATGACCGGCTACCAGGAGACCCTCACCGACCCGTCGTACCACCGCCAGGTCGTCGTCATGACGGCCCCGCACGTCGGCAACACCGGCGTCAACGACGAGGACCCCGAGTCCGGCCGCATCTGGGTCTCCGGCTACGTCGTCCGCGACCCCGCCCGCGTCTCCTCCAACTGGCGCGCCCGGCGCTCGCTGGACGAGGAGCTGGAGCGCCAGGGCGTCGTCGGCATCTCCGGCATCGACACCCGCGCCCTCACCCGCCACCTGCGCGAGCGCGGCGCCATGCGCGTCGGCATCTTCTCCGGCGAGGCCTGGAACGGCGTCCGCGACGAGGCCCTCCTCGCGAAGGTCCAGGAGCAGCCCCAGATGAAGGGCGCGAACCTCTCCGCCGAGGTCGCCACCAAGGAGACGTACGTCGTCCCCGCGATCGGTACGAAGAAGTTCACCGTCGCCGCCGTCGACCTCGGCATCAAGGGCATGACCCCGCACCGGATGGCCGAGCGCGGCATCGAGGTCCACGTGCTGCCGGCCACGGCCACCGCCGAGGACATCTACGCGGTGAACCCGGACGGCGTCTTCTTCTCCAACGGCCCGGGCGACCCGGCCACCGCCGACGGCCCCGTCGCCGTCATGCAGGCGGTCCTGGAGCGCAAGACCCCGCTCTTCGGCATCTGCTTCGGCAACCAGATCCTCGGGCGCGCCCTCGGCTTCGGCACCTACAAGCTGAAGTACGGCCACCGCGGCATCAACCAGCCGGTCCAGGACCGCACCACGGGCAAGGTCGAGATCACCGCGCACAACCACGGCTTCGCCGTCGACGCGCCCCTCGACAAGGTCTCCGACACCCCCTTCGGGCGTGCCGAGGTCTCCCACGTGTGCCTGAACGACCAGGTCGTCGAAGGCCTCCAGCTGCTCGACCAGCCGGCCTTCTCCGTCCAGTACCACCCCGAGGCGGCCGCGGGCCCGCACGACGCCGCGTACCTCTTCGACCGTTTCGTATCCCTGATGGAGGCCGAGCGTGCCTAAGCGCACCGATATCCAGTCCGTCCTGGTCATCGGCTCCGGCCCGATCGTCATCGGACAGGCCGCCGAGTTCGACTACTCCGGCACCCAGGCCTGCCGCATCCTCAAGGCCGAGGGCCTGCGGGTGATCCTGGTCAACTCCAACCCGGCCACGATCATGACCGACCCGGAGATCGCCGACGCGACCTACGTCGAGCCGATCACCCCCGAGTTCGTCGAGAAGATCATCGCCAAGGAGCGCCCCGACGCCCTCCTGCCCACCCTCGGCGGTCAGACCGCGCTCAACACCGCGATCTCCATGCACGAGCAGGGCGTCCTGGAGAAGTACGGCGTCGAGCTCATCGGCGCCAACGTCGAGGCCATCAACAAGGGCGAGGACCGCGACCTCTTCAAGGGCGTCGTCGAGGCCGTCAAGGCCAAGATCGGGTACGGCGAGTCCGCCCGCTCGGTCATCTGCCACTCGATGGACGACGTCATCGCGGGCGTCGACACGCTCGGCGGCTACCCCGTCGTCGTCCGCCCCTCCTTCACCATGGGCGGCGCCGGCTCCGGCTTCGCCCACGACGAGGACGAGCTGCGCCGCATCGCCGGCCAGGGCCTCACGCTCTCCCCGACCACCGAGGTGCTCCTGGAGGAGTCCATCCTCGGCTGGAAGGAGTACGAGCTGGAGCTGATGCGCGACAAGAACGACAACGTCGTGGTCGTCTGCTCCATCGAGAACTTCGACCCGATGGGCGTCCACACCGGTGACTCGATCACCGTCGCCCCGGCGATGACGCTCACCGACCGCGAGTACCAGCGGCTGCGCGACATCGGCATCGCGATCATCCGCGAGGTCGGCGTCGACACCGGCGGCTGCAACATCCAGTTCGCGATCGACCCGGTCGACGGCCGGATCATCGTCATCGAGATGAACCCGCGCGTCTCCCGCTCCTCGGCGCTCGCCTCCAAGGCCACCGGCTTCCCGATCGCCAAGATCGCGGCCCGGCTCGCCGTCGGCTACACGCTGGACGAGATCCCGAACGACATCACGGAGAAGACCCCGGCGTCCTTCGAGCCCTCGCTCGACTACGTCGTCGTCAAGGCCCCGCGCTTCGCCTTCGAGAAGTTCCCCCAGGCCGACTCCACCCTCACCACGACCATGAAGTCGGTCGGCGAGGCCATGGCCATCGGCCGCAACTTCACCGAGGCCCTCCAGAAGGCCCTGCGCTCCCTGGAGAAGAAGGGCTCGCAGTTCACCTTCGTCGGCGAGCCCGGCGACAAGGCCCTCCTCCTGGAGGAGTCGGTCCGCCCGACCGACGGCCGCATCAACACCGTGATGCAGGCGATCCGCGCCGGCGCCACCCCGGAGGAGGTCTTCGACGCCACGAAGATCGACCCGTGGTTCGTCGACCAGCTCTTCCTGATCAAGGAGATCGCCGACGAGCTGGCCGCCGCCGAGAAGCTCCACCCGGAGATCCTCGCCGAGGCCAAGCGCCACGGCTTCTCCGACGCCCAGATCGCCGAGATCCGCGGCCTGCGCGAGGACGTCGTCCGCGAGGTCCGCCACGCCCTCGGCGTCCGCCCGGTCTACAAGACGGTCGACACCTGCGCCGCCGAGTTCGCCGCCAAGACCCCGTACTTCTACTCCTCGTACGACGAGGAGAGCGAGGTCGCGCCGCGCACCAAGCCCGCGGTGATCATCCTGGGCTCCGGCCCGAACCGCATCGGCCAGGGCATCGAGTTCGACTACTCCTGCGTCCACGCCTCCTTCGCGCTCAGCGACGCCGGCTACGAGACCGTGATGGTCAACTGCAACCCGGAGACCGTCTCGACGGACTACGACACCTCCGACCGCCTGTACTTCGAGCCGCTGACGCTGGAAGACGTGCTGGAGATCGTCCACGCCGAGACCCTCGCCGGCCCCGTCGCCGGTGTCGTCGTCCAGCTCGGCGGCCAGACCCCGCTGGGCCTGTCGCAGGCGCTCAAGGACAACGGCGTCCCGGTCGTCGGCACCCCGCCGGAGGCCATCCACGCCGCCGAGGACCGCGGCGCCTTCGGCCGGGTCCTCGCCGAGGCCGGCCTCCCCGCCCCCAAGCACGGCACCGCGACCACCTTCGCCGGCGCCAAGGCCATCGCCGACGAGATCGGCTACCCCGTCCTCGTACGCCCGTCGTACGTGCTCGGCGGCCGCGGCATGGAGATCGTCTACGACGAGACCCGCCTGGAGTCGTACATCGCCGAGTCCACCGAGATCAGCCCCACCCGGCCGGTCCTGGTCGACCGCTTCCTCGACGACGCCATCGAGATCGACGTCGACGCCCTCTACGACGGCGAGGAGCTCTACCTCGGCGGCGTCATGGAGCACATCGAGGAGGCCGGCATCCACTCCGGCGACTCGGCGTGCGCCCTGCCCCCGATCACCCTCGGTGGCTTCGACATCAAGCGCCTGCGCATCTCCACCGAGGCGATCGCCAAGGGCGTCGGCGTCCGCGGACTGATCAACATCCAGTTCGCCATGGCCGGTGACATCCTGTACGTGCTGGAGGCCAACCCCCGCGCCTCCCGGACCGTCCCCTTCACCTCGAAGGCGACCGCCGTCCCGCTCGCGAAGGCCGCCGCCCGCATCTCGCTCGGCGCCACCATCGCCGAGCTGCGCGCCGAGGGCCTGCTGCCGAAGAACGGCGACGGCGGCACCCTGCCGATCGACGCGCCGATCTCCGTCAAGGAGGCCGTCATGCCGTGGTCGCGCTTCCGCGACATCCACGGCCGCGGCGTCGACACCGTCCTCGGCCCGGAGATGCGCTCCACCGGCGAGGTCATGGGCATCGACGCGGTCTTCGGCACGGCGTACGCCAAGTCGCAGGCCGGCGCCTACGGCCCGCTGCCCACCAAGGGCCGCGCGTTCATCTCCGTCGCCAACCGCGACAAGCGCTCGATGATCTTCCCGGCGCGCGAGCTCGTCGCCCACGGCTTCGAGCTGCTCGCCACCTCCGGCACCGCCGAGGTCCTCAAGCGCAACGGCATCAACGCCACCGTCGTGCGCAAGCTCAGCGAGGGCGAGGGCCCGAACGGCGAGAAGACCATCGTCCAGCTGATCCACGACGGCCAGGTCGACCTGATCGTCAACACGCCGTACGGCACCGGCGGCCGCCTCGACGGCTACGAGATCCGTACGGCAGCGGTGGCGCGCAGCGTCCCGTGCCTCACCACGGTCCAGGCGCTCGCCGCGGCCGTCCAGGGCATCGACGCGCTCAACCACGGCGACGTCGGCGTCCGCTCGCTCCAGGAACACGCGGAGCATCTGACCGCGGCCCGCGACTAGCAGCCCGTACGAAGCAGGGGGGACACCGGAGACACCGCGGTGTCCCCCTCTTCATGAGCACACCTGGACCGGATTCACATGTACAAGTTCTTCTTCGACCTCGTCTTCAAGCGCATGGACCCCGAGAAGGCCCACTACCTGGCCTTCCGCTGGATCCGTACGGCCGCGCGCGTCCCCGTCCTCCGGACCTTCGTCGCAGCCGTCCTCGCGCCCCGCTACAAGGAGCTGCGCACCGAGGCCCTCGGCCTGCGGATGCACGGCCCCTTCGGTCTCGCCGCCGGCTTCGACAAGAACGCCGTCGCCATCGACGGCATGGCGATGCTCGGCTTCGACCACGTCGAGATCGGCACGGTCACCGGCGAGGCCCAGCCCGGTAACCCCAAGAAGCGCCTCTTCCGGCTGGTCCCGGACCGCGCCCTGATCAACCGCATGGGCTTCAACAACGAGGGCTCCGCCGCCGTCGCCGACCGCCTCCACGCGCGCGTGCCGGTCTTCAAGACGGTCGTCGGCGTCAACATCGGCAAGACCAAGGTCGTCCCGGAGGCCGAGGCCGCCGCCGACTACGTGAAGTCCACCGAGCGCCTCGCCGCGCACGCCGACTACCTGGTCGTGAACGTCTCCTCGCCGAACACCCCCGGGCTGCGCAACCTCCAGGCCACCGAGTCCCTCCGCCCGCTGCTCACGGCGGTACGGGAAGCGGCCGACCGCGCGGTCACGGACCGCCGCGTCCCCCTCCTCGTCAAGATCGCCCCCGACCTCGCCGACGAGGACGTCGACGCGGTCGCCGACCTCGCCCTGGAGCTCGGCCTCGACGGCATCATCGCCACCAACACCACCATCGCGCGCGAGGGCCTCGGCCTGACGTCCGACCCCGCGCTGGTCAAGGAGACCGGCGGCCTGTCCGGGGCGCCCGTCAAGGAGCGCTCCCTCGCGGTCCTCAGGCGCCTCCACGCGCGCGTGGGGGACCGGATCGTCCTCGTGGGCGTCGGCGGCATCGAGAACGCCGAGGACGCCTGGCAGCGCATCCTCGCCGGCGCCACCCTGATCCAGGGCTACAGCGCCTTCATCTACGAGGGCCCGTTCTACGCCCGCGCGATCCACAAGGGCCTCGCCGCGCGCCTCGCCGCCTCTCCGTACGCCACCCTCGCCGAGGCCGTCGGCGCCGGCTCCGACTCCCGAAAGGCCGCCAAGTGACCCTCTCGTTCGGTACCCGTCTGCGCTCCGCCATGGACGAGCGCGGCCCGCTCTGCGTCGGCATCGACCCGCACGCCGCCCTGCTCGACTCCTGGGGCCTGACCGACGACATCACCGGTCTGGAGCGCTTCACCTTCACGGTCGTCGAGGCGCTCGCCGGCACCGTCGCCGTCTTCAAGCCGCAGGCCGCCTTCTTCGAGCGCTTCGGCTCGCGCGGCATCGCCGTCCTGGAGCGCGCCGTCGCCGACGTGCGCGCCGCGGGCGGCCTGGTCGTCATGGACGCCAAGCGCGGCGACATCGGCTCCACGATGGCCGCGTACGCCGAGGCCTTCCTGCGCAAGGACTCCCCGCTCTTCTCCGACGCGCTGACGGTCTCCCCGTACCTCGGCTACGGCTCGCTGAAGCCGGCCGTCGACCTGGCCCGGGAGTCCGGCGCCGGTCTGTTCGTCCTGGCGCTCACCTCGAACCCGGAGGGCGCGGAGGTCCAGCGGGCCGTGCGCGAGGACGGCCGCACGGTCGGCGCGACCATGCTGGCGCACCTCGCCGAGGAGAACGCGGGGGAGACCCCCATGGGCTCCTTCGGCGCGGTCGTCGGCGCCACGCTCGGCGACCTGTCCACCTTCGACCTGGACATCAACGGTCCGCTCCTGGCCCCCGGCATCGGCGCCCAGGGCGCGACCCCGGCGGACCTCCCCGCGGTCTTCGGCGCCGCGGTCCGCAACGTCGTCCCGAACGTCAGTCGGGGTGTTCTCCGTCACGGTCCCGACGTGTCCGCCCTGCGGTCCTCGGCGGACCGGTACGCGGACGAGATCCGCGCGGCCGTCGGCGCGTAAGCGCGTTCTCGGCGGGCTCGCGGTCAATCCGCAGGTCGGAGCGGATCGGCCCGGTGAATCGGTCGCGGATCGGCCCGGTGAGAGGAACCGTCTCACCGGCCGTCTCGCTACTTGACGAAAACTTGGCTCAAAACCGGGTCGTTATGCCGGAAAAGTCCTGGTCGGTCGATGCTGACCAGGACTTTTCCGCTGTTCTCGCTGACTGGAGCGGCCTCGGCCGCTAGTCTCCGGGGCAGAGCAGGCGTTCAACGGCCACTCCGTTGCACGTTGCTCCACTGGTGTGGGGCGCTGGGTTCCTCACCGGTCCGTATCCGTTAGATCGACATCCGAGGTGACGTAGGCGTGGCTCTTCCGCCCCTTACCCCTGAACAGCGCTCAGCCGCGCTCGAAAAGGCCGCCGCGGCTCGCCGGGAGCGGGCCGAGGTCAAGAATCGACTCAAGCACTCCGGCGCCTCGCTCCACGAGGTCATCAAGACCGGGCAGGAGAACGACGTCATCGGCAAGATGAAGGTCTCCGCTCTGCTCGAGTCGCTGCCCGGCGTCGGCAAGGTCCGCGCCAAGCAGATCATGGAGCGCCTCGGCATCTCCGAGAGCCGCCGTGTCCGTGGTCTCGGCTCCAACCAGATCGCCTCCCTGGAGCGCGAGTTCGGCAGCACCGGCGCCTGATCCGGGACGCGCGTCCCGGGCACACCGGTAAAGCTGGAATAATCGCTGCATGGCAGCAGAGGTACGTCCGCGGCTGACCGTGCTCTCCGGCCCCTCAGGGGTCGGCAAGAGCACGGTCGTCGCTCATATGCGCAAGGTCCACCCCGAGGTCTGGCTCTCGGTGTCGGCCACGACACGAAAGCCCCGCCCCGGCGAGAAGCACGGCGTCCACTATTTCTTCGTCACGGACGACGAGTTCGACAAGCTGATCGCCAATGGTGAACTCCTCGAATGGGCCGAGTTCGCGGGCAACCGCTACGGCACCCCGCGTGGCGCGGTCCTCGACCGCCTCGACTCCGGGGAGCCCGTCCTCCTGGAGATCGACCTCCAGGGCGCCCGTCAGGTCAAGGACTCGATGCCCGAGTCCCAGCTGGTCTTCCTGGCCCCGCCGAGCTGGGAGGAGCTGGTCCGCCGGCTCACCGGCCGCGGCACCGAGTCGCCCGAGGTCATCGAGCGCCGACTGGCCGCCGCGAAGATCGAGCTGGCCGCCGAATCGGAGTTCGACACCACGCTCGTCAACACCTCAGTCGAGGACGTCGCCCGCGAGCTGCTAACGTTGATGCTGCTGTCTTCCGGGGACCCGGACATCAGCGGCTGATTGCCGCAGGGATCCCGCACTCCACAGCATTCGTCTGATCTTTTTTCCATTCTTCGGAAGGTAGAGCGTGTCCTCTTCCATGACTGCGCCCGAGGGCATCATCAACCCGCCGATCGACGAGCTGCTCGAGGCAACCGACTCGAAGTACAGCCTCGTGATCTACGCGGCCAAGCGCGCGCGTCAGATCAACGCGTACTACTCCCAGCTCGGCGAGGGCCTGCTGGAGTACGTGGGTCCGCTCGTCGACACCCACGTCCACGAGAAGCCGCTCTCGATCGCCCTGCGGGAGATCAACGCGGGTCTGCTGACCTCCGAGGCCATCGAGGGCCCGGCTCAGTAAGCACGTAACGCTTGTCACCGAAGGCCCGGCGGAACAACCGCCGGGCCTTTGGTGTCTCATGGAGTCGTACGCATCCGAGTGCGGGGAGTGGCAGTGGCAGTGGTGACGAAGCCGAAGGTCGTTCTGGGGGTCAGCGGCGGCATCGCCGCCTACAAGGCGTGCGAGCTGCTGCGCCGGCTCACCGAGTCGGGCCACGACGTACGGGTCGTGCCCACCGACTCCGCCCTCCACTTCGTCGGCGCGGCGACCTGGTCCGCGCTCTCCGGGCACCCCGTCTCCACCGAGGTGTGGGAGTCGGTCCACGAGGTGCCGCACGTACGGATCGGCCAGGGCGCCGACCTCGTCGTCGTCGCCCCCGCCACCGCCGACATGCTCGCCAAGGCCGCCCACGGCCTCGCCGACGACCTCCTCACCAACACGCTGCTCACCGCGCGCTGTCCCGTCGTCTTCGCCCCCGCCATGCACACCGAGATGTGGGAGCACCCGGCGACCCAGGAGAATGTGGCCACCCTGCGCCGCCGCGGCGCCGTCGTCATCGAGCCCGCCGTCGGCCGGCTCACCGGCGTCGACACCGGCAAGGGCCGGCTGCCGGACCCCGCCGAGATCTTCGAGGTCTGCCGGAGGATCCTGGCGCGCGGCGCCGCCGCCCCCGATCTCGCCGGACGCCACGTCGTGGTCAGCGCGGGCGGCACGCGGGAGCCGCTCGACCCCGTCCGCTACCTGGGCAACCGCTCCTCCGGCAAGCAGGGGTACGCCCTCGCCAAGGCCGCCGCCGCACGCGGGGCCCGGGTCACGCTCGTCGAGGCCAATACCGGCATCCCCGACCCCGCCGGGGTCGACGTGGTCCACGTCGGCACCGCCCTCCAGCTCCGCGAGGCCGTCCTCAAGGCGGCGGGCGACGCCGACGCCGTGGTGATGGCCGCCGCTGTGGCCGATTTCCGGCCGGCCGTCTACGCCTCCGGGAAGATCAAGAAGAAGGACGACGGGGGAGCGCCGACCGTCGAACTCGTCCGCAACCCCGACATCCTCGCCGAGCTCTCCGCCGACCGCGCCCTGCCGGGGCAGGTCGTCGTCGGCTTCGCCGCCGAGACCGACGACGTCCTCGCCAACGGGCGCGAGAAGCTCCGCCGCAAGGGCTGCGACCTGCTCGTCGTCAACGAGGTGGGGGAGCGCAAGACCTTCGGCTCCGAGGAGAACGAGGCCGTCGTGCTCGCGGCGGACGGCGCCGAGACCCCCGTGCCGTACGGGCCGAAGGAAGCGCTCGCCGAGACGGTCTGGGACCTGGTCCTGCCGCTCCTGCGCCCCGCTCCGCGCCCCGCGACCTGACGGACCCACGCCCGGCCCCGGACGCACGCGATCTTGGCGCGATGTCACCCTGCGGAGGCGTTCCGCAGGGTGGGAAACGCCGACGCGCGAGTGATTCCCGAGTGATTTACGCCCCACGGGAAGAGGCGCCTCCGCCGGGCAGGAGGCCGGTTCCGGTCACGCCCGACCATTCACCAGGCGAGACACCTGGTCCATTGCCCGACCGCGACCGATAGACTGTTCGTGGAACGTCGCGGGGCGCAGCCCCCTGCCGGTCCGTCACGAGTAGCCAGCAGCCGCTGCAACCCCAGGGAGCGTTGTGTCCCGTCGTCTGTTCACCTCGGAGTCCGTCACCGAGGGTCACCCCGACAAGATCGCTGACCAGATCAGCGACACCATCCTCGACGCACTGCTGCGAGAGGACCCCACCTCGCGCGTCGCGGTCGAGACGCTGATCACCACCGGCCTGGTGCACGTCGCCGGCGAGGTGACCACGAAGGCCTGGGCGGACATCCCCACCCTCGTCCGGAACAAGATCCTCGAGATCGGGTACGACTCCTCGAAGAAGGGCTTCGACGGCGCCTCCTGCGGCGTGTCGGTGTCCATCGGGTCGCAGTCCCCGGACATCGCGCAGGGTGTCGACACCGCGTACGAGAAGCGGGTCGAGGGCGACGAGGACGAGCTCGACAAGCAGGGTGCCGGCGACCAGGGCCTGATGTTCGGCTACGCCTCGGACGAGACCCCCGAGCTGATGCCGCTGCCGATCCACATCGCGCACCGCCTCTCGCGCCGCCTCACCGAGGTCCGCAAGAACGGGACCATCCCGTACCTGCGCCCCGACGGCAAGACCCAGGTCACCATCGAGTACGACGGCGACAAGGCCGTCCGCCTCGACACGGTCGTGGTCTCCTCGCAGCACGCCTCGGACATCGACCTGGAGTCGCTGCTCGCCCCCGACATCCGCGAGTTCGTCGTCGAGCACGTGCTCGCGCAGCTCGTCGAGGACGGCATCAAGCTCGACACCGACGGCTACCGCCTGCTGGTCAACCCGACCGGGCGCTTCGAGATCGGCGGCCCGATGGGCGACGCTGGCCTCACCGGCCGCAAGATCATCATCGACACGTACGGCGGCATGGCCCGCCACGGCGGCGGTGCCTTCTCCGGCAAGGACCCGTCGAAGGTCGACCGCTCGGCCGCCTACGCCATGCGCTGGGTCGCGAAGAACGTCGTCGCCGCCGGTCTCGCCTCGCGCTGCGAGGTCCAGGTCGCGTACGCGATCGGCAAGGCCGAGCCCGTCGGTCTCTTCGTCGAGACCTTCGGCACGAACACCGTCGACACCGAGAAGATCGAGAACGCCATCGGCGAGGTCTTCGACCTCCGCCCGGCCGCGATCATCCGCGACCTCGACCTGCTCCGCCCGATCTACTCGCAGACCGCCGCCTACGGCCACTTCGGCCGCGAGCTGCCGGACTTCACCTGGGAGCGCACCGACCGCGTGGACGCCCTGAAGAAGGCCGCGGGGCTGTAATTCTCGGCTGTACCTGACGGAAGCCCGGTACCCCTTGGGGGTGCCGGGCTTCCGTCTGCCCGACTGTCGGTGCCGTCTGGTAGGTATGGGGCTGTGAGCAGCGAGAAGGAGAATTCCGGCGGGCCCGAGCAGCTCGCGCTCATTCGGGAGACCGTGCGGAAGGCGAACGTACCGAAGGCCAAGCCGCGGACCTGGCGAGGGGCCGCGCTGGCCAAGGAGCTGCCCGTCGCCCGGGTCGTCGTGAACAAGGGGTCGCTCCACCTCGACCAGTTCTTCGACTACGCGGTCCCCGAGGAGCTGGACGACGTCGCCCGGCCCGGCGTGCGCGTCCGCGTGCGGTTCGGGGCGGGCGCCCACCAGGTGAGGAACGGGCGCCGCGAGGGCGGACGGCTGATCGACGGCTTCCTCGTCGAGCGGCGGGCCACCTCCGACTACTCCGGCCCCCTCGCTGCCCTCGCCGACGTCGTCTCGCCCGAGCCGGTGCTCGGCCCCGAGCTGCTCGGCCTCGCCCGGGCCGTCGCCGACCGCTACGCGGGCAGCCTCGCCGACGTGCTCCAGCTCGCCGTGCCGCCGCGCAGCGCCCGTGCCGAGGGCCGGACCTCCCCGGAACCCCTGCCGCCGCCGCAGGCCCCCGAGCCGGGGAGCTGGACCCGGTACGAGCAGGGGCCCGCCTTCCTCGACTCCCTCGCGCGCGGCGGCGCGCCCCGGGCCGTGTGGAACGCGCTCCCGGGACCGCACTGGGCCGAGGAGATCGCCCGGGCCGTCGCCGCGACCCTGGCCTCCGGCCGGGGTGCCCTCGTCGTCGTACCCGACGGCCGGGCGGCCGGGCGGGTCGACGCGGCGCTGACCGAGGTCCTGGGGCCGGGGCGGCACGCGCTGCTCACCGCCGACGCGGGCCCCGAGAAGCGGTACGGGCAGTGGCTCGCCGTCCGGCGCGGCTCCGTGCGGGCCGTCGTCGGCACCCGGGCCGCGATGTTCGCCCCCGTGCGGGACCTCGGGCTCGCCGTCATCTGGGACGACGGCGACGGCAGCCACAGCGAGCCGCACGCCCCACAGCCACACGCGCGCGAGGTGCTGCTGCTGCGCGCCGCCCACGACCGGTGCGCCTTCCTCCTCGGCAGCACGAGCTGCACCGTCGAGGCCGCCCAGCTGGTGGAGTCCGGCTGGGCCAAGGCCCTCGTCGCCGGACGCGAGCAGGTCCGCAGGGCCGCCCCCCTGATCCGGACCGTGGGCGACGGCGAGCTGGCCCGCGACGAGGCCGCGCGCGCCGCCCGGCTGCCCTCGCTGGCCTGGCAGGCCGTACGGGAAGGGCTGAAGACCGGGCCGGTGCTCGTCCAGGTGCCCCGGCGCGGATACGTACCGAGGCTGGCCTGCGAGCGCTGCCGGACGCCCGCCCGCTGCCGCCACTGCGCCGGGCCCCTGGAGGCCCCGGAGCAGCAGGAGCTGCGCTGCGGCTGGTGCGGACTCGGCGCGCCCGACTGGCACTGCGTGGAGTGCGGCTCGAACCGGCTGCGGGCCCAGGTGGTCGGCGCGCGGCGCACGGCGGAGGAGCTGGGCCGGGCGTTCCCCGCGGTGCCGGTACGGACCTCGGGGCGCGACCACATCCTGGACACCGTGCCCGGGCGCCCCGCGCTCGTCGTCTCGACCCCCGGCGCCGAACCCGTCGCCGAGGGCGGCTACGCGGCCGCGCTCCTGCTCGACGGCTGGGCCATGCTCGGCCGGCCGGACCTGCGCGCGGGCGAGGAGGCGCTGCGCCGCTGGATCGACGCGGCCTCCCTCGTACGGGGCCAGGCCGAGGGCGGCACGGTGGTCGTGGTCGCCGAGCCGACGCTCCGGCCGGTCCAGGCGCTCGTCCGCTGGGACCCGGTCGGGCACGCCCAGCGGGAGCTGGCCGAGCGGGCCGAGCTGGGCTTCCCGCCGGTCTCCCGCATGGCGGCGGTGTCCGGTCCGGCGGAGGCGGTCGAGGGGTTCCTGGCGGCGGCCGGGCTGCCCGGCGACGCGGAGGTCCTCGGTCCGGTGCCGCTGCCGGTGGTCCGCCCCGGCGGGCCGCGCCGCCCCGGCGATCCGCCCCCGGGCGAGCAGTGGGAGCGGGCCCTGGTCCGCGTACCGCCGGGCAGCGGGGCGGCCCTGGCGGCGTCCCTCAAGCAGGCCAGGGCGACCGGGCTCGCGCGCGGCGGAGGCGAACCGGTGCGGATCCGCGTGGACCCGCCGGACATCGGCTGACGGCAGACGTACGGCCGGCGGCCGATGGCAGGCGTACGCGTGAGCAGTCGACGGCGGGCTTACGCGCCGGCAGCCGTTGGCAGGCCTGTGCGCTGCCGGCCGACACGCGAGACGGCCGCCGGTCCCCGGAGGGGCGGCGGCCGTCGGCGCGGGTCGGGTCAGCCGTTGCGCGGGCCGGGGAAGGCCGACGGGCGCGGCTCCTCGCGGAGGGTGGCACTGCCCGAGGTGGGCTGCGGCGGCATCGAGCGGGCGGCGGGCACCGAGGGAAGCGTGCGGGTCACCCCCGGCTCCGTGGTGTGGTCCTGCTCCACGGCGACGCCCGGCTGGGGCGCGCGCCGGGCACCGTAGCGGCGGTGGACGGCCTGCTTGGTGACGCCGAGCGCGGAACCCACCGCGTCCCACGAGAAGCCGAGCGAGCGGTCGAAGTCGACCGCCGCGGTCACCAGGGTCTCGACGCTGTCCCGCAGTTCCTGGGCGAGGCGTACGGTCGGGGCGGGCGCGCGCCCGTAGACGACGAAGCCCGTCGACGGGCCGGAGCGGCGGGGGCGGTAGACATTGCCCAGCTGGGCCGTGAGCGTGCGCAGTGCGTCCACCTGCCGCCGGACCCGCTCGATGTCCCGCACCAACAGGTGCAGACTCGCCCGGGCTTGGGCGTCGTGGGCTGCGTGGTCGGCCATGTGAAAGCCTCTCGAACCGGCGTGTAAAGGGAGCGGGTCGCAGGGGGGAACGGCGACCCGATTCGGTCAATCTCTCTTGACCAACGCGCCACCGGGAGTTGGGTCACGCTGCGGGGGCGTACACGCATATGCGCGGGGCGCTCGTCCGTACGTACGCCCCCCGGCGACACGACCTAGACTGGTGCGTCGCTCGCAACACCCCCGGACAGACAGGCAGCCGCCACCCATGAAGCTCGTCTTCGCAGGCACCCCCGAGGTCGCCGTACCCGCCCTGGACGCCCTGCTCGCCTCCGGCCGGCACGAGGTGGCCGCCGTGGTCACCCGGCCGGACGCTCCGGCGGGGCGCGGCCGGCGGCTCGTCGCCAGTCCGGTGGCCCAGCGGGCCGAGGAGGCCGGGATCGAGGTCCTCAAGCCGGCCAGGCCCCGCGACGAGGACTTCCTGGCCCGGCTCCGGGAGATCGCCCCGGACTGCTGCCCGGTCGTCGCGTACGGCGCGCTGCTTCCCAAGGTCGCCCTCGACATCCCCGCGCGGGGCTGGGTCAACCTGCACTTCTCGCTGCTGCCCGCGTGGCGCGGCGCGGCGCCCGTGCAGCACTCCCTGATGGCGGGCGACCAGGTGACGGGCGCGTCCACCTTCCTCATCGAGGAGGGCCTCGACTCCGGCCCGGTCTACGGCGTCGTCACCGAGGACATCCGCCCGACCGACACCAGCGGCGACCTGCTGACCCGGCTCGCCTTCGCGGGTGCCGGACTGCTCGCCGCGACCATGGACGGCATCGAGGACGGCGCCCTCCAGGCCGTCCCGCAGCCCGTCGAGGGCATCACCCTCGCCCCGAAGATCCAGGTCGAGGACGCGCACGTGGACTTCGCGGCCCCCGCCCTGCGGGTCGACCGCGTGGTCCGCGGCTGCACCCCGGCCCCGGGCGCCTGGGCCCTCTTCCGTGGCGAGCGCCTCAAGCTGATCCAGGTCACCCCCCTCCCGGACCGCACCGACCTGGCCCCCGGCGAGCTCGTGGTCGGCAAGAACAACGTGTACGCGGGCACCGGCTCGTACGGCGTCGAGCTCCTCTGGGTCCAGCCGCAGGGCAAGAAGCCGATGAAGGCCGCCGACTGGGCCCGCGGCGTCCGCATCGCCCCCGGCGAGCGGCTGGGCGCGTAGCGCGGGGGCGTCCGGGGCGCGGCGGCGCCCCGGACACGAGCGGGGGCGCGGCGGACGTAGTCTTGGAGGGTTCGACCTCTTCATTTCGTCACGCGGAGCACTTTTGAGCGAGCAGGCAAGTCGCCGTCCCCACAAGCCCTACCGGAGGCCCCAGAAGGACCCCGTCCGGATGCTCGCCTTCGAGGCGCTGAGGGCGGTGGACGAGCGCGACGCCTACGCGAACCTGGTGCTCCCGCCGCTGCTCAAGAAGGCCCGCGAGAAGGACGACTTCGACGGGCGCGACGCGGCCCTCGCGACCGAACTCGTCTACGGGACGCTGCGGCGCCAGGGCACGTACGACGCGATCATCTCCGCCTGCATCGACCGGCCGCTGCGCGAGGTCGACCCGCCGGTGCTCGACGTGCTCGCGCTCGGCGCGCACCAGCTGCTCGGGACCCGGATCCCCACCCACGCCGCCGTCTCCGCCAGCGTCGAGCTGGCCCGGGTGGTCCTCGGCGACGGTCGGGCCAAGTTCGTGAACGCCGTGCTGCGGAAGATCTCGCAGCAGGACCTCGACGCCTGGGTGGCGCAGGTCGCCCCGCCGTACGACCAGGACGCCGAGGACCACCTCGCCGTCGTCCACTCGCACCCCCGCTGGGTCGTCTCGGCGCTCTGGGACGCCCTCGGCGGCGGCCGCGCCGGCATCGAGGACCTCCTGGAGGCCGACAACGAGCGTCCCGAGGTCACCCTCGTCGCCCGCCCCGGCCGCTCCACCACCGAGGAGCTCGCCGCGGCCACCGAGACGCTGCCGGGCCGCTGGTCCCCGTACGCCCTCCGGATGGCCGAGGGCGGCGAGCCCGGCGCCATCGAGGCGGTCAAGGACGGCAGGGCGGGCGTCCAGGACGAGGGCAGCCAGCTCGTCGCCCTCGCCCTCGCCAACGCGCCGCTCGAAGGCTCCGACGCCCGCTGGCTCGACGGCTGCGCGGGCCCCGGCGGCAAGGCCGCCCTGCTCGCCGCCGTCGCCTCCGAGCGCGGCGCCGCGCTGCTCGCCTCCGAGAAGCAGCCGCACCGCGCCCGCCTCGTCGAGCGCGCCCTCGCGGGCAACCCCGGCCCCTACCAGGTCATCGCCGCCGACGGCACCCGTCCGCCATGGCGCCCCGGCTCCTTCGACCGGGTCCTGATGGACGTGCCCTGCTCGGGTCTCGGCGCCCTGCGCCGCCGCCCCGAGGCCCGCTGGCGCCGGCGCCCCGAGGACCTGGACGGCTTCGCGCCGCTCCAGCGCGGGCTGCTCACGGAGGCGCTGCGGGCCGTGCGCGTCGGCGGGATCGTCGGGTACGCGACCTGCTCGCCGCACCTGGCCGAGACCCGCGTGGTCGTCGACGACGTCCTGAAGAAGGTCGGCGGCGCCGAGCTGATCGACGCCCGTCCGCTGCTGCCCGGCGTGCCGGCGCTCGGCGACGGCCCGGACATCCAGCTGTGGCCGCATCTGCACGGTACGGACGCCATGTACCTGGCGCTGCTGCGCCGAACGGCCTGACGGCGGGGCGCCCCGGGGTGTCCCGGGGCGCCCGCCCCTTCGATCACCTGACCGCATTCTCCCGGTCCGTCCCGGTCCAGGACTCGTCGCTTCGTACCGAAATTGGTCTGGACCGGATCCGAAACCGCTGAGCGGCAAAGAAGTACCCAAGAACGTGGGAGGCTTGGCACATGGCGCAGATCAACCCCAGCATCCTGTCCGCGGACTTCGCCCGGCTCGCCGAGGAGGCGAAGGCCGTCGAGGGCGCCGACTGGCTGCACGTCGACGTGATGGACAACCACTTCGTGCCCAACCTGACGCTGGGGGTGCCGATCGTCGAGTCGCTCGCCCGGGCCACGGGGACGCCCCTCGACTGCCACCTCATGATCGAGGACCCCGACCGCTGGGCGCCCCAGTACGTGGAGGCGGGCGCCGGGTCGGTGACCTTCCACGTGGAGGCCGCGGCCGCTCCCGTGCGGCTCGCGCGGGAGATCCGGGCCAAGGGTGCGCGGGCCTCGATGGCGCTCAAGCCGGCCACGCCGATCGAGCCGTACGAGGACCTGCTCCCCGAGCTCGACATGCTGCTGATCATGACGGTCGAGCCGGGCTTCGGCGGCCAGGCCTTCCTCGACATCATGCTGCCCAAGATCCGCCGCACCCGCGAGCTGATCTCCAAGCACGGTCTGGAGCTGTGGCTCCAGGTCGACGGCGGGGTCGCCGAGTCCACCATCGAGCGGTGCGCCGAGGCCGGCGCCGACGTGTTCGTCGCGGGCTCGGCGGTCTACGGCGCGGCCGACCCGGCGGCCGCCGTCGCCTCGCTGCGGGCCCGCGCCGAGGCCACGACGGCCTCCGCCGCGTGGGCGTGTGGCCACTGAGCCTCCGCCGGATGAACGCGGTCCGTCGGGCCGCCGACAGGACTGATCAAGGCCCGCCGGATCTGACAGGATGAACGGCGAGTCCAGAGTGTGAACGACAGCCGTATGCGAACAGCCGTATGCGAACAGCGGTACGTGAACAGCAGTGAGGAGATCGCGGTGGCCGGTATGTCGGCGGGACGGTCAGCCCTGCGGATGGGCCCCGCGGAGCTGGTGCAGGCGGCGGCCATGGCCCGCCGCTTCTACCTCGAGGGCAAGTCCAAGATCCAGATCGCCGAGGAGTTCGGCGTGAGCCGCTTCAAGGTGGCGCGGGTCCTGGAGACCGCCCTGGAGCGCGACCTCGTGCGCATCGAGATCCGCGTGCCGGCCGAGCTGGACGCCGAGCGCTCCGACGCGCTCCGCGCCCGCTACGGGCTCCGCCACGCCGTCGTCGTCGAATCCCCCGCGGAGGGCGAGGACGAGTCGCCCGACCCGGAGAACCTCGGCGAGGTCGCGGCCGACCTGCTCGGCGAGCTGGTCACCGAGGGAGACGTCCTGGGCCTCGCCTGGGGCCGCTCCACCATCCACATGGCGGCGGCGCTCGACCGGCTGCCGCCCTGTACGGTCGTGCAGCTCACCGGCGTGTACGACGCCGGGACCGCCGAGCGCGGCTCGGTCGAGGCGGTACGGCGTGCCGCCCAGGTCTCCGGCGGCGAGGCGCACCCGATCTACGCGCCCATGCTGCTGCCCGACCCGGCGACCGCGGCGGCGCTGCGCAGCCAGACCGGCATCGCGCGGGCCTTCGAGTACTTCGACAAGGTGACGGTCGCCTGCGTGTCCATCGGCTCCTGGGAGCCGGGCATCTCGACCGTGCACGACATGCTCTCCGACGCGGAGCGCGCCCACTACGCCTCGCTGGGCGTCGCCGCCGAGATGTCCGCGCACCTCTTCGACGCCGAGGGCCGCCGCGTCGGCCGCGACCTGGGCGAGCGGTGCATCACCGTCGAGGCGGACCGCCTGCGGCGCATCCCCGAGGTCGTGGCGATCGCCGGCGGGCAGCGCAAGGCGGCGGCCATCGGGGCGGTCCTCCGCTCCGGGCTCGTCACCAGCCTGGTGACGGACCGCGCCGCGGCCGACTACCTGCTGACCGAGTCCAGCCCCGGCACGCACCCGGCGCTCGACCGGACGGACCCCGACGGCAGCTAGGGCCTGTCCGGCGGGTCATGGCCGGGGTCGCTGATCCGCCGGACAGGCCCTGGCCGACACCCCGCGATCCCAGGGGCCGGAGCCATCCCGCAACGGTATGTTCGGGACATGTTGCTCCGGCCCCTTCGTGTGCTCCTCGCGCTCGTCCTGTGTGTCTTCCTGGCCGGGTGCTCCTCCGCGAGCGACACGGTCTCCATCGGGTCGACCGCCGCGGCCCCCGCGGGCACCGCGCCGGCCGCCGAGGCCACCGGGGCCTCGGGGCTGGCCACCGTACGAGCCGCCGACCTGCCGCCCGAGGCGCGCAGGACCCTCGACCTCATCGCGCGCGGCGGCCCCTACCCGTACGCCAAGGACGGCGCCGTCTTCTCGAACTTCGAGCGGATCCTGCCCCGTGAGGCCCGCGGCTACTACCGCGAGTACACCGTGAAGACCCCCGGCGAGCGCGACCGCGGGGCGCGCCGGATCGTCACCGGGCGGGGCGGCGAGATCTACTGGACCGACGACCACTACGAGACCTTCCGGGAGGTGCGCGGATGAGACTCGCCGACGCCGTCGTCCTCGACCTGGCCGGGGTCACGGACAAGGCCGCCCTCATGGACCGGTGCGCCGTGGTCCTGGAGCTGCCCGCGTGGTTCGGCCGGAACTGGGACGCCCTGGCCGACTGCCTCACCGATCTCCCCGAGCCCGTCGCGCTCGTCGTCACCGGCTGGCAGGGATACGCCACGGCGCGCCCCCACGAGTGGCGGACCGCTCAGGACGTCTTCGCCACAGCGGTCGACGAGCGCCCCACCCACCTCTCCGTCCTCCTCGCCCTGGGTGAAGGCTTCGTAGGATCCGACGAAGCACCTCCCGCAAGCCTCGGATGAATCGACCGGGGCTGGTATTCGTACTGGCGTGGGAGAATGAACTACGTGCTTTTTCCCCTGGCTGAAATGCCTAGGGGCCGATCCGAACGACTGGGATGTCAGCACGTGCGTTTCCTCAATGACGTCAAGCCGCCCTACGACCTGACGTACGACGATGTGTTCATGGTGCCGAGCCGCTCGGCCGTCGGTTCCCGCCAGGCGGTGGACCTCTCCTCGCCGGACGGAACCGGGACGACGATCCCGCTGGTCGTCGCCAACATGACCGCCATCGCCGGCCGTCGCATGGCCGAGACCGTCGCCCGGCGCGGCGGCCTGGTCGTCATCCCCCAGGACATCCCGATCGAGGTCGTCACCGACGTCATCTCGTGGGTCAAGAGCCGTCACCACGTGCTCGACACCCCGATCGTCCTGGAGCCCCACCAGACCGTCGCCGACGCGCTCTCCCTGCTGCCGAAGCGGGCCCACGGCGCCGGCGTCGTCGTCGACGAGCACCGCCGCCCGATCGGTGTCGTCACCGACGCCGACCTGTCCGGCGTGGACCGCTTCACCCAGCTGTCCGAGGTCATGTCGAAGGACCTGCTCCTCATCGACGCCGACATCGAGCCGCGCGAGGCGTTCAACACGCTGGACCAGGCCAACCGCCGCTACGCCCCGGCCGTCGACAAGGACGGCAAGCTGGTCGGCATCCTGACCCGCAAGGGCGCGCTCCGCGCGACCCTGTACACGCCGGCCACCGACGCCCAGGGCAAGCTGCGCATCGCCGCCGCCGTCGGCATCAACGGCGACTTCACCGGCAAGGCCAAGCAGCTCCTCGACGCAGGCGTGGACACGCTCGTCATCGACACGGCGCACGGCCACCAGGAGTCGATGATCGCCGCGATCAAGGCCGTCCGGGCGCTCGACCCGCAGGTCCCGATCGTCGCGGGCAACATCGTCGCCGCCGAGGGCGTCAAGGACCTCATCGAGGCGGGCGCCGACATCATCAAGGTCGGCGTCGGCCCCGGCGCCATGTGCACCACCCGCATGATGACCGGCGTCGGCCGGCCGCAGTTCTCCGCCGTCCTGGAGTGCGCCGCCGAGGCGAAGAAGTACGGCAAGCACGTCTGGGCCGACGGTGGCGTCCGGCACCCGCGCGACGTCGCCATGGCGCTCGCCGCCGGCGCGTCGAACGTCATGATCGGCTCCTGGTTCGCCGGGACGTACGAGTCCCCGGGCGACCTCCAGCAGGACGCCAACGGCCGGCTCTACAAGGAGTCGTTCGGCATGGCCTCCGCGCGCGCCGTCAAGAACCGCACGAGCGAGGAGTCCTCCTACGACCGCGCCCGCAAGGCGCTGTTCGAGGAGGGCATCTCCACCTCCCGCATGTTCCTCGACCCGAGCCGTCCGGGTGTCGAGGACCTGATCGACTCGATCATCGCGGGCGTCCGCTCCTCCTGCACTTACGCCGGTGCGGGCTCGCTCGCCGAGTTCGAGGAGAAGTCCGTGGTCGGCATCCAGTCCGCCGCCGGCTACGCCGAGGGCAAGCCGCTGCACGCCAGCTGGAGCTAGTACCTCTCGTTCGTCACGCCGTGGGCCCCCGGGAAAATCCTCCCGGGGGCCCACGGCGTTCCCGTACCGTCGGCGCATGGAGATCAGGCCCTGCCGCGCCGCCGACGTGCCCCTGCTCGACCGTCACCTCCCCACCCCCGGGGCGCCGAGCCGGCACGCCGACCGGTTCGCGCGCCAGGAGACCGGGGCCGGGACGTACCTCGTCGCCTGGCGGGACGGTGTGCCGGTGGGCAACGGGCTGGTGCGCTGGGACGGTTGCGCCGCGCCCGAGGTACGGGCCGTTCTCGGCGACTGCCCCGAGCTCAACGGCCTGGACGTATGGCCCGCGGAGCTCCGCGGACAGGGCATCGGGACGGCCCTGATCCACGCGGCCGAGGAGCTGGTGCGGGAGCGCGGCGGGGCGGCGCTGGGCCTCGGCGTGGGCGATGACAACCCGCGGGCGGCGGCGCTGTACGCGCGGCTCGGCTACGAACCCGTCGTCACGTACACCGACCGGTGGACCCGGACGGACGAGGAGGGCCGCACGCACGCGCACGCGGACGGCGGCACGTTCGTGGTCAGGTCCCTGGGGGTACGGGGCGGCTGACCGGCAGGTGGGGGAGCAGGGCCTCCGCCACCGCCGCCGCGATCCGGGCGTGCCCCCGGTCGTTCGGGTGCAGCCCGTCCGCCAGGTGCTCGGGGCCGAGCAGGGAGCGCCCCGGGAGGACCAGGAGCCGTCGGTCGCCCTCGGCCGCCAGGTCGCGGCCCGCGCGCTCCATGGCCCTGCGGAGCTCCGTGAGGGTCGCTCCGAGGGCGTTGCGGGTGTGCTCGGCCTCCGGGCGCAGGACGGGCGAGACGATCAGCAGCGGGACGGCCGGATGGCCGCGGCGGACCAGGCCGACGAACGCCCGCACGGTCGCGTACAGCCAGTCGGCCGTCGCCGGCACCCGGGACCAGCAGTTGGTGCCGAAGGCGAGGGTGACCACCTCGCCCGGGAGCCGTGCGAGGTGCTCGGCCAGCGGGAGCTCGCCGCGCGCCCCGCCCGCGTACCCCAGATTGACCGGGTCGAGTCCGAGCAGCCGCCCCGCCGTGGCGGGCCAGGAGTGCGCGGGACGGGTCGCCCACCAGCCCTCGGTGATCGAGTCGCCGTGGACGAGCCAGCGGGGCCGGACCGGGGCGGGGGAGAGGCGGCCGCCGACGGCCCGCAGGGCGAGCGGGAGCGGTGACTGGCCCTCGGGGAGGTGGACGGTGAAGACACCGCCGCACGGGGGCAGCGGGAGGCTGACCGTGCCCTCCGGCGCCGGGACGGCGCAGGTCTCGCCCACGAGCCGCCGGCCCTGCCAGAGAGCGAAGCAGTGGCGCAGCGCGGCGAGCGGGTCGTCCGGCTCCGGGACGGCCGCCCGGTAGCGCAGCTCCACCGCGCGCGTCCCGGGCTCCGCAGTGAACTCGACCCGTACGCCGATGGGCAGCGCGGCCCTCTCCGCGATGTCCCACGGGAGCCGCTCCAGGTCGGCCGGGTCCGCCCGCACCGGCCGGTCCCCGTCGAGCCAGGCCGTGCCGCGCAGGAAGGGCGCCGGGGCGAGCCAGCCCACCGAGGTCTCCGATCGTGGGATTGCGGGGGGCTCGCAGCGTGGGTCATCGGGCACGAGGAGTCAAGGCACGTGCACGCGCGCGTGCGGAGCGTCGTCGGGGGACCCCAATGTGCCGATTCATGCAGGGGCGCGCAATGTTTCCCCGTCTGCGCCGCGAGCGCGCAATGATCATCCGGCAGTGCGCAACAACCCTGCATTACGAGTGCGAACCTCAGCCCCTTAGGCTCGTGCCCCGTACCAGGAGTGGCGGCGACCGCCTGCTCGGCGGTTCCCCTCCCTCGTGGGCTTGCTTCGGCGTGCCCACGGGCCGCCGTGGTCGTCCCACCGCCTACAGGCAGCGATAAGGAGCCTCCGCAGTGCTGGACCACGGCGCAGCCCCACCGGTCGTCGACACGACCACCCCCAAGACCTCCGCGCTCAGCGCACTCACCCGGCGCAAGCCGGTGGAACGCCTGGTCATGGAGGGTGGGCAGGGTGAGGGCGGCAGCCTCCGCCGCTCCCTCTCCATGTGGCAGCTGACCATGATCAGCATCGGTGCCACGCTCGGCACCGGCATCTTCGTCGTCCTCGGCGACGCCGCCCCCAAGGCCGGCCCCGCCGTGACGATCTCCTTCGTGATCGCGGGCCTGACCGCGCTCTTCTCCGCCCTGTCCTACGCGGAGCTGGCCGGATCGGTGCCCGTCTCCGGATCCTCGTACTCGTATGCGTACGCAACGATGGGTGAGCTCGTCGCCTGGGTCTGCGGCTGGTGCCTGGTCCTGGAGTACGGCGTGTCCGTCGCGGCGGTCGCCGTCGGCTGGGGCGAGTACCTCAACGAACTCCTCGACGGCACCCTGGGGTTCACCATCCCCGAACAGGTCTCGTCCCCGATGGGCGAGGGCGGCTTCATCAACCTGCCCGCGCTGGTCGTCGTGCTGCTCGCCATGGTGTTCCTGATGCGCGGCGCCAAGGAGAGCGCCCGGATCAACTCGATCATGGTCGCGGTGAAGATCGTCACCCTGCTGCTCTTCATCGGCATCGGCTTCCTGGGCATCAAGGGCGGCAACTACACGCCCCTCGCCCCGCTCGGCATCACGGGCATCAGCGCCGGCGCCGCCACCCTCTTCTTCTCGTACATCGGCTTCGACGCCGCCTCCACCGCCGGTGAGGAGGCCAAGAATCCCAAGCGCGACCTGCCCCGCGCGATCATGCTCTCGCTGCTGATCGTCACCGTGCTCTACGTCCTCGTCGCCTTCGTCGCCGTCGGCGCCATGCCGTGGCAGGACTTCGGGTCCACCGAGGCCGCGCTCGCCCAGATCATGACCGACGTCTCGGGGCACACCTTCTGGGGTGTCGTCCTCGCCGCCGGCGCCGTCGTCGCCATCGCCTCCGTCGTCTTCGCCGTCCTCTACGGCCAGACCCGCATCCTCTTCGCCATGTCGCGCGACGGGCTCGTCCCCAGGGTCTTCGCCAAGGTCGAGGCCAAGTCCGGCGCCCCCCGCGTCAACGTGGTGATCGTCTCCCTCTTCTGCGGCACCCTCGCGGCCTTCATCCCGCTCGGCAAGCTCGCCGACGCCACCAGCATCGGCACGCTCTTCGCCTTCGGCCTCGTCAACGTCGCCGTCGTCATCCTGCGCAGGACCCGCCCCGACCTGCCGCGCACCTTCAAGGTCGCGCTCTTCCCGATCACGCCGATCCTCGGCCTGCTCGCCTGCGGCTACATGATGTTCAGTCTGGACACCGCCACGTGGATCGTCTTCGGTGGCTGGATGGTGGCCGGCCTCGTGTTCTACTTCCTGTACGGCATGCGCCGCTCCCGACTGGCCACATCAGAGAAGTGATCCACCCGCAGTGCGACTGAACGACCTCGACGAACGCATCGTCCACGCCCTCGCGGAAGACGCCCGCCGCAGCTACGCCGACATCGGCTCGCTCGTCGGCCTCTCGGCGCCCGCCGTGAAACGGCGCGTGGACCGGCTCAGGGCCGAGGGCGCCATCACCGGATTCACCGTACGGGTGGACCCGGCGGCGCTCGGCTGGGAGACCGAGGGCTTCGTCGAGATCTACTGCCGCCACAACACCTCGCCGGACGACATCCGGCGAGGTCTGGAGCGGTACCCCGAGGTGGTGTCCGCGTCGACCGTCACCGGTGACGCGGACGCCGTCGTCCAGGTCTTCGCCTCGGACATGCGCCACTTCGAGCGCGTCCTGGAGCGGATCGCGGGCGAGCCCTTCGTGGAGCGCACCAAGTCCGTCCTGGTGCTCTCGCCGCTGCTGCGGCGCTTCTCCTCGGGCTCGCCCGCGTAGTCCTGCGTAGTCCGGCGTAGTCCCTCGTACTACCTCGTAGTCCCTCGTGGTCCCGCGCAGTCCTGCGCGGGATTGCGGGGCACGGGCGGTCGGGGCGGTGCGGGCCGTGGTTCCCGCACCGCCCCTCGCCCGCCCACCCCCGTGGGGCGGTCTACTCGGTCGGGTAGTCGAGCTGCCAGGGCAGCACCTTGAAGTCACCGGTGCCCGGCTGCACCTTCTCGAAGGGGGCGGAGCTCAGGCACGGCGGAACCTCCAGGTTCGTGTCGCGCCCGATCCAGCTGTAGCCCAGACGGTCGCGCTTCCCGTTGTCGTGCACCGAGATCCCGACGCGCTTGTTCCGGAAGGCGTCCACGTCGGTCTCGGTCACGACGCCCGTCACCACGGCCACCTTGCCGCCCGTGGTGAGGCAGTCGACCTTGGCCACCGCGTAGCCGCCCTTCCCGTCCTTGTAGTGGCTGAACCGGAAGGTGCCCGTCGCGGCCTGCGGATCCTTGTTGTCCTTCGCCGCCAGATGCGCGTCGAAGGAGAACGTGATGTCGTCGCCGGCCGGCCGGTACAGCTTCGCGGTGCCGGTCAGCGCGGCGGCCTCCTTGACGGTGGCCGAGACCGAGGCCGCGGCCGGGGCGGGAGCGTCGTCCGCCGCGGCGATACCCCCGGCTCCCAGGGTGAGCAGAACGGCGGCGGCGACGGCGACGGTCTTCGTACGACGGTTCATGGTCTTTCCCGGTCCTTTCGGCAGGTCGTCCGGCAGGTCTTCCGGACGAGGACCACTCTTCCGCGCAGGCCGCGCCACGGCGTCGAGCCGCAGGACGGTTCCCGTCTCCGCCGCGCGGCGGGGGAGCCGTACGACCCCCGGCGGAGCCGTACGCAACGAATCGCCACGCGGGGCGTGGATCGCGCAATGGTTCGACGGTCGGTCCGCAACGCTCCCGCCTTGTCCGAACAGAGCGCGAAACCGTACCGTTTTTGACGTCTTCCCCTTGTACTCCGACCCCCCGAGGATCGCCCATGCCCGCGCTGCGCACCGCCCTGCTCCAGAGCTCCGGCGAGCTCGGTGACGTGGCCGCCAACCTCAAGATCCTCGACGAGGCCGCCGCCCGTGCCGCGGCCGCCGGAGCGGGCCTGCTGCTCGCCCCCGAGCTGTTCCTCACCGGCTACGCCATCGGCGCCGACATCGCGCGCCTGGCCGAGCCGGCCGACGGCCCCTCCGCCCGCGCCGTCGCGGCGATCGCCGTGCGCCACGGCCTCGCCGTCGGCTACGGCTACCCGGAGCGGGACACCGAGCGGCACGGGGTCCTCTACAACTCCGCGCAGCTCATCGGCGCCGACGGCGCCCCCCTCGCGCACTACCGCAAGACCCACCTCTTCGGCGACTTCGAGCTGACCTGGTTCACCCCCGGTGACCAGGCCGTCGTCCAGGCGGAGATCGACGGCCTCACCGTCGGCATGATGATCTGCTACGACGTCGAGTTCCCCGAGAACGTACGGGCGCACGCGCTGGCCGGTACGGACCTCCTCCTCGTCCCGACCGCGCTGATGCACCCCGCAGAGATCGTGCCCCTGTCCGTGGTCCCGGTCCGCGCCTTCGAGAACCAGCTCTACCTCGCGTACGCCAACCGGACCGGCCCCGAGGGCGCCTTCGAGTTCGTCGGCCTCTCCGCCCTGGCCGGCCCCGACGGCACCGCCCGGGCCCGCGCCGGGCGCGGCGAGGAACTCGTCATCGGCGACGTCGACCCCGACTTCCTGGCGGCCTCCCGCGCGGAGAACCCCTACCTCCGCGACCGGCGCCCGGGCCTCTACGGCCCCCTCGTCTGAGCCCGCCCGCCCCCCGCCTTCCCGACCTGCCTCATCTTTTCCGTGCAAGGAGTCCGTACCCCATGACGTCCACGGTGCCCACGACCGCCGTCCCCCACAGCGACGGCCAGCCGCCGATCACGATGTTCGGCCCGGACTTCCCGTACGCGTACGACGACTTCCTGGCCCACCCGGCCGGGCTCGGCCAGATACCGGCCACCGAGCACGGCACCGAGGTCGCCGTCATCGGCGGCGGTCTCTCCGGCATCATCGCCGCGTACGAGCTGATGAAGATGGGCCTCAAGCCCGTCGTCTACGAGGCCGACCAGATCGGCGGCCGACTGCGCACGGTCGGCTTCGAGGGCACCGCCACCGAGGGCCTGACCGCGGAGATGGGCGCCATGCGCTTCCCGCCGTCCTCGACCGCGCTCCAGCACTACATCGACCTCGTCGGCCTGGAGACCACGCCCTTCCCGAACCCGCTGGCCGAGTCGACCCCGTCGACCGTCGTCGACCTCAAGGGCGAGTCGCACTACGCCACCACCGTCGACGACCTGCCGCAGGTCTACCGCGACGTGATGAACGCGTGGAACGCCTGCCTGGACGAGGGCGCCGACTTCTCCGACATGAACCAGGCCATGCGCGAGCGGGACGTCCCGCGCATCCGCGAGATCTGGTCGAAGCTCGTCGAGAAGCTCGACAACCAGACCTTCTACGGCTTCCTCTGCGAGTCGGAGTCCTTCAAGTCCTTCCGGCACCGCGAGATCTTCGGCCAGGTCGGCTTCGGCACCGGCGGCTGGGACACGGACTTCCCCAACTCCATCCTGGAGATCCTCCGCGTCGTCTACACCGAGGCGGACGACCACCACCGGGGCATCGTGGGCGGCTCGCAGCAGCTTCCGCTGCGCCTGTGGGAGCGCGAGCCGCAGAAGATCGTCCACTGGGCGCCGGGCACGTCGCTCAGCTCCCTGCACGAGGGCGCCCCGAAGCCGGCCGTGACCCGGCTGAACCGGACCGCCGGCAACCGGATCACGGTCACCGACGCCTCCGGCGACATCCGTACGTACCCGGCGGCGATCTTCACCGCCCAGTCCTGGATGCTGCTCTCCAAGATCGCCTGCGACGACTCGCTCTTCCCGATCGACCACTGGACGGCGATCGAGCGCACCCACTACATGGAGAGCTCCAAGCTCTTCGTCCCTGTCGACCGGCCGTTCTGGCTGGACAAGGACGAGGAGACCGGCCGCGACGTCATGTCGATGACGCTGACCGACCGGATGACCCGCGGCACGTACCTCCTCGACGACGGCCCGGACAAGCCGGCCACCATCTGCCTCTCGTACACCTGGTGCGACGACAGCCTGAAGTGGCTGCCGCTCTCCGCCAACGAGCGGATGGAGGTCATGCTGAAGTCGCTCGGCGAGATCTACCCGAAGGTCGACATCCGGAAGCACATCATCGGCAACCCGGTGACGGTCTCCTGGGAGAACGAGCCCTACTTCATGGGCGCCTTCAAGGCGAACCTGCCGGGCCACTACCGCTACCAGCGCCGCCTGTTCACGCACTTCATGCAGGACCGGCTGCCCGAGGACAAGCGGGGCATCTTCCTCGCGGGCGACGACATCTCCTGGACGGCCGGCTGGGCCGAGGGCGCGGTGCAGACGGCTCTCAACGCGGTGTGGGGCGTGATGCACCACTTCGGCGGCGGCACCGACGCCACCAACCCGGGTCCGGGCGACGTCTACGAGGAGATCGCCCCGGTCGAGCTGCCGGAGGACTGATCCCCGTACGGGTCAGGGCCTGGTGAGCGGGGTGAGCAGCATCCGCCCCACCAGGCCGACCGACCGGTCGAGGCGTTCCGTGAACTCCCCGGCCAGCTCGGGCAGCCCGCGCAGCTGCCAGAGCGAGCGTGCCGACAGCCAGGCCCCGTCGCGGGCCCGGTCCAGGCTCCAGCAGCCGAGCAGATGCGTCAGCGGGTCCGCGATCTCCAGGAGGTCCGGGCCCGGCATCAGTTCCTCCCGGATGCGCTCCTCCAGGAGGACGAGGATGTCGCCGACCCGGTCGAACTCGTCCTCCAGATCCGTCGGCGCGCACTCCAGGATCCGGCACGCGTCGACCACCGCGAGCGGCAGGTCGTGGCCGACGTGGGCGTTGATCCCGGCGAGCGCGAACTGCAGCGGGCGTACGCCGGGGTGGCGCCGGTAGTGGAAGAGCGGCCGCCAGCAGGCGGGCGCCGGGCCGCCGCCGGCGACGGAGTCGACCGCCGCGAGATAGCGCTCGGCGAAGCGCACGTCGAGGGTGGAGGCGGCCTTGCGGTCGGCGAAGGTACCCGCCTCGATGGCGCGGCCGATCTCCTCGGTGACCGTCAGATAGACCCGGTTGAAGACGGCGACCCCGTCGGCGGGATGCCAGGCGGAGCGGAGTGACCGCATCCGGTCCACCACGGGGTCGACCGCCGAGAACGGCCCGATGTCCTGCCTGATGTCCTGCCCGACCTGCTGGGTCTGCGCCATGGGGGCAGGCTTCCAGCCGCCGGGCCCGGAGGGAACTCCCCGGGGCCCGGCTTACCCAGAACGGGCGAATCACTCAGTTCTTCGGTGCCGGCTCCACGCCCGGGGTGCTCTCGTCCGAGGTCCGACCCGGGGTGCCCTCGTACGAGCTCGTGCCCGAGTCCAGGAGCGGTTCCTGCTGCTTGAGGTGGGGCGGGGCGAAGGCCCGCAGCACGTGGTAGCCGGTAATGACGACGATCGTGCCGAGCGCGATGCCGCCCAGCTCGAAGGTGTCCGAGAAGGTGAGCTTCACGCCGCCGACGCCGATGATGATGCCGGCCGCGGCCGGGACCAGGTTGAGCGGGTTGCGCAGGTCGACCTTGGCGTTGATCCAGATCTGGGCGCCGAGCAGGCCGATCATGCCGTACAGGATCACGGTGATGCCGCCGAGGACACCGCCGGGGATGGCGGCGACGATCGCGCCGAACTTCGGGCAGAGGCCGAAGAGGAGGGCGAAGCCGGCCGCGGCCCAGTAGGCGGCGGTCGAGTAGACCCGGGTGGCGGCCATGACGCCGATGTTCTCGGAGTACGTGGTGTTCGGCGGGCCGCCCACGGCGGTCGACAGCACCGAGGCGGCGCCGTCGGCGGCGATCGCGGTGCCGAGCTTGTCGTCCAGGTTGTCGCCGGTCATCTCGCCGACGGCCTTGACGTGGCCGGCGTTCTCGGCGATCAGCGCGATGACCACGGGCAGCGCGACCAGGATCGCGGACCACTCGAAGCTCGGTCCGTGGAAGGTCGGCAGGCCGATCCAGTCGGCCTTCGACACGCCGGAGAGGTCGAGCCGCCAGTGGTCGGTGACCTGGCCGCTCGGGGACATCGAGTGGATCTTGCCGAAGACGAGGTCGAAGATCCAGGAGATGGCGTAGCCGAAGATCAGGCCGAGGAAGATCGCGATCCGCGACCAGAAGCCGCGCAGGCAGACCACGGCCAGACCGGTGAACAGCATCACGAGCAGCGCCGTCCACTGGTCCTGCGGCCAGTACGTCGACGCGGTGACCGGGGCCAGGTTGAAGCCGATCAGCATGACGACGGCGCCGGTCACGATCGGGGGCATCGCCGCGTGGATGATCCGCGCGCCGAACTTCCGTACGGCCAGACCGGCCAGGAAGAGCACCGCGCCGACGACGAGGACCGCGCCGGTCACGGTGGCGCTGGTGCCGCCCGAGGCCCGGATCGCGGCGGCGACGCCGACGAAGGAGAGCGAGCAGCCGAGGTAGGACGGGACGGTGCCGCGGGTCGCGAGGAGGAAGATCACGGTCGCGACACCGGACATCATGATCGCGAGGTTCGGGTCCAGACCCATCAGGACCGGGGCGACGAAGGACGCCCCGAACATGGCGACGACGTGCTGCGCGCCGAGCCCGACGGTGCGGGGCCAGGAGAGCCGCTCGTCCGGCCGGACGACGGCCCCGGGAGCGGGTGTTCTCCCGTCGCCGTGCAGGGTCCAGCGCACGCCGAGGTTCATGAGGTCGCTCCCGTTCCGAGGTTCCGGCGGCCGTGTCATGACCGCAAAAGATCAGCCACATGGTATGCGCCGCGGCCCGCCGGAACCGCGCTCCGCCGTCGGTACGGAGCGGACCGGCGGTTACGCGACCGGGCCGGAGCTCTTCGCGGGGGCGCCGTCCGTCCTACCCGACGCCGCCGCCTCGCGCGCGCCGGGCCGCAGGACGCCCGCGCCGAGCACGAGGCCCAGGGCCAGCAGCGTGACCAGCCCGAAGGAGAAGACGAGGGAGGTCGCGTCGGCGATGCCGCCGATCGCCGAGGGGGCGATGAGGCCCGAGGTGTACGTGATGGTGGCGACGCCCGCGATGGCCTGGCTGGGGTTCGGGCCGCTGCGGGCCGCGGCGGCGAAGGCGAGCGGGACGACGACGGCGACACCGAGCCCGATGAGACCGAATCCGGCCATCGCGACGGCCGCGTGCGGGGCGAGGACGACCATGAGCCCGCCGAGGGTGGCGACGGCGCCCCCGGCCCGTACCGTACGGACCGCGCCGAAGCGGTCCACGACGCGGTCGCCGGTCAGCCGGGCCACGGCCATCGTCAGCGCGAAGGCGGTCGTCGAGGCGGCCGCGAGCCCGGCCGAGGTGCCCAGCTCGTCCCGGAGGTAGACGGCCGACCAGTCGAGGCTGGCGCCCTCCGCGAACACCGCGCAGAAGCCGATGGCACCGATGATCAGCGCGGCCTTCGGCGGCAGCGAGAACCGCGGCGGCGCCTCCTCGTCCTGCGTGCTGTGGACGTCGAGGACGCCCTGGCAGCAGACCAGGCCGAGCGCGGTGAGGGTCAGGGCCGCGATCAGGTGGTGGATCCGGGCGTCGCCGCCCAGGTGGGCCGCGACCGTGCCGGCGGCCGAGCCGAGCAGCGCGCCCGCGCTCCACATGCCGTGCAGGCTCGACATGATGGACTTGCCGAGCCGGTTCTCGGTCTCGACGCCGAGCGCGTTCATCGCCACGTCGGACATGCCCGCCGTCGCGCCGTACACGAAGAGCGCGCCGCACAGCCCCCAGATGTTCGGGGCCAGCGAGGGCAGGGTCAGCGACAGCGTCCACAGGGAGAGCAGGCCGCGCAGGGCCGTGCGGGCGCCGAAGCGGTGGCTGATGGCGCCGGCCAGCGGCATCGCGACGGAGGCGCCGAGCGCGGGGAACGCGAGCGCGAGCCCGAGCTGACCGGCGCTGACGCTCGCGTGCTCCTGGATCCACGGGATGCGGGTCGCGAAGCTGCCGGTCACCGTGCCGTGGACGCAGAAGACCGCGGCGACGGCGAAGCGCGCCCGCCGCAGACGCTCGGTGCTGAAGACGGTCGGCGCCGCCATGTGCCCTCCCTGTGTCGTGGTGTGGCGGTAAACTATCAGGGACCCTGCCTGATAAATAGTGTCCAGGGGAGTCCGCACGGGAAACGAGTCTGAGAGGATCGCCGCATGGCCGCATCCCCGAGCACCGCCCGAGCCATCAACGACCGGCTCGCCCTGCGACTGCTCCAGGACGAGGGCCCGTTGACGGCCACGCAGCTCAAGACGCTCACCGGACTCTCCCGCCCGACCGTCGCCGACCTCGTCGAGCGGCTCCGGGAGTCCGGGCTCGTCCACGTCGTGGGGGAGTCCGGGGCGGAGCGCCGCGGACCCAACGCCAAGCTGTACGGGATCGTCGCCGACCGCGCGCACCTCGCCGCGCTCGACGTGCGCACCCGCTCCGTCTCCGTCACCGTCTCCGACCTGCTCGGCACCACCCTCGCCGAGGCCACCGTGCCCGTCGGCGACGACAGCGGTACGGGCCCGGCCGTCGACAAGGCGGTCACGCTTCTGGAGCGCACCGCGAAGGAGGCCGGCGTCGACCGGCTGCACACCGTGGCCGTCGGCGCCCCCGGCCTCATCGACCCGGCCACCGGCGAGCTGCGCGACTCCGCCAAGCTGCCCGCCTGGCACCGGCATCTCATCGGCGTCCTCCAGGAACGGCTGCCCGCGCGCGTCCTCGTCGAGAACGAGACCAACCTCGCCGCCGTCGCCGAGCTCCGCGCGGGCGCCGCCCGCGACCGGGACGACTTCGTCCTGCTCTGGCTCGGCCAGGGCGTCGGCGCGTCCGTGGTCCTGGACGGCCGGCTGCGCCGCGGGGCCTCGGGCGGCGCGGGCGAGATCGGCTTCCTGCCCGTGCCGGGCACCTCCGGACTCCCCTCGGCCACCGGCTGCGACGGCGGCTTCCACGAGCTGGCCTGCACGGCGGCGGTCGAGCAGCTGGCCGCCGCCCACGGACTCGACCCGGCCGAGGCGCTCGCCTCGGGCCACGGCCCCTTCCTGGACGCGCTGGCCCGCCGCCTGGCCGTCGGCGCGGCGGCCGTCGCCTCCGTCCTGGATCCCGGCTGCGTCGTCCTCGGGGGAGAGACGGGCCATCAGGGCGGCCCCGAACTCGCGGCCCGGGTGGAGGCGGAGCTGGCGGCCCTCTCCCCGCTCCGCACGGAGGTCCGCCCGACGGCGCTCGGTGACGCGGCCGTACTGCGCGGCGCGCTCCTCCTGGCCCGCGACGCGGCCCAGGACGCGCTCTTCGGCCCGCCGGTCACGGGGCTCTGACCCGGGTGTCCCGGGCGCCTCAGGCGCCGGTCACCCTCGCGTCACGGTCACCGTCACCGTGTCCTGCCCGGGGCTGGTGACGAGCTGAAGCAGCCGGGCATCGGGTGACGACGCGACGTCGGCGCCCTGGCTCTCGACCTGGTAGCCACCGGGGTAGGCGCTCTGCGGCAGGAACACCTCGGTGCGGGCTCCCGGGGCGAACGGCAGGCCGGAATCGGCGCGGCGGGTGCTGTACCGGAGGGTGAACGTCCCGGTCGCGCTGTCGTATTGCCACTGCTGCGGGGTACCCGCGACGGCACGTGGATAGGGCCGGACGATTGACGGGTCCATCAGATTGGGTCCGGTCGGCGGCTCCTGGGGATGGCCGGGAGTCTGGTCCTGCGGCCGGGACCAGAACATCCAGGAAGCCATGTCGGCGTCGAACCGATCGGCGAGAGCGGTCAGCTTCGTCGCGTTCGTGGTCGCGCCGAACTCGGTCACCACCCCGACGACGCCTTCGGCGGCCGAGCGGGCCAGTCCGTTGGTCACACAGGTGTCGACCTTGCCGAGGCAGTAGTCGTGAAAACTCATCCCCGCCTTCGGATCGCCGGTCGGATTCGGCATCCAGTTCGGCGTACCGAAGTCGTTGGTCAGGGACGGTTCGTAGAACAGCAGGTGGTTCCGGTCGACTCGGCGGATGGCGTTCATGACCTTCGCCTCGAAGGGCGCGAGCACACCGGTCTCGAACCGGGGACAGCCCTTCGGGAAGCAGGACGGGTATTCCCAGCCGGGCCACGGCTCATTGATCAGGTCGTAGCCCAGCACGTACGGCTGGTCCACGAATCGTTGCGCGACGTGCGCCCACATGGCCGCATAGTGTTCCTGCAGCCCGACACCGTCGGGCGCGGCGCGGTCGCGCCAGAAGTTCGCCCACGTCTGGTTCTGCGCGGGGCTCGTGAAGTAGACCAGGGGAAAGCCCGGATTCGGCTGCACCGGGAACCCGTCGGTGTACGTCGCCCAGTCGGGGAATCCGCTCCAGCTCGCGCCCACCGATTCGTTGAACGCGTCCTGATGGGAATCGACGAGGCTGTAGATGTGGTGCCGGGCCAGCAACTGCTGGGTCTGCCTGATCTTCTCGATGTAGTCGTCGTCGTAGACGCCGGCCCGCGGCTCCACCGCCTTCCACGCGAAACCCAGCCGCACCGCGTTGAAACCGTTCTCCGCCAGGAACCGCGCGTCCTTCTCGCCGAAGCCTCCCGCCGCGGGGAAGTACGGCGGATTCTTGTAGACCATGTTCACGCCGTGCACGGTGACCACTCGGCCCTGGTCGTCGGTGAGCCAGCGGCCGGCGTGTCCCGGTTCGGGAGGCGCCGATGCCGCCGCGGCCGGTGTGGTCAGTCCCAGCACCAGCATGACCAATCCGAGACAGCGCGCGGTCGAGGACATGATGGTCATCGCGCAGAGCCTTTCGACGAGCATGCGCCGGCATGTTCACGGCGCCGTCGACGGGAGCGAGAAGCCGAACGCGGCAGGACCGAGAGCGCGGCAGTGACGCGGAAACGCTACAAAGCTCCGTCCGGATTCGGCCGCGACACCCCGTTGGCGACCGCCGCGGGCGGCTGCCGTCACCCGAACGGTGAGCCGCTGCGCGCCGACCGTCACCCAGCGGTGAGCCGTCGCTACGCGCCCGCCGTCTCCTCCGGTCCGCCGAACCGGCCCGCCAGGAACTCGTCGAACGTCACGCGGCCCACCGCGCGGTCCGGTGCCAGGTGCTCGCCGCGCCGCAGCCCCCGGTAGACCCTGCCCGGCAGCGGGACCTCGACCACGCGGCGGCGGCGACCGCTCGCCCGCAGGTAGGAGTGGGCCAGCTCGACGAACGTACGGATCTCCGGGCCGGCCATGTCCTCCACCCGGCCCGCCGGGGGCCCCGCGGCCAGCTCGGCGAGGCGGGCAGCCGCCTCCGTCACCTCCAGCGGCTGGTCCCGCACCTCCTTGGGCAGCAGCATCACGGGCGGCTTCGCCAGGCCCTGGAGCAGCTGGAGGATCAGGTCGTGGAACTGGGTGGTGCGCAGCAGCGTCCAGGCGATGCCCGAGCCCTGGATCATGCGTTCCACCGCGTACTTGGTGCGGTAGTAGCCGAGCGGCACCCGGTCGACGCCGATGATCGAGATGTACACGAGGTGCGGCACCCCGGCGCGCCGCGCCGCCTCGATCAGTACGCGGGCGGCGTCCTTGTCGCCGCGCAGGATGTTGCTGCAGTGGACGACCGCGTCCACGCCTTCGACCGCCCGGTCGAGCAGGGGCCCGCCCTGTCGCAGGTCGACCGCGTACGGCGGGGAGTGCCTGCTGAGGACGCGTACCTCGTGGCCGTCCGCCCGCAGCCGTTCGCAGACGGGCCGGCCCAGGGTTCCCGTGCCACCGGTCACCAGGATCGTGCTCATGTCTCAAGACTGACGGTCCTGGCCGCGGTCCGCACACGCGGAGCGCCGCGCCCCGGACAGGGGGGCGCGGCGCGGTGGGAGCCCGGCGGCGGCCAAGGGCCGTGAGAGTCCGCCGCCGGGGGTCTGTCGGAGGGGGTGCGTCGGCTGACGTGTCAGCAGGCGCCGAGGTCCTTCCAGACACCCCAGTCGCCGGTCGTGCCCGGCGTCTCGTTCTGGGTCCACCACTGGGCCTTGTACTTGCGGCCGTTGTGGGAGACCTCGGTGCCCGCGTTGTAGACCGTGCCGGCCACGTACGCCGGGACGGTGCAGCCCGTGGTGGGCGGCGTCGTCGGCGGGGTCGTCGGAGGCGTGGTCGGGGGAGTCGTCGGCGGGGTGGTGGGCGGCGTGGTCGGCGGGGTGGTCGGCGGCGTGGTGGAGCCGGGCTCCACGACCGTCGTCCCGCGCGCCAGGTCACCGGCGAGGGCGTACGCCGTGCCGTTGATGTTCACCGTCCAGTTGGAGGGGGTGGACACCGGCAGGTAGTAGTTGAACGCCAGGTCGACCGAGGCGCCCGGGGCCAGCGACTGCCAGGCCGGGAGCTTCAGGGAGACGCGGTGGAAGTCGCCCTTCAGGCCGCCCACGTTGCTGCCCGTGTGGTCGCTGCTGATGACCTTCGTGCCGAAGCCCGACTGGTCCGACGCGTTGGCCGGCGCCGAGGTGCCGTAGTCGAACTGGAACTCCGTGCCGCCCGGCAGCGCGGTCGCCGTGTTGTTGGTGATCTTGATCTTCGGGGTGATCGGGTAGTTCGAGTCGCCCAGCTTGAACTCGGTGAACTGCGCGTCGATCTTCACGGCCTTGGTCGGCAGGGCCGCGTTGGACTTCTTCGCGCCGTACGGGGTGGCCGCCTTGAACTTGTCGTACATCAGCGAGGTGAGCGTGGAGCCCATCTCGTACTGGCCCTTGGTGGCGTTCCAGGCGTAGTCACCGGCCATCTCCCAGACCATGGTGCCGCCGATGCCCTTGCTGACCACGTAGTCGGCCTTGGCGGCCACCGACTGCTCGTCCTCGGTGGAGAGGAAGACCTTCTTCTGCGCGTTCCACAGCCACGGCGCGACCAGGGTCGAGTCGTACTTGCGGGCGTAGGTGCCGGTCAGGGTGGTGTTCGCCGGGAAGCCGTACTGCGTGACGTAGTCGCCGACGATCCCCTTCTCGAGGTTCTTGGCGTGCCACATCGGGTTGGAGCCGGCGGGCGACTCGACACCGTTGGTGTCCTTGTCGTGCCACAGGTTGTCGATGCCGGTGGCGCCGTCGCCGCACTTGGTCAGACCGGCGCCGGCGGGGCAGGTGGTCGCGGAGGCCTTGCCCCACAGACCGTCGGTGCCGCCCTGCACGTTCTTGTGACCGCGGGTGTAGTAGGGCAGGCCGATGTTGATGCGGCCGGCCGGCATCGAGCCGCGGAAGTAGTGGTACGCCCAGTCGGTGTTGAGGTACCCGATGTTGCCGTACTGCGCAGAGCCGTAGACGTTGGCGGCGGCGAGCTCGCCGTCCTTGCCGTCGTCGAAGAGGGAGGCGTTGGGGCCGACGTACTCGTTCCAGGCGCCGTGCAGGTCGTAGGACATGATGTTGACGTAGTCCAGATACTTCTGCATCTGGAAGGTCTCCATGCCCCGCAGCAGGTAGCCGGAGGAGGGGGCGGCGACGGTCAGCAGGTAGTGCTTGCCGTCGGCGGCGCCCGCGACGTCGAGCTTCTCGCGCAGGGACTTCATGAGGGCCGCGTAGCCCTGCACGAGTCCGGCGCGGCGCGCGTTGGCGAGCTGCCAGTCGAGCGGGTTGCCGGCGTCCTTCATGGTCGTCGGGTATTCGTAGTCGATGTCGACGCCGTTGAAGCCGTACTTCCGGATGAAGTCGACGGACGAGGCGGCGAAGGTGTCGATCCCGGCCTGGTTGACCGAACCGTCGGCGTTGGTCGCCATCGAGTAGAAGCCGCCGGAGTTGACCCGGTCGCCGTTGTCCGCGAAGTAGCCGCCGGTCTCCGCCCAGCCGCCGACCGAGATCAGCGTCTTGACGTTCGGGTGCTGCTTCTTGAACTTGTTGAGCAGGTTGAAGTGCCCCTTGTACGCGTACGCGGGGTCCATCTCGGCGCCCGCGACACCGGGCCAGGTCATCCCGGTGGCCGCGTTGTTCGGACCGTCCGTGCCGACGGAGAGCTTGTTGTCCCCGCCGATGTGGCCGAAGGCGTAGTTGATGTGGGTGATCTTCTCCCACGGGATGTCCTTGGCCAGGTAGGCGGGCTGGCCGTTCTTGCCGTCGCGCCAGCCGGTGAAGTAGCCGATGACCCGGCGCTGGTGGTCCGCGCCCATCTTCTCGCGGCCCTCGGTGTCGTAGACCGAGCAGTAGGGGACGTCGACGCCCGGGGTCTTGTAGAGCCCGTCGGGGCGACAGGACTCGTTGTCGGCCGCGTACGAGACGCCGCCGGCGAGCGAGCTGAGCAGCAGTCCGGCGACGGCCGCGCCGGAAGCGAGCAGCGAGGCTCTCTTCGTGGTGGGGGACAACACGATCGGTTCCTCCTGGGGAGGTGGAAAAACACAACGAACAAGGGGGTGGGTCGTGTTGGGCCCGGGGAGTGCGCACACCGTCGGACCTGTACCTCGGAGGTGACACGGAGATTAAGAGGACTAGACCAGTGCGTCAATAGGTCTGGACCAAAGAAGGCGATAATGGCCACATGTGAGCCAGGCCACAGGGGTTCGCCGGTATGGCCGGTCACCAGGCGTGGCAGACTGGCCCTGTATCAGCAGCAGCGCACTCCGGGGTCGGTGTAATTCCGAACCGGCGGTATAGTCCGCGACCCGTCCGCAGCCAGCGGCCGGTTGACCAGGTGAAACTCCTGGACCGACGGTGAAAGTCCGGATGGGAGGCAGTGCGCGGCGGGCGACCCCTGTCAGGGGTGTGTCAGCCGTACGTCCGCTGGTCGCCGTGTCGGAAACGATCGGCGTACCCGCAGGACCCGGCCTCGGCGCACCCTGCGCGAGGCGTCTCACCCGCTCTCTGTCGTCATCGACAGGCCCCGGAGTCCGTGCCCGAAGAGGCAGGAGGACCCGGTGGCCCAGCAGGCCGACATCACCGCCATGCACCGAGCCGTCGAGCTCGCCGCACGCGGTCTCGGCGCCACCAGCCCCAACCCCGTCGTCGGCTGCGTCGTCACCGACGCCTCCGGACACCCGGTCGGCGAGGGCTGGCACCAGCGCGCCGGCGGCCCGCACGCCGAGGTCCACGCCCTGCGCGAGGCCGGCGTCCTGGCCCGCGGCGGCACCGCGTACGTCACCCTCGAACCCTGCAACCACACCGGCCGCACCGGCCCCTGCGCCCAGGCCCTGATCGAGGCCGGGATCAGCCGGGTCGTGTACGCGGTCGGCGACCCGAACCCGCAGGCCACCGGCGGTGCCGACACCCTGCGCGCCGCGGGCGTCGAGGTCACGGGCGGCCTCCTGGAGGACGAGGCCCGGGCGGTCAACATCGCCTGGCTCACCTCCGTACGCCACGGCCGGCCCTTCGTCCGGTGGAAGTACGCCGCCACCCTCGACGGCCGGATCGCCGCCGCCGACGGCACCTCCCGCTGGATCACCTCCGCCGAGTCCCGCGCCGACGTCCACCGGCTGCGCGCCGAGTCCGACGCCGTCGTCGTCGGCTCCGGCACCGCCCGCGCCGACGACCCCCACCTGGCCGTACGGGGCGTGGAAGGCGCCGTGCAGCCGCTGCGGGTCGTCGTCGACACCGAGGCGACCGCCGTGAAGCCCGGCGCCCGGATCCTCGACGACGCGGCCCCCACCCTCATCGCGATCGCCGAGGACGCCGAGAGCGACCTCCCCGACGTCGTACGCCTCCCCAGAGGCGGGCGCGGCCTGTCCGTACCCGCCCTCCTGGACGCCCTGCACGAGCGCGGCGTCCGCTCCGTCCTCCTCGAAGGCGGCCCCACCCTCGCGGGCGCCTTCGTCGCCGCGGGCGCCGTCGACCAGGTCGTCGGCTACCTCGCACCGGTCCTCCTCGGCGCGGGCCCGCAGGCCCTCGCCGACGCCGGAATCAACACCATCACCGAAGCGTTGCGGCTCGACGTCACCGAGACCGTCCGCATCGGACCCGACCTCCGTATCACCGCCACCCCCAAGGAGCGCTGACCGTGTTCACCGGAATCGTCGAAGAACTGGGCGAGGTCGTCGCCGTCGAGCAGCTGGAGGACGCCTCCCGCTTCCGACTGCGCGGCCCCCTGGTCACGGAAGGCGCCCAGCACGGCGACTCCATCGCCGTCAACGGTGTCTGTCTCACGGTCGTCGAGTTCGGCGACGGCGAGTTCACCGCCGACGTCATGGCCGAGACCCTCAAGCGGTCCAGCCTCGGCGCCCTCGAAGCGGGCTCCCGGGTCAACCTGGAGCGGCCCATGGCCGTGGGCGACCGCCTCGGCGGCCACATCGTCCAGGGACACGTCGACGGCACGGGCACGATCCTCGACCGGACCCCGTCCGAGCACTGGGAGCTCGTCAAGGTCGGCCTGCCCGCCCACCTCTCGCGCTACGTCGTCGAGAAGGGCTCGATCACGGTCGACGGCGTCAGCCTCACCGTCGTCGAGGTCGCCGACGACTGGTTCACCATCAGCCTCATCCCCACCACCCTCGCCCTGACCACGCTCGGCATCAAGGCGAGCGGCGACCCGGTCAACCTGGAAGTGGACGTCATCGCCAAGTACGTCGAGCGGCTGCTCGGCCCGAACGCCCAGGAGAACGGCAAGTGAACTGGCTCAACTCCGAGGCGTTCACCGTCCTCGACCAGCACATCATGTGGTCCGACATGATCGGCAACACGATCGGGCTCATAGCCCTCGCGCTCGGCTGGCGCCGCTCCATCCTCACCTGGCCCGCCCAGCTGCTCTCCGGCGTGATCCTCGTCGGCGCCTACGCCTCCGCCCACCTCTCCGGCGGCGTCGGCAAGCAGCTCCTCGTCATCGGCGTCGCCGCCTGGGGCTGGTGGCAGTGGAACCGGGGCCGACAGCAGGCCCAGGACGGCTCCATCGCCGTCCGCTTCGCCACCTGGAGGGAGCGCGGCCTGCTCCTCGCGGGCGCGGTCGTCGGCACCCTCGCCGTCGGCGGGCTCTTCACCCTCTACCCGTCGCTCTCCTGGAGCCCGTGGGCCGACGCGTACATCTTCGTCGGCACCCTCGTCGCGATGGTCGCCCAGGCCCGCGGCCTCGTCGAGTTCTGGTTCGCCTGGCTCCTCGTCGACCTCGTCGGCGTCCCCCTCGCCTTCAACAGCGGCCTCGCCTTCTCCGGCCTGGTCTACGTCATCTACTTCGCCCTCGTCATCTGGGGCATGCGCGACTGGTGGCTCCGGACGCGCACGACCTCCGCCGCTCTGGAAGGAGCCCACGCATGAGCGCCGCCCTTCCCCTCTGGGACGCCACCGACCTCGCCCTCGACCCCGTCGAGCAGGCCGTCCGCGACATCGCCGCCGGGCGCCCCGTCGTCGTCGTCGACGACGAGGACCGCGAGAACGAGGGCGACCTCGTCATCGCCGCCGAGAAGGCGACCCCCGAGATCGTCGCCTTCATGATGAGCGAGTGCCGCGGCCTGATCTGCGCGCCCATGGAGGACGAGGAGCTGGAACGCCTCCACCTCCCGCAGATGGTCGAGCACAACACCGAGTCGATGCGGACGGCCTTCACCGTCTCCGTCGACGCGTCCCCCGCGCACGGCGTCACCACCGGCATCTCCGCCGCCGACCGCGCCACCACGCTGCGGATGCTGGCGAGCGGCAGCCACGAGCCGTCCGACTTCGTCCGCCCCGGCCACGTCTTCCCGCTGCGCGCCAAGCCCGGCGGCGTCCTCGCCCGCAACGGCCACACCGAGGCCGCCGTCGACCTCGCCCGCCTCGCGGGCCTCCGCCCGGCCGGCGCGATCGTCGAGATCGCCGGCGAGGACGGCGTCATGCTGCGCCTGCCCGAGCTCGTGCCCTTCGCCCGCAAGCACGGCCTCACGATCATCTCCATCGAGGACCTGATCGCCTACCGGCGCTCCGCCGAGCCGACCGTCCGCCGCGAGGCCGAGGTCCAGCTCCCCACCGCGCACGGCGACTTCACCGCGTACGGCTACCGCTCCACCGTCGACGGCGTCGAGCACGTCGCCCTGGTCCACGGCGAGGTCGGCGACGGCGAGGACCTGCTCGTCCGGGTCCACTCCGAGTGCCTGACCGGCGACATCTTCCACTCGCTGCGCTGCGACTGCGGCCCCCAGCTCCAGGCCTCCATGGACCGCATCCAGGAAGCCGGCCGCGGTGTCGTCGTCTACCTGCGCGGCCACGAGGGCCGCGGCATCGGCCTGCTCTCCAAGCTCCGCGCGTACGAGCTCCAGGAGCAGGGCCGCGACACCCTCGACGCCAACCTGGAGCTCGGGCTGCCCGCCGACGCCCGCGACTACGCGGCCGGCGCCCAGATCCTCGTCGACCTCGGCGTCCACAGCCTGCGCCTGATGACCAACAACCCCGACAAGATCGAGGCCCTGACCCGCTACGGCCTCCGGGTCGAGGGCCGCGAGCCCATGCCGGTCCAGGCCGGCGAGCACAACCTCCGCTACCTGCGCACCAAGCGGGACCGGATGGGCCACGACCTGCCCTGGCTGGACGGCTCCCCGGCCTCCACCTGCGGCAACCAGTAACTTCCACTTTTCGTACGGTTCAAGGAGAGACATGAGCGGCAAGGGCGCACCCGTCCTCAGCGTGAAGAACTGCGGCGACCTGCGGGTCGCGGTCATCGCGGCCCAGTGGCACGAGAAGATCATGGACGGCCTCGTCGACGGCGCCCTGCGCGCCCTGAGCGAGCTCGGCATCGACGAGCCGACCCTCCTGCGCGTCCCCGGCAGCTTCGAGCTCCCCGTCGTGGCGAAGGTCCTCGCCGGACGCGGCTACGATGCCATCGTCGCGCTCGGAGTCGTCATCCGCGGCGGAACCCCGCACTTCGAGTACGTGTGCCAGGGCGTGACCCACGGCCTCACCCAGGTCTCGATCGACACCGGCGTACCCGTCGGATTCGGCGTCCTCACCGTCGACAACGAAGAGCAGGCCCTCGACCGGGCCGGCCTCGAAGGCTCCTCCGAGGACAAGGGCCACGAAGCGGTCACCGCCGCCGTCGCCACCGCCACCACGCTGCGCACGGTCAGCGAACCCTGGCGCTGAGTGGCGCATCCGCACCCCGTACCCTTAGGACCATCATGGCGAACAAAACCTTCGAAGAGCTCTTCGCCGAGCTCAAGCTCAAGGCCGAGAACGGCGATCCGGCCACCTCCCGCACCGCGGAACTGGTGGACAAGGGCGTCCATGCCATCGGCAAGAAGGTCGTCGAGGAGGCCGCCGAGGTCTGGATGGCCGCCGAGTACGAGGGCAAGGAAGCGGCCGCCGAGGAGATCTCGCAGCTGCTGTACCACGTCCAGGTGATGATGGTCGCCCGCGGGATCTCGCTCGACGACGTCTACGCCCATCTCTGAGCAGGACCTCCGAGCACGACCTCTGAGTACGACCTCTGAGTACGACCTCCGAGCACGACCTCTGAGCACGACTTCTCGGTCTCCCCACCACTCCCAGGCAAAGGAAGCTCACCCCATGCTGCGCATCGCCGTTCCCAACAAGGGTTCCCTCTCCGGACCTGCGTCGGCAATGCTCCATGAGGCCGGCTACCGCCAGCGCAAGGAGTCCAAGGAGCTCGTCGTCATCGACCCCGACAACGAGGTCGAGTTCTTCTACCTGCGGCCGAAGGACATCGCGATCTACGTCGCCTCCGGGAAGCTGGACATCGGCATCACCGGCCGTGACCTGCTCCTGGACTCCGGAGCCAGCGCCGAGGAGATCCTCGCGCTGAACTTCGGCCGCTCCACCTTCCGCTACGCCACCCGGCCGGGCACCGCGAACGGCCCGGAGGACTTCGGTGGCATGACCATCGCGACCTCCTACGAGGGCATCGTCGCCAAGCACCTCGCCGACCAGGGCATCGACGCCTCCGTCGTCCACCTGGACGGCGCGGTCGAGACCGCCATCCAGCTCGGCGTCGCCCAGGTCATCGCCGACGTCGTGGAGACCGGCACCAGCCTGCGCAACGCCGGCCTGGAGGTCATCGGCGAGCCGATCCTGACCTCCGAGGCCGTCGTCGTCCGCCGCCACGGCGCCTCGGACGACCACCCGCAGGTCCAGCAGTTCCTGCGCCGCCTCCAGGGCGTCCTGGTCGCCCGCTCGTACGTGATGATGGACTACGACTGCCGCGCCGAGCACCTGGAGCAGGCCGTCGCCCTCACCCCGGGCCTCGAGTCGCCGACCGTCTCCCCGCTGCACAACGAGGGCTGGGTCGCCGTCCGCGCGATGGTCCCCGCCAAGGAGGCGCAGCGGATCATGGACGACCTGTACGAGATCGGCGCCCGCGCCATCCTCACCACCGCCATCCACGCCTGCCGCCTCTGACGGCGGCCCGGCCCGCACGTCCCCCGAGGCACGGAGGAAGCCCCCGATGTCCCAGTCACCGCTGCCCGACCTCCCGGTCACCTTCCGTCCGGGGCGCACCCGGGCCGTCCTGCTGACCGTCGGAACCGTGATGTTCGTCGTCATCACGGCCGTCGCACTGATGCTGGAGCGACTGGGGCCGGGGGAGCGCGCCAGCTTCGTCTTCACCGCCGCGCTGCTCTTCGGGGTCCTCATCCTGCTGAGCCGCCCCAAGCTCGTCGCCGACGACGAGGGCGTCACGGTCGTCAACATCACCCGGACGCGGCGGCTCGCCTGGGCGGAGATCCTCAAGGTCAACCTCCGCCCCGGCGACGCCTGGGTCTTCCTCGACCTGAGCGACGGCACCAGCCTGCCGGCGCTCGGCATCCAGCCCGGCATCGCCAGGGAAGCGGCGATCCGGGACGCCCGTGCCCTGCGGGCCCTGGTCGACAGCCGGGGGACGGTCGCGGAGCGGGTCTGAGACCCGGGCCCCGGCGAACGGATCCCGGGCGGGAGAACCCGGATCCGTCCCCCATCCGGGGTCGGCCCCCTGCCACGCGGGGCGTTCGCGTGACTACTCTGGAGGCGGTGGTGCCGAGCGGCACCACCGCCTCGCACGTGCAGGGCCGCTGCCGCGGCCCGCGGGGCCACCCTTCGACCCGAGGAGTGACTCCCTCCAGCAATGGACGGATCGTCCGGTAGTACCTGCGCCGCCCCCTCCCAGGAGGCGGCGGCATGATCATCTCCCTTCTTCTGCTCGCGGCGGCCTTTCTCCTGATCCTCGCCAACGGCTTCTTCGTGGCCGCCGAGTTCGGACTCGTGACCGTCGAGCGCGCCGAGGCCGAGCGGGCCGCGGCCGCCGGCGACCGGCGCGCCCGCACCGTCGTCACCGCGCTGCGCGAGCTGTCCTTCCAGCTCTCCGGCACCCAGCTCGGCATCACCATCACCTCCCTCGTCGTCGGCATGCTCGCCGAGCCCGCGCTCGCCGGGCTGCTCCACGGGCCGCTCACCGCGACCGGACTGCCCGAAGGGGCCGTCTCCGGGATCTCGGTGGTGATCGGGATGCTCCTCGCCTCCGCCGTCCAGATGGTGGTCGGCGAGCTCGTACCGAAGAACTGGGCGGTCTCCAGGCCGCTCCAGGTGGCCCGCTTCGTCGCCACCCCGCAGCGCCGCTTCTCCGCGCTCTTCCGGCCGGTGATCGCCCTCCTCAACCGGGTCGCCAACCGGCTGGTCCGGCTCCTGGGCGTCGAGCCCACCGAGGAGCTGGACTCCGTCCGCACCCCCGGCGAGCTCGTCTCGCTCGCCCGGCACTCCGCCCTGGCCGGCGCGCTCGAACAGGACACCGCCGACCTCTTCGTCCGGACCCTCTCCCTCGGCGGCCTCACCGCCGAGCAGGTCATGACCCCGCGCGTGAAGGTGAACGCCCTCCAGTGGGACGCCACCGCGGCGGACGTCCTCAACCTCACCCGGGCCACCGGCCTCTCGCGCTTCCCGGTCTACCGCGACCGCATCGACGAGATCGTCGGCATGGTCCACCTCAAGGACGCGCTCGCCGTCGCCCCGCACGCCCGGCTGCGCACCCCCGTCGGCCGGATCGCGGTCCCGCCGCTCCTCGTCCCCGAGTCGCTGCCCGCCCAGGCCCTCCTGGAGCGGCTGCGCAGGGAGCAGCCGATCGCCGTGGTCGTCGACGAGTACGGCGGTACGGCCGGCGTCGTCACCCTGGAGGACATCGTCGAGGAGCTCGTCGGCGAGGTCCGCGACGAGCACGACACCCTCGCCGACGGGCGTCCCGAGCTGGCCGCCGCGCCCGCCGAGGACGGCCGGTCCGTCTGGGACGCCGACGGCTCCTGCCGGGTCCACACCCTGCGCCGGATAGGCCTCGACGTGCCCGACGGTCCGTACGAGACGGTGGCCGGGCTCGTCGCCGACCTCCTCGGGCGCATCCCCGCCCCCGGCGACCGCGTCGAGCTCCCCGGCTGGCGGCTCTCGGTGCGCCAGGTCGACCGCTACCGGGCCGAGCGCGTCCGGCTCGTGCGGACGGGCCCCGACCCGGACCCCCGCCCGGACACGGAGCCGTACGCCGACGCGGTCGCGGTGGACTCCGCCGCCCCGCTGGTCGCGGAGGGCGTCCGATGAACACCCTCCAGCTCCTGCTCGCCCTGGTCCTGGTCCTGGCCAACGGCTTCTTCGTCGGGGCCGAGTTCGCGCTCGTCTCCGTCCGCCGCAGCCAGATCGAACCGCTCGGCGGCGCCCGCGCCCAGAAGGTCCTGCACGGTCTGGAGAACCTGCCGCAGATGATGGCGGCGGCGCAGTTCGGCATCACCGTCTGCTCGCTGACGCTCGGAGCCGTCGCCGAACCGACCGTGGCCGGGCTCCTCGAACCGGTCTTCCACACCGTCGGGGTCCCGGAGGGCCTGATCCATCCGCTCGGCTACGTCATCGCCCTCGCCGCAGTCGTCGTCCTTCACCTCGTCATCGGCGAGATGGTTCCGAAGAACCTGGCGATGGCGGCGCCCGAGCGGACCGCGCTCCTGCTCGCCCCGGGCCTGGTCGGCTTCGCCCGGCTCTGCCGGCCGGTGACGGTCGCGCTGGGCGCCTGCGCCCGGCTCGTCCTGCGGGCGTTCAAGGTCGAGCCGAAGGACGAGGTGGAGGCCGTCTTCACCCGGACGCAGCTCGGCCGGCTCGTCGAGGACGCCGGACAGGCCGGGCTGCTCGACCCGGCCGAGCAGGAGCGCCTGGAGGACGCCCTCGAACTGGGCAGCCGCCCGGTGACGGACGTCCTCATCGCCCCTGCCTCCCTGGTGACCGTCCCGCCGTCCGTCACCCCGCGCGAGATCGAGGAGCTGACCGTACGGACCGGCTACTCGCGCTTCCCGGTCCGCGCCGAGGCGCGCGGCACCTTCATGGGCTTCGTGCACGTGAAGGACGTCCTCGACCTGGAGGAGCGGGAGCGGGCCGTGCCGCACCAGCTGTGGCGGCCGATGGCGACGCTCCGCGCCGAGCTGCCGCTCGACGACGCCCTCACCGTGATGCGCCGCGCCGCCACCCATCTGGCGCAGGTCGCGGACGGCTCGGGCCGGGTCCTCGGGCTGGTCGCCCTGGAGGACGTCCTGGAGATGCTGGTGGGCGAGGTCCGCGACCCCGCCCACCGCGTGATCCCGGCCGCGGCTCCGGCGCCGGCCACCGCCTAGGGGGTGGCCGCCCTGATCCGCCGGACACCGCCTAGTACCCCGGCGGCTCCTGCTGAGGGCCGCGGTCGATCGGACCGCGGCCCGACAGGACCTCGCCGTACGCCTGCATGAGGTCGGCGAGCCGGAGGGTCGCGAGGTCGTCCCGGGTCGGCGTGCCCGGGTAGCCGGAGAGCCGCAGGTCCCGGTAGGCGCAGGACTTCTCGTACAGGGTGCGCAGGAAGCGGCCGTTGCCCAGCTCGTCGATCCAGCCCTGCTCCACGACGTGCCCGCTGATCGAGCCGAGCTCGTCCCGGGCCTCGTCGTCCCAGCCGTCCCCGTTGGCCGCGGCCAGGACCTCGCCGATCGCGGTGAGTTCGAGCGGCCGGTACGAGGGGAAGTCGACCCGCGTGGTGAAGCGGGAGGACAGGCCGGGGTTGGTGGTGAGCAGCCGGTCCATGCCCTCGGGGTAGCCGGCGAGGATGACCACCAGATGGTCGCGGTTGTCCTCGGCCCGCTTGAGGAGGACCTGGAGGGCCTCGTCCCCGTAGGCGTCGCCCTTGCTGTAGCCCGTGTTGGAGAGGGCGTAGGCCTCGTCGACGAAGAGCACCCCGCCGAGCGCCGAGTCGATGAGTTCGTTGGCCTTGACCGCCGTCTGCCCGAGGAACTCGCCGACGAGATCGGCCCGCTGGGCCTCCACGAGGTGGTCGCCGCCGAGCAGCCCGAGGGCGTAGAAGACCCGCCCCAGGATCCGGGCGACCGTCGTCTTCCCGGTGCCGGAGGGGCCGGAGAAGACGAAGTGCCGCTTCGGCGGCTGGACGGGGAGCCCCTGGTCGGCCCGGAGGCGTGCCATCTCCAGCTGGGCGGAGAGCGCCTTGACCTGGCGCTTCACCGGGTCGAGCCCGACCATGCCCTCCAGCTCGGCGAGCGCCTCCGCGAGCAGGACCGGGTCGGTGGGCCCGGCGGGGAAGCGCGGAGGCCCCGGCTGCGAGGGCAGGGGCGTCTTCTGCCGTACGGTCTCGGGCGGAGCCGCGGGAACGATCGGCGGTACGGGCTCGGGCGCGAGCCGCAGCCCGTCGCCGAGCGACCCGGCGTCGGGGTCGGCGCCAGGGGCGGTGTCCACCGTCTCCTGGCCGAGGCCGCCGCCGACGGTGCCGAGGGCGACCGTCGCGAGGCCGGACGGGTCGTCCATGCCGTCGTACCCCTCGAAGCCGTCGTACTCGGCGATCGCCGCGAGCCGGGCGGCCGTGTCCATGAACGCCGGGTCGATCCGGTGCACGGCCCGGTAGAGGGGCAGGGCCGCGGCGCTGCGGCCGGTGCCCTCGTGGGCGCGGGCGAGCCAGTAGCGGAGCTCCTTGCGCTGCGGCTGCTCGCTGCGGCAGCGCATCAGGGAGGCCGAGAGCAGCGGCTCCGCCTGGCCGTACATCTCCAGCCGGACCCGGGCCATGCCGCCGAAGAGGCCCGCCTCGATGCCGAGCAGCGGGTCGTCGACGAGGGTCTCCGTATGGCGGACGAGCTGGTCCCAGTCCTTGACGAGATAGGCGCGGCAGGCGTGGAGGAAGCGGACCTGCGGGTCGGTGTCGACCGGGGGGAGCCCCGCGAGCGCCCGGTCCAGCTCCGGCACGTGGCGTCCGTCGAGCCAGTGGGAGGCGTGGGCGAGCAGCAGGTCGCGCGGGCTCTCCAGAACGGGCTGGACCCACCAGCCCAGCCAGTACCAGGAGTTCAGCGTGCGCCGGTGCCGGGTGCGCTGCTCGCCGAAGCGATCGCGGTTGCGGTACATGCGCAACAGCGCGGTCGTGGTGTCGACCCGGAGCGCGTGCAGCCCGAGCCAGGCGTCCGCCATCCCGGGATCGATCCGTACCGCCGTCCGGAACTCGTCCTCCGCCTGCGGATAGGCGCCCATCGTGTAGGCGTCGACTCCGCGCAGCCAGGCGAGCTCGGCGGGGGCCAGTGAGCCCTGCGTGCCGATGTCCATCGGGTCCCCCACAACCGTCTTCGCATGGACGGGATTTGACCGCACCTGCGGGCATCGTACCTGCGCAGGGGGTGCGCGCTTAAGAAGAAGCGCATGATCCGGAAGCAGTGACCCTGGGTGAGCATCGGGGGTCGTGAAGGGGCTCCGGTGAGGGTGATCGGGGGCAGAACGAAGCCCCCGATCACGGGGGAACAACCGGGGGCTTCGTGTCTGCGGCGGCTCCGAAAAGCCGCACATTGAGAACGTAAGACCTGTACGCCCCTTGGGTCAAGCGGAGTTCAGGCACTTGCGGAAGTGGACTTCGGGCCCCTCAATTCACGGACAGGGAGCCGTCACGGTACGTGATGATCTGGTCCGCGCCCGCTGTCACAGAGGGCCCGGGGAGCCAGTCGTACCCCTCACGACGCTCCCGTACCAGGGTGTCGGCGAAGGGCCGGGAGGGGTCCTCGGCGAAGTGGCGAGTCTCCGCCACCGTCCATCCGTCCCAGAAGTCGGCCTGTTCCGGGCCGTCCCGGTGCCGCCCCCGGACCCAGGACTCCTCGGGCTCCCGCTCCATCCACAGCAGCCACGCCAGGAACGGCCGCACCACCCTCCGGCCCGCGCCGACGCCCTCGACGAGGACGACCGGGGCCGGCGGCAGCGCGCGGGGCTCGCCGAAGCTCCGGCGGTGCCAGTCGTACGGCCGGTAGAGCGCGGTCCCGCCCCGGGCGAGGGGCTCCAGGACCTGCTCCCGCAGCCGGCCGGTCCACGCGAACAGCTCCTCGTGGGTGGCGAGGTCGTCGAGGCGGAGGACGGGGGCGCCGCCGAGGGCGGTGGAGAGACGGGACGCGAGGGTGGACTTGCCGGAGCCCGCGTGGCCGTCGACCGCGACCAGCCGGACCGGTCCGCAGGAGGGCGGGAGCCGGAGCAGGGCGTGTGCCGCGCGGTCGAGGTCGTTCATGGGCCCAGGGTAGGGGAGTGGGGGACCGCCCCAGGTCAGGAAGGTGCCGCCGCCAGTGGTCGAGACCAATATTGGTGCGGCGACGCGAGGCGAAGTGCTGGCGGAGGCCCCGCGCGAGCCGGGATAGTGGGCCCGCGCAGCCCTGTCCGTACGCCCGCCGTTCTCGACTGGGGGTCACCGCCCATGACCAGCTCCACCCCGCGCAGAACCGTCCTAGCCGCGGCTCTCGCGGCCGCCGCGGGAACGGCCGCGGCCACCGCGGTCCCCGCCGCGGCCGCCGACTGCGCCACCGACGCGTGCGTTCCCCCGGCACCGGCCGACGCCGCCGACCGGGGCCACGCCCCGGCGCCCGGGCTCGTCGACAACCGCTTCTGGTCCTCGTACACCGACTGGAGGTGCGGCACCGCGGCCGGAACGAGGGCGATCGCCGGCCACCGGCCCGGCCTGGTCCTCGCCACCCCCGCGGGCCGTACCGAGTACGCCGACCCGCACACGGGCCGGACCTCCGCCTGGGAGTACGCGAGCTGGACCTCGCCCGTCCACACGTCGACCGTGCCCGCCACCGAGGTCATCGCCTCCTGGAACGCCCACACGCCGCCCGGCACCTGGCTCCAGGTCGAGCTCTCCGGCACGTACTCCGACGCCACCGCCACCCCCTGGTACGTGCTGGGGCGCTGGGCCGCCGGCGACGGCGACATCCGGCGCACCTCGGTCGACGGCCAGACCGACGGCAAGAGCACCGTCTGGACCGACACCTTCGCGATCGACGACACGGCGAGCGGCCTGCGGCTGCGCTCGTACCGGCTCCGGCTCACGCTCTACCGCACGCCCGGAAGCGACCTCACGCCGACCGTGTGGCGGCTCGGCGCGATGGCCTCGGACGTCCCGGACCGCTTCACCGTCCCCGCCTCGGAGCCCGGCCCCGCCCACGAGCTGACCGTGCCGCGCTACTCGCAGAACACCCACGTCGGTCAGTACCCCGAGTACGACAACGGCGGCGAGGCCTGGTGCAGCCCGACCTCCTCCCAGATGATCGTCGAATACTGGGGGCGCCGGCCCTCGGCCGACGAGCTGGCCTGGGTGGACCCGGCCTTCGCCGACCCCCAGGTCTGCCACGCGGCCCGCTTCACCTACGACCACCAGTACGAGGGCTGCGGCAACTGGCCCTTCAACGCCGCCTACGCGGCCACGTACCCCGACATGAACGCGGTGGTGACCCGGCTGCGCTCGCTCACCGAGCTCGAATCGCTGGTCCGGGCGGGCATCCCGGCCATAACGTCCCAGTCCTTCCGCAAGGAGGAGCTGACCGGGGCCGGCTACGGCACCTCGGGCCACCTCATGACCGTCGTCGGCTTCACCGCCGACGGCGACGTCGTCGCCAACGACCCCGCCTCGCCGAGCAACGAGGCCGTCCGCCGGGTCTACGCCCGGCGCGAGTGGGAGAACATCTGGCTGCGTACCAAGCGGTACAACGCCAGTGGGCGCGTGGTCTCCGGCACAGGAGGGGTCTGCTACCTCTACTTCCCGGACCGGCCGTCGCCCGCCCAGCGCAAGGCCCTCGCGGCCCTCGGCATCGCCTGACCCGGCCGGGCGGTCCCGGGGGACGTGACCGACGTCTCTACCCCGGGGCCGTCCCCGTGCCGCACTGTGGTCGCCATGACCGCAACCACCTCCGCACGCCTCCTCTCCCGCGCCCGCACGGGCGGTCCGAAGGACGGCGACGGCCCCAAGATCCTGGAGCACGTCCTCGGCTGGACCCTGGTCGTCGTGCTCGCCGTGTTCGTCACCCGGGCGGGCCTCATGTGACGGCGCCCGTGTGATGCCCCGGGACGGAACGGGCATACTCCCCGCGACCCCGTGCGCGCCCGCTCGCGCCGCCCCGCAGGGAGGAGCACCCGGCCATGCCCGAAAGCCCCGCGGACGGCGTGGAACGCCGACTGCCCACCGACGAGGGCCGGGAGCTGCTCGCCCTGGTCCGCGACATCGCCCGGCGGGAGATCGCCCCGCGCGCCGCGGAGGAGGAAGCCGCCGGGGTGTTCCCCCGCGAGCTGTTCGCGCTGCTCTCCCGGTCGGGACTGCTCGGACTCCCCTACGCCCCGGCGTACGGCGGGGGAGGCCAGCCGTACGAGGTCTACCTCCAGGTCCTGGAGGAGCTCGCCGCCGCCCGCCTGACCGTGGGCCTCGGCGTCAGCGTCCACACGCTCTCCTGCCACGCCCTCGCGGGCTTCGGCACCGAGGAGCAGCGGGCCGAGCACCTGCCGGCGATGCTGGGCGGCGGCCTCCTCGGCGCGTACTGCCTCTCCGAACCCTCCGCCGGCTCGGACGCGGCGGCGCTGCGGACCCGGGCCGTCCGGGACGGAGACTCCTGGACGATCGACGGCACCAAGGCCTGGATCACCCACGGCGGCATCGCGGACTTCTGCACGGTCATGGCCCGCACCGGGGGTCCGGGGGCGCGCGGCATCACCGCCTTCCTGGTGCCGGGGGACGCCGAGGGGCTGAGCGCGGCCCCGCCCGAGCGGAAGATGGGCATGAAGGGCTCGCCCACCGCCCAGCTGCACTTCGACGGGGTACGGGTCCCCGACGCGCGGCGCCTCGGTGCGGAGGGGCAGGGCTTCCCGATCGCCCTCGCCGCCCTGGACTCGGGCCGGCTCGGCATCGCCGCCTGCGCGGTCGGGCTCGGCCAGGCGGCGCTCGACGAGGCCGTCGCGTACGCGCGGGAGCGCCGGCAGTTCGGGCGGCCGATCGCCGACTTCCAGGGGCTCCGCTTCCTGCTCGCCGACATGGCGACCCTGGTCGAGGCGGGCCGGGCGCTCTACCTGGAGGCGGCGCGGCTCCGGGACGAGGGGCGGGAGTTCGGACGGTCGGCGGCGATGGCGAAGCTCTTCTGCACGGACGCCGCCATGCGGGTCACGACGGACGCGGTGCAGGTGCTCGGCGGATACGGATACACCGCGGACTTCCCCGTGGAGCGGTATCTGCGGGAGGCGAAGATGCTGCAGATCGTCGAGGGGACCAATCAGATCCAGCGGGTGGTCATCGCGCGTCACCTTGTCGGACCAGAGTCCCGCTGACGCGTACGGTGCGGCCCGCCCAGACGGGACCCGCGGCGAGCCGGTTCCACTCCTGGTCGCGGCGGCCCGGGAGGGTGCGGCCCTGGCTGGCCCAGAGGCTGAGGACGTCCTGGTAGATGGGCGGGTCGGGGAGGACCTGGACCGGCACCGGGGCCGGGACCGGCACGGGGGCGGGGGCGGCGGGGGTGGAGGGAGCGGGGACAGCGACGGGGAGGGGGAGAGGCGCGGGGGCGGGTGCCTGCGGCGGCACCGGAGCCTTCCGGGGAACCGATTCTTCAGCATGCGGTTCGGCCTGCCGGTGCCGACCGTAGCCGCTGGGAGTCGTGTGCAGCGTGGTCATGCCCGGACCAACGCGCCCCGGCCGCCGGGGTCACCCCCGAACGGATTCGAGCGGCAGTTCGCCCGGTACCCGGTGCGCGACTCTGGCCCCCCGGCATTTACCTGACGTACCGTCAGCTCTCATCGCGGAAGCACCCGCCGACGCGGAACCACCCGCCGATCAGGAGGACAGCCATGTCGGTGAAGCGGCACGTCGACGACCGGCCCGTCGCGCTCGACGAGTACCCCGTGCACCAGGCCCCGCTCTCGATGAAGCACCACGTCAGCGGCGACCGCAACGCCTACGACCGCTGCATCTTCCATGTCTTCGACCACCAGGGCCGGGCCCTGCTCATCGCCGGCCTCGGCGTCTACCCGAACACCGGCGTCATCGACGCCTACGCCACCCTGCGCACCGGCGACCGGCTGCACGCCGTCCGCGCCTCCGACGCCCTCGGCGACGACCGGACGAACCTCTCCGTCGGCCCCCTCACCATCACGGTCGACGAGCCCCTCAAGCGCCTCTCCCTGCGCTGCGAGGCCGACGCCGACGACCCCGAGGGGCTCTCCTTCGACCTCACCTGGACCGGCGACTTCCCCACCGTCTGGGAGCCCCACCACACTCAGCGCCACGGCGGCCGCCTCACCCTCGAAGGGCGCCGCTTCGTCCAGGCCGGGCACTGCGCGGGCACCATCAGGGCCGGCGGCGAGGAGTTCACGGTCACGGCGGGGGAGTGGACCGGAACCCGCGACCGCAGCTGGGGAGTCCGCCCGATACCCGGCGAAGAACCCGGCCGCGCCGCCGAGTTCCGCCCCGAGGGCTTCCACTGGCTCTGGATCCCGATGCGCTTCGAGGACCGCTTCCTCATGGTCATCGCCCAGGAGGACGCCGACGGCTACCGCACCCTCAACGAGGCCCTGCTCGTACGGAACGGCCACCGCGACACCCAACTCGGCTGGCCCCGCACCGACATCACGTACCGCCCGGGCACCCGCCACCCCGAACGGGCCGTCGTCCATCTCGCCGACCCGGCCGGGAAACCCCTGGAGATCGGCGTCGAGATCCTCGCCTCCTCGCCGCTGGCCGTCGGCGCGGGATACCCGCCCGCCACCGACTGGCAGCACGGCACCTGGCAGGGCCGCGGCTGGACCGACCGGCGCGTCTACGACCTCACCGACCCGTCCGCGCACCCCATGGCCGCCTACGGCGTCACCGACCACGCCGCCCGCTTCACCCTCGACGGCCACACCGGGTACGGCATCTTCGAACACGGCTCCTTCGGCCGCCACGACCCCAGCGGCTTCACCGCCTAGTCCGAAGTACGTCGACCCCCGGGGCCGGCGAACCGAGCCCCAAGACAAAGAGGAGGCTCCTCTTGGCCACCGCACCCCGTCCCCGCACCACCACCCGCGACCCCGAGGAGCTCGGGCGGCGGCTCACCGGCTGGCTGGACCGGCACCTGCCCGGCGCCCGCGTCTCCGGCCTCGCCGTGCCCGGGTCCAACGGCATGTCCAGCGAGACCCTGCTCTTCGACCTGGACCACCCCGACGCCCCCGTGCGCGGCTGCGCCCTGCGGCTGGCCGCCGACCCCGCCGCGTACACCGTCTTCCCCGTCTACGACATGGCCCGCCAGCACCGCGTGATGTCCCTGGTCGGCGAGCACACCGACGTCCCCGTCCCGCGCGTGCTCTGGCTGGAGGAGGACCCGGGGCCGCTCGGCGCCCCCTTCTTCGTGATGGCCCGCGCCGAGGGCCGGGTGCCGCCGGACGTCATGCCGTACACGTACGAGGGGAACTGGCTGCACGCCGCCACCGACGCCGAACGCGCCCTCCTGGAGGACGCGTCCGTCTCCGTACTGGCCCGGCTGCACGACCAGTTCCCGGCGAAGGAGGCCGAGTTCCTGCTGCCGGACGGTACGGGCACTCCACTGCGCCGCCACGTCGACGCCCAACGCGCCTACTACGCCTGGGTGGTGGAGGGACTGGCCCCCTCGCCGCTCATCGAGTCGGCCTTCGACTGGCTGGAGGCGCACTGGCCGGCCGACGAGGGGCCGGCCGTCCTCGGCTGGGGCGACGCCCGCATCGGGAACATCGTCTACGACGGGTTCACGCCCGCCGCCGTCCTCGACTGGGAGATGGCGTCCTGCGTCCCGCGCGAGGTCGACCTCGGCTGGACGGTCTACCTCCACCGCTTCTTCCAGGACCTCACGGTCTCCTTCGGCCAGCCCGGCCTGCCCGGCTTCCTGCGCCGCGACGCGATCGAGCGGCGGTACGCGGAACTGACCGGGCACACCCCGCGCGACATGGAGTTCCACACCCTCTACGCGGCGCTGCGGCACGCGATCGTGATGCTCAGGATCGCGTACCGGCAGGCTCACTTCGGAGAGGTGGAGGTGCCCGGAAACCCGGACGGCCTGATCCTGCACCACGCCACGCTCGCGGCGATGGTGCGGGGAAGCTATTGGTGAGACGGGTGCCCCGAGGGGACAGCCCCTAGGCGGCGCGCCGCATCTGGGGCACCCGCAGCGGACGCGAGCCCGGACCGCCGACGTGCGAGAAGGGCTGCGTCCGCCAGTCGAGACCCTGGGGAAGCGTCAGGAGCAGCGCGGTGTCCTGCTCCTGGACCTCCAGGGTGTCGTCGGCCGGACGCGCCGCGGAGGCCGCGAGCCCCGTCCCCGGGCAGACCGTCAGGACGAAGGGGTTCCACGGCGTGGGGCAGAGGGCGTGCTCCGGCAGCACGTCCTCGTCGGCGAGCAGCGCGATCGGCTGCACGCACTCCGGGCAGACGACCCGGAACATCTCAAAGGTGTCGTACGCGTCGAGCTCGTCGAACGTGTCGACGGATTCAACAGGATCCTGCATGGAGAATCTCCCCCTCGGGTGCGTCGGCCGGGTCGGTGACGGCCTCGACCACAGCAAGCACTTCCCATACGGAACTCCGCATAACCGTGAGGCGGCGCGTCGGGCCCGGCGCAAACCTGTGGCGTTCGTCACATGCCCGGCGCAGGTGCCCCGTGACAGCCCATAGCGCCCTATACGGGTCGCCCTCGGTTGTCCCCGGACACCTGCGGCGCACTAGGGTCACCGCATGGAGGAGCTGGATCGTCAGATCGTCGAGTTGCTCGTCAAGGACGGGCGCATGAGCTACACCGACCTGGGCAAGGCCACGGGCCTGTCCACCTCGGCTGTGCATCAGCGCGTCCGCCGGCTCGAGCAGCGCGGTGTCATCCGCGGCTATGCCGCCGTCGTCGACCCGGAGGCCGTGGGCCTGCCGCTCACCGCCTTCATCTCGGTCAAACCCTTCGACCCGAGCGCCCCCGACGACACCCCCGACCGGCTCGCCGACATCCCGGAGATCGAGGCCTGCCACAGCGTCGCGGGCGACGAGAACTACATCCTCAAGGTCCGGGTCGCCACGCCGCTGGAGCTGGAACACCTGCTCAGCCGCATCCGCTCGCAGGCCGGGGTCTCCAGCCGGACGACCGTCGTCCTGTCCACCCCGTACGAGGCCCGGCCGCCGCGCGTCTGACCGCGCGTCCGGCGGGCGACGGGGGACCTGCCGGACAAACCGGGTCCCCGCAGGTCCTAGCCTGGTCGCATGAGTGAGTCCATGTCCGCGGGATCCGCGGCGTCCGAGACGTCCGCCTCCGCCGCCGAACACCGCACCGTGCTGCTGCGCGGCGGGGAAGTCCACAGCCCCGCCGATCCCTTCGCCACCGCCATGGTGGTGGAGCGCGGGCACGTCGCCTGGGTGGGCTCGGAGGGCGCGGCCGACGCCTTCGCCTCCGGCGTGGACGACGTGGTCGACCTGGAGGGCGCGCTCGTCACCCCGGCGTTCGTCGACGCGCACGTGCACACCACGGCGACCGGCTTCGCCCTCACCGGGCTCGACCTGTCCGCCGCCGCCTCGCTCGCCGAGGCGGCGGAGCTGATCCGCGCCCACGCCGCCGCCCGCCCTGCGGACCGCATCCTCATCGGCCACGGCTGGGACGCCTCCCGCTGGCCCGAGCGCCGCGCGCTCACCCGCGCCGAGCTCGACGGGCTCACCGGCGGCCGTCCGCTCTACCTGACCCGGATCGACGTCCACTCGGCCGTCGTCACGACGGCCCTGCTCGACCTCGTCCCCGGCGTCCGCGACCTGGACGGTTTCCACGACGGACAGCGGCCGCTCACGGGTGACGCACATCACGCCGTCCGCGCCGCCGCCTTCGCCGCCGTCTCCCCGGCGCAGCGCACGGAGGCGCAGCGCGCCGCCCGGAGCCACGCCGCCTCCCTCGGCATCGGCACCCTGCACGAGTGCGGCGGCCCGCAGATCTCCTCCGAGGAGGACTTCACCGGCCTCCTGGACCTGGCCCGCACCGAGGCCGGGCCCCGGGTCGTGGGCTACTGGGCGGACCTCGACATCGAGCGGGCGCGCGCGCTGGGCGCCCTCGGCGCGGCCGGCGACCTCTTCGCCGACGGCTCCCTCGGCTCCCACACCGCCTGCCTCCACGAGCCGTACGCGGACCACGCGGCCCACGCCGGCACCGCCCCCACGGGGGCCGCCCATCTGGACGCGCCCACCGTCGCCGCCCATGTCGTGGCCTGCACCGAGGCAGGGCTCCAGGCCGGCTTCCACGCCATCGGGGACGCCGCCCTCACCGCCGTGGTCGAAGGCGTCCGCGCCGCCGCGGAGAAGCTCGGCCTCGCCCGGATCCGGGCCGCCCGGCACCGCGTCGAGCACGCCGAGATGCTCACCCCCGAGACCGTCGCCGCCTTCGCCGAGCTGGGCCTCACCGCCTCGGTCCAGCCCGCCTTCGACGCGCTCTGGGGAGGCGAGGAGGGCATGTACGCCGACCGCCTCGGCGTCGAGCGGGCCCGGACCCTCAACCCGTACGCGGCGCTGCTGCGCGCCGGTGTGCCGCTGGCCTTCGGCTCCGACAGCCCGGTCACCCCGCTCGACCCGTGGGGCACCGTCCGGGCCGCCGCCTTCCACCGCACCCCCGAGCACCGGATCTCCGTCCGGGCCGCCTTCACCGCCCACACGCGGGGCGGCTGGCGGGCCGTGGGCCGCGACGACGCCGGGACGCTCGTCCCCGGCGCCCCGGCCGACTATGCGGTCTGGCGCACCGGCGAGCTCCTCGTCCAGGCGCCCGACGACCGGGTGGCCCGCTGGTCCACCGACCCCCGCTCCGGGACGCCCGGTCTGCCCGATCTGACGCCCGGCGCGGACCTCCCCGTCTGCCTGCGCACAGTGGTGTACGGACAGACGGTGTTCGTACGGCCGAACGAGTGATGTAGGGATATTTCCGCCCACGGATCACCGCCCCGCACGCTTGTCCCCGACCTGCGGATCTTCCCCTCCGGCCTGGCCTTTCAGGGAATCTCCGCAGGTCAAGCGGGTGTTGACAGCCGACGGGCGGGGGCGGGTAGGTTCTCCGCGTCCACCACAGGACGTCCGACCGTTTGAAACCGCCCCGCGGTTCGCCGACCGCCGCCCGCGCCTCGGCCGCGAGGGAAGGTTTCTCCGGCGGAAGGTGCGACCCGGGTGGGGCCCGGACGTTCAGTAGACAACGGCTCTCGGTCGACCCGCAGCCAGCGGATCCCAGGTCGGACCGAAGGACGTCGGGCCCCGCACCGCACGGCAACCGCCCCCTTATGTCCCGTAACCGCGCAACCACCGCGCCGGAGCACTCCGAGGACCTCGCTATGGTGGGGTCCTGTGTTTGTATCCGAAGGGGCAGTAGTGAACGACGGTGGCCAGAGGCGTTACGGCCCGCTCGGCAAGGCCTTGGTGATCATTCCGACCTACAACGAGGCGGAGAACATCAAGCCGATCGTCGCGCGGGTGCGGGAGGCCGTACCCGAGGCGCACGTTCTCGTCGCCGACGACAACAGCCCTGACGGTACGGGCAAGTTCGCGGACGAGATCGCCTCCGAGGACGATCACGTCCACGTCCTGCACCGGAAGGGCAAGGAGGGGCTCGGCGCCGCCTACCTCGCCGGCTTCCGCTGGGGCATCGAGCACGGCTACGGCGTCCTCGTCGAGATGGACGCGGACGGCTCGCACCAGCCCGAGGAGCTGCCGCGGCTGCTCACCGCGCTCAAGGGCGCGGACCTGGTCCTCGGCTCCCGCTGGGTGCCGGGCGGCCGGATCGTGAACTGGCCGAAGTCCCGCGAGTTCATCTCCCGGGGCGGCAGCCTCTACTCCCGCGTGATGCTCGACGTGCCGATCCGCGACGTCACCGGCGGCTACCGGGCCTTCCGCAAGGAGACCCTGGAGGGCCTGGGCCTGGAGGACGTGGCCTCGGCGGGCTACTGCTTCCAGGTCGACCTGGCCCGTCGCGCGGTCGCCGCGGGCTTCCACGTCGTCGAGGTCCCGATCACCTTCGTCGAGCGCGAGATCGGCGACTCCAAGATGAGCCGGAACATCGTCGTCGAGGCGCTGTGGCGGGTCACCGGCTGGGGTCTGACGGCGCGGGCGGAGAAGGTCGGCCGACTGCTCGGCCGCAAGTCCTCCTGACCGCTCCCTGACGCCTCCGCGGGAGGCCTGCCCCCGTCGCGCGTACTGATCCTTTCTTTACGACGTTCCGGCGGGGTGCCAGGCACACTGGGGACCATGACGACCGGCGCACCGCCTCCCCTCGCCCCCAAGCGCTCCCGCGCACGCACGTTTCTTCCCCTCGCCGTCGCCGCCTGGCTGGTCCTGGAGATCTGGCTGCTCACGGTGGTGGCGAACGCGACGGGCGCGCTGACCGTGCTCGCCCTGCTCGTCGGTGGCGCCGTACTCGGCGCCACCGTGGTGAAGCGGGCGGGCCGGCGCGCCTTCCGGAACCTGACCACGACCTTCCAGCAGGCCCAGGCGGCGGCGCAGGCCGGCGAGGCGCCCTCGCCGGACGCGCGGACCGGCGCGGAGGACCGCAACGGCTTCCTGATGCTCGGCGGCCTGCTCCTGATGATCCCCGGCCTCGTCTCGGACGCGGCCGGACTCCTGCTGCTGATCCCGCAGGTCCGTTCGTTCCTCGGGCGGTACGCGGAGAAGGCCGTCGAGCGCCGTATGACCGCCGCACCTCCCGGCAGCCTCCAGGACGCCTTCCAGCAGGCGCGCATCCACCGCCCGGACGGAAAGGTCGTCCAGGGCGAGGTCGTCCGCGAGGACGCGAACCAGGGCCCCCGTCGGCCCGAGGAACCGCGCCCGCCCCTGATGCCCTGACCCACGCCGTACTCCGCGCATCCCTCCGGGGGTGCGCGGATGCCCTCTTCTCTGGGGTTCTCCGGGGTGCGGTGTGTACGCGAAAACGCCGCGGGGCCCGGTACGCGATGTGTGTACCGGGCCCCGCGGCGTTGTTCGTCCGGGTTACCGCTAGGCGGACTTCCGGCTGTCGCGCGGATGCACGGCGATGTTCATGGCGCCGGAGCGCAGGACGGCCAGCCTTTCGGCAAGGACCTCCTCCAACTCCTCGCGCGTGCGACGCTCCATGAGCATGTCCCAGTGCGTACGCGCAGGCTTGCCCTTCTTCTCCTCAGGTCCGTCCCCGTCCACCAGGAGTGCCTGGATTCCGCAGACCTTGCACTCCCACTCCGGCGGAATTTCCGCTTCCACCGAGAAGGGCATCTCAAAACGATGGCCCTTCTCGCATGCGTACTCCACGGCCTGGCGCGGGGCCAGATCGATGCCGCGGTCGGTCTCGTAGCTGGTCACCACGAGGCGCGTGCCGCGAAGAGCTCGCTCACTCATGAATCGTGCCTCCCGGGCTTGTCGCCCACAGGACAGGTGTCGCTGTCGTCGTTATCCGGTCAACGTCCGGTCGGCGGTAAAGATTCCCGTGCCGGGTCATGCGTCGCCCGTCGTGCCGCCCCTTGTTGTACCCACCAGTGCCCGTTTTGTCACATCTGACGGCAGATGTAACTCACTGTCTTCACCAAAGCAGCACGCAGTAACGGTCCGCCTGGCAGGCCAAAGGCGTACACTACCGGCCTTTCACTTCCGCGTCTAAATTCGTTCCGGCAGCGGGTTGCCCGCCTCCTCCACCGCGCGTCGCACCGGGACCCGGGCGAGCAGGGCGAAACCGACGACGAAGAAGATCACGAGAGAGATGATGGCATCCCGATAGCTTCCGGTCAGCTGATACGCGAGACCGAACACAAGTGGACCCAGCCAGCTCAGTCCCCGATCGCTCATCTCGTAGGCCGAGAAGTACTCCGCCTCCTTGCCGCGCGGCACCAGATGCGAGAACAGCGAGCGCGACAGGGCCTGGCTGCCGCCGAGGACCAGGCCGATCGCGGCCGCCAGACAGTAGAAGAACACGGGCGCGTCGGCCGGCAGGAAGTAGCCCGCCGCGAGGATCAGCGTCCAGACCGCGAGCGAGCCGAGAATCGTCCGCTTGGCACCGTGCGTCCGGGCGAGTCGCCCCATCCCCAGGGCGCCCGCCACCGCGAGCACCTGGACCAGCAGCACCGCCGTGATCAGGGTCGTCTGGTCGAGGCCCAGCTCCTCCGAGCCGAACACCGAGGCCTGCGAGATCACCGTCTGCACGCCGTCGTTGTAGACCAGATAGGCGAGCAGGAAGGAGAGCGTCAGCGGATGCCGGCGCATGTCCTTGAGGGTCGCCCGCAGCTGGCCCCAGCCGCTGCCGACCGCGCCCGCCCGCTCGGCGCCCGCGCGGACGTGCCGGTCGCGCAGCCGCCGCAGCGGGATGATCGTGAAGGCGCCCCACCACAGACCGGCCGAGGCGAGACAGATCCGGATCGCCTCGCCCTCGGTGAGGCCGAACGAGTCGTGCCCGGAGTACAGGACCAGGTTCAGGACCAGGACCAGCGCGCCGGACGTGTAACCGAAGGCCCAGCCGCGCGAGGAGACCGCGTCCCGCTCGTCCGGCTCCGCGATCTGCGGCAGATAGGCGTTGTAGAGCACCATCGACACCGCGAGCGAGGCGTTCGCCACGATCAGCAGGAACGTGCCGAGGAGGTAGCGCTCGCCAGCGAGGAAGAACATCCCCGCCGTGGCCGCAGCGCCCAGGTACGCCGCCGCCGCGAGCAGCGGCTTCTTCCGGCCCGTACGGTCCGCCACCGCGCCCACCAGCGGCATCACCAGGACCGCGACGATGATCGAGGCCGACACGGCGTACGCGAAGAGCGAGCCGGCCCGCACGGGTATCCCGAGCGGGTGCACGAAGCCCTCGGCGTCGGACGCCGCCCGCGCCACCGAGGTCAGGTACGGGCCGAGGAAGACGGTCACGACGCTCGTCGAGTACACCGAGCACGCGAAGTCGTAGAAGTACCAGCCGCGCTGCTCGCGCCGCCGCTCGGCGGCACCGGTGGCGTACTCCTCCGGTTCGGTGGTGTCTGCGGTCAAGGCCGCGCCCCCTCGCTCGTCCCCGTGATCCGCCGCCGCGCCGGCTCGACGCGTGCTCAGACCCACGCCCCCCGCTCGGTCAGCACCGAGCGCAGCGTCTCCAGATGATCGGTCATGATGCCATCCACGCCGAGGTCGAGGAGAGAGTTCATCCGGTCCGGATCGTTCACCGTCCAGACGTGGACCTGGAGCCCGCGCGCGTGCGCCTCCCGGACGAAACGGCGGTCCACCACCGGGATGCCGGCCTGGCGCTCCGGGACCTGCGCCGCCACCGCGCCCGCCCGCACCGCCGCCGGGATGCCCAGCGAGCGCAGCCGCAGCCCGACGACCCCGCGCACTCCGTACGAGGTGGCGAGCCGGGGACCCGCGAGGCGCTGGGCCCGCGCCACGCGGGACTCGGTGAAGGACCCCACGCACACCCGGTCCCAGGCGCCGGTCCTGCGGATCAGGTCCACCAGCGGCTCCAGGGCCGACTCGGCCTTGAGGTCCACGTTCCAGCGGGCCTCCGGGAACTCCTCCAGGAGGTCGGTGAAGAGCGGCAGCGGCTCCCGGCCCGCCACGCGGGCCTCGCGCACCGCCGCCCACGGCAGGTCGCGGATCCGGCCCGAGGCGTCCGTGACCCGGTCGAGGGTCGCGTCGTGGAAGGCGACGAGAGCCCCGTCCGCCGTCGTGTGCACATCGGTCTCGAAGTAGCGGTAGCCCGCCGCGGAGGCCAGGCGGAAGGCGGCCGCGGTGTTCTCCAGGCCGTTCGCCGTGCCGCCGCGGTGGGCGAACGGGAGGGGGGAGGGGTGGTCGAGATAGGGGTGGCGTACGCGAGTCACGGGCGCAGTATGGCCTGTCCCGGTGTCTCGGGGGCGACCTCCGGGCGGACGGACGGCTCTTCCGGGGCGGCCCCGGCGGCCCCGGGGCCCTCGGACTCCGGCTCGGGTACGGCGAACCAGCGCAGGAAGTACTGGGCGAGCGGCCCGATCGCCAGCGCGTACAGGACCGTGCCGACGCCGACCGAGCCGCCGAGCGCGAAGCCGGTCGCGACGACGGCCACCTCGATCGCCGTCCGCACCAGCCGGATCGACCGGCCCGTGAGCCGGTGCAGACCGGTCATCAGCCCGTCACGCGGGCCGGGACCGAACCGCGCCGCGATGTACAGGCCGGTGGCGACGCCGTTGAGGACGATGCCGAGCGCGAGGACCGGCACCTGCCCCGCCAGGCCGTGGACGTCCGGGACGAGCGCCAGGGTGCCGTCCATCGCGATGCCGATCGCGAAGACGTTGGAGACGGTGCCGAGGCCCGGCTTCTGCCGGATCGGGATCCACAGGAGCAGCACCGCCGCCCCGACGATGATCGAGACCACTCCGATGGTCAGTCCGGTCTTCTCGGCGAGACCCTGGTGGAGGACGCCCCAGGGCTCCAGGCCGAGCCCGCTGCGCACCAGGAGCGCCGAGCTCACCCCGTACAGCGTCAGACCGACGTACAGCTGGACGAGCCGACGGGTGAGGTGCCGGCCGTGGCGGCCGGAGGCGATGGACAAGGGACTTCCCCCCAGGGTGGTGGTAGTGGACTGGCTCATGACACTCTGTGGCGGGGTATCGGGTGCCAACCATGGCCAATTCGATGAAGGTGGACTGATTTCGATGGCTCAGTGGACTTCGGCGGTGGGGCCGGCTCAGCTCGCCCGGCAGCTCCAGGCACAGCAGCCGCGGCCCGCAGGACCCGGCGCCCGCAAGCCGCCCGCCTACCGGGCCCTCGCCGACGGCATCCGCCTCCTCGTCCTGGAGGGCCGCGTCCCCGTCGCCGCCCGCCTGCCCGCCGAGCGGGAGCTCGCCGTCGCCCTCACCGTCAGCCGGACGACGGTGGCCGCCGCCTACGAGGCGCTGCGCACCGAGGGCTTCCTGGAGTCGCGCCGCGGGGCCGGCAGCTGGACGGCCGTACCGGCCGGGAACCCGCTGCCCGCGCGCGGCCTCGAACCGCTGCCCCCGGAGGCCCTCGGCTCCCTGATCGACCTCGGCTGCGCGGCGCTGCCCGCGCCCGAGCCGTGGCTCACCCGGGGCGTCCAGGGCGCCCTGGAGGAGCTGCCGCCGTACGCCCACACGCACGGCGACTACCCGGCCGGGCTGCCCGCGCTGCGCCAGACGCTCGCCGACCGCTACACCGCGCGCGGCATCCCCACCATGCCCGAGCAGATCATGGTGACCACCGGAGCCATGGGCGCCATCGACGCCATCTGCCACCTCTTCGCCGGGCGGGGCGAGCGCGTCGCGGTCGAGTCGCCCTCGTACGCCAACATCCTCCAGCTCATGCGGGAGGCCGGCGCCCGGCTCGTCCCCGTCGCCATGTCCGAGGGGCTCGGCAGCTGGGACATGGGCCGCTGGCGCCAGGTGCTGCGGGACGCCGCGCCCCGCCTCGCGTACGTCGTCGCCGACTTCCACAACCCGACCGGCGCGCTGGCCGACGAGGACCAGCGGCGGCAGCTCGTCGACGCGGCCCGCTCGGCCGGCACGGTCCTCGTCGTCGACGAGACCATGACCGAGCTGCACCTCGACGACGACCTGGAGATGCCCCGGCCGGTCTGCGCCTTCGACCCGGCGGGCTCGACGGTCCTGACGGTCGGCTCGGCCAGCAAGGCCTTCTGGGCGGGCATGCGGATCGGCTGGGTCCGGGCCGCGCCCGACGTCATCCGCTCCCTCGTGGCCGCCCGCGCGTACGCGGACCTCGGCACCCCCGTCCTGGAACAGCTCGGCGTGAACTGGCTCATGGGGACCGGCGGCTGGGAGGAGGCCGTGACCCTCCGGCGCGCGCAGGCACGCGAGAACCGGGACGCGATCGTCTCCGCGGTCCGCAGGGAGCTGCCGGAGTGGGAGTTCTCGGTCCCGCGCGGCGGGCTGACCCTCTGGGTCCGCACCGGCGGGCTCTCCGGCTCCCGGCTCGCCGAGGCGGGCGAACGCGTCGGCGTCCGGGTCCCCTCGGGCCCGCGCTTCGGAGTGGACGGCGCCTTCGAGGGCTTCATCCGGCTGCCCTTCACGGTCGGCGGCCCGGTCGCCGACGAGGCCGCGGCCCGGCTGGCCGCCGCGGCGCGCCTGGTCGAGTCGGGGGTGGGCGGGGGAGTGGAATCGCCCCGCTCGTTCGTCGCGTAGGTCTCGGGGAAGGTTGCGGGGCACAGAGCGAGAGGCCGGTACGGACCGTGGGTCCGTACCGGCCTCTCGGCGTCTCGGCGGGGCGCCTCAGCCCTCGGCGGCGACCGGAGCGTGGCGGGGCGCCGGGCCCGGGTCCGGCGCGAGGCGCGGGGCGGAGTCGGGCTCGTAGCGCGGCATGGCGGGGGCAGAGGCAGGGGCGGGATCGGGCTCGTGGCGGGGAGCGGGGGCCGGATCGGGCGCCTTGGACGAGACCGAGACCGAGACAGAGGTCGAGGTCGAGGCAGGGATCGCCCCGACCGTCACCGTCTCGACGGCCACGGTGTCGATCGCCACGGTGTCGGCCGGTGCCGTCCGGCGCTCCGGCAGGAGCGCGAGGACGGCCTGGCGGTGCGACTCGCTCGTGGCGTCGTCGTACGGGTCGGGCGTCGCCGGCACCTGGAGCCGCAGCACCGGGCCCGTACCGAGGCGCGCGTAGCCGCGGCCCGGCGGCACCTGGGGCGTCGGCGTGGTGTGCGGCGCGGAGCCGAGGACGGACTCGATCTGCTCGGGGGTGGCGGGACCGAGCACGATCCGCGCCCGGGTGTGGGTCCGTACCGTCTCGCTCAGCGTGTCCGTGCTGTCGAACTGCTCGGCCACCACCACCGTGACCTGCGCCGCGCGGCCGTGCCGCAGCGGCACCTGGAGCAGCTCCTGCGGGTCGGGGCGGCCGTCGGCGGCGGCCAGGTGGCCGAGGATGCCCGGTCGGTCCAGGAGGATCCACAGCGGCCGCCGGGTGTCCTCCGGCGCGGGATGACCCGCCTGCCGGGCGCGGTTGGCGGCGATCAGCCGGCGCTCCGTCTCGTGCGCCGCCCATTCCAGGCTGGCCAGGGCCCCGGAGAGCCCGCACTCGACGGCGAGGACCCCGTCGCGGCCGGTCAGGCAGGCGTACTCGCCGGTGCCGCCGCCCTCGACGATCAGGACGTCCCCGTGCGGAAGGGCCTGGAGCGCGATCGAGCGCAGCAGGGAGGTGGTGCCGCTGCCCGGCTGGCCCACGGCCAGCAGGTGCGGCTCGGCGGAGCGGGGGCCGGTGCGCCAGACCACGGCCGGCGCGTCCTCGGTGCCGTCCGCCGCGACCACGGGCACGGTCCGCTGCACGGCGTCCCCGTCGGTGAAGCCGAGCACGGTCTCGCCCGGCACGGTGACGAAGCGCTGGGCGGCGATGGTGGTGGGCAGGGCGGGCAGCACGCTCATGACGAGCCGGTTGCCCTCCTCGTCCCAGTCGAAGTGGTACTCGCGGCCGCGCCCCGACTTGGCGTGCAGCAGCTGCTCGATGCGGGCGCGCGCGGCCGGCTCGCCGTCGGTGAAGTACGGGGGGTACGCGATCTTCAGCCGGGTGGGCCGCCCGTCCTCGTCGAAGGCGTACTCCGCGAAGGCGCCGGTCCAGTCGCCGCCGTGGGCGAAGAGCGGAGCGGGGTCGTCGGGGACGGAGAAGTACGGCACGAGGGCCTCGTACAGGCCCTTGAGCCGCGCGATCTCCGCGTCGTCGGGCCCGGTCTTGACGACCGGGCGTTCGCGCCCCTTCCACGCGGCGGCGCCCATGAGCGTGACGAGCGCGAGCAGCGGCCCGTACGGCACGAGGGCGACGACCAGGACGCAGGCCGCGACCAGGAGCAACGTGGGACCGCGCCGCTCCTTGGGGGTCGCGGCCCACTTGGCGCGCGCGGTCGCGGCCAGCTTCCGCAGACCACGGGAGACCGTGATCAGCGGATGGAGCACGTCGGTGGCGCTGTCGGCGGCCGTGCGCGCGATCTCTCGGCTACGAGCGATCTGCGCGCTGCCGCTGCTCAGAATGCGGGGGAGTGGTCGCCGGGCCACGTCGTACTCCTGGTTTCGTGGAAGGGGGCTGGTTGAGGGGGCAGGTTCCGACGCCCCCTCGGGGCGTCAGAACTTGATTCCGCCCAGGAGACCGGCGAGGCTCTGCCCGCCCGCCGTGATGCTCGGGGCGATGGCGGTGCCCGCGAGGTAGAAGCCGAACAGAGCGCTGACGAGGGCGTGCGAGGCCTTCATCCCGTCCTTCTTGAAGAACAGGAAGCAGATGATGCCGAGCAGGACCACGCCTGAGATGGACAGGATCATTTGGTGTTCTCCTGGTTGAGGGGACAGTCACCATGAGTCCTTCCAGGTTCACAGCAAGTATCTATGTGACTAAAGGTGCATTAGAGTGAAATTCGCCTGATTTCACTGCACCGGCGCACAGTGGATGTCTCCCCGGGTGGCGAAAACCCGGTGGTGCGCTAGAAGCGGGCCGGGTGCGGATCGCGGTGATCTTTGCCTCAGTGGGGCGCGGTCATGTCACCCGACGGGCAGTACCCTGTCGATTCACTCGTACGGCCGCGCTTGCCGTGCGCAGGTCATCACTGCAGGAGAGAGGCGGTTCCACCCGATGAGCGAGACTCCGGACCCCGAGGTCATCGAGCTGGCGTCCAAGGTCTTCGACCTCGCGCGCACGGGGGACGCCGACGCCCTGGCCGCCTATGTCGACGCGGGCGTCCCGCCGAACCTCACCAACGACAAGGGCGACTCCCTCGTCATGCTCGCCGCCTACCACGGCCACGCCGCCGCGGTCTCGGCCCTCCTGGAGCGCGGTGCCGACGCCGACCGCGCCAACGACCGCGGCCAGACCCCGCTCGCGGGCGCCGTCTTCAAGGGCGAGGACGCCGTCATCCGCGCCCTGCTCGCCGGCGGCGCGAATCCGGAGTCCGGGACTCCGTCCGCCGTCGACACCGCCCGCATGTTCGGCAAGACCGAACTCCTGGAGCTCTTCGGAGCCCGGTGAACGGGTACTGAACCCCAGGTGAGAGCAGCGTCGTAAATGTGGTCGCGGTGGCGAAATGGGTGGGTCATCATGACGTCGGGCCCGGCGGACCGGGCCACCGACGAGAGGCAGAGGAAGATGGTCACTGGCAAGCGCAGGACGACGGGCGGCCCGACATGTTGCCGCACGGCCTAGGCGTACAGAGATGTATCGCCTGACCCGGGTCATCCCGGTTTCCCCCGGTCGTGTCGACAGCTTGATGTGAGGCGTCTTCCATGTTCGATCCAGTCATAGCGCCGAGCGGCACCCTGCTCGGCATGCTGCAGAGAGGCCGCGGCGACGGCACCCTGCACGCGCTCGCCGCGCCACGTGCCGAGGCCCTCGCGGCCCTGAGCCACTGCGTTCTCGCCGACCCCCGCCACGACTGGCAGGTCGAGAACCGCTCCCTCTACTACGCCCGTCTCTACCTGGACCTCCACGGAGGTCTCGACGAGATCGAGGCGCACCTCTTCGGTGCCGAGGACCACCTCGACCCCGAGGAGTCCAGGACCGGGCTCGCGCTCGCCGTCCTGGGGCACCTCGCCTCCTACGGACGCCAGGACGCCCTGCTCCTGCTCCGGCGCTACGCGGCGACCGGCACGAACTGGGCCTGGGCCCTGGACGAGCTGGCCCTGCGCGACGACGACGCCGGGCTCCGCGGGCTCGCCCTCCCCGTGCTCGCCCGCTTCCCCGCCGACCCTGCGGGTGAGGCCGAGCTGGCGGGCGTCGTGCGGGACGCCTTCGAACCCCGGCCCTGGCGGCTGTGGGCCGAGGACCAGCGGGACGCCGTCGGCGCCCGGGTCAGGGCCGCCCAGGAACAGGGCTCCTTCGACCGCTGGCAGCGCCAGATGCGCCCGGCCGGCCCCCGCCCCGGCTGGAGCGTGCGGGCCGTCCTCGACTGGGCGCAGGAGGGGTACGAGCGAGGTGCCGTGCTCGACGGCCCTGCCGCGCGCTGCCTCGCCGCCGTCGCCGGTCCCGAGGACCGCCCCGAACTCCTCGCCGCCGCCCGCGAAGGCTCGACGGGGGCGCGGGGCGCCGCCCTGCACCACCTCGCCGCGTCACGTGACCCCGCCGTCCTCGACCTCGTGGAGGCCGCCGTCGACGGCGGCTCGCACACGGTCGCCGAGGCCGCCGTCGCCGCCTACCGGCGGATGTGCGGCGAGGACGCCGTCGCCCGCGCCCGCGCCTGGGTCCGGCGGACCGACGAACTCGGTACCGCCGCCGCCGAGGTCCTCGCCTGCCGCGGCACGGCGCAGGACGCCGGCCTCGTCCTCGGGGCGCTGCGCGGGACCATCCGCTCCGCCGGCCCCGACGCTCCCGAGCTCGCCGTCCTCGTCGACGGAGTGGGCCGGCTCGACATCGCCTGCGCCGCGCCCGTGCTCCGCCACGTCTACCGCGAGACGTCCTCGTCCCAGTTGCGCGGGCGGGTGGCCCGCGCCCTCGCGGCCACCGACCCCACCTTCGCGACCGGCTTCGCCGTCGAGTGCCTCTGGGACTGCGAGGAGACCACCCGCGAGGTGGCCGCCCAGCACGCCGAGACCGGTGACGTACGGGTCGCCGAGCGGCTCCGCCGCCTCGCCGCCGACCCGGCCGAGGAGGCCGAGGTCCAGACCGCGGTGCGCAACCGGATAGGACCCGACCTCCAGGTCTGACCCCGTGCCCGTTCCTGTCCCAGGCCTGACCCCTCCCCAGGCCTGACCGGTACGGCTCATCCCCTCCCGTTGCCCGGACCCCGGGGCGGCGCGGCCTGCGGCGGAGACCCCGCCGATCGTGGCCCCGCCCCGGGCGCCCGGAGACGGGCCGGGGCGCGCCGCGGCCCCCGCGGCGAAACGCTCATGGGACGTTCCCCCGCCGTCCAGATCGACGTCGGCGGGTACACGCCAAGCGGGACGACAACACCCGTATGCGTGTCGTCATCGTCACAGAATCCTTCCCTCCCGATGTCAACGGTGTGGCGCACTGCGCCCTCCAGACCGCGCGCCACCTCGTCCGCCGGGGCCACGTCCCGCTGGTCATCGCCCCCGCCGTCGCCGACCCGGCGGCGGACGTCGACGCCCCCTGCGCCGTCGTCCGCGTGCCCTCCCTGCCCCTGCCCGGCTACCCCCAGGTCAGGGTCGCCCTGCCGAGCCGCCGGGTCGCCGCCGCCATCGCCGCGCACCGCGCCGACCTCGTCCACCTCGCCGGACCCTTCGTCCTCGGCGTGCGCGGCATGACGGCCGCCGCCCGGCTCGGCATCCCTGCCGTCGCCGTCTACCAGACCGACCTCGCCGGCTACGCCCGTACGTACGTGGGCACCGGCGAGGGCGCCGCCTGGCGCCGGCTGCGCGCCGTCCACGGCGCCGCCGACCGCACCCTCGCCCCGTCCTCCGCCGCCGTACGCGACCTGGAGGCCCACGGCATCGGCCGCATCCGGCTCTGGGGGCGCGGCGTGGACACCGTCCGCTTCCGCCCCGGCCTGCGCGACCCCGGGCTGCGCCGCGAACTCGCGCCCGGCGGCGAACTCCTCGTCGGCTACGTGGGCCGCCTCGCGCCGGAGAAGCGCGTGGACCTGCTCGCGGGGATCCGCGGCATACCCGGCGTCCGGACCGTCGTCGTCGGCGACGGGCCCAGCGGGCCCGGGCTGCGCGCCGCCCTGCCGGAGGCCCGGTTCCTGGGCCGCCGCACCGGCGACGACCTCGCCCGGATCTTCGCCTCGTTCGACGTCTTCGCCCACACCGGCCCGTACGAGACCTTCTGCCAGACCGTGCAGGAGGCCATGGCGAGCGGGGTCCCGGTGATCGCCCCGGCCGCCGGCGGCCCCCTGGACCTGGTGGACCACGGGCGCACCGGTCTCCTCGTACCGCCCGGCGACCCGGGCGCCCTGCGGGAGGCCATCGCCTCGCTCGCCGCCGCCCCGGACGTGCGCGCCGCCTACGGCCTGGCCGGCCGGGCCGCCGTCGAGGGCCGCACCTGGGAGGCGCTCGGCGACGAGCTGATCGGCCACTACCGGGAGGTCTTGCGCGAGCGGACGGCGGTGGCGGCGTGAACGGCTCTCGTACGGCTCCGGGGGGTGGCGAGGCCATGGGCGCGCGTACCGCTTCGGGGGGTGGCGAGGTCATGGGCGCGCGTACCGGGGGTCCGGGGAGCGGCGAGGTCATGGGCGCGCGTACCGCTCCGGGATCGGGCGCGAGCGGCGGGGCCGCCGCTCAGGGCGGGCTCCGGATCGTGCGGCTCGCCAACTTCGTGACCGCCACCTCCGGCGGTCTGCGCACCGCGCTCGACCAGCTGGGCCGCGGCTACCTCGCCGCCGGGCACGAACCGATCCTGGTCGTCCCCGGCGACGTCGCGAGCGACCACCACACCGAACAGGGCCGGGTCGTCACCCTCCCGGGGCCTGTCCTGCCCGGCACCGGCGGCTACCGGGTCCTCGCCGACCGGCGCCGGGTCGGCCGCCTCCTCGACGCACTCGCCCCCGACCGGATCGAGGTCTCGGACCGCACGACCCTGCGGTGGACGGGGGAGTGGGCGCGCCGCGCCCGGGTGCCGTCGGTGATGGTCTCGCACGAGACGGCGGACGGGGTGCTGCGCACCTGGGGCGTTCCTCCCGCGCTCGCGGCCCGCGCCGCGGACCGGCTCAACCGCCGCACGGCCTGGGCCTTCGCCCGGATCGTCTGCACCACGGAGTGGGCGGAGCGGGAGTTCGTGCGGATCGGGGCGCGCAACGTCGTCCGGGCTCCGCTCGGCGTGGACCTGGAACGCTGCCGGCCCGGCCGCCGCAGCACCGTGCTGCGCGCCCGGTACGCGGACGGGGAGCGGGTGCTCCTGGTGCTGTGCTCGCGCCTCTCCGTCGAGAAGCGGCCCGGCACGGCCCTGGACGCCCTCGCGGAGCTCCGGGGCGCCGGCGTACGGGCGGCGCTGGTCGTCGCGGGCGACGGGCCCCTGCGGGGCGCCCTGGAGCGGCGGTCGCGCGAGCGACGCCTCCCGGTGCGGTTCCTCGGGCACGTCGCCGACCGGGAGGCCCTCGCGGACCTCCAGGCCGCGGCGGACGTGTGCCTGGCCCCGGGGCCCGCCGAGACGTTCGGCCTCTCCGCCCTGGAGGCCCTCGCCTGCGGGACGCCGGTCGTCGTCAGCGCCTCCTCCGCCCTCCCGGAGGTCGTCGGGGCCGCCGGGGCCGCCGCCGCCGACGCCCCGGAGGCCTTCGCGGAGGCGGTACGGGGGGTGCTGGCCGTTCCCGAGGCGGCCCGCCGAGCGGCGGCACGCGCGCGTGCGGAGGGTTTCACCTGGGAACGGTCGGTGGCCGCCTTCCTCCACGCCCACGACGCACTCCCGCCCCACGTGCCATCGCCCGTCCCGTCCCCCGTCCCGTCCCCCGTCCCGTCCCCCGTCACGTCCCGCGCCGCGTCCCTTCTTCCGTCTCTTCCTCCGACCCCTCTCCCGTCCCTTCCTCCGACCCCTCTCCCGTCTCCCGCCCCGGCCGCCGCCCCCTGGCCCTCGCTTCCGCCCGGGACCGACCCGTCCCGTACCGAGGAGGCCCGTCGATGAGGGGGGAGCCAAGGGAGGCGGCGGCCCCTCCGAAGGGGGCCGAGGCGACCGGTCCGCTCCGGTTCGCCGTACTCGGCGACTCGTTCAGCGAGGGCGTCGGCGACCGGGTGGACGGCGCCTGGCGCGGGTGGGCGCCCCTGCTCGCCGACGGGCTCGCGGCCGGGGGACGGGAGACGGCGTTCCTGAACCTCGCCGTCGGCGGCGCCCTCAGCCGCGACGTCGACGAGGACCAGCGGCCCCGGGCCCTCGCCTTCCGGCCGCACCTCGCCTCCGTCGTCGTCGGCGTCAACGACACCCTGCGCCACACCTTCGACATCGAGCTGCTCGCCCACCGACTGGACCGCGTCCTCACGGACCTCGACGCCGCCGGCGCCGTCCTCATGACCGCCTGCCTGCCCGACCCCGGGCGCATGCTCGGTCTGCCGGGGCCCCTGGCCCGCCCGCTCGCCCGCCGCCAGCGCTCCGTGAACGCCGTCGTGCACGCCCTGTCCGACCGGTACGACGCGGTGCACCTGCACCTCGCCGACGACCGCTGGACCGAGGACCGTGACCTGTGGAGCGCCGACCGGCTCCATCCGGGCGAACGGGGCCACCGCGCCGTCGCCGCGGGCTTCCACCGGCTCCTCGCCGCCCGGGGGCTCGCCGACGGCACACCGCCCGCGCGGGAGCCCGTACAACCGCCGCCGACCCGGGCGGAGGCCCTGTTCTGGCTCGCCACCGCCGGGACCGGCTGGGCGCTGCGCCGCAGCCGCGACCTGCTCCCGCAGCTGCTCCTGCTCGCCGGCGCCGAACTCCGCCACTGGGCGGACAGCACCGGCACCGCGCCCCTCGACGCGCGCGCGGACGCCGCCCTCGCCGCCGCGCTCACGGCCACAATGGGGAGATGAACGGGCGCTGGGAGTTCTGGATCGACCGGGGCGGCACCTTCACCGACGTCGTCGGCCGGCGGCCCGACGGACGGCTCGTCACCCGCAAGCTGCTCTCGCACGACCCCGCACGCCACCAGGACGCCGCCGTCGCCGGGATCCGCGCGCTGCTCGGCCTCCGCCCCGGCGAACCCGTCCCCGCCGACCGGATCGCCGTCGTCAAGATGGGCACCACCGTCGCCACCAACGCCCTCCTGGAGCGGCGCGGCGAGCCGACCCTCCTCCTCGTCACCGAGGGCTTCCGCGACGCCCTGCGCATCGCCTACCAGAACCGGCCCCGGCTCTTCGACCGCCACATCGTGCTGCCCGAGGCGGTGTACGCGCGCGTGGCCGAGGTCCCGGAGCGCGTCGACGCCCACGGCCGCGTCGTGCGCCCCCTGGACACGACCGCCGTCGCCGAGGCCCTCGCCGCCGCCCACCGGGACGGCTTCCGCTCCGTCGCCGTCGTCCTGCTCCACGGCTACCGCCACCCCGCCCACGAGACCCGGATCGCCGAGGCCGCCAGGGCCGCCGGCTTCACCCAGGTCAGCTGTTCGCACGAGGTCAGCCCGCTCATCAAGCTGATCCCGCGCGGCGACACCACCGTCGTCGACGCCTACCTCTCCCCGATCCTGCGCCGGTACGTCGACGAGGTCGCCCGGGAACTGGCCGGAATCCGCCTCATGTTCATGCAGTCCAACGGCGGGCTGCGCGAGGCCGCCCACTTCCGGGGCAAGGACGCCGTCCTGTCCGGACCGGCCGGCGGCGTCGTCGGCATGGCCCGCACCTCGGCGCAGGCGGGACACGAGCGGGTCATCGGCTTCGACATGGGCGGCACGTCCACGGACGTGTCGCACTACGCGGGCGCCTTCGAGCGTGAACTCGGTACACAGGTCGCCGGGGTGCGGATGCGGGCGCCGATGATGAGCATCCACACCGTCGCGGCGGGCGGCGGCTCCGTCCTCCACTACGACGGCCGCCGCTACCGCGTGGGCCCCGACTCGGCGGGCGCCGTCCCCGGCCCCGCCTGCTACCGGCGCGGCGGCCCGCTCACCGTCACCGACGCCAACGTCATGCTCGGCCGCGTCCAGCCCGCCCACTTCCCCGCCGTGTTCGGCGAGACCGGCGACCTGCCCCTGGACGCCGAGGTCGTACGGGAGCGGTTCACGGCACTCGCCGGGGAGATCGGGGGCGGCCGCACCCCGGAGGAGGTCGCGGCGGGCTTCCTGGAGATCGCCGTCCTCAACATGGCCAACGCCGTCAAGAAGATCTCCGTCCAGCGCGGCCACGACGTCACCCGGTACGCCCTCACCAGCTTCGGCGGCGCCGGCGGCCAGCACGCCTGCGCCGTCGCCGACGCCCTGGGCGTCGACACCGTCCTCGTCCCCCCGCTGGCCGGCGTGCTCTCCGCGTACGGCATCGGGCTCGCCGACGCCACCGCGATGCGGGAGCGGTCCGTCGAGGACGAGCTCGACGCCCCCGGCACCCACGCGCGCGTGACGGCCCTCTGCGCCGAACTCGCCGAGCGGACCCGCGAGGAGCTGCGCGCCGACGGCCTGCCGGACGAGGCGATCACCACGCACGCGCGCGTGCTCCTGCGCTACGCGGGGACGGACGCGAGTCTCCCCGTCGACCTCGCCCCCGCCGCATCGATGAAAACCGTGTTCACAGCCGCTCACCGGACGCGGTACGCGTTCACCATGGACAAGCCGCTCGTCGTCGAGGCGGTCTCCGTGGAGGCCGTCGGCCGCGCCGGTCCGCACGGCCCCGTCCTCGTCGACACCGGAGAGCGGACGGGCCCCCTCGCCCCCCGGGCCACCGTCCGGATGCACAGCGGCGGCACACCCCACGACACGCCGCTCCACCGGCGCGAGGACCTGCGTCCCGGCGACACCGTCGACGGCCCCGCGCTGCTCGCCGAGGCCGACGCCACGACCGTCGTCGACACCGGCTGGCGCGCCACCGCGACCGACGGCGGACATCTCCTCCTGCACCGCGTCACGCCCCGCCCCACGCGCGTGGCGGCCGGGACGGACGTGGACCCGGTCCTCCTGGAGGTCTTCAACAACCTCTTCATGGCCATCGCCGAACAGATGGGCGTGCGCCTGGAGAACACCGCCCACTCCGTCAACATCAAGGAACGCCTCGACTTCTCCTGCGCGCTCTTCGACGCCGAGGGCAACCTCATCGCCAACGCGCCCCACATCCCCGTCCACCTCGGCTCCATGGGCGAGTCCATCAAGGAGGTCCTGCGGCGGCGCGCGGACGACCTGCGGCCCGGCGACGCGTACGCCGTCAACGACCCGTACCACGGCGGCACCCACCTGCCCGACGTGACCGTCGTGACCCCCGTCTTCGACGACACCGGCCGGCGGCTCCGCTTCCTGGTCGCCTCGCGCGGCCACCACGCCGAGATCGGCGGCATCACTCCCGGCTCCATGCCCGCCTTCAGCCGTACCGTCGAGGAGGAGGGCGTCCTCTTCGACAACTGGCTGCTCGTCCGGGACGGCCGGCTCCGCGAGGCCGAGACCCGGGCCCTGCTCACCGGCGCCCGCCACCCGTCCCGCGACCCCGACACCAACCTCGCCGACCTGCGCGCCCAGATCGCCGCCAACGAGAAGGGCATCGAGGAACTGCGCAGGACCGTCGACGAGTTCGGCCCGGACGTCGTCCAGGCGTACATGCGGCACGTCCGCGCCAACGCCGAGGAGTCCGTCCGCCGCCTCGTCGCCCGCCTCCACGACGGCGCGTACCGCTACGAGACCGACGGCGGCGCGACCATCGCTGTCGAGGTCCGCGTCGACCGCGAACGCCGCTCTGCCGTCGTCGACTTCACCGGCACCTCGCCCCAGCTGCCCGGCAACGCCAACGCGCCCACGTCGGTCGTCATGGCCGCCGTCCTGTACGTCTTCCGCACCCTCGTCGACGAGGACATCCCGCTCAACAGCGGCTGCCTGGAGCCCCTGGAGATCCGCGTCCCGCCCGGCTCCATGCTCGCGCCCGTCTACCCGGCCGCCACCGTCGCCGGGAACGTCGAGACCTCCCAGGCCGTCACGGGCGCGCTCTACGCGGCCCTCGGCGTCCAGGCGGAGGGCTCCGGCACCATGAACAACGTCACCTTCGGCAACGCGCGCGTGCAGTACTACGAGACGGTCGCCAGCGGCTCGGGCGCGGGGGACGGCTTCGACGGCACCGACGCCGTCCAGACCCACATGACCAACTCCCGGCTCACCGACCCCGAGGTCCTGGAGTGGCGCCACCCCGTCCGCGTCGACGCCTTCGCGGTACGGGACGGCGGCGGCGGGCGCGGCAGGTGGCACGGCGGCCAGGGGGTCGAGCGCCGCATCCGCTTCCTGGAGCCGATGACGGTGACCCTCCTCACCGGACACCGCAGGGTCCCCCCGTACGGGATGGCCGGCGGCGAGCCGGGCGCCCTCGGCGAGAACCTCGTGGAACGCGCCGACGGCACCGTCGAGCACCTCGGGGGCGCCGCGACGGCCGAGCTCGGCCCCGACGACGTCCTGGTCGTCCGCACCCCCGGAGGGGGTGGCTACGGCCCGCCGTCGCCCGGCGGATGAAGGCCCCCGCGCAGCGCAGGCCGGTGAATCCGCCGTTCAGCGCAGCTCTGCGAACGTCCCCGTTCAGCGCACCGGAACGAACCGCACCGGCGTCCCCGGCACCGCCTGCGCCGCCGCGCCCAGGTCGGCCTCCCGGACGACCCCGACCACCGGGTACCCCCCGGTCGTCGGATGGTCCGCGAGGAACACCACCGGGCGTCCGTCCGGCGGCACCTGGACCGCGCCCAGGACCATGCCCTCGCTCGCCAGCTCTCCCGGCCGCGCCCGGTCGAGCGCCGGTCCTTCGAGCCGCAGCCCGATCCGGTTGCTCGCCGGCGACACCCGGTACGCGCGCGTGGCCAGGGTCCGCAGCGCGGCGGCGGTGAACCAGTCGTCGCGGGGACCCAGCCGGACCCTCAGGACGAGTTCGGCCGGCGGACCCGGCCACGGCGGAGCGTCGACCGGCCCGCGTACGGTCGTCTCCGCTCCCAGCGGCAGCACCGCGTCCTCCGCCAGCGGCGCCGGGCCGAGCCCGGACAGCAGGTCGGTGGAGCGGCTGCCCAGCACCGGTTCGACGGCGAGTCCGCCGCCGAACGCCACGTACGAGCGCAGCCCGCGTACGGCAGCGCCGATGTCCAGGAGGGACCCGGCCGGCACCCGGACCGCCGTCCCCCAGGCGGCCGGGCGCCCGTCCACCCGGACCGGGCAGGGCGCCCCGCCCACCGCGACGGTCACCGCGCACCGGGGCCGCAGCGCGCACCCGTCGACGGTGGTCTCCAGGACCGCGGCGCCCGCCGGGACGCCGGTGTTGCCGACGAGCCGGTTGAGGAGCCGCACGGCGTCCGGGTCGAGGGCGCCCGAGCGGGGCACGCCGAGATGCGCGTACCCGGTGCGCCCCAGGTCCTGCACGGTGGTGAGCGCCCCCGCCCGGACCACGGCGACGGCCCGGTCGGTCATCGCCGCCCGCCCTCGGCCGTGGACACCGTGAACCGGACCCGGGTGCCGGGCGCGAGGAGCGCGGCGGGGTCCCGTCCGGCGTCCCAGAGCACCGCGTCCGTCGTGCCGATCAGCTGCCAGCCGCCGGGGGAGGAGCGCGGGTACACGCCCGTGTAGGGCCCGGCGAGCGCGACCGACCCGGCCGGGACGGCGGTACGCGGCGTGGCCCGGCGCGGCACCTCGTACCGCGCGCCGAGCCCGGTCAGATAGCCGAAGCCCGGCGCGAACCCGCAGAAGGCGACCCGGAACTCGGTCGCCGTGTGGACGCGTACCGCCTCCTCGACGGACACCCCCCACAGCGCGGCGACCTCCGCCAGATCGGGCCCGTCGTAACGGACCGGCACCTCCACCGCCTCGCCCGCGCGCGCGGGGAGGGGTCCCGCCTCCCAGCCGTCCAGCTCGGCCACGAGCCCGGCCGGGTCCGCGACCCCGTCGAGCAGCACCGTCCGCGCGGCCGGGACGATCTCCCGTACGGCGGGGAGCACGCCCGCCGCCCGCCGTCGCAGCAGCTCGGCGTGGAAGGCCTCCGTCTCGGCGCCATCGGCCAGTTCCACCAGAAGCGCCCGTTCGCCCACGCGCAGCGTCCGGACGCTCACGCGAAGGCCTCCACCAGGACCCCGGAGGCCTCCAGGCCCTCGCGGACCCGGCGGGCGAGGCCCACCGCGCCGGGGGTGTCCCCGTGCAGGCACAGCGACCGGGCCCGTACGGCGACGGAGGTCCCGCAGTGCGCCGTCACGACCCCGGCCGCGGCCATGGCCACCGAGCGCTCCACGACCGTGTCGGGATCCGTGACGACGGCCCCCTCCTGCCCCCGGGGCAGCAGGGAGCCGTCCGCCCGGTAGGCCCGGTCGCCGAAGGCCTCGGGGACGACGGGGAGTCCGGCCGCCGCCGCGGCCTCGTGCAGCCGGGAGCCCGGCAGCCCCAGGACGGGCAGGGACCGGTCGGCGAGCAGGACGCCCTCCACGACCGCCGCCGCCTGCTCCTCGTCGCGGACCACCCGGTTGTAGAGCGCGCCGTGCGGCTTCACGTACGCGACGCGCGAGCCCGCCGCCCGGGCGAAGACCTCCAGGGCGCCGATCTGGTAGGCCACTTCGGCGGCCAGCTCCGCCGCCGGGACGTCCATCGAGCGCCGCCCGAAGCCGGCCAGGTCCCGGTAGGACACCTGGGCCCCGATCCGTACTCCCCGTTCCGCCGCGAGCTCGCAGACGCGCCGCATGGTGGCCGCGTCCCCCGCGTGGAAGCCGCAGGCCACGTTGGCGCTGGTGACGACGGAGAGCAGCCGCTCGTCGTCGGTCAGCGTCCAGCGGCCGAATCCCTCGCCGAGGTCGGCGTTGAGGTCGATCGAGGCCCGGGTCATGTGGCGCTTCCCTTCCCACCTGGTCGTGCGGTCTCGCCACGGTAGGGGATTGTTCAACAATCCAACAAGAGACGTGTTGTCGCCGCCCTGTTTCTGCGGTTGACTCGGCCGCGGACGACGGAAGGGAAGAAGAGGCCCTGTGGACGTGACGGGCGTGAGCGGCACGGGCGGCGCGAGTGCGGCCGGAGACCTGGCGGACGACCGCGCGCTGCTCGGGCGGACGAGCACGGCGGAACGGGTCGCGGACATCCTGCGGACCCGGATCGCGGAGGGCTGCTTCCCGCCCGGCGTCCGGCTCTCCGAGGAGAGCATCGGCGGCGCCCTCGGCGTGTCCCGCAACACACTCCGCGAGGCCTTCCGGCTCCTCACCCACGAACGCCTCCTCGTCCACGAGCTCAACCGCGGGGTCTTCGTCCGCGTCCTCGCCGTGGGTGACGTGGACGACATCCACCGCACCCGGCGGCTCGTCGAATGCGCCGTCGTCCGAGGCCTCGGACAGCCGCCGTACGCCGTCGACGGCCTCGTCGCCGCCGTCGCGGAGGGCGAGAACGCGGCCCGTAGGGACGACTGGCGGGGCGTCTCCACGGCCAACATCCACTTCCACCGCGAACTCGTCGCCCTCGCGGGCAGCGCCCGCACCGACGAACTGATGCGCGGCGTCCTCGCCGAACTCCGGCTCGCCTTCCACGTCGTGGACGACCCCCGCGCGCTGCACGAGCCCTATCTCCAGCGGAACCGGGAGATTCTGGACGCCCTGCGCGCCGGTGAGCGGGCCCAGGCGGAGCGCCTCCTCGCCCGCTACCTCGACGACTCCCGCGCCCGTCTCCTCGCCGCCTACGCCCACGCGGTGGGCGGCCCGGCAGGCCCCTGACGGCCGGCCCGACGGCCTTCCCCGGCCCGGTCGCATCTGCGCCCGTTTCGACCGTTGTCAGTTCGAGGACCTAATCTGTCCACCGTGACTTCGCCTGCCTCGACGGACCTCGCTCCGCCCCAGCTCAGCGCGGCGCCGCGGCCCGCGCAGGGCCCGGCCGCCGACGAAGGGCTCGCGCGGCGCCTCCGCGCGCTCGCGTGCACCGCCCCGCTGCACGACCTCGACGCGCGCAAGGCGAACCTCGCCGGCGAGTACACGGTCTACGCGATGGCCGAGGTGGCCCTCTCCGCGATCGACCTCGTCACCCTCAACATGGACTTCGACACCGGCGCCGACCACGAGCAGATAGTGGCCAGGCTGCTGCCCCGCGTCGCCGCCCAGGCACCCTCCCGCCCCGCCGCCGAGCACGAGCGCGTGGCCCGCTGGGTCCTGGAGAACCTGATCAACGTCGGCAGCGTCGACCGGGGCTTCCGCGCCGTCTACGGCACCTTCGGCACCGACGGGATCTACGTCCGCAGGGACTACGACTTCAAGCTCATCGAAGAGGTCCCCGGCTACGGGGGCGGCGTCTACCTCCGCACCACCGACGAAGCGGTCAACGTCCTCGTCGGCGCCCTCGACACCGACGTCACCAGCGCCCAGATCGCCGCCGAGGTGAAGCTGGAGGTCCTCATCAGCAGGGGCCGCCTCGCCGACGCGCAGCTCGCCGCCGAGCAGGCGCGGTACCGGACCGTGCAGTACGCCGAGTCCCTCCGCAAGACCCTGGAGGCCACCCGGCGCAACGTCCGCGCCGTGGACTGGCTCCAGGCGGTCCCGGACATGATCGACGAGGCGCTCGACCACGTGGCCGACCGCTACCGCCACGAGAACGCGATCCTCACCAACATCCGCAAGGCCCGCGACGAGGCCGAGGACCACGAGCACAAGCGCCGCGCCGCCGAGCTCGTCGACATCGTCAAGGACTGCATCCGGCGCCACACCCAGCTCCAGTCCCGCCTCCTGGAGGCCGGACCGCTCTTCCGCGCCGAGCAGGACCGGCAGGCCTTCGCGGCCCCCACCGCGTACACGGGCCTCGACCTGTACGGGCAGCTCGTCGCCCCGATCCTGCCGCTCCCCGTCGAGCAGGCCGGCCGGGTCACCGACGCCTTCTTCGCCCACGGCACCGGACTGCGCACCCCCGCCTCCGTCCGCCTCGGCGACCTCGTCGACCTGCTCCTCACGCCGCCCGTCGAGCGCGAGCACCTCGGCGCGGAGATGCCCGAGCCCGACCTCATCGCCACCCCCGACGACTCCCGCTTCAGCGAGGAGCAGCTCGCGAGCGCCATGCGGCTCCTCGACCTGGAGCACGACGCCCCGCGCCGCCTCTCCGGCCTGCTGGCGGAGGCCCGCCGCCTCGACGACGACCTGCCGTACCTCGTCGCCCTGCTCGCCGTGCACGCGGCCAGCCCGCCGGTCGGCACGGCCTACCGCCAGGGCGAGGAGCGCCTCCTCTTCGCCGTCGACGACGGCACGCCGCTCGACGACCCCGAGTTCGGCGGCGCCGACCTCATCGTCGGTACGGCCCTCCTCGACGCGGTGGGCATGGCCGCCGACCGCTCGGAGGCCACGTGACCGTCACCCCGATCGTCCCCGACACCACCGCACCGGACCCGGCCGAGCCGCTCACGCCTGCGCCCACGACAGCCCCGGCTGACGGGATGCCTCCGGCTGACGGGACGTCCACGGCTGTCGAGCAGACCCCGACCGCGGCCTCGACGCAGGCCCTGACCTCGACCGAGGCCACCGTCGTACCCGGCCCCAGGCCGGAGACGGCGGCGACCGAGCAGGAGACGGCAGAGGCCGGGCAGGAGCCTGGGCAGGAGCCCGAGGCCGACCCGCAGCCGGAGCCCGAGCCGGGCCGCCCGGGAGCGGGCGGGAACCGTGCCGAACCCGGCCCGCGGGTGCGGGCCGTCGTCGTGGACCGGCCCGGCGGCGCGCGCGGCGAGACCGGCGCCGAGTCCCGGAACGAGCCCGGTACGAAGCCCCGGCTCGGGGCCGTACCGGCGCCGGAGCCGTCCCGCACCGACGCCGCGTCCCGGCGCAGGAGCGTCCCGACCGTCCGCGCCGTGCGGCTCACCACGGAGCCGGTCGCGCCGGCCCGCCGCCCCGCGCCCGCTCCGGCGGCCGTCACCCCCGTTCCGCTGCCCCTGCCCCGACCCGTCACCGACGACGTACCGCCCGAGAGCCGCACCGAGGAGCCCCAGCCGTGAGCGAAACCCACGCCGAGTACGCCGACGCGTGGAGCGAGCAGGAGCCCCCGCACCCCCAGGCGGCCCCCGCGCCCACCCCCTCCTCGCAGTCCGCCGTCACCCCCGCCGACGCGGCCGACGCGGCCCGGCTCGTCTCCTTCGGGCTCCAGCCCAAGCTGCTGCCGGCCCGGGACGCCGAGTACACCGAGCTGCTCCGCCGCTACCGCGAGGACCCCGCCTTCGCGCGCCTCGCCGACGCCGTCGCCACCGGCCTCGGACTCGTCGTCCTGGAGGTCTCCCCGCGCGCCGGGATGGCCGTCACCGCCGGCGAGGACTCCGTCTTCGCCGTCCGCATGGGCGACTACGCCCGCCGCGCCTCGACGGACTCCGCCGACCGGTTCCTCCACGGTCTGGCCCACCTCGCCGTCGCCGCCATGGCCTTCCCCCGTCCCGAGGACCTCGCCGACGACGGCTACATCGGCCGCCTCACCGTCAACGGCGTCGACGCCTTCGTCCGCCAGGCCTGTCTGCGCCTGGAGCAGCGGGCCGAGGAGCAGGGCGAGAACACCGACCCGGCCTCCGACGCCCCCGGCCTGGAGGCCGGCTGGCGGATCTACGCCCGCCGCAGCGCCACCGGTGCCACGAAGGACGCCCGCCGCCTCGCCGGATCCACCACCGGCATCGTCGGCAAGGCCGCCGCCTTCCTCACCGACTCCGGCTTCCTCCAGCGCACCGGCGACGAGGGCGGCGGCTCCTACCGCACCACCGCCCGCTACCAGCTCCAGGTCCGCGACATGGCCGGTTCCGCCGCCATGGCCGAGCTCCTCGAACTGGGTGTCGTGCCGGTCAGCGACGGCTCGGCGACCCTCGTGCCGCCGCCCGAGGGCGACGACCTGGAGCTCGCCGCCGACGCGGGCCTCCCGTTCCACGCGTAACCGCCCCGCGTAACCGCCCGCGCCGCGCATCCGCCCCGCGCAACCGCCCGCGCCGCGCATCCGACCTTCCTGAGCACGACGAGCACGAGAGTCCCCCGCCATGTACGAGCTGTCCCGGGTCCGCCTCTACTCCATCGGCCCCGCCGGTGCGCGCTACGCCGACACCGTCCTGGACCTGCGCGGAGTCGGCGCGCCCGTGCCCCACCCCGCTCCCACACAGGCGGAGTTCTTCGAGGAGGAGCCGGTCGGCCCGCCGCGCCGCCCCGCGCCCGCGGGCGTGCTCTTCCTGGAGAACGGCGGCGGCAAGTCCGTCCTCCTCAAGCTGATCTTCTCGGTCATGCTGCCCGGCCACCGCAACACCCTCGGCGGCGCCAGCTCCGGCGTGCTGCGCAAGTTCCTCCTGGCCGACGACTGCGGACACGTCGCCCTGGAGTGGCAGCACACCCTCACGGGTGAACTCGTCGTCGTCGGCAAGGCCAGCGAGTGGCGCGGCCGCCAGGTCTCCAACGACCCGAGGAAGTTCGCCGAGGCCTGGTACTCCTTCCGCCCCGGCCCCGGGCTCAGCCTGGACAACCTCCCCGTCGCCGAGGCGACCTCCGTCCGGCGGCCCGTCGAGGGTGCCTCCGGAGCCACCGGCCGCCGCCGCACGATGAAGGGCTTCCGCGACGCCCTCACCGAGGCCGGCAAGGCCTACCCGCACCTCGAGGTGGTCTGGGAGGAGATCCACGACCGCTGGAACGAGCACCTCGGCGAGCTCGGCCTCGACCCCGAACTCTTCCGCTACCAGCGCGAGATGAACGCCGACGAGGGCGAGGCCGCCGGCCTCTTCGCGGTCAAGAAGGACTCCGACTTCACCGACCTCCTCCTCCGCGCCGTCACCGACACCCGGGACACCGACGGCCTCGCGGACCTCGTGAGCGGCTTCGGCAACAAGCTCGGCCGCCGTGCCGAGCTGACCGCCGAGCGCGAGTTCACGGCCGGCTCCGTCGACCTCCTCGGCCGCATCGTCGAGGCCGCCGGGACCCGGGCCCACGCGCGTGACGTCCACACCGCATCCGAGCGGCGCACCCGCACCCTCGCCCGCCGGCTCTCCGCCCGCGCCGACGAGGAGCGCGGCCGGGCCGCCGAACTGGCCCAGCAGGTCACCACGGCCGCCCACGCCGTCGCCGAGGCCGAGACCGCCCGCGGCCGCAGCGCCCTCATCTCAGCCGAACTCGCCTACCGGCACGCCTCCCTGGCGCTGACCGCCGCCGAGAAGGGCGCCGCCTCCCAGCGCCGCGAGCTCACCGACGCCCGGACGATGCACTCCGCCTGGCAGGCGGCCGAGGTCGTCCTCCGGCACCGTGCCGCGGGCGACCGCTCCTCGCGCGTGGCCGCCGCCATCCGCGAGGCCGAGCGGGACGCCGCCCCGGCCCTCGCGGCCCGCGCGAAGGCCGCCGCCGATCTCGTACGGGCCCTCGCCGCCGCCGCCGAGGAGGGCGAGCGCCACGCGGCCGAGGAGGAGGAGCGCTCCACGGCGCTCCAGGACGCGAGCGAGACCGCCCACCGGGACGCCACGGCCGCCGCCACCGAGGCCCAGCGGGCCCGCAGCGAGGCCGGCCACCTGCGCCAGCGCCTCGCCGAGGTCGAGCAGGAGACCGCGGAGGCCGTACGGGCCGGCTGGCTCGACGACTCCGAGCCCGACGCCGACCCGGCCCGGGCCGCCCTCGCCGCGAGCGACGCGGAGAAGACCGCGGTCGCCTCCTGGGACACGGCCCGCGAGAAGGCCCGTACCGCCGCCGACCGCGCCCGCGAGGCCGCAGCCGGCGAGTCCCGCGCCGAACTCGCCGCCGCCCGCGCCGCGGACGCCGCCGAGGCCGCGGGGAACGCCTACGACGCGGAGCGCCGCGCCGCCGAGTCCCTCGCATCCGAGGAGCGCCTCGCCGAGCTGCTGAGCCTGCCGGCCGGCGGCTCGCCCCTCCCGGGCCAGCGCGCGGGCGTCACCGGCCAGGCCGAGGAGCCCGCTCTCCACGACGACACCGAGGGCGCGGCCGCCGAGACCGCACCCGCCCCCCAGGGGCCGCTCACCGTCACCGAGTTCGACCGGTACGCCGACGAACTGCGCGGCATGCTCGACCAGGCCGTCACCTCGGCCGAACGGCAGCTCTTCGAGCTGCGCACCGCCGCGGCCGACGACTCCCGCATCCTCGGCGCCCTCGGCGACGGCGGACTGCTGCCGCCCGGCCCCGACGTCCTCGCCACCGTCGAGTACCTCGGCGAGCAGGGCATCCCCGCGCTCCCCGGCTGGCGCTACCTCGCCCAGGCCGTGGACCCCGCCGACCACGCCCGCGTCCTCGCCGCCCGCCCCGAGCTCGTCGACGGCGTCGTGATCACCGACCCCGTCTCGTACGGGCGCGCCCGCGAGGTCCTCGGCACGGCGGCCCTGCTGCCCCGCTCCACCGTGGCCGTCGGCACGGCCGCCGCCCTGCTCGCCCCCGTACCGGCGCAGGACACGGGCGAGGACAGCGGTGTCTTTCTGGTCCCGCCGAACCCCGCCATGCACGACGAGCAGGCCGCCGACGAGGAGCGGCACGCCCTGCGGGCCCGCGCGACCGCCCGCGACGAGGAGATCCGTACCCTCGCCGCCCGCCTCGCCGGCGACCGCGCCCTCGCGTCCCGGATCGGGGCCTGGCGCGCCGACTGCCCGCCCGGCATGCTCGCCGAGCTCGCGGCCGTCGCCTCGACCGCCCGCGAGACCGCGGAGGCCGCCTCCGCGACCCTCGACGAGGCCCGTACGGCGCGCGGCGAGGCCGACGAGGCCGCCGCCGACGCGGCCCAGCTCAGGGACGAGCGCCAGGAGGCCGCCCAGCGCGCCCGCCGCGTCGCCGACGCCCTCGCGGGCCTCGCCTTCCGGCTGCGCGAGCGCTCCGCCTGGCAGGCCAAGCTCCGTGAACTCGCCGACGACGCCGCCGAGTCCGAGGCCCGCGCCCAGACCTGTCTGGAGCGCGCCCGCGCCGCCGACGAGGACCGCCGCGCGATCCAGCGCGCCGCCGACGACGCCCACCGCACCGCCCGCGCCCTGCGCGCCGAGCGCGCCGAGATCGCCGGCGCCCCCGACACCCTCCCCGAGGAGGACCCGGCCGCGCCCCGCACCGCGCTCCCCACCCTCCGCGAGGCCTACCGGGCCGCCTCCCAGCTGTACGAGAAGGTCGGCGTCGGCGCCGACCTGCGCGCCGAGCAGGCCCGCGCCGAGAGCGACGAGTCCGCCGCCCTCGCCGAGCTCGGCCGCCTCACCAACAAGGTCCGCACCCGCGCCGAACAGCTCCTGGAGTCCACCGACGGCGCCGACGGCCCGTCCCGGCAGGCGGCCGCCGCCCGCGCCGAGTCCCTCGTACAGATGCTGGAATCGCGCGCCACGGAGGCGAGCGAGAAGCTCGGCCGGCTCCGGGGCGAGTCCGAGCGCCTGGCCCCCGAGGACGGCGAGGCGCACACCGAGCTGCCCGAGGACCGGGTGCCCGCCGACGCCGAGCAGGCGCAGGTCCTGCTGCGTACCGCGACCGGCGAACTCGCCTCCCGTACCGACGCCCTGGAGTCGGCGCGCGCCGCCCACTCCGGGCTGCTCCGCGACCACCGGGCCGCCGAGGACGCGGCGGGCGGCTTCGACGAGACCGCGGCCCTCCTGCGCGACCTCCTCCGCGACCACACCGACGAGGAGCGCGACCCGTCCGAGACGTACACGGGCAGCCTGGAGGAGGCCCGCACGGCGGCGGGCGAGGCGCGCCGCGCGCTGCGCGGCTGCACCGCCGAACTGTCCGGCGCCGACGCCGCCGTCCGCGAGGCGAGCGACATCCTCGTCCGGCACGCCAACTCCACCCGCTACGAGCAGGTCCGCACCCCGGCGCGCCAGCAGATCCGCGAACTGCCCGCGTCCGCGCTGCCCGAGCACGCCGCCAAGTGGGCCGAGGCCTTCGCGCCCCGGCTCCGGGTCCTCACGGACGAGCTGGCGCAGCTGGAGCGCAACCGCGACTCGATCGTGGACCGGCTCCGCGGTCTCGTGGAGTCGTCGCTCGCGACGCTCCGCTCCGCCCAGCGGCTCTCCCGGCTCCCTGAGGGGCTCGGCGAGTGGTCGGGGCAGGAGTTCCTGCGGATCCGCTTCGAGGAGCCCGATCAGGCCACCCTCGCGGAGCGGCTCGGCGAGGTCGTCGACGAGGCGACCCGCGCGGCCGTGAAGAAGAACTCCGACCTGCGCCGCGACGGCATGTCCCTGCTGCTGCGGGGAGTCCAGGCGGCTCTCGAACCCAAGGGCGTCTCGGTCGAGATCCTCAAGCCGGACGCGGTGCTGCGCGCCGAGCGGGTGCCCGTCGGGCAGATGGGCGACGTCTTCTCCGGCGGCCAGCTGCTCACCGCGGCCATCGCCCTGTACTGCACGATGGCGGCGCTCCGCTCCAACGACCGGGGCCGCGACAAGCACCGCCACGCGGGCACCCTGTTCCTGGACAACCCCATCGGCCGCGCCAACGCCACGTACCTGCTGGAGCTCCAGCGGGCCGTGTCGGACGCGCTGGGCGTCCAGCTGCTCTACACGACCGGCCTGTTCGACACGACGGCGCTGGCCGAGTTCCCGCTGGTGATCCGCCTGCGCAACGACGCCGACCTGCGGGCCGGCCTCAAGTACATCAGCGTGGAGGAGCACCTGCGTCCTGGCCTGCCGCAGGCGGCCGGGGAGGGCGAGTCGATCCACGGCGAGATCACGGCGACGCGGATGTTCCGCCGGCACGCGTCCGACGACCCCACCGCACCGCCGGTGGCCTCTGCCTGACCGTCGGAGGCGTCCGCCTGACCGTCGGCGGCGTCCCCCCCCGATCCGTGACACAGAGCGGCCCGGCCCCCACAAGGGGACCGGGCCGCTCGGTCTCGCCGTCGGACGAGCCTTCAGATGCGCCGTAAAGCGCGCCGTGAAACGCGCCGTAAAGCGCGCCGTAGAGCGCGCCGTCAGGCCGCTTCGGAGAGCCGGGCCGTCTCCGACCGGCCCTCCGCGCGCCGCTCGCGGCGCAGCTGACGCGCCGTACTGCTCGGCTCCGACACGACGCCGTTGCGCTGGCGCCACACCTGACGGGTGACCCAGACGTCGAGGACACTCCAGGTGGCCACGACCGTCGACGCCACCGCGCTGACCGTCACCGGGAACGCCAGCCAGGAGCCCGCGACCGAGCAGAAGAAGGCCACCACCCCCTGGATGAGCGTCACCGACGTGATCATCACGGCGCGTACGGCGGCGGTGCGCACCGGATCGGGCATCCGCTGCCGGCCCTTCTCGTCGTCCACCCACAACTGCCGCGCCTCGCGCGACTCGTGTTCCATCGTCCTGTCACTCCCCACCACTGAACGCCTCCAGGGGTGGCTGCCCGTTGCGAGCGCCTTTACGCGGACAGGACCCTCCCCGTACCTAATGACGCTCGGGAGAGGGAAAAGGTTTCGCCTGAATCCGAGCGGAACGCACAATTCCAGCCATCTCCGCAGGCCGGAGAAATGGCACACCATCAGGTGTCCTGTGCCACAGTGGCCGATCCCAACTCCCCGAATACCAGGACATCTCATGATCAACGCTCACTCGACAGGCTGAAAAACGTCCGGACGCGCCTTCGAGATGGCCGTGATGCAGTAGTAGGCTCACGCCGCCATTTGTTTGAAACCGAAGGTTGACGCCGCGTGTTGACGCGCGACGTCACGAACGTGAAGGACCTCCGTGGCGCGCGGGGGCCGAGCTGGGGGAGGCCATGCGCTTTCGCGGGAAGTCCATCCGCCGGAAGATCGTGGCGTTGCTCCTCGTACCGCTCGTCTCCCTGACCGGCCTGTGGGGCTTCGCGACGGTCCTGACGGGCCGTGAGGCCGACCAGCTCCTCGACGTCGGCTACATCGTCGACAAGGTCGGCTACCCGCTGGAGGACACCGCCCGTGTCATCCAGCTCGAACGCCGCCAGTCGCTCATCTACCTCGCCGATCCCCGGGGTTCCACGGCCCTCGCCTCCCTGCGCGAGACCCGCCGGGCCACCGACCGGCAGATATCCCGGATCCGCGCGAACGCCGCCGAACCGGGCGTACGCGAGGAGATGCGGCCCGTCACCACCCAGCGGCTCAACACGCTCCTCGCCGCGCTCGACGACCTCGAGTCGCTGCGCCGCTCCGTCGAGAAGCGCAGCATCGGCCGCATCCAGGCCCTCGAGTTCTACAACCGGCTCGTCGACCCCTGCTACAGCTTCCTCATCACCCTCCACGCCCTCGAGAACGTGGAGATGGACAAGCAGGGCCGCTCGCTCGTCGGCATCACCCGCGCCCGCGAGGTCCTCTCCCGCGAGGACGCCCTCGTCGTCTCCGCCCTCGTCGCGGACCGGATCACCGCACCCGAGATCCGCGTCATGACCGACCTCGTCGCCAACCGCGAGCAGTTCTACGAGGTCAACCTCGAACTCCTGCCGACCGCCGAGCGCGAGCGCTTCGAGAAGTACTGGGCGGGCCCCGAGACCGCCGCGCTGCGGGCCGCCGAGAAGTCGATCATCGACGAGGGCCCCACCGACGAACCGCGCGCCGTCACCGCCGCCTACTGGCAGGAGGAGGCGAGCCCCGTCCTGGACGACCTCGCCCGCGAGAACACCGCGGCGGGCGACCGCTACCAGGACCGTGTCCAGCCCGCCGCCTACAGCGTGCTCCTCAAGGTCGGCGTCGCCGGCGTCCTCGGCTTCCTCGCCCTGCTCGCCTCGATCGTCATCTCCGTCCGCATCGGCCGCTCGCTCGTCCACGACCTGCGCCGCCTCCAGAAGGAGGCCCAGGAGGTCTCCGGTGTGCGCCTGCCCAGCGTCATGCGCCGGCTCGCCGCCGGCGAGCAGGTCGACGTCGGGACGGAGGTGCCCCACCTCCGGTACGGGCAGGACGAGGTCGGCCAGGTCGGCCAGGCCCTCAACACCCTCCAGCGCGCCGCCGTCGAGGCCGCCGTCAAGCAGTCGGAGCTGCGCCGCGGGGTCTCCGAGGTGTTCGTCAACCTCGCCCGCCGCAACCAGGTCCTGCTCCACCGTCAGCTCACCCTCCTCGACACCATGGAGCGGCGCACCGAGGACACCGACGAGCTCGCGGACCTCTTCCGGCTCGACCACCTCACCACCCGCATGCGCCGGCACGCCGAGGGCCTCGTCATCCTGTCCGGCGCCGCCCCCTCCCGCCAGTGGCGCAAGCCCGTCCAGCTCATGGACGTCGTCCGCGCCGCCGTCGCCGAGGTCGAGGACTACGAGCGGATCGAGGTGCGCCGGCTGCCCCGCCTCGGCGTGGGCGGCCCCGCCGTCGCGGACCTCACCCACCTCATCGCGGAACTCCTGGAGAACGCCACGGTGTTCTCGCCCCCGCACACCGCCGTGCAGGTCCTCGGCGAGCGCGTCGCCAACGGCTTCACCCTGGAGATCCACGACCGCGGCCTCGGCATGAACGCCGACGCACTGCTCGACGCCAACCTCCGGCTCGCCGAGACCCCCGAGTTCGAGCTCTCGGACACCGACCGCCTCGGCCTCTTCGTGGTCAGCAGGCTCGCCCAGCGGCAGAACGTCCGCGTCTCGCTCCAGACCTCCCCGTACGGCGGGACCACCGCGGTCGTCTTCATCCCGGCCGCGCTGCTCACCGACGCGCCCGAGACCCAGGGCGCCGGATTCCGTCTGGACCGCAAGTCCGCGGACCCCAGGACCCTGGACCGCGCCGGCACCGCCGACGCCGCCGACCGCCTCGACGGTGACCTCACCGGTCCCACCCCGCTGCCCACCCGCCGGCCCGTGCTCGCCCGCGTCCCGGACGTGACCGAGACCCCCGGCGTCCTCGACGGCCCCGTCGAGCTGGAGGCGCCGCTCGACGCCGACGAGTTCGACGTGCTCTTCGACCGGTCCGCGGACCTCCTCGACACCGAGAGCGAGCGCGGCGGCCTGTTCCGGCCCCGCGACCGCCGCCGCTCCGGCCTCGCCCCGGCCGGCGAGCAGCACCAGCAGGCCCCCGACCAGACGACCGGCCGCGACGAGGACGACCCGCACGCCGACGGCGCCGTGCGCGGCCCCGTACCGCTGCCGCGCCGCTCCACCCCCACGCTCGTCGTGGACCGCGGCCGCCGCGTCGACGAGCCGGGCAGGTCGCACCCCGCGCCGAGCCCCGACGCCGCGCCCGGCCCCGACTTCGGCCCCGGACCTGCCCCCGCGCAGGGACCCGTCCCCGCGCAGGGACCCGTCCCCGTGCAGGGACCCGTGCCCGCACCTGCCCCCGCGCAGGGACCCACCCTCGTTCCCGTACCACCGGAGGGTTCCGTGGCGGCGGAGACGCCCGAGCCGTTCGGCGGGCTGCCCCGCCGCGTCCGCCAGGCCAACCTCGCGCCCCAGTTGCGCGCGACCGAGGGTCCGGCCGACCGCGGTGCCGGAGCGGGCGCCGACGACCGTACGACCGTCGGCGCCGCCGGGCCCGACTCCTTCGAGCGCGACGCCGAGGAGGTTCGCGCCCGCATGGCCGCCATGCAGCGCGGCTGGCAGCGCGGACGACGGCACACCGAGGACGCGGACGACGACACGTCAGCACCAGGAACGACACCCGAGGGGGACGGTCGATGACCGCACCGAACGCCGCAGCACCCAGCACCACCTCCGCATTCGGCCACGGAAACGGCGAGCTGAACTGGCTCCTCGACGAGCTCGTCCAGCGCGTCGGGTCCATCCGCAAGGCCCTGGTGCTCTCCAGCGACGGACTGCCCACCGGCGCCTCGCAGCAGCTGACCCGCGAGGACGGCGAGCACCTCGCCGCCGTCGCGTCCGGCTTCCACAGCCTCGCCAAGGGCGTCGGCCGGCACTTCGAGGCGGGCCGGGTCCGCCAGACGGTCGTCGAGCTGGAGGACGCCTTCCTCTTCGTCACGGCCGCCGGCGACGGCAGCTGCCTGGCCGTCCTCGCCGACGCCGACTCCGACGTCGGCCAGGTCGCCTACGAGATGACCCTGATGGTGAAGCGGGTCGGGGCCCACCTCACGACGGCCCCCCGGACCGGCCTGCCCTCCGGAGGGTGAGTGGGACGGCATGAGTGACGCAGCCGAGCCGAACCAGGCGACCGAGGGCGGGCCACCCGGCCCCCACCACTGGTTCGACGCCGACGCCGGGCCGGTGGTCCGTCCGTACGCGATGACCCGCGGCCGGACCAGCGCCGCCACCCGTCACCGGCTCGACCTGATCGCGCTGGTGGTCCCCGAGCCCGCGGCCGACGACCCCGGCCGCGACCAGACGCTCTCCCCGGAACACGTGGAGATCGTCGAACGCTGCTCCGAGCAGCCCCAGTCGATCGCCGAGCTCGCCGCCGGACTCGACCTCCCCGTCGGGGTGGTCCGGGTCCTCGTCGGCGATCTCGTCGAGGACGAACTCGTCCATGTGACCCGCCCCGTTCCGCCGGCCGAACTGCCGGACGTGAGCATCCTTCGCGAGGTGATCAATGGCCTTCGGGCGCTCTAGCCGCAAGAAGCCGCTCGTCGAGCCGGTAACCCTGAAGATCCTCGTCGCGGGCGGGTTCGGGGTCGGCAAGACGACGCTGGTGGGCGCGGTCAGCGAGATCAGGCCCCTGCGCACCGAGGAGATCCTCAGTGAGGCGGGGCGGCCCGTCGACGACCTCCACGGCGTCGAGAACAAGACCACCACCACGGTCGCCATGGACTTCGGAAGGATCACCCTCCGCGAGGACCTCGTCCTGTACCTGTTCGGGACCCCCGGCCAGGACCGCTTCTGGTTCCTGTGGGACGAGCTCGCCCAGGGCGCGCTGGGCGCGGTCGTCCTCGCGGACACCCGCCGCCTGGAGGACAGCTTCGCGGCCATCGACTACTTCGAGCGGCGCGGCATCCCGTTCACGGTCGCCGTCAACTGCTTCGAGGGCGCGCAGCGGTTCCCCGCCGAGAGCGTGCGCGGCGCGCTCGACCTGGACCCCGAGGTCGAGCTCCTCATGTGCGACGCGCGGGACCGGGAGTCCGTGAAGAACGTCCTCGTGGCGGTCGTCCAGCACGCCCTCGTCCTCGCGGACCGGAGCCACGCGCCGGCCGCCACCTGAGGGACCCCCTCCTCACGGAGGGGGTTCAGCGCACCGCCACCACCGCCGACCCGTGCCCGAACAGGCCCTGGTTCGCGGTGATGCCGACCCGCGCCCCGGCCACCTGCCGGTCGCCCGCCGTGCCCCGCAACTGCCAGGTCAGCTCGCAGACCTGGGCGATCGCCTGCGCGGGCACGGCCTCGCCGAAGGAGGCCAGGCCGCCGCTGGTGTTGACCGGCAGCCGTCCGCCGAGCGCCGTGACGCCCTCGCGCAGGAGCTTGGCGCCCTCGCCCGTCCCGCACAGCCCGATGTCCTCGTACCACTCCAGTTCCAGCGCGGTGGACAGGTCGTACACCTCCGCGAGCGACAGGTCCTCGGGCCCGATCCCCGCCTCCTCGTAGGCCGCCCGCGCGATCGAGGCACGAAAGCCGTGCGGCGCGGGGGAGACCGCGGCCGCCGAGTCGGTCGCGATGTCCGGCAGGTCGAGCACCGCCTTGGGGTACGTGGGAGAGACCGTGGACACGGCCCGGACCCGCACCGGATCGGGCCGCCCGTGCCGGCGCGCGAACTCCATGCTGGACAGGACGAGCGCGGCGCCCCCGTCCGAGGTCGCGCAGATGTCGAGGAGCCGCAGCGGATCGGCGACGACCGCGGAGGCCGCGACCTCCTCGGCGGTCACGCGCGTGCGGTAGCGGGCGAGCGGATTGAGCGCGCCGGCCGCCGCGTTCTTCACCTTCACCTGGGCGAAGTCCTCGGCCGTGTCGCCGTACAGGGCCATCCTGCGGCGGGCGTAGAGCGCGAAGTACGCGGGGTTGGTCGCCCCGAGCACCCGGAAGCGCAGCCAGTCCGGATCGTCCGGCCGCTCACCGCCGGCCGGGGCGAGAAAGCCCTTGGGCGTCGCGTCCGCGCCGACCACCAGGACCACGTCCGCGAGCCCGGCCAGGATCTGCGCACGCGCGGCCCCGATGGCCTGCGCACCCGAGGCGCAGGCAGCGTACACGCTCGTGACCCGCGCGCCCTGCCAGCCGAGCGCCTGGGCGAAGGTCGCGCCCGCCACGTACCCCGGGTAGCCGCACCGCATGGTGTCCGCCCCGACGATCGAGCCGACGTCCTCCCAGCCCAGACCGGCGTCGGCGAGCGCGGCGCGGGCGGCGGCCGTCCCGTAACTCACGAAACTCCGGCCCCACTTGCCCCAGGGGTGCATGCCGGCCCCGAGTACGGCGATGTCGTTCACGACCGCTCCTCCCCGTCGAGCTGCTGCTCCCGCCGCTGATCCCGCGCGACGGGCCGCCAGTTCCAGGTGGTCCAGGTGTGCGCGTCGTCCTCGTTCAGGACCCCGGGCACCACCTCGACCTCCGTGCCGACGGCCAGATCGGCCGGCCGCACCCCGGGGGCCGCCTGCCCGAGGACCACCATCGCCTCGGCCGCCAGCTCCACGGCCACGAGCGTGTACGGCTCCCAGGGCGCGTCCGGGTCGGAGACGTACGGGGCCGGCGGCCGGTACCGGCCGTCGGTGTACGACCAGACCCGGCCGCGCGGCGAGAGCGGCACCTCGGCGAGGTCACCGCCGCCCGGGCACCCCGGATTGCGGCACCAGTCGTCCTCGCGCGGGAAGAAGACCGCGGCACAGGCCGTGCAGCGGGTCCCGAGCAGCCGGAACTCCGCCTCCGGCACCGTGTCGTCGGTGAACCAGCGGGCCACCACCGGTCTGCGTGTCCGTGCCATCGAGGCCTCCCCTACCACCGATCACCACATCACCACTGATCTGACGAACCGTCAGGAGTGTGGCACGGGTGCCCCGGACGGGGAAGACCACGAGTGCCCGAACGGGGAGGGCCACGGTGCCCGACGGGGGACTCAGTGCCCGGCCACCGACTTCCGCGCCACGGGGAAGTCGAAGAACGTGCCCGGGAACGGCTCCGGCTTGAAGGTGAAGTGCCACCACTCCTCCGGCAGGTTCACGAACCCCTGCTCCCCGAGCACCCCCTTGAGGAGCTGCCGGTTGGCCCGCTGCTCGCCCTGGATCCGGGGGTCGTCGGTGTGCGAGCGCGTGTCGAAGCAGTCGTACCCCGTGCCCATGTCCACGGAGTTGTCCGGGAACCGCTCCTCCCGGGGCCCGTAGCACTCGGCCAGCTCCTCGCCCGGCACGTACGCGCGCGTGGGCAGCGCCGGCAGCCGCACGATCGTCAGGTCCACCGTCGAACCCCGGCTGTGCCCCGACTTCTCGGCGATGTAACCGTCCGCGAACAGCCTCGACTTGTCGACGAGCGGATAGAACTCCCCCTTCATCCGCTCGTCCGCCAGGTCCTTCGCCCAGCGCACGAAGTGGTCGACGGCCCGCTGCGGCCGGTAGCAGTCGTACACCTTCAGCGTGTAGCCCCGGGCGAGCAGCCGCACCTGCGCGCGGTGCAGCGCCTCGGCGGCCGGCCGGGTCAGGATGCAGAGCGGCTGCCGGTAGCCGTCGACCGGCTCGCCCACGAAGTTGTGCGCGGTCGTGTAGCGCATCTCCTGGACGATCGTCCGGTCCACCGAGCTCAGGGCCACGAACTCCCGTGGGGCCTTGGGCTCGGGCGCGGCGGAGGCCGGGGGAGCGGGGGCGGCGACGGCGCCCGTCACGGCGAGCAGACCGGCCGCGGCGGTGACGGCGAGGGTACGGAAAGCGGAAGCGAGTCCTGTCATGCGCACCGTCTATCAGTTCCGGCAGCGCCGGGAAAGGGTGATCGCATACCGTCGGGCCGTGATGGACTCCCACTGCTCCGCCTGCGGCGCCGCCTACACGGCCGGCGCCGGCTGGCCCCGCACCTGCCCGGCCTGCGGCCACACCGCCTACCGCAACCCGCTGCCCGTCGCCGTCGCCCTCCTCCCCGTCACGGACCGGGACCGGGGGACGGGACTCGTCGTCATCACCCGCACCATCGAGCCCCGGCGGGGCGGAACCGCCCTGCCGGGCGGCTTCATCGACCACGCCGAGGACTGGCGCGCCGCCGTCGCCCGCGAACTGCGCGAGGAGACCGGCATCCAGGCCTCCGCCGGGGACGTCCGCCTGGCCGACGCGATGAGCTCCCCGGCCGGCCACCTGCTCCTCTTCGGCCTCCTCCCCACCCGCCCGGCCTCGGCCCTGCCGCCCTCGGCGCCGACGGACGAGACCAGCGGCCACCACGTGCTCCACGCCCCGGAGGAGCTGGCCTTCCCCCTCCACACGGAGGCGGTACGGAAATGGTTCGCGGGGGAGTACGGCTGAGCAGGGGGCGCACGCCGGAGTGCGGGCGTGCGCGCCTGCGCCTCCAACTCTCCCTGCGTACCGGCCTGTTGTGGCATGCTGTCCGCTCGCCGTCGCCCCAGGGCGACGATGTGGAGGGGAGCGTCCATGAATGTCGGCTGGCCCGAGGCCGTCATCGCGATCGTCGGGGTCGCAGCGGTCGTCGCGATGGTCTTCGCCCTCAGGCACAGGCTGCGCAAGGCGACGGTGAAGATGCCCGGCGTCAGCGCGGGCTTCGAGAGCAACGAGGAACAGCGCGGCCTCAGCGGGCAGGAGTTCCAGGCACACGACTCCGTGTTCAAGCACTCCGAGCTCACGATGCCGAAGGGCGCGCGGACCGCGTTCTTCCGCTCGAAGGCCAAGCGGTCGAAGCTCACGATCACCGGAGGCGACGGGACCGGCAGTGCTCCCACCGGCGAGCCCACCGGCATCGACCGCACCTGACACGCGTCGGGACATCGGAAGCGGGGGCGACGGGGTGCCGAGTCGAGAACACGTCCATGTCGACCGCACGGAGCAGCTGGCACGCTCCGCGGCCGTCGTCGACGGGAGGAACGAACAGCAGGCGGTCTTCTTCGAAGGGCCGGAAGGCATCGGGAAGACCTCGCTGCTCCGGGAGATCTACCGGCGGCACATCGCGTCCGGTGTCTACTACGTCGACCTGGAGCGCGTGGTCGAGAAGGACGACGTCCTGAGGGACCTGGCGCGGCAGGCCCGCCGCCAGGACGTCCCCGTCCCCGGTTACCAGGCGGTGCGCTCCCAGATCGCGGAGTCGACGGCGACGGTGAACGTGCACGACATGAGGGCGCGCAACGCCAACATCCACATGGTCGTCAACACCTCAAGGGACCACAAGATCCAGCTGGACGCGATGAGCGACGCCCTCCTGGACACCCTTGCGGAGGCCCCCCGCAACCCCGTCATCTGCCTGGATGCCTTCGAACACTGCGAGGCGCCCATGCGCGACTGGCTCGGCACGGATCTGCTGCCCGAACTGCTCAGCCGACGCGGCACGAGCGTCTTCGTGGCCGGACGGCACGTGCCGCGCCTCGCGTACCCCCATGTCACCGCGGTCCACACCATGGTGTTGCCCCCCTTCGGTACCGACGCCGTCGAGGAGTGGATCACCACGCTCGGCTTCGACAGCCTCAAGGGACAGGCGACGAGCATCCACCGGAGCCACCAAGGCGTTCCCGGCCTCATTCGCGAGTTCCTCGACCTCCACAGCGAACCGCTCGGGACCGGGTGAGGCAGCCATGAACGACGAGTTGACCCAGCGCGCGTTCGACCGCTTCGACCTCCTGCCCACCGACGAGCGACGACTGATCGAAGCCCTGTCCGTCCACGACCTCTTCGACCCCCCGCTCGTCAGCTACACGGCGAGGGCACTCGCGCTGGGCATCGGCACGCGCGAGATCGCCACGAACCCCTTCGTCCAGAAGGACGCCGTGGCACATCCCTGGGCCGCCGACGACGACGAAGGACCCGAGCGGGCGGCGTACGTCCTTCGGCCCTTCTTCCGTACGGCGTTGACCACCCGCCTCCGTGAGACGGCCCCCGACCGGCACGCACGAGCCCATCGCCTTGCCGCCGCCTACTACCACCAACCCCTGGAGCCGCTGCGTACCGACCGGCTCGACCGGTACGTCAAGGAAGTACGCCACCTCGCGGCGGTCCGGCCCGGCGCCTCCGTCACCCGGCTCGCCTCCTTCGCGCACAGCGCCCTCCTCGCCGGCCGCGCCGAGGCCGCCGGCCGGGCCGCGACCGCGGCGGTGAACTCCCTCGCCGCGCCCACCCCCGACGCCGTCCCGCTGGCGCGGATCGTCCGCTCCGTCGCCGAGATCCTCAGCGCCCCGGACCGGGCGGAGCACGGCACGGTCATGGAACTGGAACAGCACCTCGCGGAGCACCCGCCGTCGCAGGACCCGGCGGTCTCACGGATCGTCATGCTCGCCGCCGACCTGGTCGCCTACTACACCGAGAGGCGGGCCCCGGCACGGTCCCTGACCGCCTCCGTCATGCCCGCGGCGATGACCACCGTGGACCCGCGGGGCCTGCCCGCCGCCCCGGGCTGGGACGAACTGCGCATGTTCCAGGAGCTCGACGAGATCTCCGCCACGATCACGACCCGCACCCACCGGCTGGAGTTCCCCGACCGGGGCGTCGCGCGCCACCACGTCAGGACGAAGCTCAGCGCGCTCGTCGGCGCGGAGGTCCAGACGGCTCCACGGACACCGGTGATCGTGGATCTCGTCCCCTGGGACGAGGACAGGTTCCTGGACGACCTCCACCTCAAGGACCGCAACGGCCGCCCGGTCAACATGCTCACGTCGACCGACGTGAAGCTGCAGATCGCCCGGGGTGTCCACCGGCTCCTCACCCCGGACGGTGACGCGGACACCGCGCCGGGACGGGAGATCGCCCGGAGCCTCCAGGCCCTCGCGTGGAGCCCGGAGACGGACGAGATCACCTCCGTGCTCACGCAGGCGGCCGAGAGCGACGACCTCGACGACAGGTACCGGTGGCGGATCCGCCGGCTGATCCGCTACATGCCGGTGGTGGCACTCATCGACGCCCACCCGGGGATGTCGTCGGAGGTGAGCTACGAATTCGACGGCAAGTGCCGGGTGGATCGGCTCGGCTGGGGCGCCGTACTGGTGTCGACGGAGGTCGCCTTCCCCCAGGAGGTGCGGCAGAACCGGCTGCATGTCGTGACCCCGAAGGGACTCGAGGTCGCGGGGCTCCCGCTGGTGAGCGAGAACGCCGAGATCCGGCCGCTCGTCGAGGCCGACGCGGCCGACGACGTCCTGGAGTTCTCGCTCGGTACCACGGAGGGCCCGGAGGCCGCCTGGGAACGTGGCGAACGCCTGACGCGGATCCATGTGCGGCTGCCGTACGTCCTGCCCCGGGATAACTTCGTCCAGGCCTTCGTCGCGACGGTCCTCGGGACGGCGGTCTCGGTGACGGCCGCGTTCCTGCAGATCCTGCTGGATCCGTTCGTCTGGGCCCAGGTCGGTTCGGCGCTCGTCGCCGCCGGCGCCCTCGTGGTGGAGGTCGTCCGCGCGGGCCACCGAGGCGGCGACGCGAAACCCCATGACCTGCACGCCATCGCGTACAAGCCACTGAGCATCGTGAGGGCGACGAGCATCGGCGTGGCGGTCCTCGCCATGGCGACCATGCCCTTGGGAAACGCCGTGGGAGTGGCCCTGTCCGTCTGTGGAGCGGTGGTCTGCGCCTTCCTGGCCGTGGCCGTCCTGGTGAGGCTGCGCCACCGGCAGCTGCCGGCGCGCGGCGGACGCCGCCGTGCGCGCGCACTCACCGGCTGAAACAGGCCCTCACCCCCCTCTCACGTCTCACAGCCCCCGCACCCGCACCGGCAGCCCCACCGGCTCCACCCCGGCGTCCGTCACCCGCTCCACCACCACCCGCCCGTCCACGAGCCGCGACTGGTACCGCTCGATCTCGGCCGGCTCCCAGCCGTCCCCGGTGTCCCGGACGACGAGCCCGCCACCCGTCCGCCCCGCGGCCGGCGCCCACACCTCCAGGGCCCGGCCCTCCTCCCCCTCGCCCCGCACCGGGAGCACCGCCCCCGCCCGGGCCAGCACCGGCACCCGTGACAGCGGCGCGTCGAGCAGCACCTGCCCCGGCCCCTCGTACGCCCGCCCCGTCGCCGTGTCGTACCAGCGGCCGCGCGGCAGCCGCACCGCCCGCCGGTCCGCGCCCCGCGTCAGGACCGGCGCCACCAGCAGCGCGTCGCCCAGCAGGAACGCGTCCTCGCAGTCGCGCAGCCCCCGGTCCTCCGGCGTCCCCCACCACACCGGGCGGACGTACGGCGCGCCCGTCATCCGGGCGAGCCGGGCCAGCGTCTCGAAGTACGGCCGCAGCCGCTCCCGTTCGGCCAGGGCCACGCGCGCGTGCTCCAGGGCCTCGGGACCGAACTCCCAGGGTTCGCGCCGCCCCGCGTCGATCGCCGAGTGGGTACGGAAGAACGGCAGCCACGCCCCCAGCTGGAACCAGCGCACGTACAGCTCGGGCGACGGACTCCCGTCGAACCCCCCGACGTCCGGACCCGAGTACGGCACCCCGCACAGCCCGAGCCCCAGGACCAGGGAGAGCGAGGCCCGCAGCCCCGGCCACCCGGTCGACACGTCGCCCGACCAGGTCCCGCCGTACCGCTGCATGCCCGCCCAGCCGGACCGGGAGAAGAGGAAGGGGCGCTCGTCGGGCCGCAGCCGGCGCAGCCCGTCGTACCCGGCGCGGGCCATCGTGAGCCCGTACACGTTGTGCGCCTCCCGGTGGTCGCCGCCCCGCCCGTCCAGCGCGTGCCGCGCCGAGCGCGGCAGCGTCGTGTCGCCGAAGGGAGCGAAGGACACCGGCTCGTTCATGTCGTGCCACACCCCGGAGAAGCCCTGCCGGAGCCGCTCCTCGTACAGGCCGCCCCACCACTCCCGTACCGCCGGATCGGTGAAGTCCGGATACGCGCACTCGCCCGGCCACACCTCGCCGCGGACCTCTCGCCCCCGGGCGTCCTTCACGAAGGCCCCGGCGGCCACACCGGCGTCGTACACGGCGTTCCCCGGCTCCGCCTTCACCGCCGGGTCCACGATCGACACGAGCCGGACGCCCTGCTCCCGCAGCTCCGCCGCGAGCCCCGGCAGGTCCGGGAACCGCTCCCGGTCGACGGTGAACACCCGGTGCCCGTCGTAGTGGTCGATGTCCAGGTGCACGGCGGACAGGGGGAGCCCCCGCTCCCGGTACCCGGCGACCACCCGCCGCACCTCCGCCGCGCTGCCGAACCCCCAGCGCGCGTGCTGCGGCCCGAGCGCCCAGGACGGCGGCAGCGCGGGCGCACCCGTGAGCGCCGCCCAGCCGTGCAGCACGCGCGCGGGGGTACCGACCACCACCCAGCAGCGCAGCGGCCCGCCCCCCATCCGGACCTCGCTGGTCCCCGGCCGGTCGTGCCCCGACCCGGCACCCTCCTCGCCCTCGGCGAGGGTGACCCGTCCGTCCCAGGAGTTGTCGTGGAACGCGAGATGCGTCCCGGCGTCCGAGACGACGAACTGCACGGGCATCGTCAGATACAGCGGATCGTCCCCCGGGACGAAGCCGCCCTTGGGATCGGTGTTCCACAGCCGGTACGAGCCGTCCCGCAGCCGCGGCCCCGCCGCCCGCCCGCCGAGACCGAAGAAGCGCGCGTCCGCGGGCACCTCGCTGCGCTGCACCCACCGAACGGCCGCACCGGCCGCCTCCACCTGCTCCCACCAGCGCGGCGGGAGGTCCCGGCGCAGCATCACCCCGCCCGGCGTCCGGATCTCCACCGCCCCGTGCCGGGAGACCGCCACCGTCACCCGCTCCGAGACGATCCGCCACCCGCCGTCCGTGTCCGGCTCCAGGGAGACCCGCGGATCGGGCTCCGGCGCCTCGCCGGCCAGCGCGTACGACGGCAGGGGCTCCGCCCCGTCCCAGCCCCAGAAGACGGCGCCGCCCACCGACACGGAGATCCGCAGCGAGGAACGCGCGAACCGGACGATCCCCCCGCCCGGCAGCGCCTCGGCCCCCGTCGCCGGCCCCGGCACCCGCGCCCGCTCCGCCCCCTTCGGCGGCAGCGCCCACGCGTCGGCACGCCGCTGCCGCCACGCCGCCCGCACCGTCCGCAAGCCCCGCACCGAACCGAACACCTTGATCGAACGCACCAGTTCACGACCGTCCATGGTGATCACCCTGCCACCCACCAGGGGCGATACGAGCTCCGTTCAACTGCCGTTCACCCGTGGTGGGAGCACATATTCAACTACCCGACCATGGGCGGGCAGACCTGGTGCGAAAGACGATCACATGGCATCGTCCTGTCAGCCGCGTCGCGCGCACACCCCAGCACGTGCGCGGGACACACGCCACCGCGTACAGCCAGGGAGCAACCCCATGACATCAGCGCAGACCGAACCGCTCTGGCAGCCGGACGACGAACGCATCGCCACCGCCGCCGTCACCCGCTTCCAGGCCTGGGCGGCCGAGCACCACGGCGCCCCGGCCGAGGGCGGCTACCCGGCGCTCCACCGCTGGTCGGTCGAGGAGCTCGAAACCTTCTGGCAGGCCGTCGCCGAATGGTTCGACCTCCGCTTCTCCACCCCGTACGAGCGCGTCCTCGGCGACCGCTCGATGCCGGGGGCCGACTGGTTCCCCGGCGCCACCCTCAACTACGCCGAGCACGCCCTGCGCGCCGCCGACGAGCGACCCCACGACACGGCCCTGCTCCATGTGGACGAGACACATGAGCCCGCGCCGACCACCTGGGCCGAGCTCCGCCGCCAGGTCGGCTCCCTCGCCGCCGAACTCCGCACGCTCGGCGTACGCCCCGGCGACCGGATCAGCGGCTACCTGCCGAACGTCCCGCAGTCCGTCGTGGCCCTCCTCGCCACCGCCGCCGTCGGCGCCGTGTGGACCTCCTGCGCCCCGGACTTCGGCGCCCGCAGCGTCCTCGACCGCTTCCAGCAGGTCGAGCCGGTCGTCCTCTTCACCGTCGACGGCTACCGCTACGGCGGCAAGGAGCACGACCGCCGCGAGACCGTCGCCGAGCTCCGCGCCGAGCTCCCCACCCTCCGCGCCGTCGTCCACATCCCGCTCCTCGGCACCCCGGCCCCCGAAGGGACCCTGGCCTGGGACGACCTCGTCGCCGCCGACGTCGAGCCGGTCTACGAGCAGGTCCCGTTCGGGCACCCGCTGTGGGTCCTGTACTCCTCCGGCACGACCGGCCTGCCGAAGGCGATCGTCCAGTCCCAGGGCGGCATCCTCGTCGAGCACGTCAAGCAGCTGGGCCTCCACTGCGACCTCGGCCCCGACGACGTGTTCTTCTGGTACACCTCCACCGGCTGGATGATGTGGAACTTCCTCGTCTCCGGTCTGCTCACCGGCACGACCGTCGTCCTGTACGACGGCAGCCCCGGCTACCCCGACACCGGCGCCCAGTGGCGCGTCGCCGAACGCACCCGCGCCACCCTGTACGGCACCTCCGCCGCGTACGTCATGGCCTGCGCCAAGGCGGACGTGCACCCCGGCCGTGACTTCGACCTCTCGGCCGTGAAGTGCGTGGCCACCACCGGCTCCCCGCTGCCCCCCGACGGCTTCCGCTGGCTCCACGACGAGGTCCGCGAGGACCTGTGGATCGCCTCCGTCAGCGGCGGCACGGACGTGTGCTCCTGCTTCGCGGGCGCCGTCCCCACGCTCCCCGTCCACATCGGCGAGCTCCAGGCGGCCGGCCTCGGCACCGACCTCCAGTCCTGGGACCCCTCCGGCAAGCCCGTCATCGGCGAGGTCGGCGAGCTCGTCGTCACCAACCCCATGCCGTCCATGCCGATCCACTTCTGGAACGACCCCGACGGCAGCCGCTACCGCGACAGCTACTTCGAGATGTTCCCGGGCGTCTGGCGCCACGGCGACTGGATCACGATCACCGACCACGGCTCCGTCGTCATCCACGGCCGCTCCGACTCCACCCTCAACCGGCAGGGCGTCCGGATGGGGAGCGCCGATATCTACGAGGCCGTGGAACGCCTTCCCGAGATCCGCGAGTCCCTGGTCATCGGCCTGGAAGAGCCGGACGGCGGCTACTGGATGCCGCTCTTCGTCCACCTCGTCGAGGGCGCCACCCTGGACGAGGAGCTCATCGGCAAGATCAAGCGGACGATCCGCAGCGAGCTCTCCCCGCGCCACGTCCCCGACGACATCATCGAGGTCCCGGGCGTCCCGCACACCCTCACCGGCAAGCGCATCGAGGTCCCCGTGAAGCGCCTCCTCCAGGGCACCCCGCTGGCGAAGGCCGTCAACGCCGGCTCGGTCGACGACCTCGGTCTCCTCCACTTCTACGAGACCCTCGCGGCCACCCGCAGGTCCTGACGCACCCGCGAAGAGGCCGGTCCCCCCGACGGGGAACCGGCCTCTTCGTCTACGCCTACGCCTACGCCTACGCCTACGTCTGCGTCTGCGTCTGCGGAGTTCAGACGCCGGCGCCGCCCGGCTGCTCGCCGGTCCGGGCCACGGCGGCCTTGGCGAGGACGGCGGACACGCCGAGGACGGTGCCCTTCTTCCCCGCGTCCGTGGTCTCGGTCAGCACCGTGCGCTCACCGAGGAAGCCGGACGTCGCCCGGTCGAAGATCCACTGGGTCTGCTCGCCGTCGGCGGTACGGGCGACGGCGACGCCCTCGCGTCCGGCGGCGTCCTTCGCGGACGGCAGGACCGTGACTCCGGGGATCCGCGCCGCCGCCTCGTACAGCGAGGACGTCACCTTCGGGGGAGCCCACGTCTCCGCGAGCAGGGTCCCGATCGCGCGGAAGGCCCGCTGATCGGCATCGCCCCCGCCCTCGCGGGTCTCCTCCCGGATCAGCCGCAGCAGAGCCTCGGGGTCGGTCGGCAGGGTGGCCACGTACGCATGCGTCGGGTGGGTGACGGAGGGCGGCGCCGCCTCAATCGTGGACGGCCGCGGCGACGCCCCCCGGTGGTCCAGCTCGTACACGGGCAGGCTCGGGGAGAGGACGGAATCGGCCGCGCCGGCCTCCCTCAGGAGCCCGCTGCGGCTGCCGTCGGCGGAGAGCCACACCTCACGCTGACGGGCGGGCGGCAGCGTGGCGGCACCCCCGGCGGCGCTGCGCCCCGCGTAGGCGACCAGGCTCCGGACGTAGACGAAGTCCTGGGGCCGGGCGTCCGGCGCCGGAGCCGCGGCGGCGGCGAGCGCGGCGCGGGACAGCACCGGCCCGGCGTCGGGGGCCGACGGCTGCCCGGCAGTCACCCGGTCCGAGGGCCCGGCGGGAGTCTCCGCCGGCGCGAGGACGACGACACCGGCCACGAGCGCGCAGGCCGCAGCGGGCGCGGCGATCCAGGTGAAGCGGGGGACGGCGCGGGGGGAACGCGGGCGGCTCGGGGCGGGCCCGGAGGCCAGGGCGTCGCGCAGGACGGCGTACCGGAGGGCGTGCTCCCGCTCGGGTTCGAGCTCGGGCACGGGCGGCGGCGGGAGAAGCTCCGTCAGCTCACCGCGCAGGAGTTCGTCCGAGGGGGAGTGCGTCTTTCGGGAGGCGTTCATGCCTGGTTCTCCGGAGTCGTTCGGGGCACGAGGGCGGGGCGGACGGTGGGATGAACGGAGGGGGCGGCGGTTCGGACGGAAGGCCGGACGCCGTTAGGGGCAGCGGGCAGCCGGCCCGAGGAACGGCCGACCGCCGGTCCCGCGGACCGCTGTCGCCGCCGCAGCGCACGCAGTTCGGCTTCGGCGAGCTTGCGGAGCCGCTCACGGGCCCGGGACAGCCGGGACCGGACGGTCCCGACCGGTATCCCCAGCGCCTCCCCGGCCGCGGCGTAGTCCAGGCCGGCCCACACGACCAGCGTGAAGACCTCCCGCTCACGGCGCCGGAGCTTGGCGAGCGCGGCGCGGGCGGCCCGTACCTGCTCCCCGTCCGTCATCCGGGCGAGGACGTCGTCGGCGAAGTCGGGCAGGACACCGCGCTCGGGGAGCCGCGCCAGGGCCGCGTCCCGCCTTCGGGCCTCCCGCGCGGCACCGCGCATGATGTTGGTCGCGATGCCCAGCAGCCACGGCCGCAGGGTGCCGCCGTCGGCGTGCACCTTCTCGCGGCAGCGCCACGCCTCAAGGAAGGTGGCGGAGACGACGTCTTCTGCCGCCGCCCGGTCGCCGCACACCCGGAACGCGTAGTGGTACAGGACCCGCGCGTGCTCGTCGTACGCCTCGCCCAGCGCCGCCGGGTCTCCGGCGCGGAAACGATCTCTCATAGGTGATTCCACATCTGGCACTGGGCGCTGGTTCGCCGGAGTTCCCGTGACCTGGGCCACACCACCCCGCCGACCTGCCCACGAAGCGCCCGCAAGGAACCTCGAGCCAGCCCCGATGCGCCCCAGGTCACGGGAACGCCCCACCCGCCAAGAGCAGCGCTGTACTGCCGGACGGCGTGCCGGTGCTCCGGGGGAGGACAAGAACTCCCCGGCAGCACCGGCACGCCCTCCCACACCTGCACCACGCCCCCCGCCTCCCCCTCACCCCCCGTACGTGGCCTGCGAATCCCCGAGCACCCCGGCGAAGTCCGCCGCCAGCCGCACCGCGTCCGCCGGAGCCAGCGTCGCCGTCGTGATCCGGACGGCCGGCGGCGCGGCGATCCGGAACCGCGCCCCCGCGGCGACCCACCAGCCCTGCGTCCGCAACCCGTTGACCACGGCGGACTCGTCCCGCACGGGTACCCACACGTTCAGCCCGCTCGCCCCCACCGCACGGATCCCGTACGCGCCGAGCCCGCCGATCAGCGCGGCGCGCCGCTCCGCGTACGCCGCCTCGCCCGCGGCGACCAGCTCCCGTACCGCGCCGTCGGCGAGCAGCCCGGTCACCGTCTCCTGGAGGACGTGACTGACCCAGCCCGAGGTCATCAGCATCCGTCCGTCGTGCCGCGCGAGCGTCACCGCGTCGCACGCGACCCCGGCCCACCGCAGGTCGATCCCGAGGTGCTTGGACACGGTCCGCACCTGCGCCCACCGATCGAGCCCCGCCGCCGCGAGCGTGTACGCCGCTGCCCCGCCGACCTCCGCGTTGTGATCGTCCTCGACGACGAGGACCTCGGGGAACTCCCGCAGCACCGCGACCAGTTCGTCCCGCCGCGACCGGGTGAAGAAGGCGCCGGTCGGACACTGCCCGCGCGGACTGCACACCACGGCGCGCACCCCGCCCCGCAGCGCCGTCCGCAGCGATTCCGGTACGAGCCCCTCGCCGTCCACGGCGACCGGCACCATCCGCAGCCCGAGCGCGGGCACGAGGTCGAGCAGGTGGTGGAAGCCGGGATCCTCGACGGCCACCGCGTCGCCGGGCCGCAGCTCCGTCGAGAGGAGCCGTGCGATGCAGTCCAGCGCGCCGTGTGCGAACGTCACGTGTCCCGCGGGCACCCCGTCCCGTTCGAACCAGTCCCGGGTCAGGGCTTCGAGCGCGGGGAGGCGCGGTGCGGCGCGATGGGAGCCGTACACCGGGGCGACAGCCGAAGGCGGCCGCAGTACGGGCAGGAAGGCCGGGTCCGGATGGCCGCCGGCGAGGTCCACGAGCCCGCCCGGCACGCGCGGAGGCCGCCGCGAGGCCACCGAAGGCACGTCCGCGACCACGGTGCCGCCCCGGCCCCGGGTGACGATCAGACCCCGCTGCCGCAACTCCTTGTAGGCCGTCGCCACCGTCCCCGGACTCACGCCCAGGTCGTCGGCGAGCCGCCGCACGGGCGGCAGTGCGTCGCCCGGGGCGAGCCCGCCCTCGGTCACACCCCGCTCCACGGACGCGGCAATCCCCTTGGCCGTAGCCCCGTCGATCACATATTGTGCTGCCACGTAACACATTATGTATCAATACAAAAGAACGCGCAAGGGGGACCCATGAGCCGCACCACCCGTCCGACCCGCCCACCCCTCAAGGACCGCATCCCCGGCGGCCGCGACGGCCGCCGCATGCTGCTCATCGGCTTCATCGACAAGTGCGGCACCGGCCTCTGGTCCACAGCCATGGCCCTCTACTTCACCTACGTCACCGGACTCGGCCTCGGCCAAGTGGGCCTCCTCATCGCCGTCTCCGGCGCCGCCGGCATCGCGGGCGCCCCCCTCGGCGGCCGCCTGGCCGACCGCTTCCCCCTCGTCCGCGTCATCATCGGCGCCCAACTCCTCCGCGCGGCCGCCCTCCTGGCCCTCCTCACCACCGACGACTACGTACTCCTCGTCCTGCTCTCCGCCGTCGGCGCCCTCCCCGACCGCGCCACCAACGTCCTCACGAAGCTCTACGCGGCCCGCGTCGCAGGCCCCGACCGCGTCCGCTACCAGGCCATCAACCGCACGACCTCCAACATCGGCTGGACCCTGGGCGGCCTCGGCGCGGCAGCGGCCCTCGCCGTCGGCTCCACCACCGCCTTCCAGCTCCTCCTCATCGGCGACGCGCTCTCCTACCTCGTCATGGCCGCGCTCACCCTCCGCTGCGCCGAACCCCCCGCCCCCGCGGCCTCCCGCGTCGTCGCGGCCTCCACCGACGCGACCGCGACCGCCAAGCCCTCCAACCCCTGGCGCGACCGCGGCTTCCTCGCCTTCACCGCGGCCGACGGCGTCTTCTTCCTCCACGACTCGATCCTCCAGGTCGCCCTGCCCCTCTGGATCGTCCACGCCACCGAGGCCCCCGTCGGCCTGGCACCCCTCCTCCTGGTCCTCAACAGCGCCCTCGTCGTGGTCTTCCAGGTCCCGCTCTCCCGCTTCGGCGCCACCACCGAAGCCGCCCGCCGCCTCTACACCCCGCTGGCAGCCCTCTTCGCGACGGGCACCCTCGCCGTCGCCGCATCAGCCCTGACCGGCCCCACCCTCTCCATCGCGGCCCTGATCACCGCGGCCGTCGTCCTCACCTTCGCCGAGATGATCCACACCATCGCCTCCTGGGAGATCTCCGTCGCCCTCTCCCCGGACGACGCCCAGGGCGCCTACCTCGGCGTCCACGGACTCGCCCAGTCCACCCAGCGCTTCGCCGGCCCCCTCCTCATGACGGGACTCGTCTCCACGGGCCCGCTCGGCTGGCCCTTCCTCGGCGCGGCACTCGTCGCCACCTGCGCCGCCCAGAACCGCCTGGTCCGCCGACGCCTCACCGAACCGTCACTGTCAGTGGTGAAGGTTACGGTGAGTGAGTACTGATCGGACTGTCACCAGGGGGAGACATGACCAGGACCGGCACCACCACGACCCATCTCCGCCGCGCCCTGCGCCGCGAGGTCCCCAGCACCGTCGGCCTCCTCGCCGACGCACAGGACTTCGCCGCCATGCGCCGCTACAGCACCTTCGTCTTCGACGACCACACGACCTACCTCCAGCAGATCGAGGCCCTCCTCAAAACCCTCGCGACCCAGGGCGGACACACGACGGTCACCCTCTTCGACCCCGAGGAGTACGAGGCCTACTGCGCGGAGACGGCGATCGACCCGGACCACCCCACGAGCCGCAGCCGCTTCACCGCGCACCTCGCGACCACAGGAGCCCGCGTCACCTACACAGGACAACCCCTGAGCGCACTCCTGCCGGAACTCGTCGACACAGCGGTCCGCCAGGCCACCTGGGAGTACGCGACCACCGTCCTCGCCACCGCGGGCGACTGCGCGACCTGCGGCAAGGACATCGGCAAGGCGGCCTTCGCCCAGGCCTCCCGCCTGCTGGTACGCCTCCTCGAAGCGGCAGGACCCGGAGCCCACCACCTCGTCTGCAGCGTTCCCGCAGCCGACGACCAACTCCTCGCGGTCCTCCACGCCCACGGCACGACACCCCCGGACGACGCGACCGCCGCCGAGTTCACCGCGGTCCTCGCCGCCGGCATCGCCCTCGCGGCCCCCGGCGGCCTCGTCCTCCGCACCACCGCCCCCGCCGCCCGCGACCGCCTCCACGGCTGGCGCCTCACCGACGGCACCCTGACCCCCCTCACCGAGGCGGAGGTCTTCGCCGCCTACTGCACCGACGCCCGCACCGGAGAACCCCTCTCCCCGGAGCCGGACGTCGACTACCGCGCCGGCTTCCCCCTCGCCCCCGACCCCGACGACGAGTGGCCCGCCCACCACTGACCGGAAACCCGGAAAGGCAGAAGGGGCTCCCCGCCACCAAAGTGACGGGAAGCCCCTTCCCTTACTACGCCGGCAACCGGCCGGGGATCACTCCCCGGACAGCACCGCCTGCGCGGCAAGACGCGCCTCGTGCGCGGTGTCGGCGGCACGCGCCGCGGCAGCGGCCCGCTCGCACTGCGCCAGCGTGTACTTGGCCAGCGTCGCCCGCACGTACGGAATCGACGCGGCACCCATGGACAGGGAGGTGACCCCCAGACCCGTCAGGACACAGGCGAGCAGCGGGTCCGAAGCGGCCTCGCCACAGACACCACAGCTCTTGCCCTCGGCCTTGGCCGCGTCGGCGGACAGCGCCACCAGGTCGAGCAGCGCCGGCTGCCACGGGTCCTGGAGCCGCGACACCGCACCGACCTGACGGTCGGCGGCGAAGGTGTACTGCGCCAGGTCGTTGGTGCCCAGCGACAGGAACTCGACCTCCTGGAGGATCGAGCGCGCCCGCAGCGCGGCCGAGGGAATCTCGACCATCGCACCGAACTTCGCCCGCAGCCCCGCCTCACGGCACGCGTCGGCGAAGGCCTTCGCGTCCGTACGGTCGGCCACCATCGGCGCCATGACCTCGAGGTACACGGGCAGCCCCTCGGCCGCCTTCGCCAGCGCGGTCAGCTGCGTCCGCAGCACGTCCGGGTGGTCGAGCAGCGACCGCAGCCCCCGCACACCGAGCGCCGGGTTCGGCTCGTCGACCGGCGTCAGGAACTCCAGCGGCTTGTCCGCACCCGCGTCGAGCACCCGCACGACCACACGGCCCTCGGGGAACGCCTCGAGCACCTTGCGGTAGGCCTCGATCTGCTTCTCCTCGGACGGAGCGTGCTTGCTGTCGTCCAGGAAGAGGAACTCCGTACGGAACAGACCGACGCCCTCGGCACCCGCCTCCACCGCCGCCGGCACGTCCGCAGGACCGCCGACGTTGGCGAGCAGCGGCACCTTGTGCCCGTCCGAGGTCGCACCCGGACCGCTGGACGAGGCCAGCGCGGCCTTCCGCGCGGCGGCGGCCTGCGTCAGCTCCGCCTTCTTCTCCTCGCTCGGATCCACGAAGAGCTCACCGGTCGAACCGTCCACGGCGATGAGCGTGCCCTCGGCCAGCTCACCGGCGCCCGGCAGCGCGACGATGGCCGGCACACCCAGCGCCCGCGCGAGAATCGCGCTGTGGCTGGTCGGCCCGCCCTCCTCCGTCACGAACCCGAGCACCAGCGTCGGGTCGAGCAGCGCGGTGTCGGCGGGAGCGAGGTCCCGCGCGATCAGCACGTACGGCTCGTCGCTGTCCGGCACACCCGGCATCGGGACACCGAGAAGCCGGGCGACGATCCGGTTCCGCACGTCGTCGAGGTCGGCGACGCGCCCGGCCATGTACTCACCGGCACCCGCGAGCAGCTCCCGGTAGTGCGAGAACGCGTCGTAGATACCGCGCTCCGCGGTGCTGCCGACCACGATCCGGCGGTCGACGTCGGCGATGAGCTCCGGGTCCTGGGCGATCATCGCCTGGGCCTCCAGCACCGCCTGGGCCTCGCCGCCGGCCAGATTGCCTCGTGCGATCAGGTCCGCGGCCACAGCTTCCACCGCCTGGCGGGCGCGCCCCTGTTCGCGCTCCGCCTCGTCGGCCGGAATCTGCTTGGCCGGCGGTTCGAGAACCGCCGTGCCCATGTGCCGGACCTCGCCGATCGCCACACCGTGGCTGACGCCGACGCCTCGCAGCGTTGTCTCCATCTCACCCGTCTCCGATTGAGCGGCGGCCCGGGCCGCCGCGTTGAATGTCGAACTCGCGGTCGTCACGAGGACGAACCGACTCAGCTCCAGTTGAAGAGCTGGTCGCCGGCCTTGACGTCGCGGTCCTCGGCGACATCGGAGAGCGAGTCCGCAGTGGCCTCCAGGGCCACGATGGGACAGATGGGGGACTTGCCCGCGGCCTCGACGGCGGCGGGGTCCCAGCGCACGACGGCCTGTCCGCGCGCCACGGTGTCACCCTTGTTGACGAGGAGCTCGAAGCCCTCGCCGTTGAGCTGAACGGTGTCGATACCCAGGTGGGTGAGGACACCGTGTCCCTCGTTGTCGACGACGACGAAGGCGTGCGGGTGCATGGAGACGACGACCCCGTCGATGGGGGACACCGCCTCCGAAGGCTCACGCACGGGATCGATGGCGGTACCGGGACCGACCATCGCACCGGAGAAGACCGGGTCGGGAACTGCGGCGAGACCGATGGCGCGTCCAGCAAGCGGCGACGTCACGGTTGTCATGGGAAGCCTCCCAGGGGCGGAGATTGTGTGGCGCCGTCACTACCTGTCCTGGACGGCGTACTGTTCAGAAGCGTAAGTCATAAGAAGTCCCAGTTCCGCACGAGACGTACCACTTGGCGGACCTAGGGCTGACCCGAAACGATTTGCCTCTACTGACGGTGGGATGTACTGTCGTACTCCTGCCTGACCCCAACGCGGCCTTGAGTCGCGGGTCGGCAGCACCTATCAAGCCAGATCCTAACCCCAGTGGTCTACACCTCTGCGTGCGTCAGCTCGCCGGGGGAGTGGTCAGGGGGACCGAGAAAGCCTGGTAATGTTTGACCCCGCCGGGAACGGAAAACGCGAAAGCGAATTTCGGTCCCAGCAGCCCGCTCCAGCGGGTGGCAAAAACGGGAAACCGGGTCTGCTAAGCTGGAAACACGAAAGACCGAAGGGAAGCCCGGAGGAAAGCCCGAGAGGGTGAGTACAAAGGAAGCGTCCGTTCCTTGAGAACTCAACAGCGTGCCAAAAATCAACGCCAGAT
>NZ_JBVJEH010000005.1:337105-531513 GCF_055581845.1 Streptomyces sp. NPDC042346 | reverse complement strand
CTTCATGGACCGCTTCACCAAGGCGTACGGCGAAGAGGCCGCCGCCGAGGTCCGGTCCTACCTGGGCTGACGCCCCTCGCAGCGGGTGCGGCGGGGGGGGGGGGGGGGGGGGGGGGGCCCCCCCCCCCCCCCCCCCCCCCCCCCCCCCCCCCCCCCCACCACAAGGCCGGCATCGCGTGCCGGTGAACTCCCCGTTCGTACGGGCGCACCACTCGCGCGGCCGGTCGTGCCCTTTGGGGCGTTAGGCCGTTAGGGGTGTCGCGGACGCATTCGGCGTCCCGGCCGGAAGGATGCTCCATGTCCACGAAGCGAGTCACCCGCCGCCTGCTGGTGCTGTCGACCACGGCGGCTGCCTGCACCGGCGCCTTGAGCGTCCCGGCCGTGGCGAGTACGAACGTCCTGGCCCTGGGAAATGCCGCCTACGACACCACGATGATCAACAAAGGCCATGAAGTCACGGCGGTGGGTGAGACCGCTTACAGCAGCGGGCTGGGGAACGGTCTCGTCCAGCTGCCGGTGGACCACACCAGCAACCGCGGTGGGGGTGGCAGCCTGCTCTTCTCGGATCGTGGGCTGAAGACCGAGGTCACAGCGGTGGTCTGGGAGCGATGAGCGGCCGGCGGTGGAGAAGGACCCTGGCCAGGATGTGGATGCCGGCCCTCGCCAGAAGGCGTCTTCGGCAGGACGCTACCCCGGCCGGCCTGACATCGGGGGCCGTGTCGGGGGCGGTGTGCGGCAGCGATCCGGTCAATGGCTACCAGGTGCTGGAGCAGGTGGTACAACTGCCGGTGAGTACGTGGCGGTACCACTGGGACCCTCCGCATGTACGCCACCTGGGGCCCATGGCGCAGGACTGGTGGAAAGCGTTCGGGGTAGGTGAGAACGACAGGACGATCTGCTGCACCGATGCCAACGGGGTGGCCATCGTCGCCATTCAGGCACTGCACCGGGAACTGACCGAGCTACGGGGTGAAGTCGCGGCCCTGCGAGCCCGGAGTTCACCGGCGGACCAGCTCGGCAGGCCCGGAGCGGCCGGCCTCCCGGACCTCCCGGGCGGCGGCCCCATTGGTCCACTCCACTGACGCGTCCCAGGCCCGGGACCCTTCGTCGCGAAACTCCGCCGAACGGCCTCCATTCCCGCCCTGACGTGGGAACTTCCCTCCATGCAGGCGTGATTGACGGATCGTCCGGGAGCCGATACCCCTGTACGGGTTCGGTCCCGCACGCCCCCGCGTCACCCCGCCCCCTGGAGGCTGCCTTGCTGCGTTCCGCGCCCGACAGACGTGTGACTCCCCCGCCACGGCCCGTCCGCCGTGTGCCGAGGGTGGCGGGCGCCGTCGCGTCCGCCGCCCTGCTGCTCCCCCTGCTGTCGTCGGCGCCGGCCGCCGTCGCCGACGTGCCCGAGGCGGGCACGCTCCAAGGGCAGTTCGCGCGGGCCGCCGCGCGCCACGGCGTGCCCGAGAGCGTCCTGCTCGGCGTCTCGTACCTCCAGTCGCGCTGGGACACCCACGGCGGTGCGCCCAGCGTGACCGGCGGCTACGGGCCGATGCACCTGACGGACGCCGTGACGGCGCTCGCCGCGTCCACCCCGCACCACTCCGAGGCCTCGGAGGACGCGCGCGGCGACGACGCCCGCGCGGTCCGGACGGCGTCGGAGGTTCCCGTACCCGCTCCCGTGCCCGCGCCGGAGGCGCTGCCGGGCCGGCTGCGGACCCTGGAGCGGGCGTCCGCGCTCTCCGGGATCCCGGCCGAGGAGCTGCGCGACTCCACTGCCGCGAACATCGAGGGCGGGGCGGCGCTGCTCGCCGCGGCGCAGCGGGAGGCCGGGCTGCCGGCGAGTACCGACCCCGCGGACTGGTTCGGGGCGGTGGCGCGCTACTCGGGCGCCGATGACTCGGCGACGGCGGCGACGTACGCGAACGACGTGTTCGACGTGATCCGGAGCGGGGAGTCCCGGACGACGGACAGCGGCCAGCGGGTGACCCTCGCGGCCGTGCCCGCCGTGGCGCCCGCCACCGAGCAGGTCGACTCGCTCGGGCTGCGGCGGCCCGCCGCCGGTCCGGTGGAGTGCCCGCGCTCGGTGGCCTGCGAGTGGATCCCGGCGCCGTACGAGGAGTTCGGCGACGGCGACTACGGCAACCACGACAAGGCGAACCGGCCCGCCTCGCAGTCGATCGACTACATCGTCATCCACGACACCGAGGCGACCTGGGACGTCACGCTGAAGCTGGTGCAGGACCCGACGTACGTGTCGTGGCAGTACTCGCTGCGCTCCTCCGACGGGCACATCGCGCAGCACCTGCCGCTCAAGGACGTCGGCTGGCACGCGGGGAACTGGTTCGTGAACGCCAAGTCGGTGGGTCTCGAACACGAGGGCTTCCTCACCTCGCCGGACTCCTGGTACACGGAGGCCATGTACCGGACGTCGGCGCGGCTCGTGCGGTACCTCGCGCAGCGGTACGACATCCCGCTGGACCGGCAGCACATCCTGGGGCACGACACCGTGCCGGGGACGGTGACCTCGACGATCCGGGGCATGCACACGGACCCGGGCCCGTACTGGGACTGGGCGCACTACTTCCGGCTGCTCGGCCGCCCGATCACGCCGAGCGCCGGCCCGTCCGCCGGAGTGGTGACGATCCGGCCCGACTACAGCGGCCATCAGCCGGTCTACACGGGCTGTGTGACGGCGGGCGAGGTCTGTGCGCCGCACGGGAGCGGGGCGGTGCGCCTGCACACCGCGCCGAGCGCCGACGCGCCCCTGGTGAAGGACATCGGGCTGCGGCCGGGTGGGCAGGAGTCGACGACCGGGGTCAACGACACCGGGGCGCGCGCCTCGACGGGGCAGAGCTTCGCGGTGGCGGAGCGCCGGGGCGAGTGGACGGCGATCTGGTACCTCGGGCAGCAGGCGTGGTTCCACAACCCGCGGAAGGAGCCGACCGCGGTGAACGCGCGGGGGCTCGTGCTCACGCCCCGCGAGGGGCTCGCGGAGGTGCCGGTCTACGGGCGGGCCTATCCGGAGGCCTCGGCGTACCCGGCGGGGGTTCCGGTCCAGGCGGTGTCGCCGCTGCCGTACAAGCTGCCGGCGGGTCAGAGGTACGTGGTGGGTGACCGCACCCCGGGCGAGTACTACTTCGCTCCGGTGTTCGACAGCAGCGGGCACACCGTCGTCCGAGGCCAGGAGGAGTACTACGAGATCCAGTTCGGCCATCGCGTGGCCTTTGTGAAGGCCTCTGACGTGCGGGTTTCTCAGGCCTGACGGAGGGGTGGCCGAAAGACGGGGGGTGGTGCCGGAGAAACGCTCCGGCACCACCCCATCGGCGTTCATACGACTATTCGGGAGATCGCGTGTGCCATCCGGGCGACGGGTAAGGCTGGGCCGGTCACAGCCCCGCTCACCGGAAGGCCCCTCAGCAAATGCCTCAGCCCTTCGTTATGCCGGACTTCTATGTTCCGTATCCGGCGCGGCTCAATCCCCATCTGGAGACCGCCCGCACGCACACCCGTGACTGGGCGCGGGAGATGGGGATGCTGGAGGGCTCCGGCGTCTGGGAGCAGCACGACCTCGACTCCCACGACTACGCGCTGCTCTGCTCGTACACCCACCCCGACTGCGACGCGGAGGCCCTCGACCTCGTCACGGACTGGTACACGTGGGTCTTCTTCTTCGACGACCACTTCCTGGAGATCTTCAAGCGCACCCAGGACCGGGCGGGCAGCAAGGCCTATCTGGACCGGCTGCCGATGTTCATGCCGGCGGACCCGGCGACGGGGATGCCCGAGCCGACCAACCCCGTCGAGGCGGGTCTCGCGGACCTCTGGCGGCGGACGATCCCGTCGATGTCCGACGCCTGGCGCGCCCGGTTCGCCGAGGCGACCGAGCACCTGCTCTACGAGTCGCTCTGGGAGCTCGACAACATCAACGAGGGGCGGATCGCCAACCCCGTCGAGTACATCGAGATGCGCCGCAAGGTGGGCGGCGCGCCCTGGTCCGCCGGGCTCGTCGAGTACGCGGCGGGGGCCGAGGTCCCGGACCGGGTGGCGCACTCCCGGCCGCTGCGCGTCCTCAAGGACGCCTTCTCGGACGCCGTGCACCTGCGCAACGACCTGTTCTCTTACCAGCGCGAAGTGGAGGACGAGGGCGAGAACAGCAACGGCGTCCTGGTCCTGGAGAAGTTCCTCGGCTGCACGACGCAGGAGGCGGCGAACGCCGTCAACGACCTGCTGACCTCCCGCCTCCAGCAGTTCGAGAACACGGCCCTCACCGAAGTGCCGGTGCTCGCCGCGGAGAAGGGCCTGAGCCCGGCGGAGTGCGCGGCCGTGGCGGCGTACGCGAAGGGGCTCCAGGACTGGCAGTCCGGCGGCCACGAGTGGCACATGCGCTCCAGCCGGTACATGAACGAGGGCATGGTGGGCGGCCCTTCGCGCTTCGAGGGGGTGCTCGGCACCTCCGCCCTCGACATCCGGACGCTCTTCGGGCGGCCGGCGGCGTCCCGGCTGCGCGCGCTCACGCATGTGCCGCATCAGCACGTGGGGCCGTCTCTGCTCCCGGAGTTCGACCTGCCCTACCCGCTCACGCTCAGCCCGCACCACCAGGAGGCGCTGCGGCTCTCGGTGGACTGGGCCGAGCGCATGGGTCTCCTGAACGACATCTGGGACCGGCCGATGCTGGAGGGCTTCGACTTCGCGCTCTGCTCGGCGGGGCTCGACCCGGACGCCACCCCGGAGGAGCTGGAGCTCAGCGCCGAGTGGCTGACCTGGGGGACGTACGGGGACGACTACTACCCCCTCGTCTTCGGGCGGCCGCGTGACCTGAGCGGCGCCAAGCGGTTCACGGACGGGCTCAGGTCCTTCATGCCGGTGGACGATCCCGCGTCCGGGGCGGCGCGCGCCACGCACCCCCTGGAGGTCTCCCTCGCCGATCTGTGGGCGCGCACGGCGGGCCCGATGGGCCCGGAGGCGCGGGCCCAGCTCCGTGCGGCCCTGGAGGCGATGCTGGACAGCTGGCTCTGGGAGCTGCACAACCAGGCGCAGCACCGCGTGCCCGACCCCGTCGACTACATCGAGATGCGCCGGACCACCTTCGGCTCCGAGCTGACGATGCTGCTGTGCCGGCTGCGGCACACGGAGGCGCTGCCGGCGGAGATCTACCGGACGGGCACGGTGCGCGCCCTGGAGAACTCGGTCTCCGACTACGCGACGCTCGTCAACGACCTGTTCTCGTACCAGAAGGAGATCGAGGTCGAGGGCGAGGTGCACAACGGCGTGCTGGTCCTGCAGAAGTTCTTCGACTGCGACTACCCGACGGGGGTGGCGATGGTCGACGACCTGATGCGCGGGCGGCTGCGGCAGTACGAGCACCTGAAGAAGAACGAAGTACCTTTGCTGTACGAGGACTTCGGTCTCGACAAGGCGGCCAGGGCGGCCTTCGAGGCGTATCTGCGGGAGCTGGAGGACTGGCTCGCGGGGATCCTCAACTGGCACCGGAGCGTGCGGCGTTACGGCGCCGAGGACGTCCACGCGGGCAGCGGCACCCCGCTGGTGGGGCACGGCCCGACGGGTATCGGCACCTCGGCGGCGCGGGTCGCCTCGCTGATCGGCTCCGCACCGCGCTGAGCAACCGGCGAGGGCCGCCTCCGGGGATTCCCGGGGGCGGCCCTCGCATGGAAGAAGGGGTGGGACGTCAGGCGCGACGGCCGCGCAGGTCGTCGATCTCGCGGCGCTCGCGCTTGGTGGGGCGGCCGGCACCCCGGTCGCGCACCGCGGCGACGGCCACGTGCTCGCGGGGCGGCGGGGGCGGGCTGTTGTCCACGTACGCCTCGACGGCGACGGGCGGACCGACCCGCTTGACGTGCAACTCCTTGACCTCGACGATCCGTTCGCGGCCGCCGTGGAGGAGCCTGACCTCGTCGCCCGGCTTCACGGACTGCGCGGGCTTGGCCCGGTCGCCGTTGACCTTCACGTGCCCGGCCCGGCAGGCCGCGGCGGCCTGGGCCCGGGTCTTGGTGAGCCTGACCGCCCAGATCCAGGCGTCGACGCGCGCGCTCATCGGCCCCGCTCCCCGTCAGCCCTGCTGGAACAGCTCGGCGGGCAGCGGCTTGAGCAGCGCGTACAGGTCGTCGGTGATCGGCCGGTCCCAACTGGCGATCGTCACGAGGACGTTGTCGCTGCGGTCGAACTGGACGCAGGAGATGCGGCTCTCGGAGAGCTTGAGGCGGCGGACGATGAGGAGGTTGTCGCCCTGCATCACGGGGACGTCCTCGGTGTCGAGCACCTCGACCGGCTCGTCGTTCTCCAGGGCCGCGAGGAGCTGGGCGACCTCGAAGGGGATCTGCCCGTCGGCGAGCTCGCGCGCCGGGGAGCCCTCGGGGAGATTACCGATGATCATCGCGGGGCCACGGCCGCCGAACAGGTCGTACCGGAGGAACACGCCCTGGCAGGAGCCGTCGGGGGCGGGCAGCAGACCGGCGCCGAGATTGCCGGGCCAGTCGCCCGGATCCATGGCCAGGACGTCGAAGTCCGGGCCCGCGGGAGTGGCGGCGCTGCGGCGGCGGAGGAAGGACATACGGCCATGGTACGTGCCCCGGCGCGCGATGCCGCGCGCCGGGCGCCCCGCTCCGCTCAGGGCGTCTCACCGGGGCGTCCCGTGTTCCGCAGGGCCTGGTCGAGGCCGGTCCTGTCGGTTCCCAGTTTCCGGTAGACGGCCGAAAGCAGTCGGCTCACGGTCGCCGCGTCGACGCCGAGGTCGAGGGCCGCGTCCCGGTCGCGGACGGTGAGCTCGGCGGCCTGCCGCTCACGGGCGGTGAGCGTGTCGGTGCCGGCCGGATGGAGGGCGCGGGGGCGCAGTCCGGCGGCCGCCAGCTCGGCCCGTGCCTCGTCGACCAGGCCGTCGGCGCCGCAGTCCTGGGCGGCCTCCAGGCCCCGGTAGAGGTGCTCGGCGGCCTCCCCGGCGCGCTCCGTGCGGCGGAGGGCGGTACCGAGGGCGACGAGGGAGCGGGCGAGCTCGTACGCGGCGGGTGACTGGTCGAGCCAGTCGACGGACTCCTCCAGGAGCTTCACGCGCGCGGAGGGCTCGGAGACCTCGGCGAGCACCCGGAGCGCCGAGCCGATCGCGGAGGGTGCGCCGTACTGCCGGGCGCGGGCGACCGCCTCCTGGGCGGTCCGCCGGGCCCTGGCGGGGGTCGTGACGGCCTCGGCGACGGCGAGGTGGAGCTGCCAGGGGCACCAGGCGGGGTTGCGCATGCCGCGCGGGTCGAGGCGGCGGCCGACGGCGGCCAGCTCGGCGGCGGCCTCGTCGATGCGCCCCCGGGCGAGGAGCAGCTCGGCGTGGACGGTCTGGGAGTCGGGGAAGGTGACGGCGGCCGGGAAGGGCTCGCCGAAGTCGTGGTCGCGGGCGATGCGGTCGGCTTCCTCGACGCGGCCGCGGGCGAGCAGGACCTCGATGGTGACGCCGACCGCGTACCACTGGGCGGGGGTGCGCGGTCCGACGCGCTCCGCGAGGCGCAGTCCGGCGCGGACGAAGTCCTCGGCCTCGACGAGACGGCCGCGCCGGTAGCGGATGTAGCCGAGCAGGGTGTACGCGAAGGAGAGGTGGGCGCCGCGCCAGCCCTGGCTCTCGAACTCGGCGGTGCCGGCGGCGAACAGCTCCTCGGCGCGGCCGGGGCGGTCGGCGTAGAGGAAGGCGAGGGCGGTGAGGACCGGAACCTCGAAGCCGCGGCTCTCGTCGGCCCAGCTGAGGCCGCCTTCGAGGGCGCGCTCGGCGTGGCGTACGGCGACGGCGGAGGGTTCGGCGCGCAGGGTGGCGTCCCAGGCGCGCAGGCCGATGACGTACCGCTCGGTGAGGTCGCGGCCGGTGAGCCGGTCGGCGAGGGCGGTGAGGCGGCGGGAGCGGGCCGGCGACTCGGGTTCGTCGGCGCGGAAGGCGTCCCACATGAACTTCTCGGCCTGCATGCGCAGGCGGCTGCGGGCGTCGGTGGTCTGGCGGGCCTCGCGGCCGAGGAGTTCGGAGGCCTCGACGAGCCGGTCGCTGTGGGCGAGGACCTGGGAGAGGCGGTAGACGATGCCGTGGCGGAGGGCCGGGTCGGCGATGGGCTCCTCCAGGGCGGCGCGGAGGTGGTTGACGGTGGTGGCGGGTTCGGTGAGCAGGGAGGAGCAGCCGAGCTCGAAGAGGACGGCTGCCCGGTCGTCGGCAGCGGGGGGCTCGCGCAGGGCGCGGGCGAGGAAGCGGCGGGCGGCGTCGGGGGCGCCGGCGCGGAGGTTCTCGCGGGCGGCGGCGCGCAGGTGGCCGACGGCCCAGGAGTCGCCCTCGGGGTGGGTCTCCAGGAGGTGGCGGGCGGCGGCGGTGGAGCCGAGGCCGGCGTCGACGACGCACCAGGCGGCCTGTCCGTGGAGGGCGACGCGGGTGGCGGCGGGGATGGAGCGGTAGACGGTGGTGGCGATCAGGGGGTGGACGAACTGGAGGGGCTCGTCGGGTCCTTCGGCCTCGGCGAGGACGCGGGCCTCGCGCAGTCGTCCGGCGCAGTCGGCGACGGCCTCCTCGCCGAGCCCGGCGACGGCCCCGGCGAGCTGCGGGGAGATCTCGGTGCCGAGGACGGCGCAGGCCCAGGCGAGGCGGACGGTGGCGGGGCCGAGGCGTTCGAGGCGGGTGACGAGGCCGCTGCCCTTGAGGGCGGCGGCGAGGTCGCGGAGTTCGTGGGCGCCGCCGGCGGTGGGTTCGAGGCCGCGGTCGCGGACCTTGGCGGCGAGTTCGACGGCCTCGAAGGGGTTGCCGGAGGTGACGGTCCAGCACTCGCGGCAGAAGGCGTCGTCGGCGTGGGCGCCGACGCGGTCGCGGACGAGCCGCGCTATGGCGTCCGTGGTGAGCGGGGCGAGGCCGAGGGGCCGCTGCCCCGACCGGTGGCCGGTGAACTCCACTCCCTCGTCGGGGAGTTCGTCGGGCCGGTAGGCGACGACGAGGAGCATGGACAGCTCCTCGGCGCGCGGGGCGAAAGCGGCGAGCCAGCCGAGGGACTCGGGGTCGGCCCAGTGGGCGTCGTCGAGGACGACGACGAGCGGGGCGCGCCGGACGGCGAGATGGGTGAGGACCCAGTCGAGTCCGTCGCGCAGGCCCTGCGGGTCGGGCGGGGAGTCGGCGCCGGTGGCGCGCAGCCCGAGGGCGGGGCCGACGATGTCGTACCAGGAGCCGAGGCGCTCGCGGAGTTCGGTGTCGGAGGCGTGGGCCAGTTGGGGCTGGAGGAGCTGCCGCGCGACGTGGAAGGCGACCCGCTGTTCCTGGTCGCCGCCCCGGGCGGAGAGGACGGTGCAGCCGCGGGCGGCGGCGAGGCGCCGGACCTCGGCGAGCAGGGTGGTCTTCCCGAGCCCGGCGGGGGCGGCGTAGGCGAGGATGCCGCCGCGGCGGGTGGCGCGGGGGATGTCGGGGCGGGAGGCGTCGGAGCGAGGGATGTCGAGGCGGGAGGGATCGGAGCGAGGGATGTCGGGGCGGGAGGCATCGGCGCGGGGCACGTCGGCGCGGGAGGCGTCGGGGCTCGGGACGTCGGCGCGGGGCACGTCCGGGGAGGCGCTGTCGGTGGAGGCGCTGTGGAGCGCGGACGCCGGACCGGGGGCCGGTCCCGCGTCGGGGACCGCGACGAGGTGGGGGCCCCGGTGCTCGCGGGGCGCGGGCACGCGGTGGGGCCGAGCAGGGGGCTCCTCGGCGAGGCCCGTCAGGAGGTCGAGCGCCTCCTCGGCCGCCGTGAGCGCCGCCTCGCGTTCGAAGAGGCCGAAACCCTTACGGTCCGGCCTGCCGTCCTGATGTACCACGTTCCACCCCCACACCGGGGGCGCACGCCCGGCGCACGGTGCAGGGTGCCGGGCGGGTGGCCCCGCGAAGGCCCCAGCGTACGCCCGACGGTGCTCTCTGTGACCGTCAATCGCGCAAGCTTCCCGCGCCCTGCGCGAGTCCGTTCAGGACGGCCAACGCCTCCTCCGCCCTGGCGTGTTCGACGAACAGGTGGTCGTGATGGAATCCGGCCACGACGTTGCAGCTCATGCCGGCGTCGGCGAGGGCGCCCGCGACGGCGGCCGTGAGCCCGACGGCGTCGAGCGCGGAGTGGATCCGGAGGGTGATCCACCCCGCGACGTAGTCGTACGCGAGCGCCGCGGCGTCCGCCTCCTCCTGCCGGACGACGAGGGTGAGGCCCTCCCGTTCGGCGACGGTGACGACGGGGGCGACCCCGGCCGGTGCGGCGGGGCCGGCCACCGTGGTGAAGACGTACCGCCCGGGGGCGAGTTCCGGCCGCATGCCGGCGAGGAGCAGGGTCAGGTCACGTTCCGCGTTCATGGGAGCCAGCGTAAACGGCGGGCCCGACCCGGCCGCCCGGCTCAGGTGGCGGGCGGGGTGTCCCCGACGAGCCACATGGAGAAGAACTGCGCGCCGCCGCCGTAGGCGTGGCCGAGCGCCCGGCGTGCGCCCTCCACCTGGTGCGCGCCCGCCTCGCCGCGTACCTGGAGCGCGGCCTCGGCGAAGCGGATCATCCCGGAGGCCCCGATGGGATTGGTGGAGAGCACTCCGCCGGAGGGGTTCACGGGCAGGTCGCCGTCGAGTTCGGTCACGCCGGCCTCGGTGAGCTTCCAGCCCTCGCCCTCCTCGGCGAAGCCGAGGTTCTCCAGCCACATCGGCTCGTACCAGGAGAACGGCACGTACATCTCGACGGCGTCGATCTCCCGCCGGGGGTCGGTGACCCCGGCCTGTCGGTAGACGTCGGCGGCGCAGTCCCGGCCCGCCTGCGGCGAGACGAAGTCCTTGCCCGCGAAGAGGGTGGGCTCGCTGCGCATCGCGCCGCCGTGCACCCAGGCGGGCGGGCGGGGCGAACGGGCCGCGCCCTCGCGGTCGGTGAGGACCATGGCGCAGGCCCCGTCCGAGGACGGGCAGGTCTCGGAGTAGCGGATCGGGTCCCAGAGCATCGGGGAGGCCTGGACCTTCTCCAGGGTCAGGTCGTGCTCGTGGAGGTGGGCGTACGGGTTCTTGAGGGCGTTGCGCCGGTCCTTGTACGCGACGAGGGAGCCGATCGTGTCGGGGGCGCCGGTGCGGCGCATGTAGGCCCGGATGTGCGGGGCGAAGAAGCCGCCGGCGCCGGCGAGCAGCGGCTGCTGGAAGGGGACGGGCAGGGAGAGGCCCCACATGGCGTTGGACTCGGACTGTTTCTCGAAGGCGAGGGTGAGGACGGTCCGGTGGACGCGCGCCGCGACGAGGTTGGCGGCGACGAGGGCGGTGGAGCCGCCGACCGACCCGGCCGTGTGCACCCGGAGCATGGGTTTGCCGACGGCGCCGAGCGCGTCGGCGAGGTACAGCTCCGGCATCATCACGCCCTCGAAGAAGTCGGGGGCCTTGCCGATGACGACGGCGTCGATGTCCGCCCAGGTCAGCTCCGCGTCCTCCAGGGCGCGGACGGCCGCCTCGCGGACGAGTCCGGCGATCGAGACGTCCCGGCGGGCGGCGACGTGCTTGGTCTGGCCGATGCCGACGACGGCTACTGGCTCCTTAGGCACGGTTCTCCCCTTCCAGGACGGCGACCAGGTTCTGCTGGAGGCAGGGCCCGGAGGTGGCGTGGGCGAGGGCGCGGTCGGAGGCGCCCCGGTGGATGCGGGCGGCGGCCTCGCCGAGGCGGACGAGTCCGGCGGCCATGACGGGGTTGGCGGCGAGGGCGCCGCCGGAGGGGTTGATCCGGACGGTGTCGTCGAGGCCGAGTGCCTTCGTCAGGACGACTTCCTGGGAGGTGAAGGGCGCGTGGAGTTCGGCGGTGTCGACGGGCCGGTCGAAGGCGCCGGCGCGTTCGGCGGCGAGGCGGGTGGAGGGCGAGTCCGTGAGGTCGCGGACGCCGAGGGAGTGGGCCTCGATGCGGTGGTCCATGCCCCGGATCCAGGCGGGGCGCTCGCAGAGTTCGCGGGCCCGGTCGCCGGCGGCGAGGATCACGGCGGCGGCGCCGTCGCCGATCGGCGGGCAGTCGCCGGTGCGCAGCGGCCGGACGAGGTAATCGCCCTGGGGGCGGGCGCCGGGCAGCTGGGCGTGCGGGTTCTCCGCCGCGTCCGTGCGGCTCCGGGCGGCGATGGCGGCGAGGGCGGGTTCGTCGGTGTGGCCCGCGTCGACGAGCGCCTGGGCCTGGAGCGCGGCGAGGGCGACGGAGTCGGGCCAGAGCGGGGCGACGTAGTAGGGGTCGAGCTGGCGGGTGAGGACGTCGCGCACGGAGCCGGGCGAGGCCTTTCCGTACGCGTAGACGAGGGCGGTGTCGGCCTCGCCGGTGAGGAGCTTCACCCAGGCCTCGTACAGGGCCCAGGCGCCGTCCATCTCGACGTGGGACTCGGAGATCGGCGGCCAGGCGCCGACGCCGTCGAGGGCCATGGTGAAGGAGAAGGCGCGCCCGGCGAGGTAGTCGGAGGAGCCGGAGCAGGTGAAGCCGATGTCGGAGGTCTTGAGTCCGGTCTGCCGGAGCACGTCGTGGAGGACGGGCATCACCATCTCCACCTCGGACAGGTCGTCGGTACGCCGACGGTGGTCGCTCTGGGCGAAGGCGACGATCGCCACCTCTCGTGCCGGCCGGTGCGGCGTCACAGCAGCTCCTTGTAGGTGTCGTAGTCGGCGTCGGGCTCGCCGGTGGGCCGGTAGTGGTCGGGGTAGCGGCCGTCCTCGCTCCACACGGGTTCGACGCGCAGGCCCATGCGGACCTCGTCGTAGGGGATGCCGGCGATGCGGCCGTGGAGGGCGAGCCCGGCTCCGTCGAGGGCGATGTGGGCGTAGACGTACGGGACTTCGATGGCGAGGCCCTTGGCCTTGATGTTGACGATGCAGTAGGTGGTGACGGTGCCGCGGGGGCCGACCTCGACCTGGTCGGTGGTGGCCACGCCGCAGGTGGGGCAGGCGCCGCGGGGTGGCACGTACACCTTGGTGCAGGAGGGGCAGCGTTCGCCGACGGTGCGGCGCTCGGCGAGCCCCTGGAGGTAGCGGGTGTGGGCGCGGCCTGGACTGTAGGTGTAGTCGAGGCGGGCGCGGGCGACGATGCCGGTGACGGGCTCGTCGAACCGGCCGTCGTGGAGCGGGGGTTCGGACCCGGAGTCGTCGCTGTCGTACGGCTCGAAGCAGGCGATGTCGGTGATGGCGCCGGAGCGTTCGGCGGACCAGCGGATCCGGACCCGCAGTCCGGTGCGGACGGCCTCGGGGCCGGGGGCGTCGAGGGCGTGCAGGAGGGCGGTGCCGGCGCCGTCGAGGCGGACGAGGACCCAGGCGAAGGGGGTCGTGAGCGGCTGGCCGGCGCGGGGCTCGGGGTTCCAGGCCCAGGTGGTGACGGTGCCGGTGGCGCCGACCTCGACGAGCTCGCGGAGCTCGGCGGCGGTGACGGGGTCGTACTCGACGGGCGGGACGAGCACCTCGCCCGCCTCGGTCCGCACCCCGAGCACGGTCCGTTCGCGCAGTCCGGTGAGGAAGGCGGACTGGACGGGGCCGAGGGAGCGGGTGAAGGGGAACTCGACGACGAGGGGAGCGTGGAGGGCCTCCGGCGGGGAGGCGGGGGTTGGGCTCATGGGGCGGCTCCTTCGTTGGGGGTGGCGTGAAACTCAGCCCCGCCGGCGTTCGAGGCGCGGGGGTCCGGCAGCGGAGCCCCCGGTTCGGGAAGGGGCGGGGCGGATGGGGTGGGGAAACATCACTCCCGCCGATAGACCGGCGCCCGCTTCTCCGCGAACGCCCGCGCTCCCTCCTTCGCGTCCGCCGTGTCGAAGATCGGCCACCCCCGCTTCAGCTCGGCGGCCAGTCCCTCGGTCTCGGTCATCTCGGCCGTCTCGTAGACGGAGGCCTTCACCGCCTCGACGGCCAGCGGCCCGCACGCGTTGATCCGTTCGGCGATCTCCAGGGCCGCCTCCAGCGTGGTGCCGTCGGGGACGACGCGCCCGACGAGTCCGATGCGGGCGGCCTCCTCCGCGCTGTACGGGCGGCCCGTGAGGAGCATCTCCAGGGCGTGGGTGCGGGCGATCTGGCGGGGCAGGCGGACCGTGGAGCCGCCGATGGGGAAGAGGCCCCGCCGGACCTCGAACAGGCCGAAGGTGGCGGAGGCGCCGGCGACCCGGATGTCGGTGCCCTGGAGGATCTCGGTGCCGCCGGCGACGCAGTACCCCTCGACGGCCGCGATGACCGGCTTGCGGGGGCGGTGGTGGCGGAGCATCGCCTTCCAGTGCAGGTCGGGGTCGGCTTTCAGCCGGTCCCGGTACTGCTCGCCCTCCATGCCCTTGCCGGCCAGCGCCTTGAGGTCCATGCCGGCGCAGAAGGCCCCGCCGGCGCCGGTGAGGACGATCGAGCGGATGCCGTCGTCGGCGTCGGCCTCCAGCCAGCCGTCGTAAAGGCCGACGAGCATCGGCAGCGAGAGGGCGTTCTTGGCCTCGGGCCGGTTCAAGGTGAGGACGAGCGTGGCGCCTTCGCGCCGTACGTCGAGGTGTTCGGTGCCACCCATGGGGTCTCCCGTCTCCAGTTCTGGAACAGGTTGCAGGAGGAGGGGGTCCAGTTCAATAGTTTTCTGACACTCAGTCAGATTCTTCTGCGCATCCCCTTCCCCCCGTCGCCGGTCGGCGCTCTAATGACCGCCGAGTCACTGCGCACCCGTACGAGTCAGCGCGAGCCGGGGTCAGGAGGAACGGTGGAGTACAACCTTGCCGACCTGTTCGAATCGGTGGTCGACGTGGTCCCGGACCGCGAGGCTCTGGTCTACGTCGATCACCCGGGCACGGGTGAGGAACGCCGGCTCACCTACGCCGAACTCGACGCCGCCGCCAACGGGATCGCCCACCACCTCGTCGAGGCGGGCATCCGCCCCGGCGAGCACCTCGGCCTCCACCTGTACAACGGCGTCGAGTACCTGCAGACGGTCCTCGCCTGTCTCAAGGCACGGATCGTGCCGGTCAACGTGAACTACCGGTACGTGGAGGAAGAGCTCGTCTACCTCTACCGGGACGCCGACCTCGCCGCGCTCGTCTTCGACGCGGAGTTCACGGAGCGGGTGGCGGCGGCGCTGCCGCAGACGGAGAAGCTGCGGCACCTCGTGCGGGTGGGGACCCCGCCCGAGGGGGCGCCGGCGCTCGACTGCGTCGCGTTCGCCGAGGCGGAGGCCGCCGGATCGGCGGAGCGGGGCTTCGGCCCGCGCTCCGGGGACGACCTCTTCATCATCTACACCGGCGGCACGACCGGGATGCCGAAGGGCGTCCTGTGGCGCCAGGAGGACCTGTTCTTCGCGGGCCTGTTCGGGGGCGAGCCCTCGGGCGAGCCCGTGAAGCGCCCCGAGGAGCTGGCCGAGCGGGTCGCGGCCGGCGGCCCCGGCATCACCTTCTTCCCCGCGCCGCCGCTGATGCACGGCACCTCCACGCTGACGGCGTTCATCGCCTTCAACTACGGCCAGCGGGTCGTCCTGCACCGCAAGTACGTGCCGGAGGAGGTCCTGCGCACCCTGGAGAAGGAGAAGGTCTCCAGCATCTCCCTCGTGGGCGACGCGATGCTGCGCCCGCTCGTCGACGCCCTGCGCGGGCCGCTCAAGGGCACCGACCTGTCGGCGCTCTTCAGCCTCTCGTCCTCCGGGGCGATCATGTCCGACACCGTGCGGGCCCAGCTCCAGGAGCTCATGCCGAACGTCCTGCTCCTCAACAACTTCGGTTCCACGGAGTCCGGTTCCAACGGCCGCGCCACGGACGACTCCGGTCCGGACAGGGGCTTCCGGCTCCACGTCAACGAACGCACCCAGGTGGTCGACCCGGCGACCCACGAGATCGTCGCGGCGGGCGAGACGGGCCGCCTGGCCCAGCGCGGCCACGTCCCGCTCGGCTACTACAACGACCCGGCCAAGACCGCCGAGACCTTCTTCGAGAAGGACGGCGTGCGGTGGGTGCTCCTCGGCGACATGGCGACCGTCGACGCCCAGGGAGTCGTCACGGTCCTGGGCCGCGGCTCGCAGTGCATCAACACGGGCGGCGAGAAGGTCTACCCGGAGGAGGTGGAGCAGGCCCTGAAGTCCCACCCCGACGTGTACGACGCGCTGGTCGCCGGGGTCCCCGACGCCCGCTGGGGCAACCACGTCGCCGCGGTCGTCCAGCTCCGGGCGGACGCCCCGCCGCTGGACCTGGAGGCCGTGCAGAACCACTGCCGCCCGCGCCTCGCGGGGTACAAGGTCCCCCGCCAGCTGGTCCTCACCGACCGGATCCAGCGCTCCCCGAGCGGCAAGGCGGACTACCGCTGGGCCCGTTCGGTGGCCGTGGAGGCGGACACGGAACCGGGAACGGGAGCGGGAGCGGCAGCGGGAAGGCCCGTCACTGGAAGCTGACCCGGTACGGGATGCCGGGTGCGACGAGACCCCTTCGGCTCGTTCACAGCCCGAACTCCCGGAGGGCGTCCAGGAACTCGTCCCGCCGCGATGCGTGGATCAGGTGCCCGGCCTCGATCGTGACCAGGCGGGCGCCGGGAATGCGCTCGGCGAGCCCGGACAGATGCTCCTGGGGCACGTGGCTGGACGGGCCCCCGGCCAGGACGAGGGTGGGGGCCGTGATCGCCGGGAGGCCCTCCCGCCAGGCCACGTCGGGGGCGTTCAGCTGGGCGTCGGTGGTCGTGACGACCTCCCAGTCGAAGGAGAGCGGGCCCTCGGGTCGCTCGGCCACAGCGCGCGGCGGGTCGAGCGGGAGGAACCCGGGCACCTCCTCCAGGACGAGGCGGCCGATCAGGCCGGGTTCCCGCTGGGCGAGGAGGTACGCGGCCCCGCCGCCCATCGAGTGGCCGACGACGGTCGCCCCGGCGAGGCCGAGGACGTGCAGGAAGCCGCCGATCGCGTCGCGGAAGTCCTCGAAGCCGTAGCGGCCCGTGCGGTCGCTCAGTCCGTGGCCGGGCAGGTCGAGGGCGTACACCCGGTGATCGGCGGCGAGCTCCCCCGCGATGTCGTGCCAGTCGGCGCCGCTCTCGCCGCGGGCGTGCACCAGGACGACGGGCGGCGCGGACTCGGGGCCGCGCACCCGGTAGGCGAGGCGTACGCCGCCCACGGTGACCGTGCGGACGTCTGGGTCGAGGAAGGCGGCGATCGGGCGGACGAAGGCGTCCGCGTCGTCCACCCAGGGGAAGTGTCCGGCGCCGGGCTGGACGACGAGTTCGGCGTGGGGGAAGCAGGCCGCGATCTCAGCGGCCTTGGCCGGGGTGGGTCCCGCGTCGTACTCCCCCGCCAGGATCAGCACCGGTGCCTTGAGCGCGGTGAGCGCGCGGCGGGTCGTCTCCGCGTCGTAGGCACCCTCGCCGTGGTAGGCGGAGGCGGCCTCCCAGCGGATCTGTCGCTCCGCTGTCGCCGCGTGTTCCTGGGCGGCCGTGTCCCAGCGGCCGTAGCCGAAGGGGGCCACGATCTCCAGGACGCGCGGCAGCGGGGTGTCGGGCCCGATCGTGGCGAGCGCGGCCTGGGCCTCCGCGTACCAGGGCCGGTCGGCGAAGACGGTGACGGCCTCGTCCCACTCCTCGTCGGTGGTGCCGTGGCCGACCGCCCATCCGTTGGACGTGACCAGGACGAGGGAGCGGACGCGCTCGGGGTGCGCGGCAGCGTACAGGGTCGCCAGGTTCCCGGCGGCGGAGTGGCCGAGGACGTCGATCCGCTCCAGGCCGAGGTGGGCGCGGAGGGCCTCGACGTCGCCGACCTGGCGGTCGCAGCGGTACGTGCCGGGGTCGGCGGGCTCGGCGCTCGCTCCGGTGCCGCGGGAGTCGAGGACGACGAGGGTGCGGTGAGCGGTGAGACCGCCGAGGTCGCCGAGGTAGGCGGCGTCGCGCATCGGCCCGCCCGGCAGACAGATCAGCGGCTCACCCTCCCCCTGCGTCCGGTAGGCGAGCTCGGTGCCGTCGTAGGTCGTGAAGGTGGGCATGCCGCCGATCATCACGGCCTGTTGTTGATCTTCGCAACGCGTTTCGCCGAGGGCTGCACGATCGGTGGGCCGGCTGTCCGGAAGATCGACAGGACGCTCCCCGGGGGCGCGATACGGTGGGTCGACCCTCCCCGACATGCGAAGGAACCGTTCCACCGTGCCCGAGACCCGGGAATCCGCGCTCCGCGGCGACTGCGCCAACTGCTTCGGGCTGTGCTGCGTGGCGCTGCCCTTCGCGAAGTCGGCCGACTTCGCCGTGAACAAGTCGTCCGGTGAGCCCTGCCGCAACCTCCAGGAGGACTTCCGCTGCGGCATCCACACGCGGCTGCGCGACAGTGGCTTCCAGGGCTGCACGGTGTACGACTGCTTCGGCGCGGGCCAGCGGGTCTCCCAGGTGACCTTCGGCGGCGTGTCCTGGCGCGAGGCGCCGGAGACTGCGCGCCGGATGTACGAGGTGTTCCCCGTCGTACGCCAGCTCCACGAGCTGCTGCGCTACCTCACCGAGGCCCTGGCCCTGCCGGCCGCCCGTCCGCTCCGCACCGAGCTGCGCGCGGCGGTCGCCCGGGTCGAGGAGCTGGCCGGGGGAACGCCCGAGGCGCTGGAGAAGTTCGACGTGGCTCCCGTACGGGCCGAGGTGAACCCGCTGCTCCTGCGCACCAGCGAGCTGGTCCGGGCGACGGCCGGCGGCAAGCCGAAGAGCCGCCGGGGGGCCGACCTGATCGGCAAGCGGCTGCGCGGGGCGAAGCTGCGGGGCGCCGATCTGCGCGGGGCGCTCCTGATCGCGGCCGATCTGACCGGGGCGGACCTGAGGTTCGCCGATCTCATCGGCGTCGACCTGCGGGACGCCGACCTGTCGGGGGCGGATCTGACGGGCGCCCTCTTCCTCACGCAGCCGCAGCTGAACGCGGCGCGCGGGAACGCGGCGACGCGCCTGCCGGCCGGCTTCGAGCGCCCCGCGCACTGGACGGCCTGACGGCCCCGGTCACGCGTGGCGCCCGTCCGATGCGGGCGGGGAGATTGCCCGGGCGACCGGCCGGGACATCGTCTACCGCCCGGTCTCGCAGGCCGACTTCACGCGCGACGCGACGCGGCGGGGCCTGCGCGAGGAGGTCGCCGCCCTGCTGAACCCGCTCCTCAGGGGGTGTACGTGTACGGGGTCGTCGTGGAGAGCGTCAGGAAGCCCAGGCGCTGGAGGATCGGACGGCTCGTGTCCGCCGCGTCGACCTGGACGTAGCGGTGGCCGTGGGCGGCGGCGATGCGGGCGCGGTGCGCGACGAGCGCGCGGTAGAGGCCGCGGCCCCGCCAGGCCTCGACGGTGCCGCCGCCCCAGAGTCCGGCGAAGTCGGTGCCCGGGCAGAGTTCGAGGCGGGCCGCGCTGACGGGCTCGCCGGCCGCGACGGCGACGACGGCGGTGACCGTGTCCGGGTCGGCGGCGAGCCGGTCGAGGAGCTGGCGGCCGATGTGGGAGCTGTCGGTGCCGAAGGCGCGTTCGTGGACCTCGACGACCTGGCGTACCCCGGCCTCGTCGGTGACGGCGTGGAGCTCGACGCCTTCGGGGAGCGGCACGTCCTGGGGCAGGGCCGCGGCGTCGGCGGCCATCAGGGTCTCGGGGTCCTCGGCGGTGAAGCCGGCGGCAAGGAGGCGGTCGGGGAGGTCGGCGGGGCCGTCGTGCCCGTACAGCTTCCACTCGAAGGCGAGGCCGGCGGTGCGGTAGTGGTCGATCTGCGCGGCGATGGCGGCGTCGGCCCCGGCGGCGTCGAGGCCGGACCAGAGGACACCGTTCCAGGCGTGCGCGGGACCGGTCTGCCGGACGACGGCTCCGACGCGCTCGACACGGCATCCGGGCCCGTCGGGGCGCGCCTCGCGGCGGAGCTGACGGTCGTAGAGGTCGCGGAGGTACTGGGGTTCCATGCCGGCCACTCCAGCACCGGGCCCGGCGCCCCGGCAACAGGATTTACCTGGCCAGGGCGCCGGGGAACCGTGCCCGGGCCCCCGGCCGCCAGGGGCCCGGGGCGCCGGCGGTTCTTCACCAGGTGACGGGGAGGGAGACCGGGCCGCGGTTGACGGTTCCGCGGCGCCAGGCGATCCGTTCGGGTTCCACGGCGAGGGCGAGTCCGGGGAAGCGGGTGAGGAGGGTGGAGAGCATCACCTCGGCCTCCATCCGGGCCAGTTGGGCGCCGGCGCAGTAGTGGACGCCGTGGCCGAAGGCGAGGTGCGGGGCCTCGTCCCGTTCGAGGTCGAGCCGGTCGGGTTCGGTGTACACGGACGGGTCGCGGTTGGCCGCCGGGTAGAAGACGTAGACGGCCTCCCCTTCCCGGATCGTGACGCCGCCGACCTCGATGTCGGCGGTGGCGATCCTGGGCATGCCGACGCCGTTGCGCTGCGGGATGTAGCGGAGGAGTTCGTCGACGGCCCTGGGGAGGCGGTCGGGTTCGGCGCGGAGCTTCGACGTCTGCTCCGGGTGGACTAGTAGCACGTACGCCATCGTGGCGACGATGTTCCGTACGGCGTCGAGGCCGTTGAGGGTGAGCATGACGGACATCGACACCAGTTCGGGGGTGCTGATGCCGCCGGTCGCGCGGGCGGCGGCGAGTTCGCCGACGAGGTCGTCGCCGGGGTGCTCGGTCCGGTGCCGGGCGAGCCCGGCGAAGTAGCCGGCGATCTCCTTCTTGACGGCCTCGCCCTCGGCCGCGGTGGTGTCGCTGGAGAGGATTCCGGCGCGCCACCGCTCGACCCGGTCGAGGTCGGCGGCCGGGACGCCGAGGAGTTCGGCGATGACCGTGGCCGCGAGCGGGCCGACGAAGGTCTCGGCGAGGTCGGCGGGCGGGCCCGCCTCCAGGGTGCGGACGGCGAGGGCGTCGGCCGTCCGCCGGGTGTGCTCGCGCAGGGCGGTCATGCGGCGACGGCCGAAGGTGGGGGCGACGAGCTTGCGGAGCCTGGTGTGGTCGGGCGGGTCGGCGCGGCCCACTCCCCCGGCCGGCGCGAGGGTGTGCGGGGTCATACTGGTGACCGGCCTGTCGACCGTCAGGGCCCGGCTCAGTCGCGGGTCGGAGGCGATCTGCTTGACGTCCTCGTAGCGGGTCACGAGCCAGGCGTCGCCCTCGCCGTACCGGAGGCGGACCCGGGCGACCGGCTCCTCGCGGAGGAGCCGGTGGGGCAGCGGGTCGAAGACGGTGTCGGGAAGCGGGGCCACGGCCCAGTCGTGGACGACCGGGCCGTGGTGCTCTGCTGGTGGGGTCATGGGATGGGGGCCGCCTCCGCCCGGGCAGGGGCCGTGCCCGGCCGGTCGGCGTCGTGCCGAAGTGGGGTGATCTGTTCGATGTCGTAGCGGAGGCGGAGCTCTTCGACGGCGGCGTGGTCGACCTCGCCGCCCGGGCCGAGGATCTCCATGAGCTCCTCGAAGTACCGCTCGTGGTCGGGCGGGGGCGAGGCCTGGAAGAGCATCCGTACGGGTTCCCCCGTGGGGTTGGCGAAGGCGTGCGGGCAGCCCGGCGGCACGAGGATCAGCGTGCCGCGGGTGGCCCGCACCGCGCGCTGTCCCGAGCCGGACTCCCACTCCCGCCAGCTGTCCGGGGTGCGGACGAGCGGCTCGAAGGCGAGGACGTCGAGCTCGCCGTCCAGGACGTAGAAGAGCTCCTCGCTGTGCCCGTGGGTGTGGGCGCCGACGTCGAAGCCGGGCGGCACGACGACCTCGAAGGTGGAAGCGGTACGGGAGTGCTCGCCGGTCACCTTGAAGGTGACGTGCTGGGCGGCGGTGGTGAGGGTCCTGCCGTGGCCGGGCGGGACGACGAGGCCGCCGCCCGGTCCGATGGCTGTGGCGGTCACGGGGTGTCGGTTCCTCTCACCAGGTGACGGGCAGGGTCTCGGGGCCCCGGATGAGGGCTCCGCGCTGCCACCTGAGCTGCTCCTCAGGGACGGCGAGGCGCAGGTTCGGGAAGCGGGTCCACAGGGAGTCGAGGAGGATCTCCGACTCGATGCGGGCGAGGGCGGAGCCGGGGCAGTAGTGCGGTCCGTGACCGAAGGCGACGTGCGGGTTGTAGCCGCGGTCGAAGTCGAGCCGATCGGGCTCGGCGAAGACGTCCGGGTCGCGGTTGGCGGTCAGGTACGAGACGTAGACCGGCTCGCCGGCCGGGATGGTGACGCCGCCGACCTCGACGTCCTCCAGGGCGATCCGGGAGAGGCCGACGGCGTTGCGGTGCGGGATGTAGCGGAGGAGCTCGTCGACGGCCTGCGGGACGAGGGCGGGCTCGGCGCGCAGCCGGGCGAGGTGCTCCGGGTGGGTGAGCAGCGCGTACACCATGTTGGCACTGTTGTTGCGGACGGCGTGGGCGCCGCCGATCTGGATGAGGACGGCGAGTCCGACGGCCTCGTGCTCGGTGACGGCGTCCTCGTCGACGGCGTCGGCGAGGACGGCGGCCAGGGTCTCCTTGCCGGTGCCGTGGCTGCGGCCGACGAGTTCGGTGAAGTACCGGCCCAGGGCGGCCTTGGCCTGCTCGCTGGCCTCCCGGCCGGCGGCGGCGGAGATGATCGTGTCGGACCAGCGGGCCATGAGCGGCTGGTCGCCCTCGGGGACGCCCATGAGTTCACTGACCATGGCGAGCGGGAAGGGGCGGTTGACGAGCTCCATGAGGTCGGCGGGGGCGCCGTGTTCCTCGACCCGGTCGAGGAGGCGGTCCATGACCTCCTGGGCGTGGTCGCGGAGCTCGCGCAGGGCGCGGGCGCTGAACGCGCGGGCGACGACGCGCCGCATCCGGGTGTGGTCCGGCGGGTCGGCGAAGCCGACGGCGCCTTCCATGGGGATGAAGTGCGGGGCGACGCGGGTGATGGAGCGCCCCCAGACGGCCTGGCGGCTGAAACGGGGGTCGACGGAGACGAACTTGACGTCCTCGTAGCGGGTGACGAGCCAGGCGTGGCCCTCGCCGTGCGGCAGCCGAACCCGGGTGACGGGGTCCTCGTGCAGCAGTCGGGCGAGCAGCGGGTCGAAGTCGAGGCCGGTGAGGTCGGGCACGGCCCAGAAGTGGGTCTGGGGGGTGTCGGCGGTGCCGGAGGCGGTGGTGGTCACGAGGCCACCCCCGCGGGGACGGCGATGGCTGCGGTGGCTGCGGTGCCGACTGTGGCGCTTCCCTGGGCGGCCGGCAGGCCGAGCCCGGCGGTCGCCGGGGCGGGGACGCCGACCGGGGCGGGGACGCCGGTCCAACGGCCGAGGGAGATCTCCGCGGTGATGCCGGGACCGAATCCGGCGAGGAGGCCGGTGGCGCCCGCCGCGGGGCCGCCTTCCTCGAAGAGGCGGCGCAGGGCGTCGAGGACGACGGCGCTGGCGATGTTGCCGTACTCGGTGAGGGTGGCGCGGCTGTGCCGGAAGGCTTCGGCGGGGACGCCGAGGTGGCTGCCGAGGTCGTCGAGGATGCGGGGGCCGCCCGCGTGGACGAGGTAGAAGTCCTGGCCCCCGGCGTCCTGGCCGTGCAGGGCGGCGAGGTCGACGAGGGCGGGGGCGAGTTGCTCCATGGTGCCGGGAACGCGTTTGTCGAGCATGAAGTGGAAACCTGTCTCCCGGACCTTGTAGGCGATCCAGTCCTCGCTGTCCGGGACGAGGTGGGAACCGTTGCGCTCCAGACGGACGCCGACACCGCCGGAGCCGCGGACGACGGCGGCGGCGACGGCGTCTCCGAAGAGGCCGTTGGAGAGCAGGTTTCCGACGGTGAGGTCGGTCGGCTGGTAGCAGAGCGAACAGAACTCGCAGGCGACGATCAGCGCGTTCGCACCGGGGTAGGCGGTGCAGAAGTCGTGCGCCCGGTTGACGGCGGCGCCGCCGGCCGCGCAGCCGAGCTGGGCGATCGGCAGCTGGCGGGTGTCGCCGCGGAAGCCGAGGGTGTTGATCATCCAGGCGGTGAGCGAGGGCATCATGAAACCGGTGCAGGAGACGTAGACGATCATGTCGATGTCCCGCGCCTCCAGTCCGGCGTGGGCGAGCGCCTCCTCGACGACGGCGGGGACGCGCGCCTTGGCCTCGTGCTCGTACAGCGCGTTCCGCGCCTCGAAGCCGGGGTGGGCGAGGGTGCGCTCGATGGGTTGCACCAGGTGCCGCTTCGCGACCCCGGTGTTCTCGATCAGGCGCAGGACGAGCGGGAGCTGCTCGTGTCCGGCGTGCAGCCGGCGGGCGAGATCGAGGGTCTCCCGCCGGGTGATCGTGTGCTCGGGGACGGCGACGGCGGGTCGGCACAGGACAGGCATGACGTCACTTTCGGCCGGGCACGCGAGCGGGGCCCGCGCGTCCGGAGCTGGAGGGGGAGAGGCGAGACCGGGCCGGTCTCGGAAGATCCACTCTTTCTCGTGCAGCACCCAATAAGTGCCCGAACCGCCACAAAAACACCCCAAGGTGTGATATCGGAGCGAATTACATGATCAGAGAGAGTGAACCGGCACGCCCGGATTGACTTCCTCCCACCTCTTGCCAAGCCCTGGGCACCTCCGGCTTTACTGACTCGAACGAAACTACCGAATGATCGGTAGTCCGTTTTACGACTGCGGAGGAGTGGCGCATGACGGACCTTCTGGACAGCGGCGAACGGCTCGGACGCGAGGAGCTGGCGCTGCTCCAGCTGGAGCGCATGCGCGCGACCCTGCGGCACGCCTACGAGAACGTGCCGTTCTACCGGCGCTCCTTCGACGCGGCCGGTCTCACGCCCGACGACTGCCGCACCCTCGCGGACCTCGCCCGCTTCCCCTTCACCGCCAAGTCCGACCTGCGCGACCACTACCCCTTCGGCATGTTCGCCGTCGACCAGTCCCGGATCCGGCGCGTCCACGCCTCCAGCGGCACCACCGGCCGGCCCACCGTCGTCGGCTACACCGACCGGGACCTGGACACCTGGGCGGACGTGGTGGCCCGCTCCCTGCGCGCCGCCGGGGCGCGTCCCGGGCACAAGGTCCATGTGGCGTACGGATACGGCCTGTTCACCGGAGGACTGGGCGCCCACTACGGCGCCGAGCGCCTCGGGTGCACGGTGATCCCCGCCTCGGGCGGCATGACGGCGCGGCAGGTGCAGCTCATCCAGGACTTCCGCCCCGAGATCATCATGGTGACCCCCTCGTACATGCTGACGCTGCTCGACGAGTTCGAGCGGCAGGGCGTGGACCCGCGCTCGACCTCCCTGAAGGTCGGCGTCTTCGGCGCCGAGCCGTGGACGGAGGCGATGCGGAAGGAGATCGAGGAGCGGTTCGCCATCGACGCGGTCGACATATACGGCCTGTCGGAGGTGATCGGGCCCGGCGTGGCGCAGGAGTGCGTGGAGACCAAGGACGGCCTGCACATCTGGGAGGACCACTTCTACCCGGAGATCGTGGACCCGTTCACGGGCGAGGTGCTGCCGGACGGGGAGGAGGGGGAGCTCGTCTTCACCTCGCTCACCAAGGAGGCGATGCCGGTGATCCGCTACCGGACGCGCGACCTGACCCGGCTGCTGCCGGGGACGGCGCGGGTGTTCCGGCGGATGGAGAAGGTCACGGGGCGCAGCGACGACATGATCATCCTGCGCGGGGTGAACCTCTTCCCCACCCAGATCGAGGAGATCGTCCTCCGCACGCCCGCGGTGGCCCCGCACTTCCAGCTGCGGCTGACCCGGGAGGGCCGGCTCGACGCCCTGACGGTACGGGCCGAGGCCCGCGCGGACGCGACGGGCGAGGAGCGGGCGGAGGCGGCCCGGGCGATCGCGGCGGCGGTCAAGGACGGGGTCGGGGTCTCGGTCGGCGTGGAGGTGGTCGACCCCGAGACCCTGGAACGGTCGGTGGGCAAGATCAAGCGGATCGTGGACCTGCGGGAGCGGGAGGCCTGACGGGGCCGGGACTCGTCCGACGGGCCGGCAGACGGGGCCGGGACTCCTCTGGCGGGCCGGCGGGGACGCGCCTCCTCGTGCGGGCTGACGGGGCCGGGACTCCCGGTCCCGTCAGGACTCGCCGGGCTCGCCGGGCTCGCCGGCCTCAATCAGGACTCTCAGGACTCCGTCATGAGTTCGCCGGGCTCCGTCGCGAGCTCGTCGGCCTCTGTCAGGACTCCCCCGCCGCCCCTCCGAAGCGGTCCCGCAGTTCGCGCTTGAGGATCTTGCCGCTCGCGTTGCGGGGCAGTTCGGGAGTGAAGTGGACGCGCTTCGGCGCCTTGAAGTGGGCGAGCTTCTCCCGCGCGTGCGCGAGGAGTTCGGCCTCCGTGACCTCGCCGCGCGGGACGACGACGGCCGTGACCGCCTCGATCCAGCGCTCGTCGGGGAGGCCGATCACGGCCACCTCGGCGACGCCGGGGTGGGTGTAGAGGGCGTCCTCGACCTGGCGTGAGGCGACGAGCACTCCCCCGGAGTTGATGACGTCCTTCACGCGGTCGACGATGGTGAGGAAGCCCTCGGCGTCGCGCACGGCGAGATCGCCCGAGTGGAACCAGCCGCCGCGGAAGGCCGCCTTGGTCTCGTCGGGCTTGCGCCAGTAGCCCTCGCACAGCTGCGGCGAGCGGTAGACGATCTCCCCGGCGGTGCCGTCCGGCACGTCCTTGCCGTCCTCGTCGACGACCCGCGCCTCGACGTGGCGGACGGGCCGACCGCACGAGTCCATCCGGCCCTCGTGCTCGTCGGGGCCGAGGACGGTGGCGAGGGGGCCGATCTCGGACTGGCCGAAGCAGTTGGAGAAGCGCAGGCCGGGCAGCCGCGCCCGCAGCCGTTCGAGGACCGGTACGGGCATGATCGAGGCCCCGTAGTAGGCCTTGCGCAGCGCGGAGAGGTCCCGCCCGGCGAACTCCGGGTGGTTGGCGAGGCCGATCCAGACGGTCGGCGGGGCGAAGAAGCTGTCCGCACGGCCCGCCTCGATCAGGTCGAAGAGGACGGCCGGGTCGGGTCCGTCGACGATCGTGTTCTCGGCACCGACGGCGAGACAGGGCAGCAGGAAGACGTGCATCTGTGCCGAGTGGTACAGCGGCAGCGCGTGCACCGGCCGGTCGTCCTCGCGCAGGTCGAGGGCCTCGATGGCGCTCGCGTACTCGTGGGCGAGCGCGCGGTGGGTCATCATCGCGCCCTTGGGGAGGGCGGTGGTGCCCGAGGTGTAGAGCAGCTGCACGATGTCCCGGGCGTCGTGGTCGGTGTCGTACTCCTCCGGTACGGCGACCGCGTCCAGGAGCGAACCGGGCGCGTCCCGCAGCGGCTTGACCGCGAAGCCGTCCGGAACGCGGTCCGCGAGGGCCGGGTCGGCGAGGACGAGCGAGCTCTCCGACTGCTCCAGGAGGTACGCGAGGTCGCCGCCGGTCAGATGGTGGTTGACCGGCACGTGGATCAGGCCCGCCCGCGCGCAGGCCAGGAACGCGATGAGGTAGGCGTCCGAGTTGTGGCCGTAGGTCGCGACCCTGGCCTGGTCGGGCAGGCCGAGGCCGTGGTGCGGCTCCCGCAGGACGGCGGCGGCGGTGGTGACGGCCGCGTCCAGCTCGGCGTACGTCCAGGTCCGGTCGGCGTACCGGACGGCGATGCGGTCCGGGACGCGCTGGGCGCTCATGCGCAGGACGCCGTCGACGGTGCGGCTGAGGAGTCGTTCCATGCCGTGATCCTCGGCGTGCGGCGGGCGGAAGGTCAAGTACCGTGCGGCGCGCCGTACATCCTCCCGAACCTCCCCGCGAACCGCTCCCCGAACTTCTCCCCGAACCTCCCCGACCTCGGATACCGAACGGGATGTTGACAAGGGGCCACGCAACTGCGTGCATGGTCCAACCCGCAGTGCTCGTCCATCCGTTGGGAGGCACCTTGCACCTCCGCACCCGCCTGAAACACCTGGCACTCACCGGCGCGGCCCTCGCCGTCGTCACCGCCACGCTGCCCGGCGCGGCGGCGGCCGACTCCGGGGACCGGGGCCACCGGCCGTCCGACCGGGGACTGTCGGCCGTCATCCGGTACACCGAGTACGGCATCCCGCACATCGTGGCGAAGGACTACGCGAACCTGGGCTTCGGTACGGGCTGGGCGCAGGCCGCGGACCAGGTCTGCGTCCTCGCCGACGGCTTCCTGACCGTGAACGGCGAGCGCTCCCGGTACTTCGGTCCGGACGCCGCTCCGGACGGCTCGCTGTCCTCGGCCGCCACCAACGTGTCCAGCGATCTGTACTTCCGCGGCGTGAAGGACGCCGGGACGGTCGAGGCGCTGCTCCGGACGCCCGCGCCGGCCGGGCCGAGCGGCGACCTGAAGGAGCTGATGCGCGGCTGGGCGGCCGGCTACAACGCCTGGCTGCGGAAGAACCGCATCACGGACCCCGCCTGCACGGGCGCCGACTGGGTCCGCCCGGTGAGCGCGCTCGACGTGGCCCGGCGCGGCTTCGCGGTCTCGGTCCTCGGCGGACAGGGCCGGGCCGTCGACGGCATCACCGCCGCCCGACCGCCCGCCGCTCCCCCGACAGGAACGGCAGGAACGGCAGGGACGGCAGGGACGGCAACAACCGCAGGGACCACAGGGACCACACCCGACCCGGCGCGCACCGCCGAGGCCGCCCGTGCGCTGTTCGCCGCCGAGAACGCCACGATGGGCTCGAACGCCGTCGCGTTCTCCGGGGCGGCGACGGCCGACGGGCGCGGGCTGCTCCTGGGCAACCCGCACTATCCCTGGCAGGGCGGCCGCCGTTTCTGGCAGTCCCACCAGACCATCCCGGGCGAGCTGAACGTGTCGGGCGCCTCGCTCCTCGGCACGACGGTCGTCAACATCGGCTTCAACGACAAGGTGGCCTGGAGCCACACCGTCGCCACCGGAGTGCCGCTCAACCTCCATCAGCTGACGCTCGCCCCGGGCGACCCCACCTCCTACCTGGTGGACGGACGCCCTGAGCGGATGACCGCGCGCACGGTGACCGTGCCGGTCAAGGGCGGCGACCCCGTCACCCGTACCCAGTGGTGGACGCGGTACGGCCCGGTCGTCGGCGGCCTCGGTCCGCAGCTCCCGCTGCCGTGGACCGCCACGACGGCGTACGCGCTCAACGACCCCAACGCGGCCAATCTGCGCGGCTCCGACACCGCTCTCGGTTTCGGCAAGGCGCGCTCGACGCGGGACGTCGCCGAGACCCTGCGGCGCACGCAGGGGCTGCCGTGGGTCAACACGATCGCAGCCGACTCGGCGGGGCACTCCTACTTCAGCCAGTCGCAGGTGGTGCCCCGGATCACCGACGAGCTCGCGCAGCGCTGCTCGACCCCGCTCGGCCGGGCCACCTACCCGGCCTCGGGCGTCGCGGTGCTCGACGGCTCGCGCTCCGACTGCGCGCTCGGCTCCGACCCGGACGCGCTCCAGCCGGGGACCTTCGGACCGGCGCGGATGCCGACGCTCCAGGACACTCCGTACGTCGAGAACTCCAACGACAGCGCCTGGCTGACCAACGCCGACCGGCCGCTGACCGGCTACGAGCGGGTCTTCGGCACGACGGCCACGCAGCGCTCGCTGCGCACCCGGGGCGGTGTCGAGGACGTGGCGGCGATGGCGGAGCGGGGGCGGCTCACGGTGGCCGACCTCCAGCGCCAGCAGTTCGCGAACCGGGCTCCGGCCGGTGACCTGGCGGCGGCCGATGTCGCCGCGGCCTGCCCGGCGGCGCTGCCGGACGATCCCGAGGCCTGCCGGGTGATCGGAGCCTGGGACCGGACGGTGAACGCGGAGAGCCGGGGTGCGCTGTTCTTCGACCGGTTCTGGCGGAAGTTCGCCGGTTCGGTGCCGGCGGCCGAGCAGTGGAAGGTGCCGTTCTCGGCGGCCGACCCCGTCCGTACCCCGCACACCGTGAACACGGCGGCGCCGGGCTTCGCGAAGGCGCTGCGGGACGCGGCGGCCGAGCTGCGGGCGGCGGGGATCCCGCTGGACGCACCGCTCGGTTCCCACCAGTTCGTCGTACGGAACGGGGAACGGCTGCCGATCAGCGGCGGAACCGAGTCGCTGGGCGTCTGGAACAAGACGGAGCCCGTGTGGAACGCGGCGGGCGGCGGCTATGTGGAGGTCGCCCACGGGACCAGCCACGTACAGGCGGTGGGCTGGGACGGAGGCCGGTGCCCGGTGGCCCGCACCCTGCTCTCGTACTCCCAGTCCTCGAACCCCGCGTCACCGCACTACAGCGACCAGACCCGGCTGTACGCGGGCGAGCGCTGGGTGACCTCCCGGTTCTGCGAGAAGGACATCCTGCGCTCGCCTGCGCTGCGGGTGGTGGTCGTCAGGGGCTGAGCGAGAGGAACACGAAGGCGGCGAAGATCACGAGATGGACGCCGCCCTGGAGGAGCGTGGCCCGTCCGGGCACCACGGTCAGGGCGCTCACCACGCCGGTGAGGGTGAGCAGGACCATGTGGACCGGTCCCAGGCCCAGCACGAGGGGCCCGGACAGCCAGATCGAGGCGAGCGCGATCGCCGGAATCGTCAGGCCGATGCTGGCGATCGCGGAGCCGTAGGCGAGGTTGAGGCTGGTCTGCATGCGGTCCCGGCGCGCCGCGCGGACGGCGGCGAGGGTCTCGGGCAGCAGCACCATCAGCGCGATGACGACACCGACGACCGCGTTCGGCAGACCCGCCGACTCGACGCCGTCCTCGATGGTGGGCGACACCAGCTTGGCGTTGCCCACGACGGCGATGAGGGCGACGAGGAGCAGACCGAGGCTGGTGAGGGTCTCGCGCTTGGTCGGCGGGTCGGCGTGGTCGTCCGCCGACTCCTCGCCCGGCCGGGGCACGGGGAGGAAGTAGTCGCGGTGCCGGATGGTCTGGACGGCGACGAACACGCCGTACAGACAGAGCGAGGCGACGGCGGCGAAGGCGAGCTGCGCGGTGGAGAACTCGGGGCCGGGCTCACTCGTGGTGAAGGTCGGCAGGACGAGCGTCATCACGGCGAGGGTGCAGACGGTCGCGAGCGCGCCGCCGGAGCCCTCCGCGTTGAAGACCGCGACGCGGTTGCGGAGCGCGCCGACGAGGAGGGAGAGGCCGACGATGCCGTTGCAGGTGATCATGACGGCGGCGAAGACGGTGTCACGGGCGTACGTCGAGGTCTTCTCGCCGCCTCCCGCCATGAGGGTGACGATGAGTCCGACCTCGATGACGGTGACGGCGACGGCGAGGACGAGCGAGCCGTAGGGTTCGCCGACGCGGTGGGCGACCACTTCTGCGTGGTGGACCGCCGCGAGGACGGCGGCGACGAGACAGAGCGCGATGAGGACGACGGCGAAGCCGGGAAGGTCGCGCCCCCAGGCCACGCCGAGCACAAGCGCCGCCACCACCGGGCCCCAGGTGGTCCACTGTCTGGCCAATGACGCCGTGCTCGAACTCATGATCCGCATCCTGCCACAAGGGGGCTTTCGCCCGTTTCGTTCAGTCGTCGTGGTCGGTGAGGCCGCGCTCGTACGCGGCGAGGGTCTCGACGAACATCCGCCGCTCGGCCGGACCGAGCGGCTCCAGGGCCGCGCGCCAGGCGCCGGCGCTGCGACCGAGCCAGCCGTCGATGGCCGCGCGATGCTCTTCGGCGATCGAGACGATCTTGCGCCTGCGATCGGCGGGGTCCTCGGCCCGCCCGAGGACACCCTTCTTCGTCAGGTCCCCGACCATCAGGCTCACGGTGGTGGGGGCGACCTCCAGGCGGGCGGCGAGCTCGTTGACGCTCAGCGGCCCGTCGAACAGGAGGTAGGCGAGCAGGGAGAGGTGGCGGGGCGCGAGCGTGAGCGACTGCAGCTCGTCGGGGATCCTGATGCGCTTGACCCGCCCGACCATCCGGGGCATGAGCAGCAGCAGCGTACGGACGGCGTCGTCCACGTCCGGGCCGTCGGCGGCCCCGCTCCCCTGGCGCGCGGTTGACACCCTGCACCCTCCCTTTTAGCTTTGCTTTCAAAGCAAATAGATCCGTCGTGATCGATGCTACCGGAAGGCACCGCCATGTCCGATTTCAACCAGCAGGTCATCGAGGAGTTCCGCGCCAACGGCGGCCGGGTGGGCGGGATGTTCGAGGGCGCGGCCCTACTCCTCCTCACCACGACGGGTGCCCGCAGCGGTCGGCCGCACACCAACCCCGCCGTGTACGTGCGCGACGGCGCGCGGCTGCTCGTCTTCGCGTCGAACGCCGGCGGGCCGAAGCACCCGGCCTGGTTCCACAACCTCAGCGCCGACCCGCACGTGGCCGTCGAGCTCGGCACCCCGGACGGGACCGTCGAGCACTTTGCGGCGACGGCGGTGGTGACGGAGGGCGAGGAACGGGACCGCCTGTACGCGGAACAGGCGGACCGCGACCCGGGATTCGCCGCCTACCAGGCGGCCACGGACAGGATCATCCCGGTCGTCGCCCTGCACCGCCTGGACCTCGGGGACCCGGCGCGGCACCGGGCGATCGCCGGCCACCTGGTCAAGGTCCATGCCGAACTGCGGGCAGAACTGACGGCGTTACGCGAGGGGTTGGACTCTGCGGAGGCGGAGGCGGAGGCGGAGGTTACGGGGGACGCGGAGGCGGCGGTTACGGGGGAAGCGGAGGGCGCGGCGGAATCAGTGGATACCCCGGCGCTCGGCCGGCGGCTCGCCCGCCACTGCCTGACCTTCTGCGGCGCGCTGCACGCCCACCACCACAACGAGGACAGCGTCTTCGACCTCCTGGAGCGCGAATTCCCGGAGCTGGCCGACTCGCTGGACCGGATGCGCGAGGAGCACAAGGTGGTCGCCCGCACGGTGGAGGAACTGGAGGCGCTCCTCACCTCGGGAGCCACACCGGCGGCCCTCCGCGCCGAGGTGGACCGGCTGGCGACCCGCCTGGAAGAGCACTTCACGTACGAGGAGGCGCAGTTGGTCCCGGCGCTCACGCGCACGCGGACCGTACCCGAGACGTAGCCCCGCCCGCCCGAGGGCGGGGCGAGCCCTCGCCGCGCGTCAGTGGGCCGGGTTGCGGGCAGCGGCTTCGGCCGCGGACTTCAGGTCCCGCAGCCACGCTTCAAGACCCTCGCGAAGAAGTCGGGTCGCGGCGGGAAAGTCCGCCTCGACCTGGGGGCCGGTGTGGGTCTCCTCGGTGCTGACCCGTACACCTCCCCCCTTGACCGCGGTGAAGGTCCACACGTGAACGCCGTCGATGCGCAGCCCTTCACCGATCGCCGGGCCGGTCCAGCGGATGCACGAGTGCTGCTCGATCTGCCGCACGGTCGAGGTGATCTCCAGGCTGGTGGCGGGAATCGAGGGATGGGGCGGGATCGGCAGCGTCCACCGGAAGGCCGAACCCCTGCGGAGGTGGCCGTGGTCGAGGCGCTCCACGGACTCGACGGGGGCCTGCCAGGACGGCCAGCGCTCCACGTCGGTCTGGAGCTTCCAGATGGTGTGCAGCGGGGCGTCGATCACGACCTCGGTCCGGTGACGGACGAGGGCGTCGGGGACGACGCCCTCGCCGCGGCAGGTGAGGGAGGCCCTGGCGGCGCGGGAGTCGGCGGACGCGACGGCACCGGCGGGTGCGGGTGCGGCGGGTGCGGCGACGGCGCCGAGGAGGCCGATGGCGACCGGGACGGCGACGAGGGCTGCGCGAATGCCGGTGCTGCGAGGGCTGCGGGTGCCGCGGGTGCCGGACATGGAGTTCTCCTCTGTCGGTCGGGTGCGAGGACCCTCCACCTCGACGGTAGAGGCTCACACTTTCGTTAGACGTTGTAACTCGCCGTCCGGTGACGGGTCAACGGGTGCGTGATAACTTCTCACCAACCCTTGAGGTTGTAGCCGGATGAGCGGGGACGGTGGCGGACCATGGCGGCGACAGGTACGGACACCCCTCGGGAGCGCTATCGAGCCCAGGTACGGGCCGAGATCACGCAACGCGCCTGGGAACAGATCGCCACGGCGGGGGCCTCGGCGCTCTCGCTCAACGCGATCGCCAAGCAGATGGGCATGAGCGGACCGGCGCTCTACCGCTACTTCGCCGGGCGCGACGAGCTGATCACCGAGCTCGTCCGGGAGGCGTACCGGAGCCTCGCCGACACCCTCGGCGACGCCGCGGCCGCCGGTGCCGACCTGTCCGGACTCGCACACGCCCTGCGCGACTGGGCCCTGACGGACCCTCAGCGGTACTTCCTCGCCTACGGCACACCCGTCCCCGGGTACCAGGCGCCCGCGGACACCACCGCCATCTCCTCCGAGATCATGACGACGCTGCTCGACGCGTGCGCGGCACTGCCCCAGGCGGGCGCGACGAGCCCGTTCGGCAGCTACCTGGAGGACCATCGGGGCTGGGCCGCGGGCCATCCCGCCCCGCCCGGGGCCCTCCACCGGTTCCTGGCCTTCTGGACCCGGATGCACGGCGTGCTCTCGCTGGAACTCGCCGGCCACTTCACCGGCATGGACCTCGACCCGGCCCTGCTCTTCACGGCCGAACTCGACGAACTGCTGGCGCCCCGGTCCTGAGACCGGACAGGGGCTGGGGCCCTACGGGGTGCGGAAGCCGCGGAAGGTCACGTACTTGCGCGTCACGAAGCCCAGCTTCTCGTAGAGGGCGATCGCGCCGGTGTTCGCCTCGGCCACGTGGAGGAAGGGCCCTTCGCCCCGCGCCTCGATGCGTGCGGCGAGCGCGCCGACCAGACGGGCGGCGTGCCCCTGCCCGCGAGCCTCGGGCGCGGTGCAGACCGCGCTGATCTCGGTCCATCCCGGCGGCCGGAGCCGCTCGCCGGCCATGGCCACCAGCTCGCCCTTCTCGCGGATGCCGAGGTAGGTGCCGAGTTCGGGGGTCCGGGACCAGAACGGCCCGGGCCGGGTGCGTTCGACGAGGTCCAGCATCTCGGGCACGTCGTCCGTACCCAGTTCGACCACGCCGTCGTCCGTCGCGTCTCCCGGAGTCCCGGACGCGCCGTCGCCCGGCCGGATCATCTGGCGGCCTTCCAGGACGAAGACGGGCTCCCAGTCCGACGGCGGGAGGACCGGGCAGCTGAACATGTCGGCGAACTCCCCCCGGCCGAGGAGTTCGGTGAGGTCGGCCCACCTCACCGGATCCGGGTCGGTGGACACGGCCGCGAAGGTCGAGACGTCCGGCAGATAGGTGAAGGCCCTGCCGACGCGGCGGGCGAGAGGGGCGTGACGGCCCCGGAGGGACTCGCCCACGGGGTCGTCGAGTACGAAGGGATCGCGGCCCGCCATCGTGTTGTCCCTCTCAAGTTCCGTGCCGAACGGGGAAGTCGGTCGCCATGGGAGACCGTCTCGCGCACGAAGTCTAAGGGGGACGGGACGCCGACCCGCGGGCCCGGGCCGACCCGCCCGCCGCCGTCCTCGCCACCCGCGAACGGGGTGAGCGAACCCCGACAGGCCCTCCCGAAGACCGCCTCAAACGGATCGCCCACGATGCGGAAAGCAGTTTCCATAATTGCGGGGTTGCCTCATTGGCTCACCCGACGGCAAGCCTGTCAAGACCTCCCTTCCGGGAGGACGGGCGCGGCGCAGTCAGGCCTCCCGAGGGCCCAGCCGCCGCCACAGCTGTTCGTCGACCCGGTCGAGGAACGCCAAGGCCTCACGCTCGACCGCTTCGGCGGCAGCTCCGGTCCGGCCGTGGTTGTCGATCCGCTGGTACGCCAGATGGAGCTGCTCCAGGGCGTGATGGATCTCCGCCGGCGCCACGGGGACGATCTTCGCGACGGGCCGTACATAGTTCGGCCACCACCCCGTGACCGCCTCCCGCAACAGCACCCGCAGTTGCCCCGTCCTGCCGCACGCGCCGACGAAGCAGGCCGGTGGCGGCCGAAGCACGTCGAACAGCGCCTGGGTCTGGCGCCCGGACCCGCGCCAGCGGTTGCGCCGTTCCGCCTCGGCATAGCGGTCCCGGGTCATGCCGACCCCGACGGCCACCTCCTCCACCGTCAGCCCGAGGAGCCTCCGGCACTGCAGGAGCGTGACCGGTTCGCCGAGCAGATCACTCGGCGAACACCACAACGCGGCGGCCAGTGCGTCGACCTGACGGGTCGTCGGCACCTCGGCGCCGGACTCCCAGGCCAGGAGCGTGTCGGGATGGAGGGGGCGCCCCCGGAAGGCCGAGACGGCCCAGGCGACCTGGCCTCGAGTAAGTCCGAGCTCCTCGCGCACACGGGCGGCGCGGCGGGGCTCGAGCGGCGGATAGGCGGAGTTTTCGCCCTCGGACGCTCCATGGAGATCATCTCGGGATGGCATAGCCGGACACCGTAGGGGCCAGGGGCCGCTCCGGCCAAGACCTCCGGCTTCCCCGGACACCCAGAACAGCGGTCGACGCGCGTCGGCCCCCTTGAGCGACGCGCTTGTGCGTACCTCCAAAGAAATCCAGGAACCAATTCGTCTGCCTGGAGGAGTTGACGACCCGGGGGCCCGTTCGTAGGGTCACAGCCGTCCACAGTGGAAAGTGAATTCCGCAATAAGGAATCGTACCGTTCTCCGCACCCGGAATCCCGGCACGGTTTCCGTCCCCCGGGCAGGTCCGTCCGCCTGCCCGACTCATCCGGCCGTGCTTCGCTTCGACCGTCCCCGCCGTGTGCCGGCCGGGCGGCCCCTCGGAGGGACTGTCCCCTTGCGCTCCCCTGCACCATTCACGCACGACCGCTCCCACCCGCCCCTCCCCGCCCATCCCGCGGACGAAGTGCTCCCCATGCGGCGGATGTTCCCCGCCGCCCTGCAGCACGTGGCCAGCATGTACGCGGGTCTCGCGGCGCCCCCGCTGATCATCGGCGGCGCGCTCGGCCTGACCGCGGCGCAGCTCACCGCGCTGCTGGCCGCGAGCCTGCTCGTCGCGGGCCTCACCACCGTCGCCCAGACGCTGCGCTTCTGGGGTGTCGGAGCCGGGCTGCCCGTCACCAACGGCGTCTCGTTCGCCGTGGTTTCCCCGGTCCTGGCGGCTTCCGTGTCACGGGGACCGGACACCCTGCCCCTGGTGTTCGGCGCCACTCTCGTCGCCGGGGTGGTCTGCTTCCTCCTGGCTCCGGCCTTCTGCCGGATCGTCCGCTTCTTCCCACCCGTCGTCAGCGGATCCGTCATCACACTGGTCGGCCTCTCACTGCTGCCGGTGGCCGGGGAGTGGGCCCGGGGTGGCGACCCCGAGTCCACCGGCTACGGCTCACCTTCCAACCTCGCGCTCGCCGCCGGGACTCTCGCCTTCACCCTCCTCCTCCATCGGATCCTCAGCGGACGCTTCCTGCAAAGGGTGGCGATCCTGCTCGGCCTCATCGCCGGCACGGCCGCCGCGGTGCCGATGGGCAAGGTCGACTTCCACCACCTCTCCCAGGCACCGCTGTTCGCACTCCCGGAACCCTTCGCCTTCGGCGCCCCGCAGTTCCAGGTACCGGTCATCACCACCATGCTCGTCGTCATGCTCGTCTCCATGACGGAGTCCACCGCGTCACTGATCGCGGTGGGAACGGTCGTCGACCGACCGGTCGACGACCGCGTCATCGCGGGCAGCCTGCGCGCCCAGGGACTGGGCACCGCACTCGGCGGCGTCCTGGGAGCCTTCGTGGGCTGCGCCTACGCCCAGAACGTCGGCCTCGTCGCGATCAGCCGCATCCGCAGCCGGTACGCCGTCACCCTGTGCGGAGCGATCCTGGTCCTCATGGGTCTCGTGCCGGTCCTGGGCTCCTTGGTCGCCCTCGTGCCCCTGCCCGTACTCGGCGGGGCGGCAGTCGTCTTCTTCGGCTCGATCATCGTCGCCGGGATCCGCACCCTCGCCAAGGCGTCCCTGGCCACCGGGCACAACGGCATCATCGTGTCCGTCGCCCTCGCCTTCGGCCTCTTCCCCATCGCAGCGGCCGACTTCTACGACCGGCTCCCCGCGCCCGTCACCATGGTGCTGGGATCGGGCATCACGGCGGGATGCCTCGTCGCCGTCCTCCTCAACCTGCTCCTGAACCACTTCGGTCGGGGCAGCGAGGCCAACGAGAGCCACATCCCCACGACACAGGTCAACGCCTTCGACGACATCGGCAGCCAGGCACCTCTCCCCCCGCGCCCGGTCCGATGACGCCGAACGTCCCGGCAGGACGGTAGTCGCGGCGGCACCGAGGCGAGCGCGCTACTCGGTGCCGTCGGCCCCGTCCTACGGAGCGGACCCCAGGCCGACCAGTTCCCGTGACGAGGGTCTGCCACAGGTCGTCGATCGCGTACGACCACTGCTGCTGACGGGTGGTCGCCACACGGTTGTCGTCCACGAGAGTGACCTGGCACGCCAGGTGCGGCCTGGTCACAGCGGGCGCTCGCGGCCCTCCCAGTACGGGTCGCGGAGGCGGCGCTTGTACAGCTTGCCGTTGGGGTCGCGGGGCATGGTGGTGATGAAGTCGACCGACTTGGGGCGCTTGAAGCCGGCGAGGCGGTCGCCGCAGTGGGCCAGGATCTCGTCGGCGAGCGCGGGCCCCGGCTCGTGTCCTTCGGCCGCCTCGACGACCGCCTTGACCTCCTCGCCCCAGTCGGCGTGGGGGATGCCGAAGGCGGCGGCGTCCGCGACGGCCGGGTGGGTGAGGAGCGCGGCCTCGATCTCGGCCGGGTAGATGTTGACCCCACCGGAGATGATCATGTCGATCTTGCGGTCGCGGAGGAAGAGGTAGCCGTCCGCGTCGAGGACGCCGAGGTCGCCGACGGTGAAGAAGTCGCCGATGCGGTTCTTCGCCGTCTTCGCCTCGTCCTTGTGGTACTGGAATCCGCCGGTGTTCATCTTCAGGTAGACGGTGCCCACTTCGCCGGGCGGCAGGCGCTTCCCGTCGTCGTCGAAGACGGCGAGCTCGCTGATCGGCCAGGCCCTGCCGACCGTGCCGGGCTTCTTCAGCCACTCCTCCGCCGTGGCGAAGGCGCCGCCGCCCTCGCTGGCGGCGTAGTACTCCTCGACGCACCGGCCCCACCAGTCGATCATCGCCCGCTTGACGTGCTCGGGGCAGGGCGCGGCGCCGTGGATGGCGTGGCGCATGGAGGAGACGTCGTACCGCTCCCGTACCTCCTCGGGGAGGGAGAGCAGGCGGTGGAACTGGGTGGGGACCATGTGGGTGTGGGTGCACGCGTACCGGTCGATGAGCCGCAGCATCTCCTCCGGCGTCCACCGGTCCATGAGGACCAGCGGGTGCCCGATGTGCAGGGCCGCGGAGGCGAACTGGAGGACGGCCGTGTGGTAGAGCGGCGAGCACACGAGGTGGACGTTGCCGTCGGCGGGCCGGATGCCGAAGATGCCGAGGAAGCCGCCGAGGGGGGTCTCCTCGGGGAGCCTGCCGGGCAGCGGGCGACGGATGCCCCGGGGGCGTCCGGTGGTCCCGGAGGTGTAGTTCATGACCCAGCCGAGCGTGCGGTCGGCGGGCGCGGAGCCGTCCTGCCCGTCGAGGAGTTCGGCGTACGGGCGGAAGCCGGGGACCGTGCCGACGGCGTACCGGTGGCTGGGGGCGAGCCCGGCCTCGTCGGCGGCGAGGGTCGCCGCCTCGCCGAACCGCTCGTGGGCCAGCAGGACCTTGGCGCCGGAGTCGGCGACGATCCAGGCGATCTCGGGGCCGACGAAGTGGTGGTTGACGGGGACCAGGTAGAACCCGGCCTGGGTGGCGGCGAGATGGGCCGTGAAGAACTCGGGGCCGTTGGGCAGGACGACCGCGAAGGCGTCGCCGCGTTCGAGTCCGGCGGCGCGCAGCCCGTGGACGAGCCGATTGGCCTCGGTGTGCAGCCGGCCGGCGGTCCACTCCTCGCCGTCGGGGGCGACGAGCACCGTACGGCCGGGGTCGGCGGCGGCCTGCGCCCAGAATCCGGCAGGGCTGGTGGACTGGCTCATTCCGCGCTCCGTCCCGCGATGCGGTTGATGCGGTCGACGGCCTTCTCGAAGCCCCGGGTGAGCTCGTCGACGACCTGCTGGACACTGCGCTCGGAGTTCATCCGGCCGACGATCTGCCCGACGGGCGTGCCGAGGAGCGGATCGACCTCGTACTTCTGGATACGGGACACGGCCTCGGCGACGAGGAGTCCCTGGAGCGGCATGGGGAGCGGGCCGGGGCCCGCCGGGTCGTCCCAGGCGTCGGTCCATTCGGTACGGAGCTGGCGCGCGGGCTTGCCGGTCAGCGCGCGGGAGCGGACCGTGTCGCCGGAGCCGGCGGCGAGGAGCTTGGCGGTCAGGGCGCGCGAGTGCAGGTCGGCCTCGGTGGTGGTGAGCCAGATCGAACCGAGCCAGACGCCCTGGGCGCCGAGGGCGAGTCCGGCGGCGATCTGCTCTCCGCTGCCGATGCCGCCGGCGGCGAGCACGGGCAGCGGGGACACCGCCTCGACGACCTCGGGAGTGAGGACCATGGACGCGATCTCGCCTGTGTGGCCGCCCGCCTCGTACCCCTGGGCGACGACGACGTCGATGCCGGCGTCGGCGTGGTGGCGGGCGTGGCGGGCGCTGCCCGCGAGGGCGGCGACGAGGACCCCGTGGTCGTGGGCGCGGGCGACGACGTCCGGGGGCGGGGAGCCGAGGGCGTTGGCGAGCAGTTTGATCGGGTAGTCGAAGGCAACGTCGAGCTGGCCGCGGGCGACCTGCTCCATCCAGCCGGTGATCCGCCAGCCGGAGGCCTCGCCCTCGGCGAGTTCGGGCACGCCGTGCTTGGCGAGGGTCGCGCGGACGAACGCGCGGTGCTCCTCGGGGATCATGGCCTCGACGTCCGCCTCGCTGACGCCTTCGACCTTCTTGGCGGGCATCACGACGTCGAGGCCGTAGGGCAGCCCGTCCGTGTGCTCCTGCATCCAGTCGAGGTCGCGCGCGAGGTCGTCGGGCGCGGTGTAGCGGACCGCGCCGAGAACTCCGAATCCGCCGGCTCTGGTGAGGGCGGCGGCCACCGCGGGGAAGGGCGTGAAGCCGAAGATGGCGTGCTCGATCCCCAGGGTGCGACTCAGCTCCGTCTTCATGGGCGGCAGGATGCCGCAGCGGCGCGGCGGAGGGAAGAGATTTTCTGATGCTGCGTCAGATTCTTTGGTCACGGCGCCCCCGCCTCGGATGCCGCCCGCCGCGCCTCACCCTCCTTCCGAGGCGTCGGGGACCGACGCGGCGTCCCGTCGCGCGCGGCGCTCTGCTCGTTGCGCATCCAGCGCGGCCCTCGCCGCGGCGGCCTCCCGCTCCACCCGCTCCGTCAACAGACGCACCCGGGCCTCCCGCTCCGCACCGGTCAAGCCCGTGAGACCCAGCCTGGCGTCACGTTCCTCCTGGGACACGGCGCCCCTCCTCATCCTCGGTCGGCCCCATCGTCCCCGCTGCGCATCCGGTCGTACAGCGTCGGCACGTCGACGTTTCGTCGCGGCTCCTCGTGGGAGAGGGTGGGCATGACGGAGGATGCGGCACGAGACGGAGTTCTGAGCCGGCGCGCGTTCGGCGGCGGCGTACTGGCCCTGGGAGGCGCGGTGGTGATCGGTGCGGTGCCCGGGGCCGCGGCGGCGCCGGGGTCCGAGGGGACCGGGGCCGAGGCGACGGGGGCCGAAGGGGCGGGGTCCGCAGGTGCGGGACCCGGGCGGGCCGCGCGGCGGACGACCCTGCGGCGCGGGTCGGCCGAGCGGGCCGGGCTGCTCCCCGCGCAGCTGGACCGGCTGGTCGCCGACGCCGAGGCCTTCCTCGCTCCCTCCCCCACGCACCCCTGGTACGCGGGGGCCGTGCTGCTCGCCGGGCGCGGCGGGACCGTCGCCCTGCACCGGCCGATCGGCTCGGCCGTGCGGTACTCCGCGTACGACGAGAAGACGGACACGGGCGTCGAGCTGCCGCCGGAGGAGCAGCTCCCGATGACCGAGGACACGGTCTTCGACCTGGCGTCCGTCTCCAAGCTCTTCACCTCGATCCTGGCGGTGCAGCAGATCGAGCGCGGGGCGCTCGATCTGGAGGCGAAGGTCACCGCGTACCTCCCGGAGTTCGGGGGCGGCGGGAAGCAGGACGTCACGGTACGTCAGCTGCTCACGCACACCTCGGGGTTCCGGTCCTGGATCCCGCTGTACCGGGAGCCGACCCGGGAGGGGAAGCTGCGACTGCTGTGGAACGAGGTGCCGGCGAACCCGCCGGGCTCCGCGTACCTCTACTCCGATCTGAATCTGATCTCGCTCCAGCTGATCCTGGAGGAGATCACCGGTCACGGTCTGGAGGTCCTGCTCCACGACGAGATCACCGCTCCGCTCGGGATGCACCGCACGCGTTTCAATCCACCGCTCTCCTGGCGGGCGGACATCGCCGCCACCGAGGACGCCCGGCGCCCCTGGTCCGGCCTCGACCGGGGCATGGTGCGGGGCGAGGTCCACGACGAGAACGCCTACAGCATGGGCGGAGTCGCCGGCCACGCCGGGATCTTCTCCCGCGCCTGGGACCTCGCGATCCTGGCCCGCACCCTCCTCAACGGCGGCGCGTACGGCCGGGCCCGCATCCTCTCCCCCGAGTCCGTGGAGCTGATGTTCACCGACTTCAACACCGCCTTCCCCGGCGACGAGCACGGCCTCGGATTCGAGCTCTACCAGCACTGGTACATGGGCGCGATGGCCACGCCTCGCACGGCCGGTCACACCGGATTCACCGGGACCAGCCTCGTCCTCGACCCGACGACCGACGCCTTCCTGATCGTCCTCGGCAACTCGGTCCACCCCGTGCGCTCGTGGCGGTCCGGCTCGGCGCCCCGGGTCGCCGCGGCGAACGGCCTGGCCCGCGCCGTCCCCGTCCGCCCCGCCCGGGGCCGTACCGCCTGGTTCTCGGGCATGGTGAGCGCCACCACCGCCACGCTGACGCCCCCTCAGGTCCCGGGCGCCGCTCGCCTGGAGTGCGCGCTGTGGTGGGACACCGAGCCGGGCGCCGACCCGGTCGCCCTGGAGGCCTCGGCCGACGGCGGCACGACCTGGCAGCCGGTGCCCTTCACCACGGACGGCCGCACCGAGCACCCGACCGGCGCCGTCGGCGGCTGGTCCGGCCGCGTCTGGCACACCGTGTCCGCGCCGCTGCCCGGGCCGGACACCCTCCTCCGCTGGCGGTACACCACGGACCAGCGGTACGTGGGGCGGGGCGTGTACGTGGACGGGCTGCGGCTTCTCGACAGCGCGGGACGCCCCGTGTTCGACGAGGTGCGGCCGGCTGACGGAGCGCGGATCGATGCCAACGGCTGGACCAGGTCGGCCGATTGAGAGGTACGGGGCAGGCCCCGGGGGGAACCGCCGGGACGGAGTGCGCACAGTGATCACGTGCGGTACCGTCCCGGCGGGAAGATCTCACCGGGGGGGATGAGACGAACGCCTGGCCGAGCGTCTGTCGCGTCGCCCGTTCGCGGTGCCCTTCCGGTCCGCGGGGGTCGCCGCAACCGGCCCGCTGACGAACGCGGCACAACCGCCTCCAGGCCCAGCCGCCCCATCGTCCTTGATCTCGGTCGCCGGCCGAGGCGAGCCCCAGCAGCCGGGCCTGCTGCGGATCCAGAGCCGCCAGCTCGGCGGCCGCGCCACCGGCTCGCAGCCACTGCCCGCCGCCGGCTCCCCGAACGTCAGCCCGCCTCCCGCAGCCCTCAGTAGACCCGGCCTCAGCCCCAGCGGATCCCAGCGCCAACGTCAGGTGGACCTTGACCGGATCGCCGAACACGCCCTCGCGGACGAACACCGGCAGGCCTTCCCAGTTCGACAGCTCCTGCTCGGTGGGGCGCGGGGCGCAGGGGGGCCGGCCGCCCGGCTCTGCCGGGCCGGACCTCGGTGAGGACTTCTCCGGCCCGGCCCGTACACGCACTCTGAGTTCGCGGCCCCCGAGGCGGTCTGTGTCCGGAGGTTCCGGTGCCGTTCCCGGGGCGGGGTGCTGTCGCAGGGGCTCAGAGTGCGTGGGTCACCGGGGTGGCGGCGAGTCGCTCTTGGTGCGGGCTCGGGAGCCGGGTGGAGCCTCTGGTCAGCAGGACACCACGGCCGAGACGGTCGCGGTCGACGGGGGCCAGCCCCCCTGGTTCACGGAGAAGTTGCCGGTGACCGTCGAACCGCACGGCGCGGTGGTGACGATGCTGCCGACCGAGGTCGCGCCCGCCTGCACGAGCACGGTCGGGTTGATGGGCGCGATCGGGGCGCCGCCGACGACCGTGCCGGAGACCGTGAAGCCGACCTGCTGGGGCTGCCACCCGGAGTTGGTCGTGGCTGCGACCCCGTAGAAGCGGACCTGGTTGCCGGTCACCTCGACACAGGCCCTGGTCAGTAGGATCCCGGGCGCACCGGGGGTGCCGCAGGTGACGACGGCGCCGACCGGCCCGGTCGGCGCGGCGACGGCTTCCTGGCCGGTGGCCAGGGTAGCCAGGGTCGCAGCGGCGACCGCAACAGTGGCAAGACTCTTCATGGGGTCCCTCCCTCTTCCGTTGCCCTCATCTGAGAGCAATGTGAAATGTCACATACCTTGCGGGTGGATCATGGCAGTGCACCGAGGTGGGCAGCGCCGGATTCCGAGGGGAAAGGTATTTTTCTCCTGGTTCCGGCCACCGAATGGCCTGAATGCCGTGTCAGAGGCCACGCAAGAAGCTGCCGCACTCGCACGATGTCGGCGGCGAAGGACGTAGGGGCTCACTGCCCGGATGCCCCGCCTGCGCGGGACCTGGCGGATGGCCTGGGACGAGTACACCTTGCCTGCGATGACCGCGTCAGGCCTGACGCGGGGGCCGCCCGACGCCGGCCAGGTGCGCCACACCACGGCCGCTGCAGCTGCCGACCACGTCGGTGACAGGTATCGAGCTCAGGTGACGACTATCGCGCTCCGGCACATTCGCCTTCGCCTTCACATCGAGGTGTTCCTTCATGCTGCCCCTGTCCGAGCGCCGCCCACCGGGCGCGCGCCGCTTCGCGCTGTCCGCCTGGCTGTGCGCGCTCTCCCTCGCCGTCCTGGCGGCGGTCGTCCTCGCGGTCACGCCGCCGTCGCGCGCGGCCGCGTCGGCGCCGCCCGCGATGACCGCCGCGACCGCCACGAACACGACGAACACGACGACGGCCGCCGCCGCCGTCACCACCGCATCGCTCACGACGCAGGTGTCCACCACCCCGTTCAAGGCACGCGAGAACTACTACTGCACGCGCATACCGGCCCTCGTCACCAGCACGACCGGCGCGCTCCTCGCCTTCGCCGAGGGCCGTACGCGGCTGACGACGACCGGCTGCCACGACGTCGGCGACAACGACATCGTGCTCAAGAGGTCCCTCGACGGCGGTGCGACCTGGATGGACATCCAGGTCGTCGTCGGCGCGGGCGACGCGCTCGCGCACGGCAACCCCGCCCCCGTCGTGGACGCGGTGACCGGCCGGATCACCCTGCTGTACTCCAGCAGCGACTGGAACCGCGACGCGGCCAAGCCCGCGCGCGGCGGCTTCCCCCGTACCGTCCACGCCGTGCACAGCACGGACAATGGGCAGACCTGGTCCCCGAGCGTCGAGCTGCCGCAGCTGAAGGCCACGGGGTGGACCTGGGTGTCCACCGGCCCCGGCCACGGCATCCAGCTCGACCGCGGGCCGCACCACGGCCGGCTGATCGTGCCCGGCGACCACACGGCGGGGAACAACACGACCGCGGGCGCCCACCTGTCCTACAGCGACGACGGCGGTCTGACCTGGCAGCTCGGCGCCACGACCACGCCCGTCAGCAAGTCCGGTTCGTTCCCTGCCGAGTTGACGGTCGCGCAGACCGTCGACGGCGGCGTGTACGTCAACGCGCGCAACTCCGAGCCCACCCGCTGCGCCACCAACGAGCACCGGCTGGAGACCACGAGCGCCGACGGCGACGCCACCTTCGCCGCGCCCTTCACCCCGGTGGCCAACCTGGACACCTCCCCGACGTTCGGCTCGCTGCTGCGGCTGCACGCGCAGGACCGCGACGGCAAGCCCGACCGGCTCCTCTACTCCGGTCCCTCGCGGCTCGGCCCCAGCCCGCTGGAGGACCGGCGTGAGCTGGCCGTCCGCTCCTCGTACGACGAGGGCAGACCTGGAAGACGGTCGGCACCCTGATCTCGCCGGCCCGCACCGGCTACTCCGACCTGGCGGTGCGGGCCGACGGCTCCCTCGGCGTCCTGTACGAGACGGCCGGCAACATCCCGCACGGCAACCTCGTCTTCACGGCCTTCACCGAGAACGACACGGACGACGCCGCGACCGAGCTGCGCCGCCCGCGCACCGCCGACACCCGCGAGCGGGCGCCCGGCGAGGCCGGCAACCACGCCGTCGTCCACGGCGGGGCCGCGCTCGGAGCGCGCGGCGGCGGCAAGGCCATGGAGCTCGACGGCCAGGACGACTACCTGCGGCTCGTCTGCTCTCCGTCCCTGCGGGTCGACGACGGGAACTTCACCGTCACGGCCTGGTTCCGGCACTCGGCGACCACCGACACGCTCCCGCTCGTGTGGGCGTACGGGATGCCGGGCACCGACCCGCTGAAGAAGGGCCGGCACTTCTCCGTCCGGGCCGAACCCGGTACGGGCGTCCTGCGCGCCACGGTCGGCACGGACATCGGTTCCACGGAGGTGACCCTGCCCTCCTCGTACAACGACGGCGCATGGCACCACGTCGTGTTCACCCGCGAAGGCCTCACCCTCGGCCTCGCGGTGGACGGGGGCCTTCCGGCCACGGCCGTCATGCCGGCGGGGAGCTCGGCGGCGGACCGGAACCTCACCCCCGCGGCCGAGTTCAACATCCACATCGGCGCCCGGCCCGACTTCCCCAACCAGCCGGCAGGGGTCGCCCAGCTCTTCCGCGGCGCCCTGGACGACGTGCGTCTCTTCGGGCGCGCGCTCACCCCTGACGAGGCGGCCCTGGTGAAGGACGGCTCGCTCGCCGTGGCCACCGGGGACGAGCGTCTCCGCCTCGGATTCTCCACCGTCTGGTAGCCGGGTCGACCCCCTCGGCGGCGAGCGGGCGCCCGCCCGTCGAGGGGGTCGGTCTCCGTTGGCGAGGGGGCAGTTTCCGTTGGGTCAGTCGTCGGTTTCCGACGCCGTGCGCAGGGCGGTCAGTACGGGGCTGATCAGGGGGTGTTCCTCCGCGCCGCGCCGGACTGCGGCGAAGACCCTGCGGGTCGGGGCGACGCCGTCGATCGGGCGGACCTCCACGCCGGACAGATCCGTGCCGCGCAGCGCCGAACGCGGCACGAGCGCCACGCCGGCGGACGCCGCCGCGAGGGCGACGACCGCGCGGAAGTCATCGGACGAGTGCTCCGGACGCAGCGTGAAACCGGCGTACTCGCAGGCCAGGACGGTCACGTCGTGGCAGGGGTTCCCGGCGGACTGGCCGATCCAGGCGTCCTTGGCGAGGTCGCCGAGTGCGACCCGCTCCCCGGCCGCCAGGGGATGGCCGGGCGGCAGCACCGCGTCGAAGGGTTCCGCGTAGAGCGGGACGCGGGTGAGGCGGGCGTCGTCCTCGCCCGGGGCTCCGCGGTACTCGACCGCGACGGCCACGTCGACCTGCCGGTCGAGGACCATCATCAGGCTCTCATCGCCCTCGGCGTCCCGTACCCGGACCCGGATGCCGGGCGCGGTGCGGGCCAGGGCCGTGAGGGCCGGGGCCACCACGAGTCCGATGCCGGTGGCGAAGGCGGCGACCGTGACCGTACCGGCCTCGCCGGAGCTGTAGGCGGCGAGTTCGGACTCGGCGCGCTCCAGCTGGGCGAGGACGGCGTTGGCGTGGCTGAGCAGGATCTCGCCGGCCGGGGTGAGGCGCGCGCCCCGGGCGCTGCGGTCCACCAGGCGGTGGCCGGTCTCCTGCTCCAGGGCGGCGAGCTGCTGGGAGACCGCGGAGGGGGTGAGATAGAGCGCGGCGGCCGCCGCCGTGACCGTACGGTGGTCCGCCACCGCACGGAGGATGTGCAACCGCCGCGCTTCGATCATGCTCCTAGTTTCGCAGGCCGCGGGGCCTGCGCCCGCCACGCTAGAGGGCGGCGCGGGCCTCGACGAACGCGTCCACGACCCGGTTCACGTCCTCCGTGGAGTGCGCGGCGGACAGCTGGACGCGGATGCGCGCCTGGCCCTGCGGCACGACCGGGTACGAGAAGCCGATCACGTACACGCCGCGCTCCAGGAGGAGCTCGGCCATCCGGCCGGCGACGGCCGCGTCACCGATCATGACGGGGGCGATGGCGTGGTCGCCGGGGAGGATGTCGAAGCCCTCCTCGGTCATGCGGGAGCGGAAGAGCGCCGTGTTGGCGTTCAGCCGGTCGCGCAGGTCGCCGGCGGACTCCAGGAGGTCGAGGACCTTGAGGGAGGCGGCGGCGATGACCGGGGCGAGGGTGTTGGAGAAGAGGTACGGGCGCGACCGCTGGCGCAGCAGGGCGACGATCTCGGCGCGGGCCGCGACGTAGCCGCCGGAGGCGCCGCCGAGGGCCTTGCCCAGGGTGCCGGTGATGATGTCGACGCGGTCCATGACGCCGTGCAGCTCGGGGGTGCCGCGGCCGCCGGGGCCGACGAAGCCGACGGCGTGCGAGTCGTCGACCATGACCATGGCGTCGTACCGCTCGGCCAGGTCGCAGATCTCGGCGAGCGGGGCGACGTAGCCGTCCATCGAGAAGACGCCGTCGGTGACGATCAGCTTGCGGCGGGCGCCGCCCTCGGTGGCCTCCTTGAGCTGCTGCTCCAGGTCGGCCATGTCTCGGTTGGCGTAGCGGAAGCGGCGGGCCTTGGAGAGGCGGATGCCGTCGATGATCGACGCGTGGTTGAGGGCGTCGGAGATGACGGCGTCCTCGGCGCCGAGGATCGTCTCGAAGACGCCGCCGTTGGCGTCGAAGCAGGAGGAGTAGAGGATCGTGTCCTCCTGGCCGAGGAAGGCCGAGAGGCGCGCCTCCAGCTCCTTGTGCACCTCCTGCGTGCCGCAGATGAAGCGGACGGACGCCATGCCGTAGCCCCAGCGGTCGAGGGCCTCGTGGGCGGCGGCGACCACGTCGGGGTGGTCGGCCAGGCCCAGGTAGTTGTTGGCGCAGAAGTTGAGGACCTCGCCGGGGCGGCCGCCCGCGGTGACGGCGACGGTGGCCGACTGGGGGGTGCCGATCACGCGCTCGGGCTTGTGGAGGCCGGCCTCGCGGATCTCTTCGAGGGTGGCACGGATGTCGTCGCGTACGGAATCGAACATGGGTCAGGCTCCCGCAGTCCAGTCGAGGATGATCTTGCCGCTCTTGCCGGAGGCCGCGTCGTCGAAGGCGGCCTCGAAGTCGGTGTACGCGTACCGGCCGGTGACGACGGGGGCCAGGTCGAGGCCCGCCTCCAGGAGCACCGACATCGCGTACCAGGTCTCGAACATCTCGCGGCCGTAGATGCCCTTGACCGTGATCATGGACGTAACGATCTTCGCCCAGTCGACGGCGAAGTCCTCGCTGGGCAGGCCCAGCATGGCGATCTTTCCGCCGTTGGTCATGTTGGCGACCATGTCGCGCATGGCGTGCGGGTTGCCCGACATCTCCAGGCCGACGTCGAAGCCCTCCTTCAGACCGAGGGTGCGCTGGCCGTCGGCGATGGTCTGCTCGGCGACGTTGAGGGCGAGGGTGACGCCCGTCTTGCGCGCCAGGGCCAGGCGCTCCTCGCTGACGTCGGTGATGACGACGTTGCGGGCGCCGGCGTGCTTGGCGACGGCGGCGGCCATGATGCCGATCGGGCCCGCGCCGGTGACGAGGACGTCCTCGCCGACGAGCGGGAAGGAGAGTGCCGTGTGCACGGCGTTGCCGAAGGGGTCGAAGATCGCGGCGATGTCGAGGTCGACGGGGACGCGGTGCACCCACACGTTGGACGCGGGCAGCGCCACGTATTCGGCGAAGGCGCCGTCCCGGCCGACGCCGAGGCCGACGGTGGCGCGGCAGAGGTGGCGGCGGCCGGCGAGACAGTTGCGGCACTTGCCGCAGACGAGGTGGCCCTCGCCGCTGACCAGGTCGCCGACGGCGATGTCGGAGACGTCACGGCCGACGGAGACGACCTCGCCGACGAACTCGTGGCCGATCGTCAGCGGCGTGGCGATGGACTTCTGCGCCCAGCCGTCCCAGGAGCGGATGTGGAGGTCGGTTCCGCAGATACCGGTCCGCTTGACCTTGATCAGTACGTCCCCGGGGCCGGTCTCCGGCTCGGGCACGTCCGTGAGCCAGAGTCCCGGCTCCGCCTTCAGCTTGACCAGCGCCTTCAATGCAACGGCTCCCGACGTGCGTGTCCTGTGATGTGCGGGCGTGGGCACGACTGTGTGCCCAAGATCCCTGGAAGAGAATCTTCCGTACGCGGGGCTCCGGGTCCATCGAGGATTTCTTAAGCGCGCTCGCAGATCAGCTTCACGCCCCTGGCGGGGAGCGGGTCGGCGTCAACCTGGGCGCGCTGCTCGGTCACCGCCGTCCGGTACCGCCGTCCGGTCACCGGCGCCCGGTCACCGCCGTTCCGTCACCGCCCCAGCGCGGCCATCGCGGCGTTGTGGCCGGGGACGCCGCTGACTCCCCCGCCCCGGATCGCGCCCGCTCCGCACAGCAGCACGTTGGCGTGGCGGGTCTCGACGCCCCAGCGGCCGGTGTCCCCGTCCCCGTACGGGAAGGAGAGGTCTCGGTGGAAGATGTGGCCGCCGGGCAGCCGCAGCTCGCGTTCGAGGTCGAGCGGGGTCTTCGCCTCGATGCAGGGGCGGCCGTCCTCGTCGAGGGCGAGACAGTCGGCGATCGGCTCGTCGAGGTGGGCGTCGAGCTGGGCGAGGGTCGCCTTGAGGAGTGCGGCGCGGGTGCCGTCGTTGTCGGCGGCGAACAGCCGGGCGGGGGTGTGCAGCCCGAAGAGGGTGAGGGTCTGGTGGCCGCGGGCGGCGAGCTCGGGGCCGAGGATCGTGGGGTCGGTCAGGGAGTGGCAGTAGATCTCGGAGGGCGGGGCCGAGGGGAGGTGGCCGGCGGCGGCCTCGGCGTGGGCGGCGGCCAGCTGCCCGTACCCCTCGGCGATGTGGAAGGTCCCGGCGAAGGCCTCGCGCGGGTCGACGGAGCGGTCGCGGAGCCTCGGCAGCCGGGTGAGGAGCATGTTGACCTTGAGCTGCGCGCCTTCCGGGGGCGGCGGGGGCGTCTCGCCGAGCAGGGCCGCGAGCTCCTGCGGAGAGGCGTTGACGAGGACCCGACCGGCCTCGACGGTGCCCTCGCCGTCGGCGGTGCGGTAGGTGATCGCGGCGCGGCGGCCGTCGGTCTCGATGCGGGTGGCCTCGTGACCGGTGAGGACGTGGGCCCCGGCGGTGCGGGCCGCGTCCGCGAGGGCGTCGGTGAGGGCGCCCATGCCGCCGACGGGGACGTCCCAGTCGCCGGTGCCGCCGCCGATGACGTGATAGAGGAAGCAGCGGTTCTGGAGGAGCGTGGGGTCGTGGGCGTCGGCGAACGTGCCGATGAGCGCGTCGGTGAGGACGACTCCGCGGACGAGGTCGTCGGCGAAGCTCCGCTCGACGGTCACGCCGAGGGGTTCCTCGAAGAGCATCCGCCAGGTCTCGGCGTCGTCGAGGCGGGCGCGGAGCGCGGCGCGGGTGGGCAGGGGCTCGGTGAGGGTGGGGAAGATCCGGCGTGCGGCCCGGCCGGTGCGGCCGTAGAAGGCCTGCCAGGCCTCGTACTCGCGGTGGGAGCCGGTGAGCGCGGCGAAGGAGGCCCGGGTGCGCTCGGGCCCTCCGCCGACGAGGAGGCCGCTGTCGCCCTTCGGCGTGTACGAGGAGACCGACCGTTTCCGTACGGCGAAGCGCAGCCCCAGCTCCCGCACGATCTTCTCGGGGAGGAGCGAGACGAGGTACGAGTACCGGGAGAGCCGGGCGTCGACCCCGGCGAAGGGCCGCGTGGAGACGGCGGCCCCGCCGGTCGAGCCGAGCCGCTCAAGGACGAGGACGGACCGGCCGGCCCGGGCCAGGTAGGCGGCGGCGACGAGGCCGTTGTGGCCGCCGCCGACGACGACGGCGTCGTACGCGCGGGGTGCGGTGGGGACGCCGGGAAGCGGATCACGGACGGTCATGGCTCATGCTCACACGGCCTCGACGGGCCGGGGAAGAGGCAGGACCGGGGAGCCCTCGGAGCACCCGGGGAGCCCTCGGAGCTCCCAGGGAGCGCTACGGCAGCGAGCCGGTACGTGTCCCCGCCCGAGATCGCGCCGCACAGCCCGGGCGTCGCCGTCTCACGGCCGCAGCCGGCCGCCGGGGCTCACGGCGGCACCCGGCTGCCGGGTCACGGCGCGTCCGAGGCGGACAGGCCGGCCGCGCCCCGGTGGAGGGCGGCGGCCTCCGCGGGGCGGCCGAGGCGCTCCAGGCACTGGGCCTCGTCGTCGAGACCGGCGAGGGTGTCGGGGTGGTCCGGGCCAAGGACCCGGGCGCGGACGGCGGCGATGGCCCGGTGAGCTGACAGGGCCTCCTCCCAGCGGCCGAGCCGGCCGAGGGCGACGGCGGTCTCGCGGTGGCTCAGGAGGGTGTCGTGGTGGTCGGGGCCGAGGACGCGCTTCCGGGCGGAGCGGACGCTCTCTGACTCGTCGAGCGCCTCCGCCCAGCGCCCGAGCCGGCCGAGGTTGACCGCGAGCGCGTGGCGGGCGCGCAGGGTCTCGGGTCCGTCGGAGCCCTGCACGCGCGTGCGGGCGGCGATGACGTCACGGCAGACGTCGAGCGCGTCGGCGGCCTGCCCGATGCGGCCGAGGCAGACCCCGGTCTCGTAGCGGGCGGTCAGGGTGTCCGGGTGGTCGTCGCCGAGGGCCGCGGCGCGCGCGTCGGCCACCGCGCGGTACTGGGCGAGCGCCTCCTGCCCGCGTCCGAGACGCCCCAGGGTGTACGCGACTTCGTGGCGGGTCACCAGCGTGTCGGGGTGGTCCTCGCCGAGCAGCCGGGCCCGGGCCTCGACGACCTCGTGCGCCGCACGGTACGACTCCTCCAGGCGGCCCAGCCGGCCGAGCGTGAAGGCGAGGTTGTGGCGGCAGCGCAGGGTGTCGGGGTGGTCGGGACCCACGGTGCGCTCGCGGGCGGCGAGCACGGCGACGTACAGCTCGTACGCCTCGGTGTGCCGTCCGAGGCGGCCCAGCGCGTACGCCCGCTCCTGGCGCGCCGCCAGGGTGTCGGGGTGGTCGGCGCCGAGGGCCCGGGCGCGGCCCTCGGCGACCCGGTCGAAGACGTCCAGGGCGTCGGCGGGGCGGTTGAGCCGGGCGAGCGCGAAACCGACCTCGTAACGGCTGGTCAGGGTGTCGGGGTGGTCCTCGCCGAGGACGCGGGCGCGGTGCTCGGCGACGGACCGGTGCACCGACTCGGCCTCGTCCCAGCGGTCGAGCCGGCCGAGGCCGATCCCGGCGCGGTACCGGCCGGCGAGGACGGCGAGCAGCTCGGCGGTGGGCCCGGGGGCGGGCGCGGGGGCGGTCGTCTCGTCGGCGAGCGAGCTCGCGTCCGACGCGCGCGTGGCGGTGGTCCACTCGGTGGTGAGCACGGCCGCGGCCGGGTCGTGGGCGACCGGACGCGGCGCCGTGGCGGTGCCGGCCGGAGCGTCCGCGGCCCCGGGCCGGTGTCCGCCGCGCATCTCCCGGGCCCACGCCGGCGCGGGCGCGCCGGTGCCGCCGGGTCGTGGAGCTACCGGCACCGGGTACGGCGCGGTCTCCGCGAGCTCCGTGCCGTGGCCGGTGCCCGGGCCCGTCGCCGGAACCGGGACGGCCGCCGGGGCGAAGCGGCCGGAGACGATCCGGCGCCGCAGGTCGCCCGCATCGGCCGGCCGCTCCTCGGGGACCTTGGCGAGCAGGTCGAGGACGATCCGGTCGAAGTAGGGGGGCAGCTCCGCGCGGTGGGAGCGCGGCGGGCTCGGCACCGTGTCCCGGTGGCCGATGAGGATCGCCCAGGAGTCGCCCAGGTCGAAGGGCGGGGCGCCGGTGGCCAGTTCGTACAGCACGCACCCCAGCGAGTAGAGGTCGCTGCGGTGGTCGACCTCGCCGCCGCCGATCTGCTCCGGGGACATGTAGTGGGGCGTCCCCATGGCGATGCCGGTCCCGGTGAGCTTGGACGTGAAGCCCATGTCCGTCCCGAGTCGCGCTATCCCGAAGTCGCAGATCTTCACCGTCCCGTCCGCGAGCCGCATGATGTTGGCGGGCTTCAGGTCGCGGTGGACGATCCCCTGGCGGTGCGTGTACGCGAGGGCGTCGGCGACCTGGTCGGCGATCTCGACGAGGTCCTGGACGGGCAGCGGGTGCTGGGCGTTGGCCGCGAGGAGCTGGCTGAGGTTGCGTCCCTCCAGGAGCTCCATGACGAGGTAGAGCACGCCGTCGTACTCGCCGAAGTCGTGCACCACGGTGATGCCCCGGTGCTGGAGGGCGGCGGCGACGCGGGCCTCGCGCCGGAAGCGCTCGCGGACCACCGACAGGAAGTGCGGGTCGTGCTGCGGACCGAGCGGTTTGAGGCACTTCACGGCGACGCCGCGCCCGAGTGCCTCGTCGGTGGCACGCCAGACCTCGCCCATGCCTCCGCGGCCGATGACCTCGTGCAGCCGGTACCGGCCCTGGATCAGCCCGCTGTCCCCCATCGTGTGGTGTCGCCCCCGTCGCTTCCGTGCACCCTCCCCGACATGTCCAGTATGGCCGCAGCCTCTGACAGTGGGTACGGGTAGGTCGCGTGTCAGGGACCGGAAGGGGTGCCGGCACCCGGCCGGCCCCGGGTCCCGAGGCGGGCGTCGGGATCGGGGCGGGTGTCCTGACCGAGGCGTTCCACGGCCCGGAGGATGTGCCGGGGCGGCAGCCGCCAGCGCAGGCGGTCGGGGATGCACCGGAGGAGGTTGGCGGTCGCGACGAGCCGTCGGTCGACGGTCCCGGCCGCCGGGGCGGGCCTGCCGTAGAGGGCGTGGGCGTAGGGGGGCAGAGTGTCGTACGCGAGCGCTGTCACGCGCCGCCAGATCACTTCGCGCGCCGGTATCAGGACGGGTTTCACCGGCGGACGGCGCAAGAAGTCCTCCACGGTCCGCGCGTCGGGTCCGGCGGCCAGCCGGGGCAGCACGGTCGTGAAGTAACGGTCGAGAGCGGCGACGGAGCCCGGCACGGTCTCCGGGTCGAGGCCGACGAGGCGGGCGGAGACGCGGTGCTCGTCGAGGTAGCGGTCGGCCTCGGCGTCGGTGAGCGGGATGCCCGAGCGGCGCGCCACCGAGAGGTACGAGTCGACCTCGGCGCAGTGGACCCAGAGCAGGAGTTCGGGGTCGTCGACGCCGAGCAGCCGGTGGATCCTGCGGACGCGGGCGCCGGCCGCCTCCGCCGCGTCGGTGGTCCCGTAACTCAGGGTCCCGACGAAGTTCGCGGTCCGCATGAGCCGGCCCCAGGGGTCCTCGCGGAAACTGCTGTTGATCATGACGCCACGGACGGCGACGGGGTGCAGTGCCTGAAGCCAGAGGGCCCGGACCCCGGCGATCCACATCACGGGGTCGCCGTGCAGCTGCCAGGTGACGGAGCGGGGCCCGAAGAGCCCGGGGTCGGCGTCCTGCCTCATGGCGCTCAGGCTACGCCGGAAGCCGCTCCGGGGAGCCGGTCCGGGGGAATCGGTCCGGGGGAATCGGCCCTGCGGCCCCGCTCCGTAGGTCAGGTCCCCTCCCTCTCTGCTTCCCCCTCCCCTGCCTCCGTCTCCTCCTCATCCTCCTCCTCTTCCGTGGCGAGGACCCGGGTGACGGGCGTGCCGGCCAGCGCCGGGGCCCGTGCGGGGCTCGCCCACGCGCGCGTGCGGAGGAACTCCAGGAAGCCCTCGGCGCGCTCGGCTGTCGCGAAGGACAGGTCGACGACGACGTAGGCGGGGTCGTCGACGGGCCGGCGCACCTGGTGCCGGAGGACGCCGGCGTCTCTGCGGGCGTCGGCGAAGCGGTCGAACGCCGCCTTCCACACGGTGTAGTCGGTGATCGGGTGTTCGATGTGCAGGGTGATCACGGCTCCTCCTCCCTGGGTCCGGGGGAACGCTTCCAGCGTGGACGGCGGCATCGCGTCGCGTACATCCCAGATCTCTGGGGTATCGGCCCGTACGCTCCGCGCATGGCCCTTCCCGCCGCCCACGCCCGCTCCCGCGAGCGCGTCCTGCGGATCTGCGCGACGGGTTCGACCGGTTCGGCCAGCGGGTCCGGCGCGCCCAGCAGGTCCGGCGGATCCGGCAGGTTCGACGCGACCGACGCGACCGGCGCTTCCGGCGCTTCCGGCGGTGACGCCCACGCGCTGCGGGTCCGACTGCTCCGGGAGTTCCGGGCGCTGCTCGGGGCCGAGGCCTTCGCGTTCCTGCTGACCGACCCGGTGACCTCGGTGGGGTGCGCGCCGGTGGCACGGGTCCCCGTCCTGCCGGAACTGCCCCGGCTGATCCGGCTCAAGTACCTGACGCGCGCGAACCGCTGGACGTCCCTCGCGGGCGCCGCCGCGCTGAGCGGTCTGCCGGAGGGCGAGCGGGGGCCGCTGTGGGAGGAGCTGTTGCGGCCCGCGGGGGTGCGGGACGTGGCCTCGGCGGTGTTCAGGGACCGCTTCGGCTGCTGGGGCTTCCTCGATCTGTGGCGGTACGGGGCGGAGTTCGGCCCGGCGGACCTGGCGTACCTGGACGCGGTCGCCGGGCCGGTCACGGAGGCCCTCCGGCGCGCCCAGGCCGAGGCGTTCCCGGCCCGCCCGCCGGGGGCGGACCGGCCGGGCCCGCTGGTCCTGCTGCTCTCCCCGGACCTGCGGGTGCGCGGCCAGACGCCCGGGGCCCCCGCCTATCTGGCGGGCCTGATCCCCCCGGAGGAGGGCCGGGCGCCGATCCCGGCGGCCGCGTACAACGTGGCCGCGCAGCTGCTCGCCCGCGAGGCGGGCGTCGACCCGAACCCTGCACGCGCGCGCGTGCACCTGGCCGACGGCCTCTGGCTGACACTGCGCGCGGCGCGCATCGACGACGGTCCGGGGGCGGAAGGGCCGACACCGCTCGATCGGGAGATCGCCGTGACCATCGAGGAGACCACCCCGGCCGACCGCCTGGACGTGTTCTGCCGGGCCCACGGCCTGACGGGCCGCGAGACGGAGCTGCTCGGCCACCTCGCGGACGGCGCCGACACCGGCGCGGCTGCGCTGGCGATGTCGCTGTCCGCGCACACCGTCCAGGACCATCTCAAGTCGGTCTTCGCGAAGACGGGCACCCGCCACCGCCGCGGACTCCTGGCACGGGCGCTGGGCACCTGAGCCTGGGCCTCCGACGGGTGGAAACGATGCGGTGCGGCGAGGCGGCGGGAGCGGCCGGAGCGGCGACGTGGGGCTAGCCGATGTCCACCACGCGTGCCCAGTCGGGCGGCGCGTCCGGTACGTAGTCGGGGTCGTCCTCGTCCCAGCGGGGTGTGTACGGGCGGGAGAACCGTCCCACCACCGTCCGGCACGGCGGCCGTCTCTCCGGCCAGGGTGTCTGGCCGTCGGTCAGGACGACGACGATGTCCGGCCGGGGCCGCGCGGCGAGCGCCGCGGCGAAGCCGGTCCGCAGATCCGTACCCCCGCCGCCGATCAGCGGGATGCCTTCGGCGCGGCACAGCGGGTGCGCGATCCGGGCCGCCGCGTCGCACGGGACCACGGTGACCAGGTCACGACGGCCTCCGACGGCCCGGGAGATCGCGGCGACTTCGAGGAGCGCACCGCCCAGCTCGGTGTCGCTCACCGAGGCGGACGTGTCGATGACGACGGAGACCCGGGGCGGTCTGCGCCGCAGGCTGGGCAGAACGGCTCCGGGCACCGCCGCCGCGCGCCGCGAGGGCCGCCCGTACGTGTGGTCCTCGCCCGCTCCCGAGCCGGTGGCCGCCGAGCGCACCGCCGCTCCGAGCAGCTCCCGCCACGGCTGGGGCGTGTGGAAGGCCTCCGCCGCCCACCGGCGCCAGCCCCGGGGGGCGTTCCCCGGCCGGCCTGTGATGCCCTGGGCCACCCGGAACCGGACGGCGTCCTGCTCCTGTTCGCTGAGGCCGTGCGCGCCGTCCGGCCCCAGGTCCCAGGGCCGCTCCAGGCCGTCGGCGCCACTGCCGCAGTCCAGCCAGGCCGCCCTCTCCAGGTGCGGGCCGAGCCGGAACTGACGGAGGTAGTCCTCCATGAGCTCCCCTTCCGGGAGCCCCAGGGACTCCGGGTCGACGGCGCCTTCGGGTCGGGCCAGGCCGTCGCCGAACACGTCGTCGTTGATCTCGCAGTCCGCGGCGATGTTGATCCGCAGCCGGTCGCCCGGGCCGCTCAGACCGCGCTGTCGCGCGACCCGGTCACCGCGGCCGTGGTGGTCGCGGAGCAGGTGCGACACCTCGTGCACCCACACCCCGGCCAGCTCCTCCACCGGCATCCGGTCGACGAAGGCCGGGGAGACGTAGCAACGCCAGTACCGGTCGACGGCCATCGTCGGCACCCGCCGCGACTCCACGACGTGGAGGGCGAAGAGGGCGGTCGCCAGGTAGGGCCGGGCCCGTACGGCGTGCAGCCGGGCGGCGAAGAGCTTGTCGCGGTCGAGTGCAGCCGCCGCCGGGGAGACGGACGATGCCGCCGGGGAGGCGGAGGCCGCGCTCGGTGTACGCCGCCGCCCGGTCATCGGGCCGCCTCCTCCGCGACCGCGACCCGGGCCGCCGCGCGGTCCGCACGCCGGGACAGGGAGACCGCCCCGGCGAGCCGGTCGATCGACGCGGGCACGTCCCATTCCTCCTTGCGCAGTGCGGCGAGGGCCGTCGCGGGGACGACGAGCAGGTCGGGCGCCCCGGTCTCCATCGCCCGGGCCAGGAGGGCCCAGGCCGCGTCCCAGCGGGACTTCTCCGGGCGCGCGCGGACCGCCGCCACGACGCCGTCCAGCGCTGCCTGACGCAGGTCGCCCCGCTCGGGTAGGTCGGCGTTGTCGGGGTCGGCGAGCAGCGTCTCGGGGTCCGGCAGGTCCATCCGGTCCAGGGCGGCCAGGAGTTCAAGGCCCGGCCCGTCGCCCACGGCGCCCCTGACGAGCAGGGCCAGTACGTCGCGCGCGGAGCCCGCGGCGGTGGCGAAGGCGACCAGGTGGAGGGTCATCTCCCAGCTTCGAGGGGACGGCCAGGCGCCGCCCCGGCGCGTCTCCCCGCTCGGCAGCCGGTGGACGAGGGCGGGGCGGGCGGCGAGGAACTCGCAGACCGCGCGGCGGGCGAAGTCCACGGCCTCCGGCAGCTTCGCCCGGTCGAGCCGTGGCAGGGTGGCCCGCGGCCAGGTCCCGCCGAGGCCGCGGACGACCACCTCGTGGTCGTGCGTCCACTGGAGGTGCACGAACCGGTTGGCCAGCGGCGGGCTGAGCTCCCAGCCGTCGGCCGCCGACGCGCGCGGGTTGGCGGCGGCCACGATCCGTACCCCGGACGGCAACCGCAGGGCTCCCACCCGCCGTTCGAGCACGAGGCGCAGGAGGGCGGCCTGTACGGCGGGGGTCGCCGTGGACAGCTCGTCGAGGAACAGCAGCCCCCGCCCGGCGCGCACGAGACGCACGGCCCAGTCGGGCGGTGCCATGGGGATGCCCTGCTCGGCGGGATCGTCGCCGACGACGGGGAGTCCCGAGAAGTCCGAGGGCTCGTGGACGCTGGCGATCACCGTCGTCAGCGGAAGGTCGAGGGAAGCGGCCAGCTGGGTCAGGGCCGCGGTCTTGCCGATGCCCGGTTCGCCCCACAGGAGTACGGGCAGGTCGGCGGCGACGGCCAGGGTCAGGGCCTCCAGCTGGGGGTCGGGGCGCGGCTCGGTGCGCGCGTCGCGCAGCAGGGCCGACAGGTCGGCGGCGACGTCGAGTTGGTCGTGCTCGGCGGGGTGCGCGGGGGTGGCGGCGTACAGGGTGTGCGTCGGCATGGGTGATCACCTGAGGGTTCGGGAGGGCGGAGGCGGAGGGTGGGGCCAAGGCGGCCCGGTCAGCGAGGAGTCACGTTGCGGGGGTGCGAACGCCGGTCGCGGGGGCGGCGGTTGCCCGGGAGGAGGCGGTCGGGGGCGGGGCCGATGAGGCCCGCCCTGTACAGGCCGTACGTGATCCGCCGCTGCGCGGCGGCCTCCAGTTCGTCGCGCAGGGCGCCGGCGCGCAGCAGGGCGTCGGGGCCGACGAGGCCTTCGACGACGGCCAGCGCACCGGCGGTGTCCCCGTGGTCCAGGCGTTCGCGGACCCCGGTGAGGCAGTCCGGTCGGCGGTGGGCCTCGTCGATGGCCTGGAGGCACGGCAGCGGTGTACCGGTCAGTGCGGCGAGGAGTTCCTCTCGTCGGACCTCGCCCTGTTCGTGGTCCAGGGGGACCAGGACGCCGTCGACCAGGCCGATCCGGTGCCGGGCGCCCCGGCACTCCACGACGCGCGGCTGTCCCGCCGGGTCCGGTGACCGGACCGGGCCGGTCGGCCGATGGTCCGGTACGAGTGCCGCGGCGACGAGCGGGTGCAGTCGGTCGGCCTCGATCAGTCCGGCGCGGAGCAGTTCGAGGTCGGGCAGGGTCCAGGTGGCCGCGTCGGGCAGCACCGGCAGTGTGGCGGCGGGGTTCTCCGGAGGCGCCGGAGCGACCGCCGCCCCGCCGTCGGGGAGTGGTTCCAGGAGCACCCGCCGCCGGGAGCCGAGCCGCACCACGACGGGGCCCCCGCCGGACCGGCCCTCCGCGAGGTTCAGGAGCTCGGCCTCGGCCGCCCACCGGTCGACGGCGCAGCTGAGCCCGGGCGGCAGGGGTCCGGTCGATCGCTCCGCCGGAGGCTCCACCGGACCGGGGGCGGGCGCGGTGGCGCGGCCGTCCCCCGACCGGGACCGGAGTTCGCCGGCCCTGCGGGCGTCCCAGAGATGGCGGTGCAGGTCGAACCGGAACCGTCGGCTGGGGTGGGGATGCGGATGCCGCGACGCGGCACCGCTCCCGGGGCCGGGCCCGGTCGTGTGACCGTCCCACCAGGCGAGGCTGATCCGCTGACCGGCGTCCGCCCAGGCGGGCGGCGTCCGCACCACGAGGTGCGGCGCCGGCTCCGCGCCGGCCGGGCCGTCCTGCCCGTACCGGGCGAGTGCGACGGTCAGGCCCGGGCGCAGCAGTCCGTCGGGAGCGATCCGCGGCAGGTGCCAGCGCAGCAGATCGGGCGCCAGATGGCGCAGGTCGCCCCGGACCTGGCGGGCGAGTTCCGGGCCGTGGGCGCGCGCCAGGGATCGGAGGTCGAGGTCGACGTCGATCCCGGCGGCGGCACAGGCTCCCGCCCAGTCGCCGCTGAGGCGGCGCGCGGTAGCGGTTTCGATCATGGTGGGCGGCACGGCGAACTCGCGCACGCGCAGCCAGAGGGAGAGGCGGGAGGCCCCGTTCGCTGTCGAGGTGAGCATCAGCACTCACCTTGCGCGGACGGGTCCCCCAATCTGTGAACAGAGTGAGTCGTCGTCATCGCGACGATCGTAGGACGGGCCCACGACGACCCGCCACCGATTTTCCCACCGGGCCGGACAGGCCCTGGCCTCGCCGTTTCGGTTGGGCTGAGGCAGCTCCATTGGTTATCAGCTGTCGGGCACACCTCTTTCCTCGGTGACCACCAGACTGAAATATTCCGCACAGCGATGCCGAACCTGCTTGAGGACATCCACCGCCGGTGAACCGGGCTGAAACTGCCAGGTCGAACTGTTCACACGAATGAGTGGTGAAGCTTTGGTACCGGCGCCCGGCAAGGGAAACGCTGCCACCCTGAGCTCACGAGTAATTGCTCGTGGACCGGGTCGCGGTGGGTATCCGATTCACCCACCGAACAATAAAATTCGAGGTCTTCGCGTGCCGGAAGAATCCATTATCCACAGCAAGGCCCAGCATTACTACAACGTGTTCCATCACGAGCGCGACGGGTGGGTCGGCGAAACCGACGTGTACGCCTGGGTGGGCCGCACAACGCAGGAATTCAACCTCACGCCAGGAACCGCCCCCGCCAGCGCGCTGCAGAAATCCCTTCTGGAGTACTGGAAGAGATTGTTCGTCCCTATGGACGCAGACGGGGACGGCGTCGTATCACGCGACGAATTCCTGGCCGGGTTTGTCAGCCTGGGGGACAAGCCGGATGATTACGCGCGGATTGTCACGCCGTCCGCCAAGGTCTTCGTGGCCACCGCCGACGTCGACGGAGACGGCGAACTCGACAAGTCCGAGTTCAAGCGCCTGTTTCAGTCCTCTTTCGCGCTGAGCGACGAAGACATCGACGTGTCGTTCGCCGACATCGACACCGACAACTCCGGCTCCATCTCGACTGACGAGCTGAGAGACGCCATTCGCGTGTTCCACAGCAGTACTGACCCGAACGACCGAGGTCACCGCCTCCTGGGACCCCTGCGTTCCTGAGCCGACAGAACCGGACAACGTCCACTCGTCCAGAGCCCCTCGCCGTCGGGTGCTGATTCCACTCGGCACCGGCGATCAGAGGGGCTCCGCCGGTCCCGCATCGAGCCGCGCTCAGGAACAACACGCCAGGAGAAACGACCGTGACCACCCATCTGCGGACAACCAAGGCCCCGCTGGTGACAGCGCGCGCCAAGCACATCGTGACCGAGACCGGTGTCCTGAACAATCCGTACTTCCGAACGCTGGTGGACGGAAGCATGTCGTTGGAGAGCTTCCGCGCAAGCCAGGAGCAACTAGGTTTCGCCGTCACCTACTTCGCCCGCCCGATGGCTGCGCTGGTGTCCCGGATCGAGCACCCCGCGGATCGCATCGGCATCCTGGGCAATGTCGTGGAAGAACATGGCGGATTCCGCCCTCAGGAATTCCATCACGAGACATTCCGCGGATTTCTGGCCAGCATCGGCAGCGACACGGTACGGCTGAACGGCCTGACGATGATGCCGGCCGTCCACGCGTACAACAGCGTTCTCAGTGCGGTGTGTACGTGGGAGGACCCGCAGGTAGGAATCGGCTGCATGGGCGCGATCGAGTACGCATTCGCCTCGGTATCGGCCATCACGGGCAACGCGGCTGTGAACCGCGGTTGGGTCGCTCAAGCCGACCTGATGCACTACGGCCTCCACTCCGAAATCGACGAACAACACGCAGAGGACTTCTTCCTGCTGCTGGAGCCCCACTACCGAAACCCAGCCGCACGACGCCGAATCGACCAGGGCCTCGGCCTGGGCGCGTACGCGCTGAACCGCCTCTACAGTGATCTGTCCGAACTGGGTCTTTCACAGCAAAACTGATCAAGGCCGGGCGAGCAGGAAGGCTGCGAGCGCGGTGAAACAGCGAGGCTAAGGGCTGTCCCGTAAATGAATTGTGAGTCGCCTCAGGCGGGGCCGGTCGCTGTCTCGCCTATCCGGCGAGGGCGAGGTTGTACATGCGGGCTAGGCCGAGCATGGCGTGGTGGACTGTAGCCGCCGTCGGCGATGGTGAGTGTCTTGCCGACTGCGGCTTTGGCGCCGGATTCTTCCCATGCCTTGCAGTCGTTTCGGTTTCCGGTAAGCGGCCGGCCCACCACGACGATCAGGAGGGTGTCGGCGTCGACGACGACCTGGTGGTTGGTGGAGTACCGATAGTTCTTCGACTGGGCGGCCACGGCGTGGTCCCGAGTCGGGACCAGGGTGCCGTCCACGGCTCAGCCCGGTGAACGGGGCTATCCAGACACCTCACGGCGCCAAGCCGTCAAGTCGGGACAGCAGGCACGAGCTCGCTGTTCGATTTCGAGGGTCCTGCCGGTGGTCCTCAGAGAGCGTCTTTTGCATGACCTCGGGCGAAGTCCCATGGGGCGGGTGCATTGGCCGCCGCGTACTCGTCTGCGATGCCGAAGACGCTCCCACATCCTGGGCATTCGGCTTTGCCGAACAGGTGCGTCAGGCCCCAGGCGAGCCGTTGTTGGCCATCCCGTACGGCCGTCTCGTACAGCGTCATCCCGGTGCCGGTCAGTTCGTGCGGTACGGCCGGCCGGAGGGGGACCTGGTGGACATCTCCCCGATTCCAGTCGCGGATCGAGGAGTAGCAGCCGTAGTCGCCGACCGCGATCGTCACCGGTGCGTCGCAGTGCGGACAAGCGACAGTGACGAAGGAATCGGTGAAGTCGTCCAGGGCCTCGAACCACAAGATCTGGCCGTCGAACGCAAGCATGGCCCGCAGTCGGCTCAGGTAGATCTTCCCGTTCAGGCCAGACCGCAGCCGGGCGGCGGCCATGGCGCGAAGCTCGGCCAAGGTCGCAGCACAACGAGCGACTTCTTCGTCGGCGCCGTGAGGTTGAAGGAGGCCACCCGCTATGGCTCCGGCCAGATCGAGCGCCCAATCCCCGGCGCCCTCGGTCTTCGCGATGTCCGCCAGCTGCGGCAGTGCAGCGATGCTCGCCGGGGTGATCGTCCCCTGGTGGCACAAGCGCCCCCAAAGCCCGTTGATGGCCTCTTGGTCAAGACCGATGGCTCGGTCCAGCAGCCCGGGTATCGCGTGTGCCGGGCCGTAGGCGTCGTGGAGTGTGGACCAGTCGATCATCCGGTGATTCAAGCACGCTGCGGAGCGACCTCCGGGGGCTGTGAGTCGTGAGCGGGATCACCTATGCCGCCGCCAGTGCTGGGGCCTGCGGCACCGGGAACGCGGCGCGTTCATCGAACAGGCGGCGGTTCTTGAGGCAGTGGTGGAGCTGGCCCAGCATCCGGTTGAACAGATTGCGCTGGCCAGCGGCGTGCCAGTCTCCGTGGTCGTCACGTCGCCGCCGGTAGTGGGCTTTGGCACCGGGCGAGGCAGTGATTGCTGAGAACGCCCAGAGGTAGCCGGCGTGGTTGAGTCGGTTGTTCTTCACCCATCGTCTGGTGATGCTGGACTTCTTGCCGGAGGCCCGGGTGACAGGTGAGGCGCCGGCGTAGGCTTTCAGGCCGCGGGCGTCCGCGAAGCGGGTGCGGTCGTCTCCGATTTCGGCCAGCAGCCGGGCGGCAAGCTGGATACCGAGGCCGGGGAAGCTGAGGATGATTTCGGAGTCTGGGTGCTGTGGGAACGCCTCGTCGACGGCTTGGGCGAGGTCGGCGGCGGCGGTGCAGGCGGCTGTGAGCTGTCCGAGGAGGGCGAGCGTCTGCTTGCCGAGCGCGTCCTCGACAAGCTCGGGCTGACGGGCCCAGTCGGTGCGGAATGCTTCGCGCAGCCGCTCGACGTCCGCCGCGATGCCGCGCTTGCGGCCCGCCCGCTTGAGAGCCGCCGTGATCTGGGTGCGAGTCAGGCTCGCGGCCTTGGCCGGTGTCGGCGCGAGCTTCATCAGCTCGCGGGCCTCCGGTCGGCACAAGCCGTTGTCCCACTTGGCGAAGGCCTCCAGAGCGGCGGGGTAGTACTCACGCAGCAGCGAGCGAAGCTGGTTGGCGACCTGTTGCCGGTTCCAGACCGCGTCCTGCTGAGCGCGGGCCAGTACGGCGATGGCGCGGGCCAGGTCGCTGTCGTTCGGCAGCGGCCGGTGGGCAGGCATATCCGTGCGCAGGATGTTCGCCAGGACCAGGGCGTCGCCGGGGTCGGACTTCTTGCGGGAGACCGCGTGCCGGTCGCGGTAGCGGGCGGCAGCCATCGGGTTGATCGCGAACACCTTCCGCTTGCCTGCCCGCAGCACCGCGACCAGCAGACCGCGGGAGGTCTCTATCGCAACCGGAATCGGGGTTTCCTCCGTGTCGCCGTACTCGGCAAGCAGGTCCATCAGGCTCCTGTAGCCGGCCGCGTCGTCGGTGATGTGTCGCTTCGCAAGTAGGTGGCCGGTGTCGTCGACCAAGGCAACGTCGTGTGTCCTCTCCGCCCAGTCGATGCCGCAGTAGATCAACTCTTTCCTCCCCAGAGATGCAGTGTTTGCGCTGGTTGCGAGCGCATGCGGGCCACGCAGCGACCTAATTCCAGGACTCAACCATCCGGTCGGTCCGCCACCTCACTAGCCGTTCGTGGCACCAGCGCACCCCACGGGCCCCGGTCTCGTCGGGAGCTCTGACGGCTCTGGACTATCAGGAGGTCACCGTGCGGCGGGCTCGCACCACCAACACCAACGAGTGATCAAGCGGCCAGTGCTGACGGTGACGGCCTCGAAGACACCGAACGCCGCCGCTCTGGATAAAGGGATCGAGTGCCCAGACGGCTCCAGGCGTACGGTCGGTGCCCGCGAAGCTGCCACCACCTGCACTGTGGAAGGCCGGGATGAGAGATGGACATCGGCCCCCGGCGCTCGAACGGACTGGTGGCGACCCCCGGCTCCCGCGGCCCGTTACCAAGGAATTAGGTCAGGTCTGGGTGTCCCTCATATCGGTGGGCGGCGTTGTCCTCGGCGGCATGCTGTCCTACCTCGTCCAGCACAGGACCCAGTTGTCAGCGGAACGTGCTGAACAGCAGCGGCAGCAGAGCGCGTTGTCAGAGGCTCGGCGCGCGGAACGGCTGGCGCTGCTGGAGCGGTTCATCGAGGTGGCGGCCGAGGCCGAACGCTCCGCGTTCAGTCGGCCTGCCGAGTGGGACGATACCCACGCCTGGTTCGTCACGACCCAGGGCGTCATGAACAGGCTGTGGGTCGCAGAGCGGCTCATCCGCATCCAGTTCGCGCTGCCCGTACATGACGCGGCCCGTGCGTACTTCCTCGACCTCAACCGGACGGTGTGGGAAGGCTTGCCCGACGGCGAGAGCCTGCGGGACTACTTGGAGGACAACCGGCTGGCGTTCCTCGACGCAGCCCGAGCGGTCATGGGATAGCCCACCTGCCGGGCTCCGAGGGTCATTACGTGACAGCCCTTAGGCGGCCTCCTCCTGCGGCTCGCTCTTGCGGATCAGGCAGTGGAGCGAGTCGTCCACGATGTCGGCGACGATCGTGTCGCCGGGTCCGGCCTCGCCGCCGAGCAGCAGGGACGCGATGCGGTTGTCGAGTTCCCGCTGGATCGTGCGGCGCAGCGGGCGGGCGCCGAACGCCGGCTGGTAGCCGTGCGCGACGAGGAGTTTCTTCGCCGCTTCGGTGACCTCAAGGGTCATGCCCTGGGCGTGGACGCGGTGCTTGCTGCGGTCCAGGAGGTGTTCGAGGATCTCCGAGAGGTCGCCCTCGGTGAGGCTGTGGAAGACGATGATGTCGTCGATGCGGTTGAGGAACTCGGGCAGGAACTTCCCGCGCAGGTCCTGCATCAGCTCGTCCTTGAGGTCGGCCGCGTCGCCCTCGTGGGCGAGGATGCGCTGGGCGCCGATGTTGGACGTCATGATGACGACGCAGTGGCGGAAGTCGACCGTGCGGCCCTGTCCGTCGGTGAGCCGGCCGTCGTCGAGGATCTGGAGCAGGGTGTTGAAGACGTCGGGGTGCCCCTTCTCGACCTCGTCGAACAGCACCACGCTGTACGGCTGGCGGCGGACCTTCTCGGTGAGCTGGCCGGCCTCCTCGTAACCGACGTATCCGGGAGGTGCGCCGACGAGCCGGGCCACGGTGTGCTTCTCCTGGAACTCGCTCATGTCGAAGCGGATCATGCGGCTTTCGTCGCCGAACAGCAGCTCGGCGAGCGTCTTGGCGAGTTCCGTCTTGCCGACGCCGGTGGGACCGAGGAACAGGAACGAGCCGACGGGGCGGTTCGGGTCGCCCATGCCGGCCCGGTTGCGTCGTACGGCCTCGGAGACCGCGGTGACCGCCTCGTCCTGGCCGACGATCCTCGCGTGCATCTCCTCCTCCAGCTTGAGGAGTTTCTCCTTCTCGCTGGCGGTGAGCTGGGCGACCGGGATGCCCGTGCGGCGGGAGACGATGTCGGCGATGTCGGCGGCGGTGACGGAGACGACGCCCTCGCGCCGCTCCTCGATGCCCGCGAGCTCGCCCTCCACCTCGGCCATCTGCCGCTTCAGCTCCGAGGCCTTCTCGAACTCCTCGCCGGCGACGGCTTCGTCCTTCTCGCGCCGCAGCTTCGCGAGGCGGTCCTCGCGGCTGACGACCTCGGTGGAGCGGCCGGCGCTGCGGAGCCGTACCCGGGCCCCGGCCTGGTCCATCAGGTCGATGGCCTTGTCGGGCAGGAAGCGGTCGCTGATGTAGCGGTCGGAGAGTTCCGCGGCCGCCGTCAGGGCGCCGTCGGCGAAGCGGACCTGGTGGTGGGCCTCGTACGCGTCCCGGAGCCCTTCGAGGATCTGTACGGTCTCCTCGACCGTGGGCTCGGGGATGAGGACGGGCTGGAAGCGGCGTTCGAGCGCGGCGTCCTTCTCGACGTGCTTGCGGTACTCGTCGATGGTCGTCGCGCCGACGACGTGGAGCTCGCCGCGGGCGAGGGCGGGCTTGAGCATGTTGCCCGCGTCCATGGAGCTCTCGCCCGAGGCGCCGGCGCCGACGACCGTGTGGAGTTCGTCGATGAAGAGGATGATCTCGCCGCTCGCCTCCTGGACCTCCTCGATGACCTTCTTCAGCCGCTCCTCGAACTGGCCGCGGTACTGCGCGCCCGCGACCATGCCCGACATGTCGAGGGAGACGACCCGCTTGTCCTTGAGGGTGTCGGGCACCTCGCCCGCGACGATGCGCTGAGCGAGTCCCTCGACGATGGCGGTCTTGCCGACGCCGGGCTCGCCGATGAGCACGGGGTTGTTCTTGGAGCGGCGGGAGAGGATCTCGACGGTCTGCTCGATCTCCTCGGCCCGGCCGACGACGGGGTCGAGCCTGCCCGCCTTCGCCTCCTCCGTCAGGTCCCGGCCGAACTCGTCGAGGGTCGTGGCCGGCTGCTGGGCCTTCGTGCCCGCCGCGCCCTGCCTGCCGGCACCGGCGCCGGCACCGGATCCGGGAGCGCCGTCGGCGCGGACCGCCCGGTCCGTGAGGCCGCGTACCTTCCGTACGTCGACGTCCTCCGCGCGCAGGAACCGGCCGGCGCCCGAGTCGGCGTCGTTGAGGAGCGCGCCGAGGATGTGCTCGGGGCCGATGTACGAGACCCCGGACGCCTGTGACGTCGCGTGGGCGAGGGCGAGGGTGCGCTTGGCGGCGGGGGTGAGGCCGGGCTCGGCGGACGGTTCCGCGGACTCCTGGGGAAGGACCTCGTCGATGTCCGCCGCGAGCGCCTCGGTGTCCACCCCGGCCTGGGCGAGGAGCCGCCGCGAGGGGTCCACCTGAGTGGTCGCCCACAGCAGGTGCTCCGTGTCGAGGTCGGATGTGCCGTCCTCGGCGGCCTTGCGCGCGGCCAGGTTGAGGAGCTCGCGCGACGACTCCGTCAGCAGCCGCCCGATCGGTACGCGCTGCACGGCCGGGGGCGACGATGCGGGCGACATCCCGAAGAACCGGCTCAGCAGGTCGCTGAACGGGTCCTCGGAGGAACCGAAGGGTGAACCGAACGCCATCGACATGCCGAGCTCCAGACGCGCAAGGGGGATGGTCCTCGTCTCACACCCAAACCCGATGTCGGGTCGCCCGCAATCGGAGCCGGAAACAGGAGGGCGGCGATCGGGGAGCCGACCCGATCACGGAGACTGGGCACGGAAGACCGTCGCCGTCCGTCACGAAGGGCACCTCCATGAACGTAGCCGCATCCGGTCGTCGCGTGTTCGTCAGCGGAGCGTCACGGGGACTCGGCCGCGCGGTGGCCCGGGCGTTCGCGGCCAACGGCGACCGCGTGGCCGTTCACTTCGGTACGCGCGAGGAGGAGGCCCGTACGACCCTCGCCTCCCTGGCCGGCAGCGGCCACACCCTGGTCGGCGGGGACCTCGCGGACCCGTCGGGGGCGGCGGCCGTGGTGGACGCGGCGGCGGAGGCACTCGGCGGGATCGACGTACTGGTGAACAACGCGGCGGTGAACATCCGCCACCCCCTGGCGGAGACCCCGTACGAGGAGTGGGTGGCGGTGTGGCAGCGGCACGTGGCCGTGAACCTGCTCGCCACGGCCAACCTGAGCCATCTCGCGGCGCGGCGGATGATCGACCAGGGGCGGGGCGGCCGCATCGTGAACATCGGCTCCCGGGGCGCGTTCCGGGGTGAGCCGGACCATCCGGCGTACGGGGCGACGAAGGCCGCCGTACACGCCCTGGGCCAGTCCCTCGCGGTCTCGCTCGCGCCGCACGGAATCGCCGTCGCCTCGGTCGCCCCCGGCTTCTTCGCGACGGAGCGGGTGGCGCCACGCGTGGAAGGCCCGGAGGGCGAGGCGATCCGGGCCCAGAGCCCCTTCGGCCGGGTGGGCTCGGCGGAGGAGATCGCGGCGGCGGTCCTGTGGCTCGCCTCCCCCGCCGCCGAATGGTCCTCGGGCACGATCCTCGACCTGAACGGCGCTTCGCATCTGCGGAGTTGACACGGGAACGGGACACGCGGCAGGCCGCGGGCGACGGCACCGCACCCCCGCGACGTCAAGCGATCGACTGCCCCGCCGCGCCTGACCACGCAGAAAGACGACGGGACGTCGGTCGCGGGAAGCCGGAAGCGCTGGTCGATCCGGTCGTAGAAGCGGCTGTGCGGGTCAGGGCGCGCCCGAAGGGAACGGCCACGGGTCCTGCGACGGCGGAGGGCTCCAGGTGGGAGTGGGGGTCGGCGCGAAGGGGCCCGCCCGGTTCTCCATGAGGACGAGCATGACGATGACGAAGGCGCTGGTGGCGATGATCAGCACGAGACCGAGCGGGTTGTTGGCGTTGTAGACGTAGCGATTGGTGCCCCACTTGCTCTTCTTGAAGACGGGCTCGTCGTTGTTCATCGCGGTGTCCCTTGTTAGCCGACCAGGCTTCCCGGCGCTCCGCCTCGGACCCTACGCATTCCGTACGTGACGCTGACAGGTCCCTGACGTGCAGCCAGGCCCCCTGCACATTGCCGGTGCCCGGCAGTCCTGGCGCAGCCCCACCCGCCGTCCGATCCACAGGGCGCCGTTCCGAGCCCCGTACCCCCTAGCTCTTGCCGCGTACAGATGTAGCCGTGGCCACGAAAGCAGACACCGCCGCGAGGCCGGCAAGCACTCCGAACAACTCCGGGTGGCCTCCCAGAATCGAGGCAAGGGTGGCTGCGGTAAAGGGCGCGAGAGCTGAGGCCGTCATGGCTGGGGCGCTGAGGATCGCGGAGAGTCTGCCGTAGTGCCGTGTGCCCCAGCGGTCGGTGATCGCGGTCGCCTGGAGGAGGGTGAGGTTGCCGCGGACCATGCCGGCCGCGATCGACACCGCGATCACGAGGCCGTACGGGCCCGGCGTGACGGCGAGCGCCGCGGTCGTCAGGGCGCCGAGTGCGATGAGCGTCGTGGTGCGGACTGTCGTGCCGGTGTGGCGGGCGAGCGGGGCGTAGAGCGTGCGGCCGAGGGTCTGGCCTGCGCCGCCGAGGCCGAGAGCCCAGGCCGCTTGGGATGTGGTGTAGCCGCGTTCGAGCAGGAGCGGGACGAGAGTGACGACGACGGCGTACATCGCGAAGGCCGAGAGCGTGAACGCGGCTGCGAGCAGGAGGAACGGTCGGCTTCGGGCCACGGCGCCGGGGCTCGCGTCCGTACCGGCCGGGGAGGGTGGTGCCGGGGGCCAGGGGGCGTTGAGGGTGATCGCGTGGGCCGGGATCGTGACGGCGGCGAGGATCGCCGCCAGCACCAGATAGGTCTCGCGCCACGACAGTTGGGCGGCCAGGGCGGCGGTGAGCGGGGCGAAGACGGTGGAGGCGAGGCCGCCGGCAAGGGTGACGATCGTGAGGGCCCGGACGTGATCAGGGGCCCACCAGCGGGTGAGTGCGGCGAACGCGGGCTGGTAGAAGGTGGTGGCCATGGCGAACCCGCCCAGCAGCCACCCGGCGAAGAACACCGGCAGATTCGGTGCCAGGGCCACGATCACCAGACTCAGGACCCCGGCCACGGAGCCTGCCGTCATGACCGTGCGTGGGCCGCGGCGGTCGATGATCCGGCCGACCCGGATTCCGGCGAGGCCGGAGACGACCAGAGCGGACGAGAACGCGGCCGTCGTGGCGCCGGTGGACCATCCGCTGTCGGCGGTGATCTGCGGGTTCAGGACCGGGAAGGCGTAGTAGACGATGCCCCAGCTGGTGATCTGAGTGGCGCAGAGCGCGGGCAGGACGGCGCGGGGCCGCGACCGGTCCCCCGCTCCGGTCGCGGCTCCGCGGGTGTGAAGTTCGGTCATCGAGGGATCAGCAGCATCCGCCGGAGGCGACCGGTTCACGCGCCTCGTTGTCGACCGTGGCCGGTGTGCCGGCGCAGCAGGTGCTGTCCTGCTGCTTGGTCAGGGTGTCGGCGTCTGCCTTGACGACGTACACCTCCCACGGTTCGCGGCCGGGGCCGTGGACCCACACCTTGTCCTGGAGGGCGTGACAACAGGTGGTGTCGTTCTCCTCCGTCGTCGGGAGACCTGCCTCGCCCAGGCGAGCGGTGGCGGCGTGGACCGCCTCGGTGGTGTCGACCTCCACGCCGAGGTGGTCCATGCGGGTGTCCTCGTTCTCGGCGCCTTCGATGAGGACGAGCTTGAGCGGCGGTTCCGCGATGGCGAAGTTGGCGTAGCCCTCACGAAGCTTGGCCGGCTCGGTGCCGAAGAGCTTCGTGTAGAAGGCGACGGATGCCGCCAGGTCGGGAACGCGTAGGGCGAGCTGTACGCGGGACATCGTGTTCCTCCGGCTGCGGGTGGGTGGACGGGCTGGATGGGTTGGATGGGTTGGATGGGTTGGATGGGGCAGTGTCAGCAGCCGCCGGAGGCGGCCGGGGCGCCGACGCCGATCTGGAGCGCCGTCGGGGTCGCGCAGCACCCGTCGCCGTCGGTCGTGGTGTCGGCGGGCTGGTCGAAGAGGCCGGCGCCGCCGCAGACTCCGGTCTCGGGGAGGACGAGCTCGACGCGCTCGGCGGACTCGCGGTCGCCGGCGATGGCGGCGACGACCGAGCGGACCTGCTCGTAGCCGGTGAGCGCGAGGAAGGACGGGGCGCGGCCGTAGGACTTCATGCCCACCAGATACACCCCTGGTTCGGGGTGGGACAGTTCGTTCACTCCGTGCGGGTAGACCGTGCCGCACGAGTGCTGGTTCGGGTCGATGAGCGGCGCCAGTTCGACGGGGGCCTGGAGCCGGTCGTCGAGACCCAGGCGCAGTTCGTCGAGGAAGGTCAGGTCGGGACGGAAGCCGGTCAGGACGATGACCTCGTCGACCGGGTCGAGCCGGCGGCCGTCCTCGGCGACCAGGACCAGGCGCCCGCCGTCGCGGTCGATCGCGTCCGTACGGAAGCCGGTGACAGCGTCCGCGTACCCCTCGTCGACGGCGGCCTTCGCCGCGAGACCGAGGGCGCCACGGGCGGGGAGCTGGTCGGCGCTCCCCCCGCCGAAGGTGGCGCCCGAGATGCCCCGGCGCAGGATCCAGGCGGCTCGTGTACCGCTTCCGTCTTCGGACGTGGCGAGGCCGGCGAGCGAGGCGAGCGCGGTGAAGGCCGAGGCGCCGGAGCCGATGACGGCGGTGCGCTTGCCCGCGTAACGGGCTCGCACGGCAGGATCCTTGAGGTCGGGGACGCGGTACGAGACACGGTCTGCCGCCGCGCGCTCGCCGAGGGCCGGGAGGCCGTCGGCGCCGGCCGGACTCGGGGTGGACCACGTACCGGAGGCGTCGATCACGGCCCGGGCGAGGACGCGCTCCTCGCGCCCGTCGCCGTGCCTGATGTGGACGGCGAAGGGCTGCTGCTCGCGGTCGGCGTCGACGACGCGGTCACGGCCGGTACGGGAGACGCCGGTGACCCGGGCGCCGAGCCTGATCCTGTCGCCGAAGACGTCCGCGAGCGGTTGCAGGTAGTCCGCCGCCCAGTCGCCGCCGGTGGGGTACGTGCCCGCGTCGGGCTTCACCCAGCCGGTCGGGGCCAGGAGCTTCTCGGCGACGGGATCGACGACCTCGCCCCAGGCGGAGAAGAGCCGGACGTGGGACCACTCCCGGACGGCCGCACCGGCGGCCGGGCCGGCTTCCAGGACCAGCGGCTCAAGGCCCCGGTCGACGAGGTGGGCGGCGGCAGCCAGACCTGTGGGTCCGGCCCCGATGACCACGACGGGCAGCTGGTCGATCGCGGTGGCGGTGGCGTTCACGACGGTTCCCCTTTGTTACTTCGACGTTCGTCGATCTCCTGCCCCCTCAGCATCACACCTGCTTCGACGAACGTCAACATAGACAGTCATCGAAACCAATCGAGCCGACCTCCACCCTTACCTGAGGGCGCCTGGGCGCTTGGTTCGACATGTGTCAACATAGATATATGTCGAATGTGAAGGTGCTCCCGGTGCTGGAGCCCGAGATAGCGCCCTGCTGTCCGCCGCTGAACGAGCGGCCGCTGACCGCCGAGGAGGCCGAGCGGACCGCCGTCATGTTCAAAGCGCTGGGCGATCCGGTCCGGCTGCGGCTCTTCTCCTCCGTCGCCTCGCACGAGGGCGGCGAGGCATGCGTCTGCGACATCTCCGACGTGGGCGTCTCCCAGCCCACGGTCTCCCACCACCTGAAGAAGCTGAAGGAAGCCGGGCTGCTCTCCTCGGAACGGCGCGGCACCTGGGTCTATTACCGCGTCGAGCCCACCGTCCTCGCGGCCATGGGTGCCCTCCTCACCAAGGCAGCCTCGACCTGACCCGCTCTCACGGTCGCCGGGGCGTCACGGGCTCGGTCGAACGGCGTCGCCCGTAAGCGAATTACACACTTCGCGGCCGTTGTCCGAGGCGCGTCGTACTCTTCCCCGAGTTCGACTGCCCTGGGAGATTCGCGTGTCTGCTCGTGCTCGGCTCCGTGCCACCGTCCCCGCTCTCATGCCCTCGTCACACGCCGGTCCGCCGGAGATCACGGGGCTGCCCGGGCGCAGGATGCTCGTTCAGCGGAGCGACGACGAGATCGTGGCCCAGCCCCTGGACGACGCCTTCGTCGTACGCGCCGGGGCGGGCGTCCGCTTCCCGGCGCCCTGGCCTCGTAGTCGCGGAACGTGGGAAGTCGCGCCGGACGCGAGCCTGGCCGTCTTCGCCGGGGTCCACGCCGTGCGCGCGGTGGATCCGTCGGGTGCGACGCGTTGGGAGGTCCGCCACGGATGCTGGTACGGCGCATGCCGGGAGATGCACGAGTCGTACGACGCGTACGCGGACCGGCAGGACCATCGGCACCCCGAGAGCGGCTCGGTCGGTTTCTCGGCAGACGGCAGGCTCGTCTGGGCGCACGTGCGCGGCCCGTTGCCCGAGGGCGAGTTGAACCCGGACACGGCCGACGAGTGGCTGGTCGTCGACGCCGAGAACGGTCGCGTCCTCGCGCGGGCCGACGCCGAAGCCGCTGCGGCCGGCAGCTTTCACCTCCCGCACCCGACCGATCCTCGTCACATGGGGCTGAGCATCGGCGAAGGGCAGGACGGCGCACCCCTGCGATGGGGCCGATGGGACGGGAAGGAACTGACCGTGGACTGCCTGGAGGGCGATCTGTGCCTGCTGGGTCTCAGCCCCTCGGGCGACCGGCTCATGACCGTCTCCCACGACCAGGACTCCCTCGCCGTGCGAGACTCTCGCGGCGCCGTCGTCGAGGCCTTGGACTGGAACGCCGAAGCGGCAATTCCCCGACACCCTGACGCTCCCACCGACGCCGCCGAGGACGAGGACGAGGACGAGCTGCACGTCTGCTGGGACTGGGCCGGCGGCTTCCTCGACGAGACGACCCTTGTCGTCTCGACGACCGAGAGCGACGAGGAGTGGGGGCAGGGCCGGCACTGGCTGGTCGACACCACGGGAACGCACGGTTTCGTGCCGATCGACTACCCCTCGCCGGTCTTCTGCGAGCCGACCGCGCTGGGAAGCGGTGTCTGGTCGACGCTGTCCCAGACCCGTGACGTCCTCCACGTCTGGGGTCTCCACGGACTGGAGGACTGATCGGGTGCCCACCAGGGCGGCCGCCATCAGCAACCTCAGCCCGGCCGGCACCTGGTAAATCCGGGCGGTGCGCGTGCGCACCGCCCGGAACCCGGGGAAGGACACCGCGTGTCCGCTCGGCATCCGTCCCCTCCCCCCTCTCCTCCCCCGCCTGCCTCGACGCCGGGCCCACACCTCCGTCTGGGAGACTCCGCCCCATGACCGGATCAGCCATCCGCACCATCACCGTCGTCCCCCTCGCGGCCGACCACGCCGACGAGGTCGTCGCGATCTACCAGGCCGGCATCGACGAGGGCAACGCCACCTTCGAGACCGCCGCCCCGACCTGGGAGCAGTTCGACGCGGCCAAGCTGCCCGAGCACCGATTCGCCGCGCTCGGCGAGGACGGCCGGGTGCTCGGATGGGTGGCGGCCACGAAGGTCTCCGACCGGTGCGCGTACGCCGGTGTCGTCGAGCACTCCGTGTACGTGCACCCCGACGCGCGGGGACGTGGCGTCGCCTCGGTGCTGCTGAAGGCGCTCATCGACTCCACAGAGGCGGCGGGGATCTGGACCATTCAGTCCGGCATCTTCCCTGAGAACTCCGCCAGCATCGCCGTCCACGACCGTGCGGGCTTCCGGGTCATCGGCACGCGTGAGCGCGTCGGCCGTCACCACGGAGTCTGGCGCGACACCGTCCTCGTGGAGCGTCGCAGCCCGCACATCGACTGACGCAGTCGAGCAGGGACGTACGCATGCATGCAGGCAGTCCCGGCACGGCAGAAAACGGCGCCGCCGCCCCGAGTTCAGGGGCGGCGACGCCGAACGTCAGGAGACCTGGGCCGCCAGAGAGATCTCTTCCTTGCCGGCCTTCTCCGTGTCGGCGAGGAACGCGCCCAGCGAGGCCAGGACGCCGGGCGCCGGACGGTAGTACACCCAGGTGCCACGCCGCTCGGAGGTGAGCAGGCCCGCTTCCCGGAGCTTCTTCAGATGGTGGCTGACCGTGGGCTGGGAGACGCCCACGTCGGCTATGTCGCAGACGCATGCCTCACCGTTGGGGTGCGAGGCCACTCTGGACAGGAGGCGGAGTCGGACAGGGTCGGCCAGCGCCTTGAACATCGCCGCCATGATCTCGGCGTCCCCTTCGGACAGCGCGGCGGTCACGATGGGTGGGCAGCAGGCAGTGGCGGCCGCACCGGATATGTGCGGGGTCGACTTGGTCAAGGGGCCGGTCCTCACGCCGAGGCCGCGGGGCGGCCCATGACGGCGTCGGCAGCACTGGGGAAGCAGGCCACGCAGGCGACGTTGATGGAGTAGAGCATCGACGTCCCCTGGCGCTCGCGCAGGACGAACCGCACGTCGGCGAGGAGCTTCAGGTGGTGGGACACCGTCGACTGGCCGACGCCCATCCGGTCCACGATCTCTCCGACACTCATCGGCCCGGTCGCCAACGCGAGGAGATTGAGGATCTGCACGCGGGTGGGATCGGAGAGGGCCTTGAACCAGATCGCATAGGACTCGGCCGTGCTTCGGTCGATCAGCTGGGCATTCATCGTACCGCTCATGATCCATCGATGTTATTCGATGACCACCCGCGACGGCAAGGTTCGTTCCGCGTAGAGGGAGCCTGCGGAGGGCCGGCGGAGGCCCGGCGGCGCCTCATGTACGCCCGAAACCGCTGCCACGAGCGACTGTGTAGACACCACATGGAAGGCGGCCACCTCGGTGCGACCTGGGAACACGCTCCACTTCCCGGCCGCAGTCACCGAAAGTGCGGGACGGGCCCCTGAGGCGCAACGAGGGACACCGGATCCCCATTGCCGGGCGTCTCTTTAATCGTCTATCATCGATATTCGATAAAGGGGATGCCGATCGAGCCTCCCCACGCGGCTCGCCACGTCCCCCGTACGTACCTTCACGGCGCCGCTCCCCTCATGTGTCACCGTCTCAGAGAGGTTCACCTGTGGACGAATTGCGGGCCCTTGGCCTGTTCATCCTGTTCGAGGTGCTGCACTATCTCCCGTGGTTCCTGGTCGCCATCGTCCTGGGGATCGCCGTACAGCGTCTGTCGATCGACGTGGTCGCGCGCCGCAGCTTCGCCCACGGGCGCAGGGGCATTCTCGGCATCGCCATCGTCACGGCCATCGGAGCGTTCAGCCCCTTCTGCTCCTTCACCGTGATCCCGCTGATCCGCCGCTTCCTGATAGCCGGCGTCCCGCTCTCGGCGGTGATGTCGTTCTGGATCGCCTCCCCCTCCATGGACCCGGAGATCTACGCGCTCTCCGCCGCCCAGCTGGGGCTCCCCATCGCCACCGCCCGCCTGATCGGCGCCCTGGTACTGAGCTTCGGCGCGGGTCTCATCGTCCTGGCGCTCGAACGGCGCGGACGATTCGCCGATCCGCTGCTCGACTCCACGGAGGAGAAGGCACCTGCGAAGAGCTGCTCGCAGGAGACGGTGGCCGTGCCCGAGACCGTGACCGTCGGAGGCGGCAGCGGCTCCGGTAACGGCGGCAGCTCTGCCGGCGGATGCGGCGGTCCCGCCCAGGAGGCCGAGCCCGCGCCCGCGGCCGGTGGCTGCTCCACCGCCGCGCGGAACGACGCCGACGACGACGGCACCCCGTGGCGCGTACTCGTGCGGCGCGACATCAAGAACCTCCGCGCCGGCGAGATCCTGAAGGAGATCGTCAGCGACTCGCTGATCCTGGGCAAGTGGCTGCTCCTGGCCATCGTCCTCGAAGCCCTGATCGTCCGCTACGTGCCCACCGACGTCGTCTCGGGCATCCTCGGCACGGACGGCGTCCTCTCCGTCCTCGTCGCCGGACTCATCAGCGTCCCGCTCTACCTCAACGGCGTCGGTGCCATCCCCGTCGTCGAGGGCCTCCTGGACCAGGGCATGGTCGCGGCGGCGGGCGTCACCTTCCTCCTCGGTGGTGCCATCACGACGATCCCGGCCATGGTGGCCGTCAAGAGCGTCGTCAAGACGAAGGTCTTCGTCTTCTACCTCGGCGTGGGCCTCCTCGGCAGCGTGGGCATCGGCCTCGTCACACTGCCCCTGCTCTGACCCGGTACTCCTCCTCACCCCCCACCCACGCTCCTGCGGCGACCCCCGACGCCGCAGGAGCGTCGCCGTACCCGCTGACGAAACGCCGTGCGTACCCCGTCCACGGGAACGCACCGAGGCAAGGAGCACGCATGACCACGCCCCCGCGCCCGGACGTCACCCTGGTCCCGATGACCGACGACCACGCGCCGGCCGTCATGGCGATCTACCAGCAAGGCATCGACGAGGGCAACGCCACGTTCGAGACCACCGCGCCGCCGTGGAGCGCGTTCGACACCGCCAAGCTCGCGGCACACCGGCTCGTGGCACTGGGTCGGCGGGGGCAGGTGGTCGGCTGGACAGCGGTGTCGCGCGTCTCGACCCGGCCCGCGTACGCGGGGGTCGTCGAGCACTCCGTGTACGTCTGTCCCACGGCACGCGGAACCGGCGTGGGGCGCACGCTCCTGGAGGCGTTGATCGTCTCTACGGAGAAGGCGGGGATCTGGACGATCCAGGCCGGCATCTTTCCCGAGAACAGCGCGAGCCTCGCCCTGCACGAGTCCACGGGGTTCCGTGTCCTCGGTCGTCGGGAACGCGTGGCTCGCCATCACGGAGTCTGGCGCGACGTCCTGCTGGTGGAGCGCCGTAGCCCGGTCGTGGAATGACGATGCCGGTCACCGTGGTGACCGGCATCGGGCCGCAGCTTCGTGGCCGGTGCGGATCGTGCCCGCGCCGACCACGGTGTCAGGGGAGCTCGAAGGGCAGATCGATGCCGTCGAGCGCCGCTGCGCATCCGCAACGCCTCTCGCGGTCCAGGACGGAGACCGTCTGCAGGACCAGGTCCTTCAGGCGCTCCACGTTCGCGCCGAAGACCCGGAAGACCTCGTCCTGGGAGACGCCTTCCCCTCGCTCCACGCCGGCGTCGTAGTCGGTGACGAGCGCGACGGAGGTGTAGCAGAGGGCGAGTTCGCGCGCGAGGACGGCTTCCGGGTGTCCGGTCATGTTGATCAGCGACCAGCCGGCCGACGCGTACCACTGGGACTCCGCCCGGGTGGAGAACCGGGGCCCTTCGACGACCACCATCACGCCGCCGTCGTGGACGTCGGCTCCGGCCTCGCCCGCGGCCTTGAGAACGGCCGATCGCCCGGCGGCGCAGTACGGGTCGGCGAAGGAGACGTGCGCCGCGCCGTGGTCGAAGTACGTCTGGACACGGCCCGTGGTCCGGTCGACGAGCTGGTCGGGAAGGACGACGCTGCCAGGGCCGAGGGAGCGGCGCAGCGAGCCGACGGCGCAGGGCGCGAGGACCTGCCGTACGCCCAGCGAGCGCAGGGCCCACATGTTGGCGCGGTAGTTGATGCGGTGCGGGGGGAGTTCGTGGTGGCTGCCGTGCCGGGGCAGGAAGGCGACTCTGCGGTCGCCGACGGTGCCGACGGACACCGCGTCGGAGGGTGCGCCGTACGGGGTGGTGACCTCGACGCGCTGTACCGACTCCAGGAGTTCGTAGAAGCCGCTGCCGCCGATGACCGCGATGTCGGCCTTCGGCGCCGTGTCGGACGGATCACTCATCGCTTGGGTCCTCCTGCGTGTGCGTGTCGACCTGCGCCGTCGATCGGCTCGGGCCGGGTCGGGAAACGAGTGGGGTGAGGGAGGCGACGGCCTCGTGACCCGGCACGGCCGCGCGTTCGTCGTCGGGACGGCGCACGGCCACCGTCTGCCAGCCGGCTTCGGCCGCGGCGTCGAGCTCGGCACCGACGTCGCTGACGAACAGCAGGTCGGCGGGTGCGTGCCCCAGGTCCGCCGCGATCGCACGGTAGGAGTCGGCGTCCGCCTTGGGGCCGGCCGTCATCAGGTCGAAGTAGCCGTCGAGCAGCGGGCGCAGGTCGCCGTGGGCGGTGTGGCCGAACCAGTCCCGCTGGGCTGCCACGGAGCCCGAGGAGTAGATGAAGCGGCCTGTGCCCTGTGTCTTCCAGTGCTCCAGTGCGGGCGGTACGTCCGGGTACACGTGGCCGTACAACTCGCCCGCCGCGTAGCCCCCGGACCAGATCCGTCCCTGCAGCGTCTTCAGCGGCGCCGCCTTCACATCGGCGTCGGCCCACTGCTCTAGGAGCGCCAGAGCACTCGCCTCGTCCTGGGCCTCCCCGGTGTGGGCGGTGACCGCGTCGAGGATCTGACGCCAGGGTGCGGTGCCGCGGTGAGCGGCGAGCCAGGGAGCGAGCCGCTCACGCGCGTAGGGGAAGAGGACGTCACGGACGTGGCTGAGGGAGCCGGTGGTTCCCTCGATGTCGAGGACGACGGCCCGCGGCCCGTTCTCGGGAACACGGGCCTGTCGGCTGCCCGGCATCAGCCTTCCCGCAGGAGCACGTCGAGGCGGGGGAAGCCTTCGGCGATGGACTCCCGGGTGAAGTCGCCCACCCAGCCGTCCTCCTTCTCGAAGAACCGGACGGCGCAGAAGTCCGGTACGGGTCCCATGTCGAACCAGTGCCGGGTGCCGGCCGGGACGGCCAGCAGGTCACCGGCCTCGCACACCACGGCGTACACGCGGTCGTCCAGGTGCAGGTAGAAGCAGCCGGTGCCGTGAGCGAAGAACCGGACCTCGTCCTCGGCATGCCGGTGCTCGTCGAGGAACGTCGACCGCGCCTTCGCCGCCCGCTCCTGCCATTCCGCGCCCTCCTCGGGGTGGAGGCGGGCGACATCGACGAGCTTCAGTCCTTGGCGGACGCAGAGCTCGTCGACCTCGTGGCGGTAGGCGTCGAGCAGCTCGTCGGACGACGTCCGCGGAGTCACCTGGGTGCGCAGCGGCCAGCGGGTGAGGGAGACCGACCTCTCGCGCAGGGCTCGTGCGATGGTCTCCTCGTCGCGGGTCCGGAGCAGGACGGTGTCCGGCGCGTCTTCCGGCATGATCTGGAGCAGTGTCATGGCGCGGTCCTGTGGTCGGGTGCCGTCGCGGCACGGGAGACATGCGGCTCGGCGTGGGAGAGCACGAGCAGTTGGCAGAGCGACTCGAGGCATTCGAGCCGGTTCCTCGCCTGGGCCAGCGAGTCGCCCCATGTGGTGATGCCGTGATCGGCCAGGAGCAGCCCGGGCGGGCCTTCCCGGTCGACCGCGAGGTGGGCGGCGACGTCGTCGGCGATCCGGTCGACCCGGGGCCAGTTGGGGAACACCGGCAGGTCCGTGAAGGTCGGGTCCTTCAGCCCCAGGCCCTTGAGGAGCTCGAAGCGATCCACTCGTACCGAGGAGACGGCGTCCACGGCAGCGGCGCGGTGGGCGACGACGGTGGCGTACGGGGAGTGGACGTGGATGACGGCGCGGGCTCCGGTGACGCGGTAGACCGCCGCGTGGATGGAGGTCTCCGCCGAGGGGCGGGCCTGGCCGGGAAGGGACGCCTGGCCGGTGCGGGCGTCGACCTCCACCACGTCCAGGGCGGTCAATTCGCCCTTGTCCCGGCCGCTCGCCGTGATCAGCGCCCTGTCGGGATCGTCGGGCAGTCGCATGGAGACGTTGCCGGACGTGCCCGGCATCCATCCGCGCTCGTACAGGGTCCGGGAGATGTCGGCCAGCTGCTGGGCGGTCTGCTTGCCGGCGGCGGTGGACGGCGCGTAGCTCATGCGCTCACCTCGGATGCGTGGTGGACACCGTGCTCGGAGACGATCGCGGTGATGAGGGAAGCCGGGGTGACGTCGAAGGCGGGGTTGTACGCGCGTGTGCCGCGCGGCGTGGTGCGGACTCCGCCGTAGGAGGTGACCTCGTCGGCGGCGCGTTCCTCGATGACGATGTCCCGCCCGTCGGCGAGGGACCTGTCCCACGACGATTCGGGGGCGACGACGATGAACGGGATGCCGTGGTGGGCGGCGGCGATCGCCAGCCCGTAGGTGCCGATCTTGTTGGCGACGTCCCCGCCCGCGGTGATGCGGTCGGCTCCGACCAGGACGCAGTCGACGAGCCCCCGGCTCATGGCCGCGGCGGCCGCGCTGTCGACGCACACGCGATGCGGCACGCCGGCCTCGGCCAGTTCCCAGGCCGTCAGCCGGGCGCCCTGCAGGAGTGGACGGGTCTCGTCGACGAGGACCTCGGTGACCTTGCCGGCCTCCGCGAGGGCGAGGATCGTGCCGAGGGCGGTGCCCACGGCCGCTGTCGCGAGCCGGCCGGTGTTGCAGTGGGTCAGGAGTCGCAGGGACCGCTGCGGGCAGCGGTCCAGTACGGCCCGGACCGCATGCGCGACCATCTGCCGGTTGACCGCCCGGTCCTCGTCGATCATGGCGGTGGCTTCGGCCAGGACCGCGTCCGGGCCGTCGGCGAGCCTCCCGACTGCCCGGTCGACGGCCCAGGCCAGGTTGACGGCCGTCGGGCGGGCGGCGGCGAGCCGCTGTGCGTCGGCGCGCACGGTCTCCTGACCGTCGCCGGTGCTGCCCGGCGAGCAGTGGGCGTACGCCGAGAGCGCGACGCCCAGGGCGCCCGCGAGACCGATGGAGGGCGCGCCCCGTACCGCGAGTGTCGTGATGGCGGTGATGACGTCGTCCACGGTGTCCAGGCGCAGGAGCCGCCGCTCGTGGGGCAGCGCGCGCTGGTCGAGAGTGACGATCGAGTGGTCGTCCCAGCGCAGTGACGGCTGGTCGGAGGTCTTGCTCACGGGCGGCGGCTCCTTGGGGGGCCTGAAGGGTGGCCGGTCAGTCGGTCAGTCCGTCAGGGGACGCGACCGCAGTTCGACCAGGGTGGGCGCGGCCTCCACGTCGGCGGTCACCTGCTCGTGGTCCTCGCCGACGGCGATGACGTAGCCGTACCGGTTCATGTACGCCCTGGGCGGGAGGGCCAGCCGGGTGCCGGCGCCGGCCGTCGCGACCGCGTCGTGCACCGTGGGCCCGAAGAGGTCGGTGCGGACGGTCACTTCGACCGCCTCGCAGTCGGCCTCCGGGTAGAGGAACCTGATGGCTGCGGTCCGCTGTGCCTTCGGCGCGGTGTCGGGGGTGAGCCCGGCCGCTACGTGGGCGGCGGCGACGGCGGGATCGGTGCCCGTGGCGAGCATCCCGATGAGGGGGATGAAGTCGCCGCCGAGACGCGCGTTGATCTCGACGAGGCGGGGCCCCTTGGGAGTGAGCTTGAACTCGGTGTGCGTGGCGCCGTGTTCAAAGCCGAGTGCCTTGTGGATGCGGTGCAGTTGATCCAGGAGTTCGGAGTCCTGGAGGAGGGGGTCAGCGGCGTCGACGGTGTGGCCGGTCTCTTCGAAGTACGGGTCCATGCCGACCTGCTTGCGCGCCACGATCATCGGGGTGCACACGCCGTCGACGACGACCGCGTCGATGCTGATCTCGGGCCCGGTGAGGTACTCCTCGACCAGGACGTCGGCCTCGTAGCGGGGTACTCCGGGCCAGTTGGCGGAGCTGGCCGCTTCGAAGGCCGCTTCGACGGCGTCGCCGTGGTCGGCCCGGACGACACCGAGGCTGCCGGCGAGTCCACGGGCCTTGACCACCACGGGGTAGCCGGTCGCGTCGGCCGCCCGGCGCGCCTCGGCCGCCGTGGAGACCGGGGTGCAGGCCGGCTGCGGCACGTCGGCAGCCGTCAGCCGTGCCCGAGTCGCCGCCTTGTCGCGGCAGGCGAGCACGGCGTCGGGCGCGCTTCCGGGCAGGCCGAGGGCTTCGGCGAGGCGGGCGGCGGCGTGCACGAGGGACTCGTCATAGGTGAAGACCCCTGCGACGGGCAGCTGTTGCATGACCTTCTGCGCCTCGGCGAGGAGTTCGTCGAGGTCCTTGGTGTCGAGGAGTGAGGTCCCCTCCACGTACGGCAGTTGCCAGCTCGGCTCGTGGGCGTCGAGGAGCCACAGGCGGAAATGGCGTGAGACTGCCGCCACGATGTACTCCCGGTAGCGGCGGTCACCGCTGCCCATGAGGAGCAGGACCGGTGCCTCGGTGGTAGACGAGTGCGGGTGGGGCGTGGCGGCCATGGTGGAAACCTTCGCGTCGACGTGTGGTCGGGGCCGAGGCCCGGCCGACGGAGCGGGACAGAGCCCGGGTCGGCGACGGCACTGTCGGCCGACGGCCGGAACCATGCCAGCGTTAAGCAATGTATGTCAATAGATCGATGAATGGCTGAAGAGTCGCCCCTTTCCCGGACGTCACCGCCACGCGGCGCGACTGCCCCGATTCGCCCACCTCTGCTGATGCTTGCGAAAACCGGCCGGGCAAATGCCGATCGGCAATCATCGATGATTCAGCCGTGGGGATGACTCCGGGTTCAACCTGCCCAGTGTGGTCGCCGGTGTGATCAAGCCACCTGCATGGAGCTCGCCAGAGCGGCGGGGAGGGAGTAACCTTCGCGCACGGATCGCGATCCGCAGCCCGCGGAGTCACGGGCGAGTGGACGTCGTGACGGCGCGGGCGCTCCGAAGAAGAAGCGGCCGGACTTCAACCGCAAGGCCGCCGGGCCACAGAGGCTCGGTGCGTCCCGTCGGCCAGACCACCGAAGAACGTGGCCAGATCGGCCAGCGCCTCGGGGCGCAGCCGGTAGTAGGTGAAACGCCCGCAGGGCTCGGTCTCCACGACACCCGCTTCCCGGAGAACCCGGAGATGGTTCGACAGGTTCGTCTGCCGCGCGCCCGTCTCCTCGACGAGATGAGTCGTACACAGCGACTCACGGGCAAGCAGGCACACGATGCGAAGCCGCAGAGGGTCCGCCAGGGCCCTCAGCAGTTCCGCGTTCACCGACGTCAGCATGGCCCGATCGTGACACACCGAGCACAACCGGTGTCAACCACCAGATTTCTGAACGCCCTTGCATAGCAACCCATTTGAGGAGTCGTAGGTGTCCCGGATGCCCTCTGTCCTGTTCGTCTGCATTCACAACGCCGGCCGGTCCCAGATGGCCGCCGCATGGCTTCGCCACTTGGCCGGCGACCGGATCGAGGTCCGTTCGGCGGGCTCCGCCCCGGCCTCGGCGGTGAATCCGGCGGCGGTCGAAGCGATGCGCGAAGTCGGCATCGACATGTCCGCGGAGGTCCCCAAGATCCTCACCACAGAAGCCGTCGGCGAGTCGGACGTGTGCGTCACGATGGGCTGTGGGGACACCTGCGAGGTCTTCCCCGGCAAGCGCTACCTCGACTGGAAGCTCGACGACCCGGCCGGGCAGGGGGTGGAGGCGGTGCGCCCCATCCGCGACGCCGTCAGGAGCCTGGTCGAGAATCTCATCGTGGAGATGGACGCGGCGCCGGCTCGCTGAAGCAGTGCGGTCAGAACGGCGAGCAGTCGATGCCTCGGGGGAAGGCATGCTTCCTGAGCCCCTGAAGAGCGTCCCAGCGGATCGAGAACCAGGCCCAGGTTCCTCGCTGTTCGCGGCGCAGCAGCCCGGCCGTGGTGAGGATCTTCAGGTGGCGGCTCACCGTGGGCTGGGCCAGGTCGAGCGACTTGGTCAGGTCGCAGACGCAGAGTTCTCCGGCCGGCGACTGGTCGATGAGGTGGACGATCTGGAGGCGGGTCTGGTCGGCCATCGCCTTCAACTGGGCCGTCAGCATCTCGACTTCGTCGCGGTCGATCAGCAGCCCCGGGAAGCACGGCACACAGCGCTCCGCGCTCAGGTCCTCGATCGGTATGCCCGCCAACGGAATTGCCATCCGGACACCATACGAGCCGACAAGATCGCACGGCGAATCCGAGAGTCGATATCCGTCAGGCATTCACCAACCGTTCACCCGCGCGGCCTCATCGCAGAAGGGCCGCGACGGCCCGCGTGGCTTCGCGGGCGGGACGGCCGACGCCGACAAGGGTGGCCGAGGCGGGGCCGGTCCAGTCGCCGTACCCGAGCAGATGAAGTCGGGGCTCTCCGACAGCCTCTGTTCCCCGGGTGGGGATGTGTCCGCGAGGACCGCGGAGCCCGAGCGGGGCGAGGTGGGCGAGCGCAGGACGGAAGCCGGTGCACCAGATGATCGCGTCGGCCTCGGCCCGCGTACCGTCGGCCCACTCGACACCGGTCCCCGTCACCCGTGTGAACATCGGTTGCGCCTTGAGGAGGCCCGCATCGCGGGCTTCGCGTACAGGCGGTACGGCGACGATGTCACCGAGCGAAGCGACTCCCCCGCCGTCGGTACGGCCTTCGTCGAGGGCACGGCGGCGGGCGGTGGCGTGGTCGAAGAGGGCACGGCCGTCGATGTCGTCGGCGAGGAACCGCGCGGGTCGCTGCGTGACCCAGGTGAGGTCGGCGCCGTACGCGAGATCGGCGGCGACCTGCGCTCCGGAATTCCCGCCTCCGACGACGATGACCCGCATTCCGGCGAACTCGCCGGGGGTGCGGTACTCGACGGTGTGGAGCTGTCGCCCCTGGAACGCGTCGCGGCCGGGGACGGCGGGCAGGAACGGCCGCGACCATGTTCCGGTGGCGCTGACGACGGCGCGGGCGCGCCAGGTGCCGGAGTCGGTCTCGACGCGAAGGCGCTCGCCGTCGCGGCGGACCGCCTGAACGCGAACGGGCCGGTGGACGGGGAGCTCGTATCGCTGCTCGTAGTCGGTCAGGTAGTCGACGACGTGGGCGGCGTCGGGGTACGTCTTTCCCTGCCGCAGCGGCATCGGGCGGCCGGGCAGGGAGGAGTACGGGGCCGGGGAGAAGAGGTGGAGCGAGTCCCAGGTGTGCTGCCAGGCTCCGCCCGGTGTGGGCTGAGCGTCCAGGACGGCGAAGTCGAGGCCGCCGAGGCGGCGCAGGTGGTAACCGGCGGCGAGTCCCGCCTGGCCACCGCCGATGACGACGACGTCGAGTGAGCTGCTCATCTCTCCGGCTTCCCTTCGTACGACGGCGCCTCGCCCGATCGGAGGGGGAGGCACCGAGGAGTGGCGTGGCGGGACTACCGCTGGGCAGGGGCGAACTTCTTCCGCCAGGCCAGCGACACGTACACGAGCGCGACCAGGACCGGGACCTCGATGAGGGGGCCGACGACGCCGGAGAGCGCCTGGCCGGAGGTGACGCCGAAGGTGGCGATGGCGACGGCGATGGCGAGTTCGAAGTTGTTGCCGGCGGCCGTGAAGGCGAGCGTCGCGGTGCGGTCGTAGGTGAGGCCGATGGCCTTGCCGAGGACGAAGGTGCCGAACCACATCACCGCGAAGTAGACGAGGAGCGGGAGGGCGATCCGTGCGACGTCCAGCGGCTGCGAGGTGATGGTCTTCCCTTGCAGGGCGAAGAGGATGACGATCGTGAAGAGCAGCCCGTAGAGCGCCCACGGCCCGATCCTCGGCAGGAACTTCGTCTCGTACGACTCCCGGCCCATCCGCTTCTCGCCGATCCGGCGGGTGAGGAAGCCGGCGACCAGGGGGATGCCGAGGAAGATGACGACGTTCAGGGCGATCTTCCACATCGAGATGTCGAGCGTCTCGCCCTCGCCGAGGCCCAGCCAGCCGGGCAGCAGGTCGAGGTAGAACCAGCCCAGGAGGCCGAACGCGAGGACCTGGAAGACGGAGTTCAGGGCGACGAGGACCGCGGCGGCCTCACGGTCGCCGCACGCCAGGTCGTTCCAGATGATCACCATGGCGATGCAGCGGGCCAGGCCGACGATGATCAGGCCGGTGCGGTACTCGGGCAGGTCCGGCAGGAAGATCCAGGCGAGGGCGAACATGAGCGCCGGACCGATGATCCAGTTGACGACGAGCGACGAGACCATGAGCTTCCGGTCGCCGGTGACGGCGTCGAGCTTGTCGTACCGGACCTTGGCGAGGACCGGGTACATCATGATCAGCAGGCCGACGGCGATGGGCAGCGAGATGCCGCCGATCTCGACCTTGGCCAGCGCGTCGTCCAGGCCGGGGATGAGCCGGCCGAGCCCGAGGCCGAGGCCCATGGCCAGCAGGATCCAGACGGCGAGGAAGCGGTCGAGCGTCGACAGCTTCGCGACGACCGGGGAATCCGCCGCCGGAGTGGGCGCCTGGGTGGGGGTCACGGACAGGCCCTCTTGTTCTCGGCAGCGGTACGGGCGGACTCGGCCAGGTCGGCGAACCGGGCGGCGAGCTGGGCGATGACGTCCGGCTTCAGGCGGTAGTACGTGAAGCGACCGCAGGGCTCGGTCTCCACCACACCGGCCTCACGCAGCACGCGCAGGTGGTTGGAGAGGTTGGTCTGCTTGGCACCCGTCTCCTCGACGAGGTGGGTGGTGCAGAGGGTCTCGCGGGCGAGCAGGGTCACGATCTGGAGCCTGAGGGGATCGGCCAGAACCCGGATCAGATCAGTATCGACTGACGTCATCATGTGCTGATACTGTCACATCACTCGCTGCTGATACCAGCCGGGGCTGACCTCTTGCCGGCAAGGAAGAACCGATGACCACCGCTCCGCTCGCCTCCGTGCTCTTCGTCTGCGTCCACAACGCGGGCCGCTCCCAGATGGCCGCCGGATTCCTGAACCACCTGGCCGGCGATCGCGTCGAGGTCCGCTCCGCCGGTTCGATTCCGGGCGACCAGGTGAACCCGGCCGCGGTCGAGGCGATGCGGGAGGCCGGCGTCGACATCTCCGACCAGAAGCCGAAGGTGCTGACCACCGAGGCCGTCCAGGCGTCCGACTACGTCATCACCATGGGCTGCGGCGACGCCTGCCCGGTCTTCCCCGGCAAGACGTACCTCGACTGGGCCCTGGAGGACCCGGCCGGCCAGGGTGTCGCGGCCGTCCGTCCGATCCGCGACGAGATCAAGGGCCTGATCGAGGGCCTCATCGCCGACATCGACGCGAAGCGGGAGGCGTGACCGCAGTGACCGACCCGACCACGACCACCGGTGACGACGTCCGTGAGGTCATCGCGCCGGGATTCTTCGCGGCCGGGGACGTCGTCGACCACACCTACCGCCAGGCCGTGAGCGTGGCCGTCACAGCCTGAGGCCACACCGAGGCCCACGCCGTCGATCCTCCCCCTGAACACCAGCTCCTGCCCGTCACGTTGGCGGACCTGACGGGCAGGAGCTGGCCCCTCTGCTCCGGTCGGCCTCGGGAGTCGTACTCCGGCCGGTCTTCCCTCTGTTTCACGGCCGCGAGCGAGCACGATGAGCCGGCAAGGAGACTCCTTGCCGGCTCATCTGCTTGCTCATCGCTCGGACCTGCGACCGCGACCTGCGACCGCGACCTGCGACCTGCGACCTGCGACCTGCGACCTGCACAAGGCCGCCGCACTCCCGACGAGTGCCGCACGGCCGCAGCCGAAGGGGCTTCAGCTGGATCCCGGGTCCTGGCAGGAGTGGGCGGGGGCGCCGATGAGGATGTCGGCGGCGCTGGGGAACTCGGCGATGCAGCGGGGGTTGATGGCGTACCGGATGCTGGCACCGGCACGGCGTCTGGTCAGGAAGCGGACGGTATGGAGGATCTTCAGGTGGTGCGAGACGGTCGACTGGTTGAGTCCAAGATGAGCGACGATCTCACCCACCGGCACGGTCCCCGGCCGACCGCTCAGGAACCGCATGATGCGGATGCGCGTCGGGTCGGCCAGGGCTCGGAACCAGCGGGCGTACTCCTCGACGGTCTCCCGGTCGAGTGACGTATCGGACATGGGAATCCTTAGCGGACCACGAGGATCACCGCCGCCGCGCCGGCCGCGGCGAGCGGCGGACCGGCCGTGCGATCAAGAGCGTTGCGCGCGCCGGAATCGGCACGCAGTCGAGCACGACGGTGCAAGACGTAGCCAGGTATCCGTGGCCGGAGCTTCGGCTCCGGCCACGGCCCGGGTGTGACGACGTGGTCAGCAGCAGGTGCCGCCGGGCGCGCACTCCTGCGCGCCGGCGGTGCTGTCGACGGGCTTGTGGGCGCGGATGATCGCGGCGTGGAGGCCGTCGGCCGCCTCCTGGGTGAAGACGACCTCCGCGTCCTTCAGGCCGACCGCGTCGAGGAGTTCCTTGTACTCGGCGACCGAGAGGGCGCCGGCGATGCACTGGCTGTGTCCGCCGCGTTCCGCTCGCTCCTCGGGGCTGAGCCGGTCCTCGGCGACGACGTCGCTGATGCCGAGTCGGCCGCCGGGGGTGAGAACGCGGGCCATCTCGGCGAAGACGGCGGGCTTGTTCAGCGACAGGTTGATCACACAGTTGGAGATGATCACGTCGATGGTGTCGGCGGGCAGCGGGATGGACTCGATCGTGCCCTTGAGGAGGACGACGTTGTCGATCTCGGCATCCTCGACGTTGCGGGCGGCGAGGGCGAGCATCTCCTCCAGGAAGTCCAGGCCGAAGACGCGGCCGTCGGGGCCGACGCGCCGGGCGCTGAGGATGACGTCCAGGCCGCCGCCGGAGCCGAGGTCCAGGACCGTCTCGCCCTCGCGCAGTTCGGCGACGGCGCTCGGGTTGCCGCAGCCGAGGCTGGCGAGGAGGGCGGTGTCCGGGGCGGTGCCGGGGCCGATCTCGTCGTACGCGGCGGGGCCGAAGGTCTGCGGGTCGGGCGAGCAGCAGGCGCCGCTCGTCTCGGCTTCGGCGGCCTTGGCCCGGTAGTACTCCCGGACCTCTTCCTGGAGGCTGCCGGCGGTGGTGGTGTCGCTCATGACAGGTGGTCCTTCTCGGTCAGGCGCCGGCGGGGGCGAGGCGGTGCACGGGGCGCGGGTAGGAGGGCTTGAACGACACCGGGGTGGTCGCCGAGGAGGTGACGGCGGTGGCCAGGTCGGCGGCCTTGACGGCCTCCGTCACGGCCGCGTCCAGGGCGTCGGGCTCGCAGGCGACCCGGGCGTTGACCACGGCCCGGCCGGTCGGCGCGCCGGCCTCGGCGGCGCGGTCGAGGGTGGGCTGCGCGCCGGACTCGGTGAGGCTGAGCTTGGCGAAGTCGCCGTCGGCCGTCTCCACGGTGATCTTGGCGTGGCCGATCACGGCGTCGTGCTCCGCGGCCCAGGCGGACAGCTCCTGAAGGACGGTGCGGGCCCAGGCAGTCGCGTCGAAACCGTCCCCGGCGGCGGTGAGGTCGAGCTCCTGGTTCATCCAGGCGAGCTGGGCCTCGGCGGCCGCGTACCGGTCGTAGTCGATGTCGAGGACGACGTCCTCGTTCGTCGCCGGCGCCTGCCACGCGTCGAGGAGCGTCTCCAGGTGAGCGCCCGTGGTGGCCGAGTAACCGACGACGGCCGCCTTCGGGTTGCTCGTACGGAGCGAGGCGAGGAGTTCCTCCGCACGGTCCGCCTTGATGGTGTCCAGCTTGTTCACGGCGATGACGTCGGCCTCGGTGACCTGCTGGCGGAAGAGGTACGACAGGTCCGACTCGGGCTCGCCCCGCTCGGCGGCGCGGGCGAACGCCAGGTGCCGCAGCGGATCGACCACGGTGGTCAGCGGGGCGACGACCATGTCGTCGCCGTAGTACTGACGCAGCGGACGTACGACGGTGGCCTGGAGGTCCGTGCAGCTGCCGACGGCCTCGGCGATCACGGTGTCGACGCTGTCGGAGGCGACGAGCGCGACGATGGCCTCGACGAGGTCCTCGAACTTGCAGCAGAAACAGCCGCCGGTGACCTCGGCGACGCTGTCGAGCTTGCTGCGCACCAGCTTGGTGTCGACCAGTTCGACGCCCTGGTCGTTGGTGATGACGGCGACCTTGCGGCCCTGCTCCTGGAGCGCGAGCGCGGCGGCGGTCATGGTCGTGGTCTTGCCCGCCCCGAGGAATCCGGTCAGGGGGATGAAGGTGATCATGTGGTCCTTCTCGTCCTTGTCGTGGAGTCGGGCGGGGTCAGCCGCAGCAGCCGCTGTCGCCGGAGCCGCCCAGGAGGGGCAGGTTCGCGGGCTGGGCCGGGGCGGAGGCGGCGCCGAACGCGACGCGCCTGCTGTTCCCGAAGGCGTCGAGCCAGGCGTTCGCCTGCGGACGCAGCGCCGGGTCGGACAGCAGGATCGAGGTGGTGACTTCGCGCGGGGTGCAGCCGCGCAGGGCCTTCGCCTGGTGGGCGCCGGCGCCGAACTCGACGGTGCGCAGGCCCTCGGCGTAGGCGTCGCGGACGGGCGCGTCGAGGACGAGGGCGAAGTAGATGCCGCTGCGCTCGCCGATCGCGGCGTAGTCGAAGCCGGCCCACTTCGGGAAGAGTCGGTGGTTCTTGCGGATGGTGACGCAGGTGGCGACCAGCGCGCCGTCCTTGTAGCCGAGGTAGGCGCGGACGTCCGCGCCCTCGTCGATGAGCGCGGAGAGGATGCCGACGATGTGCTCGGGCTCCTCGCCTGCGCCGTTCTTCTCCCGGTTGAGACAGGTGAGTTCGGCGATGCGGGCGACGTAGGGGCGGATGTCGGTGCCGTCGACGCGCTCGATCGTCACGCCGGCGGCTTCGGCGCGGCGGACGTCGCCCTTGATGCGCTGGCGCTTCTTCAGCGGCAGGGCGGCGAGGTGTCCTTCCCAGTTCGGCGCGTCGAGGCTCATGAAGTCCTCGTAGCCCCAGAAGGTGCTGGACGCGCCGGCGGCGTCGAGCGCGTCGACGAGGGCGTCGTTGCCACGACGGCTGGGAATCCAGGGGGCGACGATGCAGCGGATGCCGGCCTCGAAGGCGGCGGGCACGAGCTTGTCGATGATGGACCCCATCAGGGTGGGGGTCCAGAAGTTGTAGGCGACCTCGGTGCGGTAGCCCAGCGGGGAGCCGAGCAGGAGCGTCGGGAAGAAGGGTTCGGTTCCCAGGGCGTCGACTTCGGCGCTGCGCGCGGCGTCGGTCTCGGCGCCGCAGCACACCTCTTCACCGGAGGGCGCCTGCCATCCCAGGTAGGTGCGCGGCTCGTGGTCGACGACCGGCGGGGTGGTGAGGATGTAGCCGGGGAGGAGGGCCAGCTCGCCGCGGGCGCGGTGGGCGAGGGTGTGCCAGGGCTGGACGTCGGGGAGCACCTTCTCCGTGGCGCGGAGCCAGGTGGGTCCGAGGTACGGCCACGAGTCGGTGAGACCGGCGAGCTCGCCGGTCCAGTCCATGTCCGGGAGGGCCTGGCCGGTGGAGATGACGACGCGGGGTGATCCACCCATGTCAGTGTCCTTTTCTTGTGAGCGGGTGGGTCAGCACTTCACGCAGCAGCGGATCTTGCCTGCGTCCTCGGCGTCGGTGCGGCGCTCCTGCCAGAGCTCCTCGACGCGCTTGTCGGGGTGGGTCCACTCGACCCAGAAGCCGCGGTCGACGGTGGCGATGTCCTCCATCCAGGGCGAGGAGAGCAGCGGGGAGCCCTTGAACAGCAGCAGTCGGGTCTGCAGGGCGGTGGGGTCGGTGACGCGGGCGAGGCCCGTCTCGACCAGCCAGTCCTCGAAGCCGAGGAGCTCCTCGTACTCGATCCACGGGGTGAAGGGGATGAATGTCGGGTAGAGCTCGAAGCCGATCCGCTCGGCCTCGTCGACCGCCTCGCGCATGTGGTCGACGTCGATGTGCTTGTCGAAGATGCGCAGGATGCGGTTGGAGGGGAACTCGAGTGCGCAGGTGACGCGGCGCAGCCCGAGCGAGACGAGCTTCTCCAGTTCCTTGGTGTAGTCGAGGACGTGGTCGACGCGGGTGGTGAACTCGAACGTGATCGGGCCGATGGCCTCGACGAGTCGCTCGACCACACCGATGCCGATGGTGCGGGAGTTGAAGAACTCGGCGTCGATGAAGCAGAAGTGCCGGACGCCCTCCTCCGCCAGCTGCAACGCGTCGGCCAGGACGCTGTCGGCGTCGTACGCGGCGACACCGCCGTCGTAGGCGCCGTAGACGGAGCAGTAGGTGCACTTGTGGTGGCAGCCGCGAGACGCCTCGATGTTGCCCATCAGGCCGAACGGCGAGTGGTGCGCCGGGTAGTGCACGAGGGAGGGGAACAGGTCCCGGGCGGGCTTGGTGACCGAGATGCGCCGGCGCGGGGGCTTGGGCCGCATGCCCGTGCGGGTCATCAGGGCGGGCACCGCGTCGAGCGCGAGGGTGCCGGCGGCGAGCTGAGCCAGCTCCTCGCTGATGAGCTCGGGCTCCTCCATGATGATGCCGTCGGCGACCTCGAGGAACTCCCGGTGGTTCATCTGCGCGTACTGGCCGAAGGTCACGACCGTGGTGCCGTACGCCTCCGAGACCCTCCGCGCCAGGGCGATTCCCCGCTCGAGACCCTCGAACTGCTGGACCGAGACGAGCGTGAGGTCGAAGGGGCCTTCCGGAATGGCGTCGGGAAGCAGGTGCGCGTCCCAGCCGACGACGTCGGCGCCGTGGTGCTGCAGGGCGGCAGCCGCACACGCTGACGTCAAGGGCTGGAGCTCCGCCTCGAACGCGGAGGCAACCAGAACACGGGCACTACTCACACTTCCCCCCAGGGAGTGATCAAGGAGCGTGACGGATCGAGAGGGGGCCGGGTCAGGGCCCAGGTCGGTAACGACGCTGTCGACCGACGGCCGGAACCCTGCCAGCGTTGAGCGATGTATGTCAATAGATCGATGAATGACTGAAAGACCGTCTCTTCGACCCCCGTCGCCGCAGAGTGCCGCTGCCCCGATTCGCCCTCCTCTGTGGCTGGTTGCGAAGTGAGGTCATCAGCTTGAATCCGTTTGTTCACACAGCTTGAAGCCGTCCAGGGCGAAGATGCCGACAGGCGACCCGTACGGCTTCGGATTTCGTGGCCGACCCCAGGCCGCGCACTCACCACCCCGGCGCATGACTCAAATTCAATCGCCGATCATCGATGATTTCCGTCAATCAAGGTGTCGCCAGGGGGACTCGGAGGCGGTAACGTTCGCCCACGGCATCGCGGTCCGCACCCGGGGTCAGCGGGTGGACGGACACCGATGCCTTGATGCTTCAGGCCCAGTTCAACGGGGAACGCGACAAGGATCGCAAGGGCATCGGCTGCACGCCGCGAGTAGTCATCATCCGCACGCCCAGTGTCCGTCGCGCCGCCCTCCCGGAGCACCCGCAGGCTCGCCCGGGGTCCGCCCACCTCGTCCACGCGGCAGGGGCCACCGGCGGTCACGGCCGCACCCCTTCCACGTCCCGACCGCAGACCTGCATGCCACAAACGGGGCCCCGGCCGCGGCGATTCGCCGCCGGCGTTCCCCGAATCCCACCCCTTCCATCACCGCAAAGGCACCGCCATGTCTTTCATGTCCGCTGAAATCCGCAGTAGAGCACCGCACCTCACCGGACGGCGTGTCCGCCAAGGCGCCTCTGCCGCCTCCGCCGCTCTCCTCCTCGCCGCCGCCCTGACCGGCTGCGCCGGCTCCGCGAAGGCCGGCTCGGACGCCATCCAGGCCAGCGGCTCCACCACCGTCGCCCCGGTGGCCTCCGACGCCGCCGAGGCGCTGAAGGACAAGGGCCTGAACATCACCGTCGCCACTCAGGGCGGCTCCGCCGGCGGGATCTCCCAGCTCGGCACCGGCCAGATCAACATCGCCCTCAGCTCCAAGCCCTTGTCCGACAAGGACCACAAGGCGTACCCCGACACGGACTTCGTCACCACACAGATCGGCGCGGACGCCGTCGGCGTCATCATCACCAAGGAAGTGGCCGACGGCGGGGTCAAGGGCCTGTCCAAGGCGCAGGTGGCGGGCCTGTTCGAGGGGAAGATCACCAACTGGAAGGAGGTCGGCGGTCCCGACCTCCAGGTCTTCGTGTACGACAAGGAGCCCGGTCGCGGCACCCGTGAGGTGCTAGACAAGTTCATCTACGGCAAGGGCGAGCCGCCGGCCCCGCCCAAGTCCGCGAACTACGCCATCGTCGGTGGCAACCTGGAGACCCGCAACAAGCTGAAGTCCACCCGCGGTTCCATCGCCCCGCTGTCGACCGGCTTCATCGAGGGTCACCCCGACCTGGTCGCGGTGCCTCTGGAGGGCGTCGCTCCCACCCTGGCGAACGTGTCGTCCGGCAAGTACCCGATGACCCGTCCGCTGTACATGATCACCAACGGCAAGCCGAAGGGCACCGTCAAGCAGTACATCGACTACATCCTCTCGCCCGAGGGCCAGAAGCTGCTGCCCGAGCACGGCTACCTCACGCGCGAGCAGATGGGCCTCTGACGATGGGGCTCACTCTGGAGCGCCCCATCCAGGCGCCCGGACCCGCCGTGTCGCGGCCCTCCTCCGGGAGCGGCCGCGGCAGCCGGGCGAGATGGGTCTGGGGATGGGCGTACAGCGGCATCCTGTCCGTGCTGCTCACCCTCGCGGTCCTGCTCGGCTACCTCGTCACGGGCATCGCGAGCGGAACCGTCGACTGGGCGGCCCTGTTCACCTCGTCCACCTGGAGTCCGGGGAACCTCGCCTTCGGCGGCCTGGCCATGATCTACGGCTCGGCGGTCGTGTGCGTCCTGGCACTGGTGCTCGCCGTCCCGGTCGGCTGGGCGGCGGCCGTCGCCTTGTCCGAGTACCTGCCGCCCCGCCTCGCCAAGCCGCTGCGCCTGAGCATCGAACTCCTGGCAGCGGTCCCCTCCATCGTCTACGGCCTGATCGGCATCATGGTGATCCGGCCGTTCGTGGCGGACCTCGGTGACGTGCCGGGCGGCGACAGCCTGCTCGCCGCCGGCATCGTCCTCGCCGTGATGATCATGCCGACGATCGTGGCGGTCAGCGTGGACGCGCTGGCCGCCGTACCCGGCCGGTACCGGGAGGCCGCGTACTCCCTCGGCCTGACCCGCCGCGAGGTCGTCCGCTCCGCCGTCCTGCCCCAGGCCCGGTCGGGCATGCGCGCCGGGGTCCTCCTCGGCCTGGCCCGCGCACTGGGTGAGGCCATCGCGGTCTTCATGGTCATCGGCCGTGCCGACGGACGCCTGCCGGAATCGTTGGGGGACGTCTTCTCCTCCCTCGTGCGCCCCGGTCAGACGCTCACCACCAAGCTGGCCGGCCCCGAGCCGATGCTCGCGGGCACCTCCGGCCCGTACTTCGCGGCGCTGTGCGGTCTCGGCATCATCCTGCTGGCCCTGGTCGCCGTCGCCACCGTGTGGGGCACCCGCGGCTCCACGGGACGGGCCGCGCGCGCCCCTCGTGCCCGTCGGTCCTCCGCGTGGCTGCGCACTCCGAAGGACCGGCTCACCACCGTCGTCCGGCTCGGGGCACTGCTGCTGCCGGGGGCCCTGCTCGTCGGCATGCTCGGCATCCTGCTGGCCCGCGGCGGTGCGGCACTCAATCCGGTCTTCTGGTTCTCGCCCTCCGAAGGCGCGGCGGGCGGCGGCATACGCGATCAGATCGTCGGTACGCTCCTGCTCCTCGCGACCACGGCGCTGATCGCGCTGCCGCTCGGTTACGGAGCGGGCATCGTGATCGGCACGCGTGCCTCCGCGAAGACCGCCCGCGTCCTGGAGACGCTGACCGTGGCGGTCGGCGGGACGCCCACCATCCTGCTGGGCCTCGCGGGGTACGTCCTCTTCTGCACGACCATGGGCTGGGGCCGTTCCTGGCTGGCCGGCGCCGTGGTCCTGGTGCCCGTGGTGGTGCCGGTGGTCGCCCTCACCACCGCGGGCCGGATCCGGAGCATGCCGGCGGAGATCACCGAGGCGGCGTTCGCACTGGGCCTCACCAGCTCCCAGTACGTCCGCTCCGTGGTCGTCCCGTACACCTGGCCGGCCACGCTCACCGGCCTGCTGCTCGGCCTGGCCCGCGCGGCGGGCGAGACGGCCCCCCTGATCTTCACCGCCACGGTGTTCTTCGGGGCTCCCGCCCTCCCGACCGGAATCGTCAACGCTCCGGTCCAGGCCCTGCCCACGCACATCTTCACCCTGTCGCAGGACTCGGGCGCCCCCGAGGCGATCGCCCAGGCGTGGGGCAGCGCCCTCGTCCTGGTCCTGATCACCGCGGGCCTGCTCAGCCTGGCGGTCTTCCTGCGCAACCGCTTCGAAGGAGCACGACGATGGACGATGTGACAACCGGTGCCGCGACCATGGACAACAGGGTCGACAGGACTGTCATCGCGGTCCGTGACCTGCAGATCCTCGACGGCACGAAGCGCCTGGTCGGACCGGTGACGTTCGAACTGGCCGCCGGATCCACCACCGGCCTGTGCGGTCCGTCGGGCGCCGGCAAGTCCACCGTGCTGCGCGCCCTGGTCGACCTGCTGCCCCACGGGCTCCGCCGTCAGGGCGAGGTGGAGGTCCTCGGCCGTCCCGTCCGGTACGGCAAGGGCGACGCCGGCCTGCGCAGCACGGTCGTCCTGGTTCCCCAGACCCCGGTCGTCTTCGGCGGCAGCATCCTGGACAACGCCCTGTTCGGCCTCCGTCACCTGGTGCGGGCGTCCAGGACGGAGCTGCACGACCGCGTCGAGCAGGCACTGCGCGAGGCCGGCCTGTGGAGCGAGGTCTCCGACCGGCTGGACACCCCGGCCCAGACGCTGTCCAACGGCCAGCGCCAACGGCTCTGCCTGGCCCGGGCCTTGGCCCTCGAACCGGCGGCCCTCCTGCTGGACGAGCCGACAAGCGCCCTGGACGAGCGGAGCCGCGACACGGTCGAGGAGTCCGTGGCGGCCCTGCGGGGCAACCGGACGGTCCTGCTCGTCTCTCACGACCCCGCACAGGTGGAACGGCTCTGCGACCGGACGGTCCGTATCGACCTGGCGAACGCCTGCGAGCCTTCCCCGGCGGCGGTCTGAGCACGTGTTCGCTCCGTAGCCCGTGGCCGCTGGGACCCGGGCCCGCCGTCGCGAGGTAGGCGAGACGGCGGGCCCAGGAGCATGACCGGGGTGTCAGCGGCTCCACCGGACCCGTACATGCGACCTCTTTTGTGCCGACTACCCGTCTTCGTCACACACGCTCAGCGGCGGACGCGGGGCATGCCGAGGCCGATCCAGGAGATGATCTCGCGCTGGATCTCGTTGTTGCCGCCGCCGAAGGTGAAGATGACGGCGGAGCGGTAGCCGCGTTCCAGTTCGCCGTGGAGGACGGTGCCCGCCGAGCCCTCCTTGAGGGCGCCCGCGGAGCCGACGACCTCCATCAGGGCCGCGTAGGCGTCGCGGCGGGCCTCGGAGCCGTAGACCTTGACGGCGGAGGCGTCCTGGGGGGTGAGGGTGCCGTGCTGGACGGCGTTCACCATCTGCCAGTTGAGGAGCTTCATCGCGTCCAGCCGGGCGTGGGTGCGGGCGAGGGTGCGGCGGACCCACGGGAGGTCCAGGACGCGGCGGCCGTCGGTGAGTTTCGTGTCGGCGGCCCAGCGCTGGACGTCGTGGAGGGCGCGGATCGCCATCGTCCCGTGGGCGGCGAGCGTCACCCGCTCGTGGTTGAGCTGGTTGGTGATGAGGCGCCAGCCCTTGTTCTCCTCGCCGACGCGCCGCGAGGCAGGGACCCGGACGTTGTCGTAGTAGCTGGCGGTCGTGTCGTGCGAGGCGAGGGTGTTGATGATCGTGCAGGAGTAGCCGGGGTCGCTCGTCGGCACGAGGAGCATGGTGATGCCCTTGTGGGGCGGGGCGTCGACGTCGGTGCGGACGGCGAGCCAGACCCAGTCGGCGGTGTCGCCGTTGGTGGTCCAGATCTTCTGGCCGTTGACGGTGTAGTGGCCGGTGGTCTCGTCGCCCTCCCGGACCGCACGGGTCTTGAGGGCGGCCAGGTCGGTGCCCGCGTCGGGCTCGCTGTAGCCGATGGCGAAGTCGATCTCGCCGGAGAGGATCCGGGGCAGGAAGTACGCCTTCTGCTCGTCGGTGCCGTACCGCATGATCGTCGGCCCGACGGTGTTCAGGGCCATCAGCGGCAGGGGCACGCCGGCCTGGGCTGCCTCGTCGAAGAAGATGAACTGCTCCATCGGGGAGAGTCCGCGCCCGCCGTACTCGGCGGGCCAGCCGACACCGAGCCAGCCGTCCGTGCCGAGCCTGCGCACGGTCTCCCGGTAGAAGCGCTTCTGCGCGGCGGGGTCCGCGTACCGGGTGTGGAAGTCGTCCGGGACGAGCTCGGCGAAGTACGCACGCAGCTCGGCGCGCAGGCTGTTCTGGGCGGGCGTGTACTCGAGGTGCATGGGGGCCTCCCGTGGCGGCGCGCTCGTGCGACGGCGGCCACGGTAGAACGTGTTTCACAAATGTGGAAGGCCGCGGCCCCGGTTCGGGCGAGCCGATCCGGGGCCGACGGGGCAGGAGCTGGGAAGGAGCTGGAAAGGAGGCCTAGGGCAGGAGCTCGTCCATGGACGCGCGCCCCTTCTCCGCCATACGGCGTTCGGCCCAGGCGATGCTCTTCGGATTCACGTCACGGCCGGATGCCAGGACCAGGTCCTCCGCCGTGAACTCGCCCTCCGAACCGGCGTGGAGCAACCGGTCGGGCGTCGGGAGATCCCCCACGGACGTCTTGTCGGGCTCAGCGTTCATGCCGCCTCCTACGTGTTCTTCCGGCACTCGCCATTCTCGTGTCCTGCCGACCGGAGCGCATCCGGGACGGTGGCACGGGGCGGTGTCCGGGGTGCTGTGCGGGGCCGCAGGACACGTCCTCCCGTGTCGGCGGGGTGTCGGCGGCGTGTCGACGTGCCCCGGGAGGGTGGGCCGAGCCCACCCGACCCCCCGAGGAGTCAGCGATGTCCCAGCCCCCGGCCTTCCCCTTCCCCCTGCGGCGCCTGCGCGTGACCGCCACCCGCCCGGTCACCCCGCGTACGCTCCGCGTCACCCTCGGCGGCCCGTCGCTGGTCGGGTTCACGCTCGCCGGGCCCGACCAGCAGGTGAAGCTGTTCTTCCCCCGGACGCCCGGCACGGAGCCGGTACTGCCCGCCGTCGGAGCGGACGGTGACGTGATGCGGTGGTACGCGGCCTACGCGGCGCTCCCGGAGGCGGAGCGGCCCTGGATGCGGAGCTACACCGTCCGAGCGCACGACCCGGTGGCGGAGACCGTCGACATCGACTTCCACCTGCACGGCGGGGGCGCCGGGGCGGCCGGCGCGGAGGACGGCGAGGGTCCGGCGACCCGGTGGGCGCGGCGCGCGCGGCCCGGTGATCCGCTGGGCGTGTTCGGGCCGTCCGCCGCCTTCGCGGTGCCCTTCGATCCGGGCGCGGGCGACTGGACGCTCCTGTACGCCGACGCCTGCGCGGTGCCCGCCCTCGCCACGGTCGTCGCCGCGCTCCCGGCGGGGCGGCGGGCCCTCGCGTACGTCCAGGTCGACGACCCGGCCGACGTACAGCCCCTGACGACGGCCGGGGACCTCACCGTGCGGCTGCTGCCCCACGACGCGCCGCCCGCCGACGCCGTCCGCGCCGGGACGCTGCCGCCGGGCAGTCCCTCCGGCTGGCTCGCGGGCGAGGCCTCGGCGGTACGCGGCCTGCGTCGGCACCTGGTGGAGGAGCGCGGCGTGGACCGCCGCGCGGTCCACTTCACCGGCTACTGGCGCCGCCGCCTGTCCCAGGACGACGCCCCGACCCCCGAGGACCTCACCGAGGCCCGGGAGCGCCTCGCGACGGGCTGAGCGGAGGCCCGTCCTGCCGGGATCAGGACCAGGTCCCCCGTCGGGACGTCACGCGGTACGGACAGCGGTCAGGCATCCGGGGTCTTCTCCGGGTGGCGGACCAGGGTCACGGCGGCGGTGAGGGAGAGCTTCGTGCCCGTCTCGTAGTGACGGGTGTACGTCGCCGGGGAGAGGTGCGCGCGGAGGGTCTCCTCTGCGCGGGTGCGGATCGAGGCCTCCGTCTGCGGGGTGAACGGGCGGAAGCCGCCGCCGGTCACGGGGCTGATGTGGGTGTCGTACGCACCGAGGAGCGCGGCGCCGATCTCGGCGTCGCCCTGGCCGTCCGAGCCGTCCGAGCCGTCCGAGTCGCCTCGTCCACCCCGACCGCCCCGGGCCCAGGCGGCCGTCGCGAACTGGGCGACGACGAGGTAGGGCGCGACCAGGTGGGCGAGGGTCTCCAGGTCGGCGACGGCGCGGGCCAGGCGCTCCAGGGCCCGGTCGTGGGCGCCGTCCAGGCAGTCGAGCCACGCCCACGTCCCTCCGACGAGGCCCCAGAAGAGCGCCGGGGTGTTCTCGCCGAACTCGCCCTCCAGCCGGGTGAGCTGCGCGCGGGCCAGGCCCGTACGACCGGTGTGGGCGTAGTGCTGCGCGAGCAGCAGCCGACCGGTGCCGGCGGCCTCGGCTCCCCACTCGCCCGCCGCGTCGGCCGCTTCGGCCAGGAGCCGTTCGGCCGCCTCGTCCCCTTCCGGGCGGAGCCGGAGGCGTACGGCGGCCAGGCGCGCCGTGACGAGCGGCACCTGGGAGCGGGCGCCCACGAACGCGGCGGCGTGGGTGGCCCGCTCGAAGTCGGCGGCGGCCTCGGTGAGCCGCCCGGCGCGCTCGTACGCCTCGCCCCGCGCCGAGAGGGACTCCGCGACGCCCCAGGCGTCCTCGGCGGCCTCGAAGAGGGCGAGTGCCTCGTCGGCGTCCGCGGGGCCGTGGCCGAGGAGCTTTCCCCGCATGAGGAGGGCGAAGCCGAGGTCCCAGCCGGTCCCGTGGGCGCGGCAGGCCTCGACGGTCAGCGCCAGGGTCTCGTCGAGGCCGGTCAGCTCGCCCGTCATCAGCCGGGCGAAGAACCACATCGTCCCCGGCTGGCGGCAGGTCTGCGGGAGACCCGGACGGTACGCGGCGACGAGGGCGGTGAGCCGGGCGCGGGTCTCGGGGCGTTCGAGGACGGTGGCGCCCTCGCCGCCCTCGGTCGCGAGCGCGTACAGGCGTCCTCCGCGGCGGGCCTCCCAGAGACGCTCGCCGGTCCACGGCGGCGGGACGTCGACGCAGAGGCCGTCGAACGGTTCGGCGGGGCGGACGGGCTCCTGGAACGGGTCGGGGCCGAGCCGCGCGGCCGCCGCCGCCCATGTCCGGGAGTCCGTCTGGTGGTTCCGCAGCTGCCAGAACCAGCTCAGGGAGTGGACGAGGCAGAGCGCCTCCTGCTCGTCGCCGAGGGCCACGGCGGTCCGGAGCGCGGTCCGGAGGTTGCCGTGTTCGCGCTCCAGGACGGTGATGGCGGCGACCTGCCCGGAGCCGCGGAGCCGCGGGTCGGTACGGCGGGCCAGCTCGCGGTAGTGCACGAGGTGCCGCCGCTCGGTCGCCGCCCGCTCCCCGGCCTCGTCCAGCCGCTCCCCCGCGTACTCCGCCACCGTCTCAAGGAGACGGAACCGCATCCCGTCGCCATCGGGACCCGGCGCCGCCACGACGAGCGACTTGTCGACAAGAGCACCGAGGACGTCCAGTACGTTCAGTACGTCAGGGGCATCCAGTACGTCCCGGGCCTCCAGGGCCTCCAGGGCGTCGGCCTCCGGCGCTTCGGCGCAGACCGTCTCCGCCGCCGCCAGATCGCACCCGCCCGTGAACACCGCGAGCCGCCGCAGCACCGCCCGCTCCGCCCCGTCGAGCAACTCCCACGACCAGTCCACGACCGCCCGCAAGGTCTGCTGACGCGGCAGCACGGTCCGCGCCCCCGACGTCAACAACCGGAAACGATCGTCGAGTCGGTCCGCGATCTGCCGCACCGACAGCATCCGCAGCCGCGCCGCCGCCAGCTCGATCGCCAACGGCAGCCCGTCGAGCCGACGGCACACCTCCTCCGCCGCCCCCGCGTCGTCCCCGACCCGGAACCCCGGCCGCGCCGCCGCACCCCGCTCGCCGAGCAGCCGCAACGCCATCTCCACCGGCAACGGCCCCAACGGACTCAGCACCTCCCCCGGCACCCCCAACGGCTCCCGGCTCGTCGCCAGGACGGTCACGCCGGGGCACCGCGTGAGGAGGGTCTGCGCGAGCTCCGCCGCCGCGCCGATCACGTGCTCGCAGTTGTCGAGGACGAGGAGCATGCGCCGTCCGGCGCAGTACTCGACGAGGTGGGCGAGCGAGCCCCTCGGTCCGGCCGCCGCCTCGGCGACGGCCGGAGCGTTCCAGAGCTGGGTCTCGCGGGCCCCCAGCGCGCTGAGGACGGCGGCGGCGACCGACGACTCCTCCCGTACGGAGGCGAGTTCGGCGACGTGGACCGCTCCGCCCTCGAAGGTCTCGGCCGCCTCCAGGGCGAGCCGGGTCTTGCCGACGCCGCCGGGTCCCGTGAGGGTGACGAGCCGCCGGTCGGCCCACCCGGCGGCAAGCGCGCCCAGTTCACCGTCCCGGCCGATGAAGGAGGTCAGCCGGGCCGGCGGGCGCCCGCTCCGGTCCGCCGCACGACCCGGTGCGGGCCTGGGCGTGCCGAGGAGTTCGGCGTGCAGGGCGCGCAGTTCGGGGCCAGGGTCCGTGCCCAGCCGGTCGGCGAGGTCCGCGCGGACCTCCTCGTACGCCGCGAGGGCCTCGGCGGAGCGCCCCGCGGCCCGCAGAGCGCGGATCCGCAGGGCCTGGACGGGCTCGTCGAGCGGGTGTCCGGCGGCGAGGGCGGCGAGCGGCGCGAGGACGTCCGCGGCCCGCCCCAGGGCCAGGTCGGCGGCGAACCGGTCGCGGCGCGCTCGGGTGTGCCGCTGGTCGAGCCGTACGACGACGGGGTCGGTGTCCCGGCCGGGGAGGTCCGCGAGGGCGGGCCCGCGCCACAGGCCGAGGGCCTCGTCGAGGAGGGCGGCGGCCCGTACGGCGTCCCCTGCGGAGAGGGCGGCCGAGCCCTCGGCGGCGAGCCGTTCGAAACGGTGCAGGTCGACGGCGTCAGGGTCGGCGGCCAGCCGGTAGCCGCCGCCGGGCGCGGAGACGATCGCCTCGTGGCCGAGGGCCCGGCGCAGGCGGCCCACGAGGGCCTGGAGCGCGGCCGTCCGGTCCTGGCCGGCGGCCGGGTCGTCGTCGGCCCACACCTGGGCGATCAGCGCGTCGGCGCTCACCGACCGCCCGACTCCCCCGGCGCCACCGGATCCACCAGGTCCCCCGGATCCACCAGGTCCCCCGGGTCCTCCGGCTCCTCCGGCACCGGCAGCACCGGCGGCGAGTGCGGTGAGCAGGGCCCGGAGCCTGGCACCGCTCAACGCGGCCTCCGTACCGTCGTCGATACGGAGCGCCTGGCAAGGACCGAGAACACGGTAGGACGGCTGCACCGGCCCATTCTGCCCCGCCGGTGGCGGGGGCCGGAACGCCCGGCCGTCGAGGCGAACTTTCGCCACGCCGTGTCACCGCCATGGCGTCCGCGGGGTGCGGGTTCGACAATGGGGAGGATGACCGATGACGACCGCCGTACGCGCAATGGCGAGATCGGGCCCGCCGAGCGGCTCGCCATGAACCGGACCGGCAGCTTCGACTGGGATCTCGACACGGGCACGATCGATGTCGACGAGTCCGGGCTGCTCGTCTTCGGGCTGGCCCCGGACACCTACGACGGGCGCCCGGCGACCCTTGTCGCGCGACTGGCGCCCGAGGAGCGGACCCGGCTCGAGGACATCGTGCGGGCTGCGGTGAAGAGCGGCTCGGTGTCGTACACCGCGCACTTCCCGATCCCGCAGGACGAGGGTGCACCCCACTGGACGCACGTACAGGCACGAATCCTGCGCAAGCCGAACGGCCGCGCCCAGCGGATCGTCGGGGTCGTGCGGGACACGACCGCCGAGGTCACGCACTCCGCTTTCGTGCAGGAGCTGGAGAAGCGGCGCGAGGTGCAGACCAGCATCGTCGAGCGGACCACGAACGCGCTGTCGCGCGCGGTGACCGTGGACGACGTGACGGCCGCCCTGACGGGGCCCGGCGGGCTCGCCCGGCTCGGTGCGGAGGGACTGGCGCTCGGGCTCGTCGAGAACGGTTCGCTGAACGTGATCGCGCTCAGCGGCGAGTCCCTCGACGCGCTGAACGACTTCCGCACCCGGCGGCTCGACCGGGGGCTGCCGCTGGCCGAGGCGGTGCTGAGCGGCCGGCCGCGCTTCGTCTCCTCGTTCCAGTCGCTGGGCCGGGACTTCCCCGAGCTGGCTCCGTACCTCTCGCGTCTGGAGTTCCGGTCCGCCTGCTACCTGCCCCTGGTGGCGCAGGCCCGCTCGCTGGGCGGGATGGCGCTGTTCTACCGGGGCCGGTCGTCCTTCAACGCCGACGAGCGGAACCTCGCGCTCGGTCTCGCGGCGATCGTCGCCCAGTCGCTCCAGCGGGCGATCCTCTTCGACGAGGAGCGGGAGCTCGCGACGGGGCTCCAGGCGACGATGCTGCCGCGCCGGATCCCGGCGATCACCGGTGGCGAGATCGCCGTGCGCTACCACGCGGCCTGGAGCGGACGGCAGGTCGGCGGCGACTGGTACGACGTGATCCCGCTGCCCCGGGGCCGGGTCGGGATCGTCGTCGGCGACGTGCAGGGGCACGACACGCACGCGGCCGCCATCATGGGCCAGCTGCGGATCGCGCTGCGGGCGTACGCGGGCGAGGGCCACGCCCCGTCGACGGTGCTCGCCCGGGCGTCGCGTTTCCTCGCCGAACTGGACACCAACCGCTTCGCGACCTGCACCTACGCGCAGGTGGACCTGGCGAGCGGCACCCTGCGTGCCGTACGGGCCGGGCATCTCGGACCGCTGATCCGGCACACCGACGGGCGGGTCGGGCAGCCCAACCTGCGGGGCGGGCTGCCGCTGGGCCTCGCGACCGTGTTCGGCGACGAGGAGTTCCCGGAGACACGGCTCGACCTGGTGCCCGGGGAGACGCTCGTACTCTGCACCGACGGGCTCGTGGAGCAGCCCGGCTCCGACATCGATACGGGTCTCGACGCGCTGTCCGAGGCGATCGCCAGCGGCCCGCCGCAGGCGGAGGCGCTCGCCGACCACCTCTCGGAGCGGCTGTGGGAGCGGTGGGGCTCCGGCGACGACGTGGCGCTGCTCGTGCTGCGGCGGAGCCCGGACCCGGGCACGCCCCGGGCGCCGCGGATCCACCAGTACATCCACCAGGCCGATCCGCAGGGGCTTTCGGACGCGCGGGCGGCGGTGACGCAGGCGCTGCGCGACTGGGGTCTGCCGGAGCTGGCCGACGACGCCGAGTTGTTGACCGGCGAACTGCTCGTCAACGTCCTGCTGCACACCGAGGGCGGCGCGGTGCTGACCCTGGAGGTGCTGCCCGAGCCGGTGCGGCGGGTACGGCTCTCGGTGCAGGACCGGTCGAGCGCCTGGCCCCGGCGGCGTACCCCCGGCGAGGCGGCCACCTCGGGGCGGGGCCTGCTCCTGCTCGACGCCCTCGCGTCCCGGTGGGGGGTCGAGCCGCGCGGCGAGGGCAAGGCGGTCTGGTGCGAGATCGAGCCGGCTCCGGTGGCGGCGCCCACCGCTCCGGGCGGTGGGTGAGGAGCACGCCGTGGACCCCGTGGCCGCCCTGAACCGGATCGCGTTCCTGCTGGAGCGCGCCCAGGCGCCGGGATACCGGGCGCGGGCGTTCCGCACGGCCTCCGCGGCCGTCGACGCCCTGCCGGAGGGCGAGGCGGCCCGGCGCGCGGCGGCGGGCACCCTGGAGTCCGTGAAGGGGCTGGGGCCCAAGACGGCGGCGGTCGTGCGCGAGGCGCTGGAGGGCCGGGTGCCGGAGTACCTGGCGGGTCTGGAGGCGGAGCTGGAGGAGGGCCTGCGCACCTCGGCTCCGGCGAACGGCGCGGGTGAGGCGCTGCGGGCGGCCCTGCGCGGCGACTGCCACTTCCACTCCGACTGGTCCGACGGCGGCGCGACGATCGAGTCCATGGGCCGTGCGGCGGCGGGGCTCGGCCACGCGTGGGCGGTCCTCACGGATCACTCGCCGCGGCTGACGGTCGCGCGGGGCCTGTCGCCCGAGCGGCTGCGGGAGCAACTGGACGTGGTGGCGCGGCTGAACGAGGAATGGGCGCCCTTCCGGCTCCTCACCGGAATCGAGTGCGACATCCTGGAGGACGGCTCGCTCGACCAGGAACCGGAGCTGCTCGAACGGCTCGACGTGGTGGTCGCGTCGGTGCACTCGAAGCTGCGGATGGACGCGCGCACGATGACCCGCCGGCTCGAACGGGCCGTCCGCGACCCGCTCGTGGACGTGCTCGGGCACTGCACGGGACGACTCGTGGCGGGCGGACGACTGCGCCCCGCTTCGGAGTTCGACGCGGAACGGGTCTTCGCGGCGTGCGCCGAGGCCGGGACGGCGGTCGAGATCAACAGCCGCCCGGAGCGCCTCGATCCGCCGCGCGCGCTGCTGCGGATCGCGGTGGAGACGGGGGCGTACTTCGCGATCGACACGGACGCACACGCACCGGGCCAGCTGGAGTGGCAGATCCTCGGCTGCGCACGGGCCGAGGAGTGCGGCGTACCGGAGGACCGGGTGATCAACACCTGGCCTGCGGAGCGGCTGTTGGCCTGGACACGGGCCTGACGTCCCCCTCGGGGCCCAAAGGACTCGTCGAGCACCCGCGCCTGTGAAAGCCTGATACGCGACACGTACGCTCCGGTCGGAACCGTCCGGGGTGGTGAACTCGCTGAGAGGTGGGGCGTTGGGATCTCAGGAGGGGCCGGAGCGGGTCGTCGGCGGACGGTACCGACTTGTCGAGGAACTCGGCTCAGGCGGGTTCGGTCGGGTGTGGAGGGCGTACGACGAAATGTTGGACGTCGACGTGGCCGTCAAAGAGGTGCGGCTGCCGCAGCAGGCCGCCTCCACTTCCGGTGCCGCGCATCATGAGCGGGTGGTGCGGGCCGCGCGTGAAGCCCGCAACGCCGCCAAGTTGCGCGATCATCCGCACGTCGTCGCCGTCCATGACGTGGTCGTTGAGGACGGTACTCCCTGGATTGTGATGCGCCTGGTCGAGGGGCGGTCCCTGGAAGAGTGTCTGCGTGTGGACGGGCCGCTGCCCGCCCCGCGCGCGGCCGACGTCGCGGCAGCGCTGCTCAAGGCGCTGAAGGCCGCCCACGCCGCCGGGATCGTGCACCGCGACCTCAAACCGGCCAACGTGATGCTCACTGACGACGGCCAGGTACTGCTCACCGACTTCGGTATCGCCGTCCACGAGACCGACACCAGACTCACCGTCACCGGAGGCGTCATCGGCTCCGCCGAGTACATGGCACCCGAACGTCTCCAGGGCACCCAGGACCAGGCCACCGGCGACCTGTTCTCGCTGGGGGCGACCCTCTACGAGGCGGTCGAGGGCATCTCCCCGTTCCGACGCGATACCTCCACGGCCACCATGGCCGCGGTCGCCCTCCACGAGCCCCCGCCGATGCAGCGCGCCGACCCCGTCCTCGCCTCCCTCGTCACCGCCCTCCTCGCGAAGAACCCCGAAGAGCGTCCGACCGTTGACAGCACCCTGGGCATCCTGCGCGCCGGTGCCCCCACGATCACCGCATCGACGCCCATGCCGCCGCGCGCGCCCCGGCCATCGACCGTGCCCGCTGCATCGGCCGAATCCGTTTCCTCCGCATCGACCGAAACCGTGGCGCCGGTGTCCCCGATGGCGCGTGCAGGGCGTCTGATCACGGGGAGCTGCTTCCTCGTGATCGGACTTGGCATCGTCGTATTCGGCTGCAGCATGTTCATCCGCAATGGAGGCGACGCAGTGGCCTTCGCCGTCTCCCCCATCGCCTCCGTCCTGGTCGCGGTGTTCTTCGGAACGGCCGCGATGTTCTACCGATGGAAGGGCCACGGCAAGCCGCCCTTCCGGATCGTCGGCGGGGTCTTCCTCCCCGTCTTCCTCCCACTGACCCTGATCTGGGCAGCCTGGAACGCGGTGCTGCTCGCATAGCGGCACGATCCGGCGCGGGGCATCCGCGGCGTTGGGACGGGCTCTCGCACACGGGCGTCGCGGCCCGCGCCGCGTCACGCGGTCAGGCGCGCTGCCAGACGGTGGTCGCGTTGCAGAACTCGCGGATGCCGTGGCCGGAGAGTTCGCGACCGTAGCCGGAGCGCTTGATGCCGCCGAAGGGGAGGGCGGGGTGCGAGGCCGTCATGCCGTTGACGAAGACGCCCCCGGCCTCCAAGTCGCGGACGAAGAAGGCGACGTCCTCCTCCTTGCGGGTCCAGACGTTCGAACTGAGCCCGAACGGGGAGTCGTTGGCGACGGTCACCGCCTCCTCGATGTCCCGCACCGGGTAGACGGTGGCGACGGGACCGAACGTCTCCTCCTGGTGGATCCGCATCGCGGGCGTGATCCCGGTGAGCACGGTCGGCCGGTAGTACCAGCCCCGCCGCAGTCCCTCGGCCTCCGGGCGGCCGCCGCCGCACAGGACGACCGCGCCCCGGTGCACGGCGTCGTCGACGAGCTCCTCCAGGTCGGTGCGGCCCTGCTCGGTGGCGAGGGGGCCGACGTCGGTGGCCTCGTCGAGGGGATCGCCCACGGTGAGGGCGTTCATGGCGGCGGCGAAGCGTTCGGCGAAGTCGTCGTAGACGTCCTGGTGGACGATGAACCGCTTGGCGGCGATGCAGGACTGGCCGTTGTTCTGCACGCGCGCGGTGACGGCGGTCTTCACCGCCCGCACGATGTCGGCGGACGGCATGACGATGAACGGGTCGCTGCCGCCCAGCTCCAGAACGGTCTTCTTGACCTCGTCGCCCGCGACGGCGGCGACGGCCCGGCCGGCGGGTTCGCTGCCGGTGAGGGTCGCGGCCACGACCCGGGGGTCCCGGAGGACGGCCTCGACGTCCCGGGCGCCGATGAGGAGCGTCTGGAAGCAGCCGTCCGGGTAGCCGGCGCGGCGGAACAGGTCGCCGAGGTAGAGGGCGGTCCTCGGCACGTTCGAGGCGTGCTTGAGGAGACCCGTGTTGCCCGCCATGAGCGCGGGCGCGGCGAAGCGGATCACCTGCCAGAGCGGGAAGTTCCACGGCATGACGGCGAGGACCGGGCCGAGGGGCCGGTAGTGGACGCGGGCCAGGTCGGCGCCGGAGTCCTGGACGTCGCTCTCGGCCGGATGCTCGTCGGCGAGCAGCGCCTCGGCGTTGCTCGCGTACCAGCGCATGGCCTTCGCGCACTTGGCGGCCTCGGCGCGGGCGGCGGCGATCGGCTTGCCCATCTCGACCGTCATGGTCCGGGCGATGTCCTCGCCGTCCTCGTCGAGGAGGGTCGCGGCGGCCCGCATCAGGCGGGCGCGCTCGGCGAAGGACGTGGTGCGGTACTGGCGGAACGCCTCGTGCGCGGCGGCGATGCGCCGCTCGACCTCCTCGGGCCCGTGGGCCTCGTAGGTGCGCAGCGTCTCGCCCGTCGCGGGGTTCACCGTGGCGATGCCCATGACGTCTCTCCTCCTGCCATCGGCCCCCACCGGCAACCTCCCGCGCCGGAGGCGGCTGCGCAACAGGGGCGGGGCGGTGGGGTGACCGATGCACCCGGGAGGGGGTGGGAGGGGGAGGCCATGCGGTCAGGCGGTCAGGCAGTCCGCCGCCCCGGCAGTCAGGCAGTCCGGCGGCCCGGTGCTCAGGCAGTCCGGCGGTCAGGCGGTCAGCCAGGTCAGCGCGCCCGTGAGGTGTGCGCGGAAGGCCGGGTCGTCGTACGCCTCCGAGGAATGCCCCAGCGCGGTGAAGAAGACGCGCCCCCGGTCCACCTCCCGGCACCACACCAGCGGGTGGTCCTCGCCGAGGGTGCCGCCGCTGTACGAGGTCTCGTCGGCCCGCGCCAGGACCCGTACGCCCGTCCCGCGCGGGTTGGCCGTGAAGTTGTACCACTCGTCCGTCCAGGCCCAGCGGGCCGGGAGCGGAGCCGTCGCCGGATGGGCGGGGTCCTCCACGAGGACGGTGCCCGGCTGGATCTCCGGGTGGCCGTCGAAGCGGGTGCCGAGGAGCTCGCCGTAGAAGGGCCAGTCCGGTTCGGCGTTGGCCGCGGCGTGGACGGCGAGGAGGGCGCCGCCGCCCCGGAGGTACGCGGCGAAGGCGTCGCGCCCCTCGGGTGTCAGGACGGTGCCGGTGGTGGACAGCAGCACGACGGCGGCGCACCGGGCGAGCCGCTCGGGCGTGAAGGCCTCCGGATCCTCGGTGATCTCGGCTCCCCACCCCTGCTCGCGGGCGATCCCGGCGAGGGCGGCGGCCCCGTCGGGGATCGAGTCGTGGCGGTACCCGGTGGTGCGGGTGTAGATCAGCACGTCGGCGGTGGGCACGCGGTGAACTCCCGGGGGTGAGGCTCGGTGGAGCAGGGCTCGGCGGAGGGATGGGGATGCCGAGGCCTGCCTCGACCTTCAGAAAGCGCTTTCTGTCATCCCCACCCCGACCGTAGCCAGCACAAACCCCTCGCCGCAAGCCCCGCCGCCCGGGCAGACTGCCCCGATGCCGCCCCTCCACGATCCCGCACGCCGGGCGCTCGCCCATGTCGCCGGCCGCTCCACGGGCGATCCGCTCGACCCGGCCCTGCGGGTCACGCTCAACTTCCACCCGCACTTCCTCGACCGGCTCGCCGGCGACGGGGTCTACCGCTCCCAGTTCGTGACCGGCACGAGCAACGGCGGCCTCACCGCCCGGCCCGGCGGGGACAGGTGGCGCTGGGAGAGTCGGATCTTCGGCGGGGCGTACGACGCGGCACCCGCGCACCTGCGGCCGGTCTACGGCGCCCTGGACTTCCGCGGCCGCCCCTTCGGGGCCGCTCCCCGCTTCGGCTCCGCCCATCTGCGGCTGACGGCGTCCGCCGTGGAGCGGGCGTCCTTCTGCTATCCGGACAGCTTCCTGGAGCCCACGGACTTCGGCGTCGCCTCCCGGATGCGCCTCGTCACCCTCGCCCAGGCCGACGGGAAGGACCCGCTCGACGACTACGTCGAGGCGCAGGTCCACGGGCCCGTCGTGATCGGGCGCGACGTGGAGGCGCTGGTCCTGGACCCGAGCCACCGGGGCACGGAGGTCGAGGCGGCGGCCCGGCGACTGCCGTGCGCCGTCGAGTGGCACGGCGGGTTCAGGCTGTCCGTCGAGGAGCTGCGCCGCCACCCCGGGTTCCGGGGTCCGGAGTACGTCGAGCTGGGCGCCCGGATCGCCGTCGACGGAGTTCTGGACCCGCGGATCGTGCAGGACGCGGCCGGTTCCGGGGACCACGACCCCCAGGACGTGAAGAAGGTGTGGCACTACCTGGCCCGCTTCGGCGCGCCGGTCGTCTGAGCGGGTCCGTATCCGATCCATTGGCGTATCGGATACATCTCTGTATCTTTTGGCGCGCCGTGCCCCACCCGCTCACCGAGGAGCCGCCATGAGCACCGTGCCGCCCGCACTCGCCGCCGCCGTCGGGCCGCTGCCCGACGGAGTCGTCCTGCCGTTGCCGCCCGTCTTCGACACCGTCGAGGAGGAGCGCCGGTACCGCAAGGAGCAGCTCGCCGCCGGGTTCCGGATCTTCGGGAGGTTCGGCTTCTCCGAGGGGGTCGCCGGGCACATCACCGTCCGCGATCCCGGAGATCCGAACGCCTTCTGGGTCAACCCGTTCGGCATGAGCTTCAGCCAGATCAAGGCCTCGGACCTGATCCTCGTGGACCACGAGGGGACCGTCCTCGAAGGGCGCAGGCCCGTGAACCGGGCCGCGTTCGTCATCCACTCGCGCGTGCACGCCGCGCGGCCCGACGCCGTCGCCGCCGCGCACTCGCACTCCCTGCACGGCAAGGCGTTCTCCAGCCTCGGCATCCCCTTGGACCCGATCACACAGGACGCGTGCGCCTTCTTCGAGGACCACGGGATCTACGACGACTACCGGGGCGTGGTGAACGAGACCGAGGAGGGCGAGCGGGTCGCGAAGGCCCTCGGCAAGCACAAGGCCGTCATCCTCAAGAACCACGGGCTCCTGACGGTCGGTCACTCGGTCGCGGAGGCCGTGTGGTGGTTCGTGACCATGGAGCGCTCCTGCCAGGCGCAGCTCCTCGCCATGGCCGCCGGCACTCCGCAGCTGATCGACCGGGAGACGGCGCTCCTCACCCGCGGCCAGGTCGGCGGCCACCTCGCGGGCTGGTTCCAGGCGCGCCCCCTGTGGGATCAGATCACCGCGTCCGACCCCGACCTGTTCGACTGACCTTCGGAGGCGGGGAGTTCGCGCGTCGAGACCTCCAGGAGCGGTGCGAGGAACTCGCGTTCGAGGCTGCCGGGCGGCAGGGCGGCCGGTTCGACGTAGCTCTGGGCGAGACCGCCCTCGCGCAGGGCGACGATGAGCCGGGCGAACCGGTCGGCGTCGACGGTCAGTTCGCGACCGGCCCGGCGCAGGACGAGCGTGAGGCCGCGCGCGATCTCGGCGCGCAGCCGCTCGTCGTGGCGGGCGAGCACCCAGGCGGCCTGCCGGTCGCGGATGGCGTGCAGGGTGAACTCGGTGGTGACCAGGTACCAGTCCCGCTCGTCCGGTTCGATCCGGGAGGCGACCTCGGCCAGCCGCGCCAGCGTGTACTCCTCGGCGGTCAGCGCGTCGATCGCGTCGGCGAGCCGTCGCACGGTCCGGTCGCTGTGCTCGTCGAAGAGGGCGAGGAAGAGCTCTTCCTTGCTGGCGAAGTTCGAGTAGTACGCGCCCCGCGTGTAGCCCGCGCGCTCGCAGATCCGCTCGATCGTCGTCGCGTGGAAACCGTGCTCGGCGAAGGCCTCCAGGGCGGCCTGCAGAAGCGCCGCGCGCGTGCGGGGCCGTCGCCTGGTGACACCTTTCGGCACGGGTGGGCCTCCTTCGTCGGGCGCCGCGTCCGGCGGCGGAAGCGCCCACCCTACCGGCGCCTTCATCCCGGGCACGGTTCGGCGTCGGCGGATAGGATTCACGCATGGGACAGCGGCCCGTCGTGCCCGCCGCACCCGCCTTGGTCCTCGAGATCGACGGGGACGCGACGCTCATGAACCCGAGCCGCGTCTATCGCATCGGGCGCGACCCGACCAGCGATGTCGTGCTCTCGGACGCCCGGGCGTCCTGGCACCACGCACTGCTGCGCGCCGTCGACGGCCACTGGGACCTGACGGACGAGGGCAGCACGAACGGAACCTTCGCGGACGGGCTGCGAGTGGCGGGGGCGCGGGAGGTCGGGGCCGGGACGGTCGTACGGTTCGGGCATCCGGAAGACGGCCCGCGCGCCGTGCTCGCGACACCGCCCCGAGCCCACCCACCGGCACCCCCGGCGCCCGCACCGTCGGCCTCCGAGCCGTCCGCGCCCACGCCCCCGACGCCCACCCCTCCGACACCCGCGCCGCCGGTCTCCGCGCCGTCGACGCCCGCGCCCCCTCCCCCGGCGCCGCCGACCCCCGAGCCCCCGCCGACCCCGTCGCCCGCACCGCCGGTCCCGGAGCCCCCGGCTGCCGAACCCCCGCCGGCCGCGCCGTCGCCCGCCGCCCCCGCGGCACCGCTCCCGGAGCCGCCGGCGCCCGCCCCCGCCTCCACCCCCACCCCTGCCCCCGTCCCCGCCGGGCCGCTCCGCCCCTCCTCCGTCTCGTACCCCGCCGCCACCGGCACGTTCCGGCAGCCGACGTCCGTGCGGCCGCTGCCCGTCCACAGCATCCGGATCGGGCGCGCGCCCGACAACGACGTCGTCGTCGACGACCTCGTCGTCTCCCGGCGCCACGCCGAACTCCAGGCCCGGCCCGACGGCACGTACTGGATCCACGACCTCGGCAGCCACAACGGCACCTTCCTCAACGGCCGGCGCGTCGTCGACGCGCGCGTGACGCCGGAGGACATCGTCGGCATCGGCCGTTGCGCGTTCTGCCTGATCGGCGGGCAGCTCGTCGAGTTCACCGACACCGGCGAGATCTCCCTCGACGTCCAGGAGCTCGCCGTCACCGTCGACCACGGCCGCAAGACGCTCCTCGACGCGGTGTCGTTCCCGGTGGGCCAGAAGTGCCTGCTGGCGGTCGTCGGGCCGTCCGGCGCCGGGAAGTCGACGCTCCTGGGCGCGCTGACCGGCCAGCGCCCCGCCGACCGCGGCACCGTGCTCTACGACGGCCGTGACCTGTACCGGGACTACGCCGAGCTGCGCCAGCGCATCGGGCTCGTGCCGCAGGACGACATCCTGCACCTCCAGCTCACCGTCCGCCGGGCCCTCGGATACGCCGCCGAGCTGCGTTTCCCCGAGGACACGGCGCCGGCCGAGCGCCGGGCCCGGGTGGACGAGGTGATCCGCGAGCTCGGTCTCGTGGAGCGGGCCGAGCAGCCCATCCACAGTCTCTCCGGCGGCCAGCGCAAGCGGGTGAGCGTCGCCCTCGAACTGCTCACCAAGCCGTCGCTGCTCTTCCTCGACGAGCCGACCTCCGGCCTCGACCCGGGGATGGACCGGTCCGTGATGCACATGCTGCGCGGGCTCGCGGACGACGGGCGCACGGTCGTGGTCGTCACGCACAGCGTCCTCAGCCTCGACGTCTGCGACCGGCTGCTCGTCCTCGCCCCCGGCGGCCGGGTGGCCTACTACGGACCGCCCGCCGACACCCTCGACTTCTTCGGCTACACGCAGTGGCCGGAGGCCTTCGAGGCCTTCGAGAACGACCGGGACCGCGACTGGGCCGGACAGTACCGGTCCTCCCGCTTCCACCGCCGGTACGTCGTGGACGCGACGGCCCGCCCCTTCCTGCCCACCGGCGGCGAGGGCGGTGCGGGCGACGGGACCGGCGGCGGCCCCGGCGATTCCGGCGCGGCCGTGCGGGCCGTACCGGAGCCGGCTCCGCCGCCGAAGGCGCAGAGCTGGGGTTCCCAGCTGCGGACGCTCGTACGCCGGTACGCCGCCGCCCTCTCCGCCGACCGCACGTTCCTCGCGATCATGATCGCCCTGCCGTTCGTGATGGGCGCGATGGCCCGCGCCCTGTCCGAGGGCGAGCTCAACCCGGAATCGACCCTGAACGTCCTGCTCATCCTCTGTGTGGGCGGGGTCCTCACGGGTGCGGCGAACGCCGTGCGCGAGCTGGTCAAGGAGCGCACGATCTACCGGCGCGAGAGAGCCGTCGGCCTGTCCCGCTCGGCCTACCTCGCCTCCAAGGTGGTGGTCCTCGGCGTGATCACGGTCGTGCAGGCCGTGGTCCTGACCCTGGTGGCCCTGATCGGCGTCCCGCTGAACGTGCCCGGCGGCAAGGGCGTCCTGCTGCCCCCGCTCGTCGAGATCACGCTCGCCGTCGCGCTCCTCGCCTTCACCGCGATGATGCTCGGCCTCCTCGTGTCGGCCGTGGTCCGCAAGGAGGAGGTGACGATGCCGCTGCTCGTCCTCCTCGCCATCGTGCAGGTGGTCTTCTGCGGCGCGCTGCTCACGGTGCGCGGTACGCCCGTCCTGGCGCAGCTGGCCTGGCTGGTGCCCTCGCGCTGGGCGTTCGCCGCGATGGGCGCGACGATCGACATCGGGGAGACCGCGCCGACCGACAAGACCGACGACCCGCTGATGCGCCACACGCTGGACGCCTGGCTGTTCGACATGGGCATGCTGGTCGTGATCTGTCTCGCCCTCGGTGTCGTCGTCGCGCGGCTGCTGCGCCGCCACGAGCCGGTCGTGATGCGGAGGTAGGGCCGTGAGCGTTCCCGTAACCGACTACGTGCCGGACTTCCGGCCCACCCACGTCGTACCGCGCGAGGGTCTCGCCGCCTGGGAGACCCCGGATCCGGGGCTGCCGACGGCGTCCCTCGACGCGTTCCTGCCGGTGCGGCTGACGGAGCGGGCCGGGGACTGGGGGCGGGTGCTGTGCTCCAACGGCTGGTCGGCCTGGGTGGACGCGCGGCTGCTCGTGGCGGTGCCGGACGATCCTCCGGCGGCGGGCCGGCCGCTCACCAGGACGGCCGATCCGCGGCCCCTGATCGCCCGCGCCGAGGACGCGCTGGGCCGGTACCGGCGGGCGGCCGAGGAGCTGGGCGCGGGCCGGCTGGACGGCGAGGCCTTCCGGCTGCGGACCCGCGGCCTGCGGGTGGGGATGGTCGTCGACGGCGAGTCGGTGTGGCTGTACGACGCGGAGCACGAGCGCTGGGTGTTCTGCGACGGCCTCGGGCTGATCACGTACGCGGCGTCCGCGGCCCCGTCGGCCGCCGCGCAGGCGGCCGTCGGCGCCCCGGTGTCCGACGAGCCGCCGCCGGACGCGCCGCCTCCGGACGCGCCACAGCAGCCCGGGCCGGACCAGGTCCCGGTGTCCGCCGGGGCCGCCAGGGGCGACCGGGCGCCGGCCGGGCCTCCCGTGCACGAGCCGACGCAGGTGGTGCCGCAGGTCGATCCGACGGTGGTGGCCGGACCGCCGCCGACGCAGATCGTGGAGCGGCCGCCGGGCGGGGACGGTGAGGACTGATGGCGGGCGGCGAGCGGGACACGGACCTGCCGGCGGGCCGGCCCTCCGGGCTCCTCGGCAAGGAGATCGCGGGCTACCGCGTGGAGAGCGAGATCGGCCGCGGAGGCATGGCCGTCGTGTACCGGGCGCTCGACCTGCGGCTGGACCGGACGGTGGCCCTGAAGCTCCTCGCGCCCGAGCTGGCGCGCAACGACACCTTCCGCAAACGCTTCGCGCACGAGTCACGGGTCGCCGCCTCGATCGACCACCCCCACATCGTGCCGGTCTTCGCCGCAGGTGAGACGGAGGGGGTCCTGTACATCGCGATGCAGTACGTGGCGGGGCAGGACCTGGCGGCGCTGCTCGACCGCGAGGGGCCGCTGCCGCCTGAGAAGGCGGGGCGCATCGCCGTACAGGTGGCCTCCGCCCTGGACGCGGCGCACGCGCACGACCTGGTGCACCGGGACGTGAAGCCCGGCAACATCCTGGTCGCCGAGGGCACCGACCACGACCACCCCGAGCACATCTACCTCACCGACTTCGGGCTGACGAAGAAGTCCCTGTCGCTGACCGGGTTCACGACGGTGGGCGAGTTCGTCGGCACGCTGGACTACGTGGCACCGGAGCAGATCTCGGGGAAGCCGGTGGACGGCCGGTGTGACGTCTACGGCCTGGCGTGCGTGGTGTTCGAGACCCTGGTCGGCGCGCCGCCCTTCCGGCGCGACACGGACTGGGCGGTGCTGTGGGCGCAGCAGTACGATCCGCCGCCGCCACTCTCCGAAGTGCGCCCCGGGCTGCCGGAGGCGGCGGACGCGGTCTTCGCGAGGGCGCTGGCGAAGACCCCCGAGGAGCGCTACGGGACGTGCCTGGAGTTCGTCGCGGAACTCAGGTCGGCCCTGACCGCCCCGGGCACGGCACCCGTCACGGGGACCTCGCGCCACCGGGCGCTGCGGCCGCCACCGGCCCCACCGGCCTGGGCACGACCGGCCTTCCGTGAGCTTTAGTTTCCGTTCGTTACGCGGCCACGGCGCTGTTCGCGGCCATCGACGAGTGGCTGTGAACGCTACCGCTTGCGGGCCAGCAGTTGCACCGCCTGCGACCGGTGGCCCCGCTCGACGAGCCCGGGAGAGAGGTCAACGCCGGATACGTCACGGATTCTGTGCGGGCCCTGGCGGCTGTACGGGCCCGGTCTTCTCCTGCTCGACCTCGCCCTTGCGGTGGACGCGGGAGGCGAGGAGGCCGCCGAGGAATCCGAAGACCAGGCCCCAGAGCAGGGCGAAGCCGACCGTCCGCCAGACGTTCGGGCGCAACACCACCTGCCCGCCCAGGGCGTCGAGGTCGCCGATGCCGAGGATCGAGAGGCCGAAGCGGGCCTCGACGAGGGTGAGGGGGGTGACGACCAGCATCGTCAGGGCGAAGGCGATGCCGAGGTGCAGGGAGTGCTGCCAGAGCCGTGTCCTGGCCGGGGAGCGGACCGCCGCCGCGAAGGCCGCGCCGAGCACCAGGACGGCCGCGACGGGGAGCAGCCACCAGGCCCGCGCGTCCTCGGCCGCGAGCGAGGACAGATCGACCGTGGACAGGTCCGTGCCCTTGCCCTCGCGGAGGACGGCGTCGAGGACCTGCGGCATGGGGAGGCCGAACGGCCCCTCGGCCTTGCCCTCCCACGAGCCGCCGATGCCCACGCCGAGCGCGAGCCAGGACACGTTGGGCAGGCCGAGCAGGAGGACGGCGAGGGTCTCCGCCACATGGCCCTTGGTCGCCGCGACGACGATGCCGATGACCAGGCCCACGGCCACGTACGCGAGGAGGAGCAGGAGCATCGCGTGGGCGGCGGGCCGGACGGGCTCGTGGTAGCGGACGAGCCGGGGCGGGAGCGGGGTCCTGCGGGAGACCAGGAGGGCGACGGCGAGGACGCCGAGGATCCACAGGAGGCCGTAGAAGAGGGTGGGGCCGACGTCGGTACGGAAACCGACGGTGGGGTTGACCGCGTCGACGAGCTCGCCGAAGAGGTCCGCGAGGGAGTCCTGGGAGGTGTCCGCCGAGGTGTCTCCGCCGATCGTGAGCGGGAAGTCGTGCCGGGCGACGGCGGAGAGGCACGCGAGGGCGACCAGCCAGAGGACGACGGTGGTCGCGGCGCGCAGCAGGAGTTCGCGCGTGCCGGCGACCGCGTGGTGGCGCAGGGGGCGGAGGAAGCAGTAGCCGGTGACGAGTGCGCCCACCAGGGTGACGGTGAGGGGCATCGCGGTCAGGTCGGCCTGGGTTCCCGCGAGGGCGCCGGCGTCGCCGGAGAGGTCGACCTTGCCTCCCGCGGCCATGACGACGACCGCGGCGAGGACGGCGACGAAGCCGCCGGGCAGGTCGGCCGCGCCCGCGGCCCAGAGGCCGAGCCCGGCGACGACGCCCATGGCGACGTACCCGGCGAGCACCGCTGCCAGGGCCTGGACGCCGACGCGTACGAAGAGCCCGGTCGGGGTCGCGGGGCTCGCTGAGGTGGAGAGCCGACTGCTCACCCTGTCCACGCTAGACCCGGTGACGGCCGCCCGCTTGTGGACGGGCGTTCCTCCGCTTGCGGGTGGGCGCGGTTCGGCGCACACAATGGGCGCGGAACGGAAGAAAGGGAACAACGTGACTTCCCACCCGCCGTCAGGCCCTCCGTCCGGCCCTCCGTCGGTCCCGCCGTCAGGCCCGCCCTCCGGGCCCCTCTCGGGGCCGGGCGCCCGGCCGGGCTCCGTCGGTCCCCCGCCACCGCCCGGACCGCCCTCGGGCGGCGCCTACGGCGGCGGTTCGGGCGGCGGCTCCGGGGGCGGTCCCGGAGACAGTTCCGGGGGCGGTCCCGGCGGCGGCTCCGGCGGCGGTGACTCGTCCGGCGGAGGCGACGCGTCCGGTGGAGGTCCGGCCGGCGGCGGCTCCGGCAAGGGCGGCGGCCGCCCGTGGTGGCGGTCCGTCCCGAAGGTCGCGTCGGTCACCGCCGTGCTCGTGGCGGGCGCGGCCCTGGCCGTCGTCCTGACCAACCAGCCCGACGACAAGAGCGACACGGGCGGATCCGGCGGCGGCGAGGTCTTCCTCCAGAACGCCGCGGCGACCGGCCCCGACCCGTTCACCCGGTCGACGGCCCGCACCGGCACCGGTTCCGCCTCGCCGGCTTCCCTGCCACCCCGTACCGCGTCGGCCTCGGCCGCCACGCCGCGGGTGTCGGGCTCGACGCCCGGCCTCTACGGCGGGACGCAGTCGGTCGCGAGCTGCGACGTCGAGCAGCAGGTGCGCTTCCTCTCCGCCGAGCCGGCGAAGAACGCGGCCTTCGCCTCGGTCCTGGGCATCGAGGCGAACCAGGTCCCGGGCTATCTCCGCTCGCTGACCCCGCTTCAGCTCCGGGTCGACACCCGGGTGACGAACCACGGCTTCCGAAGCGGCTCCGCGACCACGTACCAGTCGGTCCTCCAGAGCGGGACCGCGGTCCTGGTCGACGGCCACGGCGTGCCGCGGGTCCGCTGCGCGTGCGGCAATCCGCTGACCGGCCCGGTGGCGCAGAAGGCACCGCGGACGACGGGCACGCCGTGGCAGGGGTACAACTCGTCCCAGGTCGTCGTCGTGGCCCCGTCCGTGACGGTCGTGAACGTCTTCGTCGTGTACGACTCCGAGGACGACGGCTGGTTCGCGCGGCAGCACGGCGACACCGGCAAGCAGGACAAGCCCACCCCGCCGCCGCCTCCGCCGCCGTCGCACTCCACGTCGGCGTCCACCTCGGCCTCCACGTCCCCGTCGGAGTCGTCGTCCTCGCCGGTGCCGTGCGTGACGGTGACGGGCACGGAGACCCCGACCCCCAGCGACGGGGTCACGCCGTCGCCGTGCCCCTCGACGCTGACGCCGTCGGAGTCGACGTCCTCGCCGACCGATTCGACGAGTCCGTCCTCCGAGTCGTCGCCGCCCGAGTCTCCGTCGACCGATTCGTCGCCGCCGGAGTCGCCGCCGGAGTCGTCGCCGGAGTCGTCGCCGCCCGCCGAGTCGCCCGCTCCGCAGTCCGGGCCGGCCAGCGAGGTCACGGAGTCGGCGGCGACCACGTCGGCGGACCAGTCGGCGTCGCTGCTCTCCCCCGGCCCCTCAGTCCCGGCGCCCGGTCCGGGTGCCGTGCCCGTCGCCTGACCCCTCGGCCGACTCCTCGGCCCGTCGGTCCCCGTCCGCGCGTGCCTCCGTCCCAGATCCTTCCGGTACGGAGGTACGCGCGTTCCTGCGCAGGACGCGGGCCTCCCCCGGGCGCAGCACCGGCCCCGGCACGGTCAGCACCGGGCAGGCCGTGCGGCCCTGGACCGCACGCAGGACCGGGCGGCGGCGCAGCCCCGCGAGGCGGCCCCTGCGCGGCGTGGCGCCGACGACGAGGAGGTCGCCGGGGCGGTCGGCCGCCGTGCGGAGGGCGGCGGCGGGGGCGTCCCTGACGATCCGCCGCTCCACCGCGAGGTCCGCGGGAGTGGCCCCGAGGGCGTCGGAGAAGGCACTTCGCAGACGGTTCCGGGCGTCCTCGCCCCAGTGGCGCGCCCAGTCCCGGTCGGGCCTCCGGGCGTACAGCCCCTCGCCTTCCGGCGGCTGCCAGGCGAGCACCGCGAGCAGCGGTACGGACTCGCGGCGGGCGAGGGCCGTCGCGTACCGCAGGGCCGCGAGCGAGGCGAGGGAGCCGCTCACGCCGACGACGACACGTCGCACGGTCCCCTCGCCCGCCATGCCCCTCTCGTCCCCCGCATCGCTCACGAAGCGTCACCCCGTATCGCCGCGCGCAGGCCACGGAGCCAGGCTCCGATCGCCAGGGGCCGGGCCTTGCGCTCCTCGGCGCGCAGCTGCCACATCCGTTCGTCGCGGTCGGTGAAGTGTCCGGACATCGGTCGTCTCCTTTCCCGTGGGGTGATGGCCACCAGGCCACTGGACAGAACTCTGTACTCTTATTGGCCTGGACAGCAGAGCCAATAAGGAGTGATTGGCATGGCCGTGGCCCGCGTGGTCCACACAGCGGACCGGACCCTGACGGGCCGCCAGCTGGCGTCGCTTCTCACCCCGCCCGCCGAGGGCCGGTTCGGCTACCGGGAGCTCGCGCGGGCGGTCCGCGAGGCCCTGCTCGACGGGCGGGTGGCGCTGCGTCTGCGCCTGCCGGCCGAGCGCGAGCTCGCGACGGTGCTCGCGGTGAGCCGGACGACCGTGACCGGGGCGTACGACCTGCTGCGGGAGAGCGGTTACGCGCACAGCCGCCGCGGCGCCGGCACGTGGACCGCGTTGCCGGACGGTCAGGCGCCGGCCCCGCTGGGCGCCTTCCAGGACGACGCCGGGTCCACCATCGACCTCGCCCTGGCCGCGCCGCAGGCCCCGGACGAGCTCACCGCGGCGCTGGCGTCGGCCGCCGCCGAACTCCCCCGGTACGCCGGCTCGCAGGGCTACCACCCGTACGGGCTGCCCGTGCTGCGCGCGGCGATCGCGGAGCGGTACACCGCCCGTGGCCTGCCGACCCGGCCCGAGCAGATCCTCGTCACCACGGGCGCGCAGCAGGCGCTGTCACTGGTCCTGACGCTGCTCGGCCGGCCGGGCGACCGGGTGCTCGCCGAGAACCCCTCGTACACGAACGCCCTCGACGCGATGCGCGGCCGCATGCTCCGCATCACTCCCGTGCCGGTGACCGAGACCGGCTGGGACACCGGCCTCGTCGACGCCGCCCTGCGGCAGACCGCGCCGCGGCTGGCCTATCTGATCCCCGACTTCCACAATCCGACCGGGCACCTGATGCCGCAGGAGCAGCGCCGGGAGCTGGCGCGGGCCGCGCGCATCACCGGGACGTGGCTCGTGGCGGACGAGACGCTCGCCGACATCGCCCTGGACGTGCCCGCCCCGCTGCCCTTCGCGGCGGCGGCCGGCGGGGGCGACGGCGAGCAGGTCGTCTCCGTCGGTTCGCTGAGCAAGAGCTGCTGGGGCGGGCTGCGGGTCGGCTGGGTGCGGACCTCGTCCCGGGTCGTGACCGAGCTGGCCCGGGTCCGGATCACCGCCGACCTGTCGGGGTCCGTCCTGGACCAGCTGGTCGCGGTCGCCCTCCTCGACCGGCTCGACACGATCCTGCCGCGGCGCCTGGAGGAGCTGCGGCGGCGCCGGGAGGCGCTGACGACGGCGCTGGCCCGGCACGTGCCCGAGTGGCGCTGGACCGTGCCGCCCGGCGGGATGTGCCTGTGGATCGACCTGGGCCGCCCGGCGGCCTCCTCCGTCGCGGCCCGCGCCCTGCGGCACGGGGTGCGGGTGGAGGGCGGCGCCCGGTTCGGGGTGGACCCGGGCACGCACGAGCACCGGCTGCGGATCCCCTACACGCTGCCGGAGGACGTGTACGAGCCGGTGGCCGAGCGGCTCGCGGCGGCCCTCGACGGCGCTCCGGGGAGCTTCGCCGACCCGGCTCTGCCGGACTGGGTGGCCTGAGGCCGCCGGAGAAGCGGGCTTGGTCTTGGGCTTGGGCTGGCCTTGGCCGGCGCATATTCGGGTGCCCGCGACCGGTGGTCCGTGTACGGTCCAACGAGTGGACCCACTGACCGACAAAGAGATCCGCTCGTCCTTCGTGAACTGTACGAAGGGTGAGGCGGCACGACTCAAGCTGCCGCTCGACTTCGCCGAACTCCCCTGGAAGGACCTGGACTTCCTCGGCTGGATCGACCCGGGCGCGCCGCTGCGCGCACACCTGGTCGTCCCCCGCGAGGACGGGCCGCTCGGGGTGACCCTGCGGGTCCCGGCCGCCGGCCGGACCAGCGCCGTGAAGTCGAGCATGTGCCAGGTCTGTCTGACCGGGCACGCCTCCTCGGGCGTCACCCTGCTCGTGGCGCCCCTCGCGGGGAGCCGCGGCCGCGAGGGGAACACGGTCGGCATCTACCTCTGCGCCGACCTCGCCTGCTCGCTCTACATCCGGGGCAAGCGGCAGCCGAAGCTGCGCGCGGGGCGCCACGAGGAGTCGATCACCGTCGACGAGCGGATCGCCCGGACGACGGCCAACCTCGACGCCTTCGTCGCCCGGGTGACGGCGGCCTGACCACCGCCGCCGCCCGGTCGCCCGAAGGCCTCGGCGGAAGGTCTCAGCGGAAGGCCTGCTCGCCGGTGAGCGCCTTGCCGATGACCAGGGAGTGGACCTCGCTCGTGCCCTCGTAGGTGAGCACCGACTCCAGGTTGTTGGCGTGGCGCAGCACCGGGTACTCCAGCGTGATGCCGTTGGCGCCGAGGATCGTGCGGCACTCGCGGGCGATCGCGATCGCCTCCCGCACGTTGTTCAGCTTGCCCACGCTGATCTGCTCGGCGGTGATCGCGCCCGCGTCCTTGAGGCGGCCGAGGTGGAGGGCGAGCAGCATGCCCTTGCCGAGCTCGACGGCCATGTCGGCGAGCTTCTGCTGGGTCAGCTGGTAGGAGGCGAGCGGGCGCGCGAAGACGGTCCGGTCGCGGGCGTAGGAGATGGCCGTCTCCAGGCAGTCGCGGGCGGCGCCGAGGGCGCCGAAGACGATGCCGAAGCGGGCCTCGTTGAGACAGCCGAGCGGGCCGGAGAGGCCGCGGGCCTCGGGGAGCATGGCGTCGGCCGGGAGGCGTACGTCCTCCAGGACCAGTTCGCTGGTGACGCTCGCCCGCAGGGACAGCTTCATCTTGATCTCGGGGGCGCTGAACCCGGGGGTGCCGGCCGGGACGAGGAAGCCGCGGACGCCGTCCTCGGTCCGGGCCCAGACGACGGCGACGTCGGCCACGGAGCCGTTGGTGATCCACATCTTGGTGCCGTTGAGGATCCAGTCGGAGCCGTCGCGCTTGGCGTGGGTGCGCATGGCGCCGGGGTCGGAGCCCGCGTCGGGCTCGGTGAGGCCGAAGCAGCCGATGTACTCGCCGGCGGCCATCTTCGGCAGCCAGCGCTGCTTCTGCTCCTCGGAGCCGTACTTCCAGATCGCGTACATGGCGAGTGAGCCCTGGACGGAGACGAGGGAGCGCAGTCCGGAGTCGACGGCCTCCAGCTCGAGGCAGGCGAGGCCGTACGCGACGGAGTTGGTGCCGGCGCAGCCGTACCCCTCCAGGTGCATGCCGAGCACGCCGATGCCGCCGAGGGTACGGGCGAGCTCGCGGGCCGGGATCTCGCCCTTCTCGAACCAGCCGGCGACGTGCGGCCGCAGTTCGCGGTCGGCGACGGCGCGCACGGTCCGGCGGATCTCGCGCTCCTCGTCGGTGAGCAGTCCGTCGACGGCGAGCAGGTCGAAGGGGTGGACGGGGGTGGACGGCGACTTCACGGACGGCCTCCTGTGACGGGCAACTGACGGCTGACAGCTGACGACGGGCGCTGTGCATCTCGGCGAGCCGCAGCCTAGCGCCCTATCGGATATTGGATCCAGTATGGAAAATCCGATCGTGAAGCCGTACCGTCTCGGTCATCCGGCGGGATCCGACGGCCGGCATCGCCGGCGAGGGAGAAGCGGAATGCGCGCAGACCAAGAGGGCACCCCGGACACGTCCACGGTCGGCGCCCTGACCGGGATCGTCGTCGCCGACTTCGGCCGGGTGCTCGCGGGGCCGTACATGACGATGCTCCTCGCCGACCTGGGCGCGGACGTCATCAAGATCGAGCGGCCTGGCTCCGGGGACGACACGCGCGCGTGGGGGCCGCCGTTCGCCGACGGCGAGGCCACGTACTTCCTCGGGGTGAACCGGAACAAGCGCTCTGTCGCGCTCGACCTGACGGACCCCGAAGACCTGGCGACGGCGCGCGCGATCGTCGACCGAGCGGACGTCCTGGTGGAGAACTTCCGGCCCGGCACGATGGAGAAGCTGGGCCTCGGATACGAGGACGTACGCGCCGGCAATCCCGGGCTCGTCTACTGCTCGGTGACCGGCTTCGGCACCGCCGAAGGGGCCCGGCTGCCGGGCTACGACCTGCTCGTGCAGGCCATGGGCGGCCTGATGAGCGTGACGGGCGAACCGGAAGGACCGGGGACCAAGGCGGGGGTCGCCCTCGTCGACGTCATCACCGGCCTCCACGCGGGCCTCGGGATCCTCGCCGCGCTCCGGCACCGCGAGCGCACCGGCGAGGGCCAGCGCGTCGAGGTCTCGCTGCTCACCTCGCTCCTCTCCGCGCTCACCAACCAGGCCGCCGCCCATCTCGGGGCGGGGGTCGTCCCGCGCGCGATGGGCAACAGGCACCCGAGCATCGCGCCGTACGAGGTCTTCGAGGCCCAGGACCGGCCGCTGGTCCTCGCGGTCGGCACCGACCGGCAGTTCCGCACGCTGTGCGAGCGGCTCGGGCGGCGGGAGCTGGCGGAGGACCCGCGTTTCGCGACCAACACGGCCCGGGTCGCCCACCGCGAGGAGCTGGTGGCGACGCTGTCGGGGCCGCTCGGCACGCGTACGGCCGACAGCTGGTTCGAGGAGCTCACCGCCGCCGGGGTGCCCTGCGGCCCCATCAACGACCTGGCCGCCGCCTTCGACCTCGCCGACCGGCTGGGGCTCGCCCCGCAGGTCCCCGAATCGGCGGCCGGCCCCGGTCAGGTCGTCAACCCGATCCGGCTCGGCGCCACCCCTCCCTCGTACCGCAGCGCTCCCCCGCGCCTGGGCGAGCACACCGACGGGCTGCTCACCGCGCTGGGACGGCCCGCGCGCACCCCCTGATCCATAGGAAGATGGTCGTCACCGGCGGCGGAAGCCGCAGGTGGGCGACGTGAGGAACGGAAGGTCACAGGCGATGAGCAGCGCGGTGCAGAGACGGCGGCCGCAGACCGCCCAGCAGTTCGTCCTGGAGGAACTGCGGCGCGCCATCACCAGCGGGGAGCTCCGGCCCGGCGACCAGATCCGCCAGGACGCGCTCGCGGCGCGGCTCGACGTGAGCCGCGTGCCGCTCCGCGAGGCGCTCCAGGCCCTGGAGGCCGAGGGCCTGGTCGTGCACCACATACACCGGGGGTACTTCGTCGCGGAGCTCTCGCTCGCCGACCTGGAGGAGATCTACCGCATCCGGGAGCTCCTGGAGACGGAGGCGGTGCGCAAGGCCGTGCGGCGCATGCCGGACGGCACGGTCGACGCGCTCGAAGGCATCCAGCGCGAGGTGGAGCGGGCGGCCGAGGACGGCGACGTCCCGGGGATGGCGGCGGCGAACCGGCGTTTCCACTTCACCCTGATCGAGGCGTCGGGGATGCCGCGGCTCGTCCGTCTCATCGCGACCCTGTGGGACTCCACCGACGCGTACCGCTCGCTCTACTACACGGAGACCCCGCACCGCGAGCAGGCCGTCCACGAGCACCGCGCCGTGCTCTCGGCGCTGCTCCACGGCGACGAGGACGCCGCCGTGCGATGGCTCGACGAGCACCGCGCGCACGCGGTGGCGGCGCTCCGCGAGGTCCTGGACCTGGACCGGGGCTGACGCCCGGTCAGTCGACCGCCTGCCCGCCGGCACGACGGACGGCGCCTCCCAGGAGCAGGGCCGCCGACACCGCGGCCAGGGCCCAGGGGGCGCCGCCGGTCGCGTTCAGCGGGTCGGTGAACATGCTCACGGCGGCGAGCCCCACGAACGCGCCCGAGGCCAGGAGCCCGGTCCCGGCGGGCATGGGCCCGGCCGTCCGCCAGTTCCTGCGCGGGATCCAGAGGCGCAGCAGGTCCGCGGCCACGGCGAGGGACACCAGCCGGGCCGTGACGCTCCACCACAGCGGGGTGGTGTCGGTCTCTCCCGCACCCAGGACCGTGGTCATGGCGAAGAGCGCCACCGGCACGAGCCAGCCGAGGCCCGCGCGCAGACCCGCAACGCCCGCAACGCCCGGAACACCCGGAGTGAACGGAGCGACCGGAGCGACCGGGAGACCCGTTGCCTCCGTCTCCTCCGTTGCCTCCGTCTCCCTCGTCCCCTTCGTTTCCCTCGTCCCCTTCGTTTCCTTTTCCGAGGACACCGTCGACTCCGGGGAGCGCGGGGCCGGAATCGGTCGCGGCGCGGCCGGTACGGGGCGGAGGGCGCGGGAGCGCGCCCGGCGGTCCCGCAGCCCCAGATCGCCGTAGAGGTCGACATGGGCGGCCAGCTCCGCCTGCAGAACGAGCAGTCGCTCCGCCATCTCGTCGAACTCGGCCCTGCGCCGCTCGGCCTCTTCCTGGGACGTCGTCTCGGCGGCGGACAGCGTCACCAGGCGCTCCGCGTGGAGCTGTTCGGCTTCGGCTCCGGCGGCCTCTGCGGTTCGGGGAACCTCGGCCAGCTCTCCCTGGAGCCGGATCCGCTCGTTCTCGATGATCTCCTCGATGCGGTGCCGCTCGTCCGCCGGCAGCTCGTGCGGAGCACGGGCCTCCGCCCGGGCGACGGCCGCCTTCCGCCACTCCATGAGCGGGCGGCCGCGGTGTTCCCCGATGCCGTTGATGTGGACCTTGCGGCCCTCCGTGCGGTGGATGTACAGCACCTCGCCGCCGCGGCCGTTGGGCGCCTTGCCCCAGCTGACGCGCCGGAAGTCGGCGGCCGTTCTGATCCCCTGCGCGGCGAGGTCACGGACAAGACCCCTGCCGATGCCGTTCACCTGGCTCGCGCTCAAGGACGTCCCGCGCAGCGACCGTTCGATCGACTCGCGCCGCAGCACGGCGAGCGCCCGCCGTTCGCGGCCGGCCCGCTTCCCGTCCAGGCCGTCGAGCTCGCTCGTGAGCGACCGCTCCTTCCTGACCCGCTTCTCCTGAATGCGGTGCAGGGCCTTGCCCAGGCGTGCCGCGGCGCGGTCCCGTTCCCTGGCCTCTCGGTGGAGCCGCCGCTGGTCGGCGACCTCGAACGGTCGCCGCGCCGCGAGGAGTCGGCGATGGGCGTGGACCGAGCCGACGATCCGTCGCCGTTCGGCGCGTATCTCGGCCTGCCGGGGTTCGCGGAGTGGGGTGGTGCTGTCGATCACAGGTGCGCTCTTCGGGGGGGGAGAGAGAACGGGGGGCGTCTCATTATGGCCACCGGTACCGGCCGAACGGCTCCGGCTACCCTGTCGCCGGACGCGAGGAGGAACCATGGCGCGGATGCCGTCGGCCGAACGACGTACGCAGCTCGTCGAGGCGGCGATCAGGGCGATGACCAGGGACGGTGTCGCGCGGACGACCACGCGGTCGATCTGCGCCGAGGCGGGTGTCTCGCTGAGCGTCTTCCACTACTGCTTCGACTCGAAGCAGGCGCTGCTCGAAGCCGCGATCGAGACGATCACCGGCAACTACGTCGCCCGGGTGAAGTCGGCGGTCGAGCCGAGGGCCACGATCCGCGAGACCGTGCGGGCGGGGCTGCAGACGTACTGGGACCACGTCACGGCGCACCCCGGTGAGCACATGCTGACGTACGACCTCACCCAGTACGCGCTGCGGGAGCCGGGGTTCGAGCATCTGGCGCGTGCCCAGTACGGGCAGTACGTGGCGTCTGCGGCGGCCCTGCTCGACCAGGTGCGGGCCGTGCTCGGTGTGGAGCCGCGGGTGCCGGTGGAGGTGCTCGCGCGGTATCTGGCGGCGGCGATCGACGGGCTCACGCTCCAGTTCCTGGTGCTGGGGGACGAGCAAGTGGCGGACGGGCACCTGGACATGACGGCCGATCAGCTGGCGGTGCTGATCGAGGGGTGACAGCCTACCGGTCGGTCTACTCGTCGGTCACTTCGCCAACAGGTCGTTTGTCCCGGACTCTTGACTCACTGGCGAGACACCGCGATTCTCGGGGCGCCCGGCACACCCCCATCCGACCGGAGGCCTCGCCGACCATGACTCGACCCTCACAGCGAAGGACCGGCGGCAGATCCGCCTTCTTCGCCCTGTTCCTCGCCCTCGCCGCCCTCCTGTTCGGCTCTGGTCCGGTCCCCGCGGCCGCCGCCGGAGCCGCGACCGGCGCGTGGTGGGAGCCGACCTCCCGGCCCGCCCCGGACTCCGGGATCAACGTCACCGGAGCGCCGTTCAGCGGCACCGACGCCCAGGGGAAGGTGCGCGGCTTCGTCGACGCGCACAACCACCTCATGTCCAACGAGGGCTTCGGCGGCCGGCTCATCTGCGGTCAGACGTTCTCCGCGGCGGGCGCCGCCGACGCGCTCAAGGACTGTCCCGAGCACTACCCGGACGGCAGGGGCGCGCTGTTCGAGAACATCACCGGCGGTGCGGACGGCACTCACGACCCGGTCGGCTGGCCCACGTTCAAGGACTGGCCCGCCCACAACTCCCTGACGCACCAGCAGAACTACTACGCCTGGGTCGAGCGCGCCTGGCGCGGCGGGCAGCGCGTGCTCGTCAACGACCTGGTGACGAACGGTCTGATCTGCTCGATCCTGCCCCGGGACCGCGGCTGTGACGAGATGGAGTCGATCCGCCTCCAGGCCAGGAAGACGTACGAGCTCCAGGACTACGTCGACGGCATGTACGGAGGCCCCGGAAAGGGCTGGTTCCGGATCGTCACCAGCTCCGCCCAGGCCCGCTCGGTGGTCGAGCAGGGCAAGCTCGCGGTGGTCCTCGGCGTCGAGACGTCGGAACCGTTCGGCTGCAAGCAGATCCTCGACGTCGCCCAGTGCGACAAGGCCGACATCGACCGCGGTCTCGACGAGCTGTACGGCCTCGGCGTGCGCAGCATGTTCCTGTGCCACAAGTTCGACAACGCGCTGTGCGGCGTGCGGTTCGACCAGGGCGCGATCGGCACGGCCGTCAACATCGGCCAGTTCCTGTCCACCGGCACCTTCTGGGCCACGGAGCGGTGCGCGGGCCCGCAGCACGACAACCCGATCGGTCTGGCCGCCGCGCCGGTGATGGCCTCGAAGCTGCCGGCCGGGGTGAGCGTGCCGTCGTACGCCTCGGACGCCAAGTGCAACACCCGGGGTCTCAGCCGACTCGGCGAGCACGCCCTGCGGGGCATGATCGACCGCGGCATGATGCTGGAGCTCGACCACATGAGCGTCAAGGCCGCCGGCCGGGCGCTCGACATCCTGGAGTCCGAGGAGTACCCGGGCGTCCTGTCCACCCACAGCTGGATGGACCTGGACTGGACCGATCGGCTCTACCGCCTCGGCGGCTTCGTCGCCCAGTACATGCACGGCGCGGAGGGCTTCATCGGCGAGGCGGGGCAGAAGGCTGAGCTCCGGAAGAAGTACGGGGTCGGCCTCGGCTACGGCACGGACATGAACGGTGTCGGCGGCTGGCCGGGTCCGGTCGGCGCGGACGCCCCGAACGCCGTGAAGTACCCCTTCCGCAGCGCCGACGGCGGAGCGGTGATCGACCGTCAGGTCACGGGCGAGCGGACCTGGGACCTCAACACCGACGGCGCCGCGCACAACGGCATGGTCCCGGACTGGATCGAGCAGATCCGGCTCAGCGGCGGCCAGGGCGTCGTGGACGAGCTGTCCGGCGGCGCGGAGTCGTACCTGACGACGTGGAAGGCGACCGAGAAGCACGAGCCGGGCGTCAACCTCGCTACGGGCGCGGCGACTTCGGCGAGCTCCTCGGAGTGGCACCCGTTCACGAGCTACGCGCCGGGCCGCGCCGTCGACGGCGACGTGGACACGCGCTGGGCCAGCGACTGGTCGGACGGCCAGTGGCTCCAGCTGGACCTCGGGTCCGTGCACCGCGTGGGCAAGGTCACCTTGGACTGGGAGCGCGCCTACGCGCGGGAGTACCGCATCGACGTGTCGGAGAACGGCACGGACTGGCGGACGGCGTGGAGCACGAACGCCGGTGACGGCGGCTACGACAACGCGGAGTTCGCGTCGACGTCCGCGCGGTACGTACGGATCCAGGGGGTGCGACGCGCGACCCAGTGGGGCTACTCGCTCCACGAGGTCGCGGTGCACAGGTCCTGACGATCGTCAGTACCTCGGCTCAACTCCCCGCGGGGCCCGTCCAGTCGGCGGGCACGCGGGCGAGCCGGACACGCTGGGGGTGGTCACCGACATCGACGGTGGCCACCTTCCGGCCGGTGGCGAAGTCGATCGCCGTCACCCGGTCGGCGCCGCTCTCGGAGACGACGCAGGACCGTCCGTCGCCGCTGACGGTCGCCCAGTAGGGCTTGGACACCTCGACGAGCGGGCCCTGCTGGAGGCTCGCGCGGTCGACGACGGTGGCGTAGTCGTCCATCGTGCCGGCGACACAGAGCTTGCTTCCGTCGGGGCTGATCGAAAGGCCGTGGTGGCGCGAGTCGTTGACCCACTTCGTGCGGTCGGGGTCGGTCGACGGGCTGCCCGGGAGGTACTTGGCCCGGGTGATCCGGTCGGTGGCGATGTCGTACTCCAGGAACCCGCTGAGGAACGAGACCTGGAAGTACAGCTTCTTCTCGTCCGGGGTGAAGACGAGCGGCCGCACGGCGTCGGAGAGGTCGTCGCGCCCGAAGGCGTCGAGGCGGGTGCGCATGTCGATCACCCGTACGGTCTCGAAGGTGCGGGCGTCGACGACGGTGATCCGGCGGTCGCCCTTGGTCCAGTCGAGCCAGGGCGCGTCGAGGGCGGTGGTGACCTCGCCGATCGACATGTTCCACAGCCGGCCGTCGGAGGTGAAGACGTTCTCGTGCGGCTTGTCGCCGGTCGCGAACGAGCCGAGCTGACGGCCGGTGGCGATGTCGAGGACGTGCACGGTGTTCGCCGTGGAGGCGGAGACGGCGACGCGGGTGCCGTCGGGCGAGACGGCCATGTGGTCGGCGCGGTAACCGGCCACGGGGAAGCGCCAGTTGATCCGGCCGGTGCGCAGGTCGAGGGAGACGACGTCGGCGAAGCTGGGGCGGGAGACGACCATGGACGCGCCGTCGGGGGTCGCGTACATGTCGTCGACGAGCTGGTCGTGCCCCTCCCCGGGCCCGCTGCGGACGCCGAGGAAGAAGGCGAGCTTCACGGGGTTGAGGTAGATCTCCCGCAGCCGCTCCTCGCGGTCGGGGACGACGTTCACGCGCCCGACGCGGCGGAGGTCGCCCCGGGACTCGATGACGTCGGCCGTGCCGTCCCAGTTGTTGCCGACGAACATCACCTCGCGCAGCCCGCCGGAGGCACCGTCCGACGGCATCGACGGATCGGCCAGGGCGGCCGGGGCGGCCGTTCCGGTGGCGCCGGCCGTCGCGAGGAGGGCGAGGGCCAGGGCGAGGGCGCCGCCGAAGCGGCGGCGACGGTAGGGGCGGGGGGAGGGCATGAGGGGGTCCTTCTTCCTTCTCGGAACCGCGACTTACCCGAAGTAACCATGTACATGACATACCCGCAAGCCCCCGGCAGACCTCGACCGAACCCCCGTCGAACCCCCGCCCCCCGACCCCTCACGCCAGGACTACGCCCGGTGCGGGATCATGGAGTCCGGAACACAGAAGGGACGGAACGGACGATGAGGAACCGCAGTGTCGCGGACCTGATGACGCCGGCCGCGGTCGCGGTGCAGCGGGGGACGTCATTCAAGGAGATCGCGCGGCTCCTCGACGAGTACGGCATCACCGCGGTCCCCGTCGTCGACGACGACAACCGGCCCGTGGGCGTCGTCTCCGAGGCGGACCTGCTGCGGCGGCACACCGCGAAGGACGGCCCGAGCACGGCCGAGGCCATGATGTCGAGCCCGGTCGTGACGGCCCGTCCGTCCTGGACGGCGGTCGAGGCGGCCCGGCTGATGGAGCGGCACCGCGTGAAGCGGCTGCCGGTGGTGGACTCGGACGGCCGGCTCATCGGCGTCCTGAGCCGGAGCGACCTCCTCCAGCTGTTCCTGCGGCGGGACCGGTCGATCCAGGAGGAGATCCGCGAGGACGTCGTCGTCCGCATCCTGCGCCTCTCCCCCGCCGCCGTGCACATCGACGTCGACGAGGGCGTGGTGACGCTCAGCGGCACCCTGGCGGACCCCGACGTCGCACCGATCCTCGTCCGGCTGTGCGAGACCGTGGACGGAGTCGTCGAGGTCGCGGACCGGCTCGTGTACGGGGACGGGGACAGCGACGGGGACGCGGACGGGGACAGGGACAGCGGCTCGTAGGGGCCACCACCAAGCCGCCCGCGGCCCTCCTGCGGAGCCCCCGGGGCGCGGGTGGCGGCTCCGTCAGGAGAGGGAGACCGGTAGAGGGAGATCAGGAGCGGGAGATCAGGAGACCGCCTCCGGCCAGCCGTATCCGGGACCGGTGTGCCGGGGTACGGTCCCCGCGCCCACCGCCTCCATCTCCCGGTTGGCCTCCCGCATGAGCTTGCCGGCCAGGTCCTTCATCGCCCGGCTCGCGGCGAGCTCGTCGCCGATCGCCGGGACGTCCACGTCCGACGGGTTGCAGCGGGCGGTGCCGTGGCCCGTGATGGTCGAGGTGCCGGTGGTCAGCCGCGCCTCGGCGTCCGTCCTGCCGCTCTCCTCGACCAGTTCCAGGCCGACCGTCCACTCCTGGGTGCGTGTCATGGTCTGCCTCCTCGCGCATGGCTACTACCAGCATCCACCGGCCCGGGCCTCCGCGCGCGGGGGCCGGGGCGACGCCCGGCGCCTCAGGGCGCGCGGAAGAGGCGGGGGAAGCGGGGCGCGAGCCAGGGCTTGCGGCCCCAGCCGAGCGCCTTGCCCCGGGCGATCACGGGCCACGGGTCGACCCGCCCCAGGGCGAGCAGGAGGAAGGCGACGGGCTCGGTGAGGACCGTGCAGTCCGGGCGGGCCGGCGGTTCGTGGTCGACCCGGACCGCGCCGTCCGTGATCGTGACGCCGAACGCCGGGCCACCCCGGAGCCGTACCGCGAAGCGCGCGGTCAGACCGGCGACGGCGGCCGGGTCGGCCACCTTCGGCATCGCGGCGAGCATGAAGGGGAGGGTGAGGACGACCCGCCGGGCGTCGAGCATGTGGGGGCGGCCCAGGGCGAGGGCCAGGTCGTAACCGTGGCCGAGCATGTGGGTCAGCAGGTACGAGCCGAGGACGGCCGGGCTCATCGTGCCGAGCGGGGTGGTGAGCACCTCCGCCGGGTCGCGCTGCTCGACGGCGGCGAGGAAGACCTCGGCCTGCGCCGCGATCATGTCGGCGAGGGGGGCGGGGTCGCGCTCCGCGAACCCGGCGAGGGCGCGTTCGTTGGCCTCGGCCAGGCTGCCGGGGGTGCCGTCGCCGTAGGGGCGCTCGTGTCCGGCGGCGAGGTCGGCCATGAGGGCGTTCGCCTGGGCCAGGTGGGCGGCGGCCTCGCCGACCGTCCAGGTGGAGCGGGGAACCGGCAGGCCGGCGTGCTGCCCGGCGCCGTCGCCCCGGGGCGGGCGCAGGACCGCCGCGATGTCCTCGGCGGTCCCCCGTATCGCCTCGGCGAGCTCCTCGGTCAGCACTCCGCTCGTTCGCCGCACTCTCTCCACCCCGTCCCGGACGCCGACGCGCTCTCCCGGGCGGAGCTTCGGCTGGTGAGGGACCGTACCAGGGGTAAGCCCACCCGGTGGAGATCTCTGCACGGACCCACGTTGCATGACCATGCAGGATGATGCATACTCTTCCTATGTCTAAGGTCCTCACCTCCCTTCCCGCCGGCGAGCGCGTCGGCATCGCCTTCTCGGGCGGCCTCGACACCTCGGTCGCGGTCGCGTGGATGCGCGACAAGGGCGCCGTCCCGTGCACCTACACCGCCGACATCGGCCAGTACGACGAGCCCGACATCGCCTCGGTGCCCGGCCGCGCGAAGGCGTACGGCGCCGAGATCGCCCGCCTGGTCGACTGCCGCGCCGCGCTGGTCGAGGAAGGCCTGGCCGCGCTCACCTGCGGAGCGTTCCACATCCGCTCGGGCGGCCGCGCCTACTTCAACACCACGCCGCTCGGCCGCGCCGTCACCGGCACCCTGCTGGTCCGGGCCATGCTCGAGGACGACGTCCAGATCTGGGGCGACGGCTCGACGTTCAAGGGCAACGACATCGAGCGGTTCTACCGGTACGGCCTGCTGGCCAACCCGCACCTGCGGATCTACAAGCCGTGGCTCGACGCGGACTTCGTGACCGAGCTCGGCGGCCGCAAGGAGATGTCGGAGTGGCTCGTCGCCCACGACCTCCCCTACCGGGACAGCACGGAGAAGGCGTACTCCACCGACGCCAACATCTGGGGCGCCACGCACGAGGCGAAGACCCTGGAGCACCTGAACACCGGTGTCGAGACGGTGGAGCCCATCATGGGCGTCCGCTTCTGGGACCCCTCGGTCGAGATCGCCACCGAGGACGTCACGATCGGCTTCGACCAGGGCCGCCCCGTGACCATCAACGGCAAGGAGTTCTCCTCCGCCGTCGACCTGGTGATGGAGGCCAACGCCATCGGCGGCCGCCACGGCATGGGCATGTCGGACCAGATCGAGAACCGGATCATCGAGGCCAAGAGCCGCGGCATCTACGAGGCGCCCGGCATGGCCCTGCTCCACGCGGCCTACGAGCGGCTCGTCAACGCGATCCACAACGAGGACACCCTCGCCCAGTACCACAACGAGGGCCGGCGCCTCGGCCGCCTCATGTACGAAGGCCGCTGGCTGGACCCGCAGGCCCTGATGGTCCGCGAGTCGCTCCAGCGCTGGGTCGGCGCGGCCGTCACCGGCGAGGTGACCCTGCGGCTGCGGCGCGGCGAGGACTACTCGATCCTCGACACGACGGGCCCGGCCTTCAGCTACCACCCGGACAAGCTCTCCATGGAGCGCACCGAGGACTCGGCGTTCGGCCCGGTGGACCGGATCGGTCAGCTCACCATGCGGAACCTCGACATCGCCGACTCCCGCGCCAAGCTGGAGCAGTACGCCACGCTCGGCCTGATCGGTACGGGCAGCCCGGCCATCGGTGCCGCCCAGGCGGCCGCGACCGGTCTGATCGGCACCCTGACGGAGCTGCCGGAGGGCGGCGCCGAGGCGATCGCCTCCCGCGGCGAGGTCTCCGGCGACGACGAGATGCTGGACCGCGCGGCGATGGAGATGGGCACGGACTGACGCTCACCGCTCACCGGAAGGGCCGGCCCGGCGCACTGTGCGCCGGGCCGGCCCTTCCGGCGTCGCGGGGGTAGGCACCACGGGTGGTTCAGACCCCGGCGGGCTCCCCGGCGGGCTCCCCGGCGGCCTCCCTGTCGGACCGACCCTCCACGACCAGGACGATCTTGCCCGTGGTGCGGTCGGTCTCGCCGAGGGCGTGGGCCTTGGCGGCTTCGGCGAGCGGGAAGACGGCCTCGACGTGGGCGCGCAGGGCGCCGGACCCGGCGAGGTCGGCGACGGCGTTCATGCCGGCGTGGTCGGCCTCCACGAGGAGGGTCTCCACGCGCACTCCCCGCGCCGCGGCCTTCGCCGGCTCGTCCGGGTCGGTGCCCGGGAGGAGCGATACGAGGATGCCGCCGGGGCGCAGGACGCCGAGGGAGCGTACGCGGGTGTCACCGGAGACGGTGTCGAGGACCATGTCGACGTCGGCGACGACCTCGGCGAAGTCGACCGAGCGGTAGTCGATCACCTCGTCGGCGCCGAGGGAGCGGACGAAGTCGTGCTTGGCGGCGCTCGCGGTGCCGATGACGTAGGCGCCGCGGGACTTGGCGATCTGGACGGCGAGGTGGCCTACTCCGCCGGCGGCCGCGTGGACGAGGACCCGCTGCCCCGGGCCGACCTGGGCGGTGTCGACGATCGCCTGGTACGCGGTGAGGGCGGCGAGCGGGAGGGCTCCGGCCTGGACGTGGTCGACGTCAGCCGGCTTGTGCGCGAAGGCGCGGGCGGGGCCCGTCACGTACTCGGCGTGCGAGCCGACACCGTTCGGGTAGGGCAGCATCCCGAAGACCTCGTCGCCCGGCTTGAACACGGTCACGCCGTAGCCGACGGCCTCCACGACCCCGGAGACGTCCCAGCCGAGGACGAGCGGCAGACGGTCGAGGAACAGCCCCGTGGAGCGGTGCTTCCAGTCGGTGGGATTGACGCCGGCCGCGCGGACGGCGACGAGGATCTGGTTCAGGCCCGGCTCGGGCCGCGGGACCTCGACCTCCTGGAGCACCTCGGGGGTGCCGTGGACGTCCTGGCTGATGGCGCGCATGGTGCGGTGATTCGTCATGCCCCCAGCCTCGCCGTCCGCCCCGCGGCGTACCATGGCACGATGGCCATCTTTCGACAGGATTCTGCCAACGGCGCCGACAACGCCGAGTCCCCCACGCCGGCCGCGGGGAGCCGCCACCGCGTCGTCGTCCTCGCCCTGGACGGGGTGTACCCCTTCGAGCTGGGGATCTCGAACCGCGTGTTCGGTGCCGCGCCCGAGTTCTACGAGGTCGTGACCTGCTCGGTGGACGGCCTGCCGGTCCGCACGAACGCCGACTTCTCGGTGACCGTCGCGCACGGCCCGGAGGTGCTGCGCACGGCCGACACGGTGGTGCTGCCGCCCTTCGACCTGTCGCTCCTCACCCGCGAGGCGCCGCCGGGGGTCGCCGAGGCCCTCGCGGCCGTACCCCCGGGGGCCCGGCTGGTGTCCATCTGCACGGGCGCGTTCGTGCTGGCCGCGGCCGGGATGCTCGACGGGCGGCCCGCCACGACCCACTGGGCGCTCGTGGAGACCTTCCGCTCGTGGTTCCCGGGGGTGGCGCTCGACCCCGACGTCCTCTTCGTCGACGACGGCTCGGTGCTGACCTCGGCGGGCGCCGCCTCGGGGATGGACGTCTGCCTCCATCTCGTACGGAAGGACCACGGCGCCGCCGTCGCCAACCAGGTGGCGCGGATGTGCGTCGCACCGCCGTGGCGGGACGGCGGGCAGGCGCAGTACATCGAGCAGCCGGTCCCCGAGGCGACGGCGAACGACACCTCGGCGACCCGGCAGTGGGCGCTGGAGCGGCTGCACGAGCCGATCGCCCTGAGCGAGCTCGCCGGGCACGCCCGGATGAGCCTGCGGACCTTCGCCCGGCGGTTCGACGAGGAGGTCGGCATGAGCCCCGGCCGGTGGCTGATCCAGCAGCGGGTGACGCGCGCCCGGCAGCTCCTGGAGACCACAGACCTGGCCGTGGACGACATCGCCGGGCAGGTCGGCTTCGCCACCGGCACGTCGCTGCGGCAGCACCTGCACGCCGCGATCGGGGTCACCCCGCTCGCCTACCGGCGCACGTTCCGCGGCACGCCGAGGACGGCAGCGGTCTGAGGGGACGCCCCCGTACCCCTCAGCCGCCGGCGGCCTCGCGGGCGATCCGGTCGAACTGCGCGCCCATGGCGTCGGCGAGCGCCCGGGCCGCCGAGAGGGGGCGGACCATGACGGTCAGGTCGTCGATCTTCCCCTCCTCGTCGACGTGCAGGAAGTCGCAGCCGTGGATCTGCTTCCCGTCGACGGTCGCGGTGAAGACGAGGGCGTGGTCGCGGCCGTCGGGGTTCCCGATCTCGCGTACGTACGCGAAGTCCTCGAAGACGCGCAGCACGCCGCGGAGGATGGCGGCGGTCATCGCCCGGCCCGCGTACGGCGCGAAGGCCACCGGGCTGGTGAAGACGACGTCCTCGGCGAGCAGCGCCTCCAGGGCGTCCGGGTCACGGTCCTCGACGGCCTTGCGGAACGGGTGCATGCACCCTCCTCGTGTACTCAATAAATTGAATAAGTGAATCGGAGGCTATGCCGGGCGGGAGCGACTGTCCAGCACCGGGCCTCCGTCACGCGCACGGCATCCAGAAGCACGCAGGGACTGCCGGAGTCCGGCAGTGCACAGACGTGCGATTCCCTGGAACCATCCCTGGCAAGGGGAGACGCAGGAACGGGGCGAGGGGCCGGGGGGAATCATGATCGCGCCATCGCACCAGGACACGGGAGACCGACGGACCGGCGGCCACATGGTGGTCTGTGGCGACGACGGGCTCGCGCATCGGCTCGCCGCCGAGTTACGGGACGTCTACCGCCAGCGGGTCGTCCTCGTCGCTCCCGGCGACCAGGCCGGGGAACCGGACGTCGAGGCGTCGGCACCCACCGAGGCGGCGCTCTCGCGGGCCGGGGTGGACCGGGCCGCCGCGCTCGCCCTGCTGTACGAGGACGACGAGACGAACCTGCGCGCCGCACTCGCCGCCCGGCGGCTCAGCCCCGGACTGCGGCTCGTGGTCCGCATGTACGACCGGAAGCTGGGACAGCATCTGGAGGAGCTGCTCGACCAGGCCGCCCTCGTGCACTCCCCCGGCATCGATCGCAGCGTCCTCGACGCCTCCACGACCGTGCTGTCCGACGCGGACACGGCGGCCCCCGCGCTCGCCGCCACCGCCGTCGCCGGGACGAGCAAGGTCGTACAGGCCGACGGCGTCCTCCTGCGCGCCGCCGAACGCACCCCGCCCGGACGCGGCGAGCTCCCGGACCCGGGCCTGTGCACGCTGGCGCTGCTGTCGTCCACCACCACCGATCCGGCGGGCGCCGAGGGCTCGGAGGCCAGCGGCCCCCAGGGCCCCCTGCTCCTGCCCGACGACCGGGCCGTGACGCTCTCGACCGGGCGCGGGAGCGTCGTCCTGGAGGCCCTCCGGTACGCCGGACCCGCCCGGTCCTCGCGTCGCCCGGCCCGCCGTGGCGCCCCGCTTCGCGAACTCTTCTCCAGCCGGCTGCGGTGGGCGCTCGCCGGCATCGCCGCCTCCGTGCTCGGCCTGACGCTCACCACCACCCTGCTCACCGACGCCGACCCCGTGCACGCCGCGTACATCACGCTGCTCGACCTGTTCTCGATCAACGACCCCGCGGTCGACGCCTCGGTCACCCATCAGATCCTCCAGCTCCTGTCCGGGCTCGTCGGCCTCGCCCTGCTTCCCCTCCTGGTCGCCGGAGCGCTGGAGGCGCTCGGCACCTTCCGTGCCGCGGGTGCGCTGCGCCGTCCGCCCCGCGGCCTGTCCGGCCACGTCGTCCTGCTGGGACTCGGCAAGATCGGCACCCGTGTCCTGGCCCGGCTGCGGGAACTCGACATCCCCGTCGTCTGCGTCGAGGAGGACCCCGACGCCCGCGGCATCCCCCTGGCCCGCGGCCTGGGCATCCCCGTGGTCCTCGGCGACGTCACCGAGGACGGCGTCCTGGAGGCCGCGAAGGTCCACCGGGCGCACGCCCTGCTCGCCCTCACCAGCTCCGACACCACCAACCTGGAGGCGACGCTCTACGCCCGCACGGTCAAGCCCGACCTGCGCGTCGCCCTGCGCCTGTACGACGACGACTTCGCCACCGCCGTGTACCGCACCCTGCGCGCGGCGCACCCCGAGGCGCTCACCCGCAGCCGCAGCGTCTCCCACCTCGCCGCGCCCGCCTTCGCCGGCGCCATGATGGGCCGCCAGATCCTGGGCGCGATCCCCGTGGAACGCCGGGTCCTGGTGTTCGCCGCCCTCGCCGTCGCGGGACTCCCCCAGCTCGAAGGCCGCACCGTGACCGAGGCGTTCCGCCCGGGCGGGTGGCGCGTCCTCGCGCTCGACACCGCCTCCCCGGGCACCCGACGACCCGACCTCGCCTCGGCCCGCCACGAAGGCGAACAGCCCCAGCTCCTGTGGGACCTCCACCCCGGCTACGTCCTGCGCCCGGAGGACCGGGTCGTCATCGCCGCCACCCGCCGCGGCCTCGCCGAACTCCTGGGGAGTCAGCGGACGGGGTCCGAGGGTGACGCCGGCTGACGCGCCCGCTCCTCGACGGACGGAATGGCGGCGCGCCAGCCGCCGTACGAGGTGATCTCGCGGGCGCCGTCGAGGGCCTCGGGTTCGCAGAGGAAGCCGGGTACGGAGGTTCCGTCCGCGAGTTCCACGCTGCCCAGGGCCATCGGGCGGGGCAGCGACGCGAGGAGCGCCCCGAGGCCCTCGGCGGGAAGCCGCCAGACCTCGGCCTCGATCGCGGCACCGCCTTCGCGGACCCGGACGAGGCCCGGCTTGGGCGGGACGGTGTCCAGGGCGTACAGCCGGTAGGCGGGTGCGGTCGTGGTCGTGCGTGTCAGTCGGCCGCCGAGGGCGAGCAGCTGCCCGTTGAGCGGCTGTCCGGACAGGTGCGCGCCCACCACCGCGAGACGCGTCGGCGGCGTGGTGAGCAGTCCGGCGACGCGCGCGAGCCGCTCGTCCGTGAACGCCGGGCCGATCAGCATGACGCCGAACGGCAGCCCGTTCACGTCGCCGGCCGGGACGGCGACCGCCGCCAGGTCGAACAGGTTGGTCGCGTTGGTGAACCGGCCGAGCCGGGCGTTCGCACCCAGCGGGTCGGCCGCGACCTCGGCGAGGGTCGGGTGGCCCGGTGTCGTCGGCAGGAGCAGCGCGTCCGCGTCGCCCAGGGAGGCGAGCGCCGCGGCACGCAGGGAGGCGAGCTTCGCCCGGTCCGCGTACAGCCGGTGGGCCGGGATGTCCCGGGCGCGGGAGACGATCCCGGCCACCGTGGGGTCGAGGTCCGCCGAGCCCGCGTCGACGAACGCGCCCACCGCGGTGTAGCGCTCGGCGACGAACGCCCCCTCGTACAGCATCGTGGCCGCTTCGGTGAACGGCGTCAGATCGACGGGCAGGATCTCGGCGCCCGCGTCGGCGAGCCGGGCCACGGCCGACCGGAACGCCTCCGCCCAGCCCTTGTCGAGCTCGCCCAGCTGCCCGGTGTCGGGTACGGCGATCCGCCACGGTCCCGGGCGGCGCTGCTCCAGGGCGGGGAGTTCCCGCGCCGGCGGCGCCGCCATGAAGGACAGCGCCCGCTCGGCCTCCGGGAGCGTGCGGGCGAAGACCGTCACGCAGTCGAGCGACGCGCAGGCCGGGACGACGCCCTCGGTCGGGACCAGACCGATCGTCGGCTTGAGCCCGACGATGCCGTTGAAGGCGGCCGGGACCCGGCCCGAGCCGGCGGTGTCCGTGCCGAGCGCGAGGTCCGCGATGCCGAGGGCGACCGAGACCGCCGATCCGGACGAGGAGCCGCCCGAGACGTACGTGGGGTCGACGGCGTTGCGGACCGCGCCGTACGGGCTGCGCGTGCCGACCAGGCCGGTCGCGAACTGGTCGAGGTTCGTGGTGCCGAGGAGCACGGCCCCCACCGCCTTCAGGCGTGCCACCGCCGGGGCGTCGGCCTCCGGCCGGTAAGCGTACGAAGGGCAGGCGGCCGTGGTCGGAAGCCCGGCCACGTCGATGTTGCCCTTGACCGCGAACACCGTCCCGGCCAGCGGCAGCCGCTCGCCGGCGGCGGTCCGCGCGTCGACCGCAGCGGCGTCCGCCTCCGCCTCCGCCTGCGGGCGCAGGTCGATCCACACCTCGGGCCGGTCCACCCGGGCGATGCGGGCGTACGCGGCCCGTACCCGCTCCACTGCGGTGATCATGCTGGTGCCTCCGCGGTCTCGACGGGAGCGAGGACGACGAGGGCGGTGCCCGCCTCGACCCGGCTGCCCGGTGTGATCAGGACCTCCGCGACGATGCCGTCGACGGGTGCCGCTACCGGCGCCTCCATCTTCATCGCCTCCAGCGCGACGAGCTGCTGACCCGCCGACACCCGGTCTCCGACCGCGACGTCGACCTGCCAGACGCAGGCGGTGAACTCGGCCTCGACCAGTCGGCCGCCCTCCGGCACCGTGATGTCGGAGGGGGGCGGCGTGACCACGGCGGCGGCCTCGGCGCGGGCGAACTCGCCGGCGGCCTCCCAGGCGTCGCGCTCGGCGCCGAACGCGGCGCTCTGCCGGGCCCGGAACGCGGCGATGGACGCGGCGTTCCGGTCGAGGAAGGCACGGTACTCGGCGAGCGAGAAGGTGCCTTCCTCGGTCTTCGGCACGAAGCGGCCGGAGATGATGTCCGCGCGCAGTTCCAGGAGTTCGTCGGCCCCGACCGGGTACCACCTGATCCGGTCGAAGAAGCGCATCAGGCAGGGCCTGCCGGGTGCGAAGGCTCCGCGCTGCTGCCAGCCCGACCACACCTGCGTGGTGCGGCCGACGAACTGGTAGCCGCCGGGCCCCTCCATGCCGTAGACGCACAGGTACGCGCCGCCGATGCCGACCGAGTTCTCCGCGGTCCAGGTGCGGGCCGGGTTGTACTTGGTCGTGACCAGCCGGTGCCGCGGGTCCAGCGGGGTGGCGACGGGTGCGCCGAGGTAGACGTCGCCGAGGCCCAGGACCAGGTACTCGGCGTCGAAGACGGTGCGGTGGACGTCGTCCGTGGTGTCGAGGCCGTTGACGCGGCGGATGAACTCGATGTTCGAGGGGCACCACGGGGCGTCGTCGCGCACGCCGGCCGTGTAGCGGGCTATGGCCTCCCGGGTCGCGGGGTCGTCCCAGGACAGCGGGAGGTGCACGGTACGGCTGGGCACCACCAGCTCGTCGGTGGCGGGGAGCTCCTCCTCCACGCGCAGCACGACGTCGAGGAGCGCCGGCGGGGACAGCACGTCGGGGTTCGTCGCGATCTGGAGCGAGCGGATGCCGGGGGTCAGGTCGACGACGCCGGGCAGTGCGCGCGCGGCCAGTGCCTCCGCGAGCGCGTGGACGCGCATGCGCAGCGCCAGGTCGAGCTGCATGGGTCCGTACTCGACGAGGAGGTTGTCGTCGCCGCTGCGGCGGTACGTGACCGCCGGGCGGCCCGCGCTCTCCTCCCGTCGCGCGAGGACTCCGCCGTCGACGACGGCCTCGCGGTCGGCCCGCGGGGCCGAGGCGGGCCTGCGCCGCAGCTCGCCCGCCGCCGCCGTGGTGACCGGGACGAAGCGGACCGTGTCGCCGGGCCGGAGCTGGCCGAGCTTCCAGCGCTGTCCGGTGACGACCGTCGCCGGGCAGACGAAGCCGCCGAGGGAGGGCCCGTCGGGGCCGAGGAGGACGGGCATGTCGCCGGTGTAGTCGACGGCGCCGACGGAGTACGGCGTGTCGTGGATGTTGGACGGGTGGAGGCCCGCCTCGCCGCCGTCCGCGCGTGCCCAGCGCGGCTTGGGGCCGACCAGGCGGACACCGGTGCGCGCCGAGTTGAAGTGCACCTTCCAGTCCGCGGCGTAGAAGTCGCGGATGTCGTCCTCGGTGAAGAACTCGGGGGCGGCGTGCGGGCCTTCGACCGCGCCGATCCACCACGTGCCGCCGAGGGCCGGACGGTCGTCGAGGGGGACGACGGAGGTCTCCGTACGGGCTTCGCCGCCGTGCAGGACGTCACCGGCGCGCAGGGCGCGGCCGCCGTGTCCGCCGAACCGGCCGAGGGTGAAGGTGGCGGCGCTGCCCAGGAACTCCGGTACGTCGAGGCCGCCCGCGAACAGCACGTAGGTGCGCAGGCCGTGCTCGTCGGGGGCCCCGACGGCGAGGGTCCGTCCGGCGTCGAGGGTGACCGGCTCCCATTGCGGTACGGGGGTGCCGTCGATCGTCACGTGTGCGGGGGCGCCGGTGACGCAGACCGTGGTCGGGTGGGTGAACCGGAGGGAGGGACCCTGGAGGGTGCACTCCAGGCCGGGGGCGCCTTCGTCGTTGCCGAGCGCGGTGTTGCCGAGCCGGAAGGACAGGTCGTCCATCGGGCCGCCGGGCGGGACGCCGACCTGCCAGTGGCCGGTGCGGCCGGGCCAGTCCTGCACGGTCGTCAGGGTGCCCGGCGCGACGACCTCGATGCGCGGGGTGGGGTCGACGATCGTGGCGAGCGAGGCGGTCGAGTGGGCGGCGGCGCGCACGGCGGGATCCCGGAGCGCGGCCCGTACCAGGCCGAGGTTCGTCTCGATGCCGTCGACACGGGTCGCGGCGAGCGCCGCGTCGAGCCGGTCGAGTGCCTCGGCGCGGTCGGCGCCGTGCGCGACGACCTTCGCGAGCATCGGGTCGTACGCGGTGGTGACCTCGGTGCCGGTCTCCACCCAGGTGTCCACGCGGACGCCCGGAGGGAACGTGACGCGGGTCAGGAGGCCCGCGCTCGGGCGGTGGTCGCGGGTGGGGTCCTCCGCGTAGATGCGGGCCTCGACGGCGTGGCCCCCGGGCGTCGGGGGTTCGGTGACGACGGCCGTGTCGCCCTGGGCGAGCCGCAGCATCCACGCGACCAGGTCGACGCCGTGGATCTCCTCGGTGACCGGGTGCTCGACCTGGAGACGGGTGTTGACCTCCAGGAAGTACGCCTCCTCGCGGGCGGCGTCGTACACGAACTCGACCGTGCCGGCGGAGCGGTAGTCCACCGAGGCGCACAGGTCCCGGGCGGCCTCGGCGAGTCCGCGGCGGACCCGGTCCGGAAGCCCGGGCGCCGGGGCCTCCTCCAGGACCTTCTGGTTGCGGCGCTGGAGCGAGCAGTCCCGGTCGCCGAAGGTGACGACCTTGCCCTGCCCGTCGCCGAAGACCTGCACCTCGACGTGGCGGGCCCGCTCCACGAGCCGCTCCAGGAAGACGCCGGCGGAGGAGAAGGAGGCCGCGGCCACCCGCTGCACCCGCTCCCAGGCGCCGGCGAGGTCGGCCGCGCCGTGGCAGGCCTGCATGCCGATGCCGCCCCCGCCGCCGGTCGCCTTGAGCATCACCGGATAGCCGATGTCCTCGGCCGCCGCGAGGGCCGCGGCCACATCGGGGAGGAGCCCGGTGCCGGGCGCGAGCGGCACCCCTGCCGCCTCGGCGGCGGCGCGCGCGGTGTGCTTGGCGCCGAACAGCTCCAGTTGTTCGGGGGTGGGGCCGACGAAGACGATGCCGGCGTCGGCGCAGCGGCGCGCGAAGTCGGCGTCCTCGGACAGGAATCCGTAGCCGGGGTGGACGGCTCCGGCGCCGGTGTCCTTGGCGGCCTTCAGGACCAGGTCGGCGTCGAGGTACGACTCCTTGGCGGGCGCGGGGCCGAGGCGGACGGCCTCGTCGGCCAGCCGGACGTGCTCGGCGCCGCGGTCCGCGTCGGAGTACACCGCGACGGTGCGCAGGCCGAGCTGCCGGGCGGTGCGGATGACGCGTGCCGCGATCTCGCCGCGGTTGGCGACCAGCAGGGTGTCGAACGTCATCGTGGTCAGTCCTCGTCGCTGTCGTCGGGCCCGTCGGGCCCGTCGGGCTCGGTGATCGTCATCCGTACGGCCGTCGGGTCGAAGCCGTTGCAGGGGTTGTTGATCTGCGGGCAGTTGGAGAGCAGCGCGAGGACGTCGGTCTCGGCGCGGAGCACGACGCGCAGCCCGGGGGCCGAGAGGCCGTCGACGATGCCGAGGGTGCCGTCCTGCTCGACGGGGACGTTCATGAACCAGTTGATGTTGGAGACCAGGTCGCGCTTGCCGAGGCCGTGCCGGGCGCCCTCGGCGAGGAAGTTCTCCACGCAGGCGTGCTGCGACCAGGTGTGGTGGCCGTAGCGGAGGGTGTTGGACTCCTTGGAGCAGGCGCCGCCGATGGTGTCGTGCCGGCCGCAGGTGTCCTCGACGACGGTCATCAGCGGGGTGTGCTCGTTGGACAGGAGCACCGAGCCGGTGGTCAGGAAGAGGCCGCCCTGGGCCTGGATCGTGTCGGGGGCGCTGTAGCGCACGGAGGTGTCGTGCGCGTCGTAGAGGAGGAAGTCCGCGGCCTGGTTGCCGTGGAGGTCGGTGACGGTCAGCCACTGGCCCTTGCGGACGACCGCGGACCAGGCGGCGCGGGCGGGGACCGTGTCGTCGGAGACGACGCGGCCCGGCGGGCTGATGGTGGTGGTCATGCGATCCCCCGGGCGGTGAGGTGGTCGGCGGTGTTCAGGAAGGCTCGGCGCGCTTCGGGGCCTGCGTTCCACAGGGCGTCGCCGGGGGCGGTCGGCACGGCCCGGTACGCGAGGACGCCGAGGTTCCCGCAGCGGTACTCGGGGCGCGGGTCCAGGGGGTGCGGGACGTTGACGAGGAGGACGGTGACGTCCTGTTCGGCGCGGAGGGTGACGGTCGCTCCGGAGCCCGCGGAGCCGGTGAACCGGGTGGTGCCGTCGTCGTCGATCCGTACGCCCTGGAAGAAGGAGACGGACGGCGGGAGGTCGCGCGGGGCGAGGCCGTTCTTCAGGGCGGCGAGCTTGAACAGCTCGCGACCCGCCGGCGAGGCGGACTGCGGGGTCCCGTCCCCGTACCGCTCGGTGTTGCGCGCGAGGGTGGAGGTGCCGGTGAGGGCGTCGTGCCGGCCGGAGGTGTCCTGGGTGACGGAGGCGAGGACCCTCCCCTGGTCGGACAGGAGCAGGTGCCCCTCTCCGAGGTACGCGTTCCAGAGCACCTTGACGGTGTCGGCCACGTTCAGCCGCTCCCAGGGGCGGTCGGCGCCGAAGAGCAGGAGCTGCGCGCAGGCGTCGCCCGTGAGGTCGGTCAGCCGCAGCTCGGTGCCCCTGGCGAGGACCTTGTGGGTGTAGTTGCCGCCCGCCACGGTCTCGGCCCACACGACGTCCCCGGCGTCCACGCCCTCGGGAGGCGCGGGCCAACTGCTCGCGGGCAGGACGGGCATGGCGTCGACCCGCGTGCCCTCCTGGGCGCGGGCGTGGTCGCGCGCGCCGTGCGTCGACGCTGTCGTCGACGCCGGCTCTGAGGGCGTCGGCGCTGTCGCTGACGGTGTCGACGCTGACGGTGTCGCCATCGCTCAACCTCCGGTCGGTTCGGATTTCTGTCGCTCGACAGAAATTAGGGAGCGGGCGCTTCGCCGCCATTGCCCGCGCGTTGCGCGTCGGTTACCGGAAACTCACCCGGGGGCTCGGCCCGGAGGGAGGCGCCGGCCCTGTGCGAGGATCACCGGGTGACCACGCCCACCAGCAGGAGAGTCGGCCGACCGCGGGTCAAGGAGCGTCCCGCGAGCGGCCTGGAGCCCCGTGACGACGTGCTGGCCGTGGCGGCCGAGCTGTTCACCACCCGTGGCTACACCGCGACGTCCACCCGCACGATCGCGGAACGCGCCGGGCTGCGGCAGGCGTCGCTCTACCACTACTTCGACGGCAAGGAAGCGATCCTCGCGGAGCTCCTCGAAGGCACCGTCCGCCCCTCCCTGGAGGTGGCGCGCGGGCTCGTGTCCGACGCGGAGGCGGCGCCGGAGGCGCGGCTGTGGGCCCTGTGCCACTCCGACGCGGCGCTGCTGTGCGGCGGACCGCACAACCTGGGGGCGCTCTACCTGCTGCCCGAGGTGCGGACGGACCGCTTCGCGGCCTTCCACCGGGTCCGCTCCGAACTCCGGCGGTGTTACGGGGAGTTGCTGGCCGCCACGGAGGCGGGGGCGGCGCTCGGCGCGGAGGACCTGACGCTCCGTACGGACCTTCTCTTCGGCCTCACCGAAAGCGTGATCCTCATCCGGCGTGCCGATCCCGCCCGCGACGAGCGGGCCCTGGCGACGGCGACGGCCGACGCGGCGCTCCGCGTGGCGGGCGTGCCGCAGCGCTCGCTGGCACGGCTGCGCCGCGAGGGGCAGCGGCTCCTCGCGGCGATGTCCGACCCGGCGACGGGCGAAGCGTCACACCAGGAGGCGTGAGCCCCCGTTCGAGGCCTCCGACGCATTCGGCTCCTTCGACGCCTGGCCGGCGTTCCCGCTGCGGCGGTACCAGCGGTACGCGGCGCCCGTCGCGACGGTGGCGCCGACCACCAGGAGGGTGAACCACTGGAAGTACCAGTGGCCGCCCTCCGGGTCGTACACCTCGGCGCGCGGCCAGGCGAGGTTGACCGTCATGAAGAGGCCGTAGCCGACCGCGAGCACGTTGACGGGCAGTCCCCAGCGGCCGAGGGAGAACAGCGGCCTGCCGAGCTCGTCGCGGTCGCCGTCGGCGGCCGGGGGCCACTCGCCCCTCAGCCGCCGGACCAGCATCGGCCCGGTGACCATCGCGTACGCCAGGTACACCATCGCGATGCACGTCGTGCCGATGGCGAGGAACGCCTGCGGCGAGGCGAGGTTGAGCAGGAGCAGCAGCCCCGCGCCGACGCCGACCACCACCGCGGCCGTGCCGGGCATCCCGGTCCGCCCCGGCACCCGGGCCAGCCGCGCCGAGCGCGGGAGGACGCCGTCGCGCGCCATGGAGTAGAGCATGCGGGTCGCCGAGGTCTGGATCGCCAGGGTCGCCGCGCAGATGGCCAGGGCCACGTCGGCGAGCAGGACCCTGCCGAGGTCGTCGCCGAGGGTGCTGGTGAGCACGTAGCTCAGGCCCTCGGTCGCCAACCGCCCGTCGGTGAGGCTGGGCGCGGCGAGCAGCCCGCCGAGCAGCAGCAGCCCGCCGCAGACGCCGGACGTGGTGAGCGCGCCGAGCGTCGTCCGGGGGGCGACACGCCGGGGGTTGACGGTCTCCTCGCTCATCTCGCTCGCGCTCTCGAAGCCGATGAGGACGTACGCGGCGGTGAACGAGCCCACCAGAAGCGCCGCGATCAGGCCGCCCTGTCCATCGGTGTGCAGGGTGATGCCGGGATCGCGCTCGGCGTGGGTGGCGAGGAGGGTGACGATCAGGGCGACCCCGGCGATCTCGGCGGTGACGCCGACCGTGTTGACGGCCGACAGCGCGCGGTTGTCCAGGACGTTGAGCAGGGTGGTGAGCCCGAGCAGGGCGAGGCCGAGGACGGCGGCGTTGGCGGCGCCGCTGGTGGTCGTGGGTGACGGGTCCCCGCCGACGATCTGGAAGCCCGGCCAGACGGCGGGCAGGACGACCTGGAGGGCGAGTGCGGCGGCGGCCACGACCACAATCCGACCGGTGACCATGATCCAGCCCGCGTACCAGCCGAAGGCCGGCGTGCCGAGCCGGCTCGCCCACTGGTAGATCGCCCCCGCGATGGGCATCCGGGCGGCGAGTTCGGCGAAGCAGGCGGCGACGAGGAGCTGGCCGGCGAGGACGGCGGGCCAGGTCCAGAAGAAGAGCGGCCCCCCGAAGGAGTAGCCGAGGGAGAAGAACTGGAAGACCGTGGTGAGTACGGAGATGAAGGAGAACCCGGCGGCGAAGGAGGCGTACCGCCCCATCCGCCGCCGCAGTTCCTGGGGGTAGCCGAACGCGGCGAGCGAGCCGTCGCCCTCACCCGGCGTGCCCTCGCCCGCGGGGCCGGGCGAGGGCGGTGCCGGCGGAGTGGGATCGGTGGTGACGGTCATGGCGGTCCCCTGTCGCGGAGGCGAGTTCCTGCGAATACCTGTCGGACGACAGAAATTAGGGATGGCCGGTTTCCGCCGCGTATCGCGACCGTGTCTCCGCCGTTAGTGACTCCTCTCCTGGCGGGACTCCCCCACCGCGCCCTTGAACTGGGCGTCCGGCGGCGGGATCAGGGAGTGACGAGGGCGAAGTCGGGGTCGAAGTCGTCGAGCAGCCCGGCGAGGGTCTGGAGCACGGTCTCGTCCCCGTTCAGGGTGATCTTTCCCGCCGCGGCCGACTGCGGGGCGGTCGCCGGCTTGAGGAGTGTGGCGACGAGGGCCGCCTTGGGGCCGGTCACCGTGAGCTGGGTGTCGGGCGAGGGGCCGCGGCGGGCGTTGAGGACGCCTCGGCGGACCCACATCGTCCAGGTCTCCTCGGCCCCGGCGTCCGTGAAGCGGAAGTCGACGCGGAAGTCGGCGGTGGCGGCCTTGTCGCCGATGAGGTGGACGGCGGCGTAGTCGAAGAGGATGTCGATCGGCATGGCCAGGATCGAGTCCGGGCTGGCCGAGGCGAACGCCGCCGGCAGGACGCCCTCGCGGAGTTCCTTGGCCGCGGTGAGGAAGATGCCCCGCCACTGGGGCCCTTCGGCCTGGTAGCCCATCTGTTCGTAGGCGTCGGCCTGGAGGTTCTTCGCCTCGGTGTTCTCCGGGTCGGCGAACACCAGCGCGTGCAGGATCTGCGCGGCCCACCGGTAGTCGCCCGCGTCGAACGCGCGGCGCCCCTCGGCGAGGATCCGCTCGGGACCGATCAGCTCGGTGAGGCGGCGGGCCGACTCGACCGGGGGGTGGGGGTGGAGGGAGACGGGATCGCCGTCCCACATGCCGAGTTCCTTGGTGAACACGGCGCGGACGTCGTGGTGGAGGGTGCCGTGGTAGCCGCGGTTGAACCACTTGCGGCCCAGCTCCTCGGGCAGCTCGACCACCTCGGCCGCCTCCAACGGGGTGTATCCCTTGTTGGCGAGCCGGAGCGCCTGGTCGTGGATGTACTTGTACGTGTCGCGCTGCGACTCCAGGAACGAGGTGACCGGCTCGTTGCCCCAGACCGGCCAGGTGTGCGGCCCGTAGTGGACCTCCACGTCGTCGCCCCAGCGTTCCAGGGTCTCGTCGAGGTAGCGGGCGAAGTTGCGGGCGTCCCGGGTCCGCGCGCCGCGCAGCGTCTGGATGTTGTGCAGGGAGTGGTTGGCGTTCTCCGCGCACGTGAGCGCCCCGAGCTGGGGCACCCAGATGTGCATCTCCTCGGGCGCCTCGGTGTCCGGGGCGTAGAGGAACTCGAATTCCAGGCCGCCCAGTTCGCGCTTCTCGCCGGTCCTCGCGACCGGATCGGTCGGCGAGATGTACGAGATGGTGACCCCGGGCACGGTGGAGATGCCGATGCCGCAGGTGACGCAACCGGTCTCACCGAAGTCGAGCAGGCTGTTGAAGGCGTACGACGCCCGCCGAGACATGGCGTTGCCCGCGATGACGTTCTCGCCGATGGCGTGCTTGTCGAAGGAGGCGACGGTGCCCGGCGCGATGATGGGCACCTTGCCCGAGGCGACGTCCTCGACGCTCACCACGCCCTTGACACCGCCGTAGTGGTCGATGTGGGTGTGGGTGTAGACGACGGCGGCGACCGGCTTGTCGCTGACGTGCTCCCGGATCATGCCCATGGCCTGGGTGGCGGCCTCGACGGAGGCCATGCAGTCGACGACGACGAGACCCGTCTCGCCCTCGATGACGGTGAGGTTCGCGATGTCGTTGTTGCGCACCTGGAAGACCCCGTCGACCACCTTGTAGAGGCCGCCCTTCCTGATCAGCTGCGACTGCCGCCACAGGCTCGGGTTCACCGTGTCGGGGGCGGGGACGTCGTCGCCTATGTAGTCGAACCGCGCCGCGTCGAAGATCACCCGGCCGTCGCCGCCGTACAGCTTGTCGGGCAGCGGAGCGAGGAACCCACGGTCCCGGTCGGCGAAGTCCTGCCGGTCCTCCATCGCGTACCGGGCGAGAGCCTCCCGGTTGGCGGCCGCGGTCGCGGCGCTGGCAGGCTTGGACGAGTCAGCCATGGTCATCCTCTCCGTCACGGGCGAGGCCGGCCGTTCCCGGCACGCCCTGGCCTCCAGCCTGGGACGGGGGCCACCGATCGGCGAGACGACTTCGCCCGTTCGGGTGCACCCGCCTGCCGTACCGGTCCACGGAACGGCTGATGACGCACCGGTGCGCGCCCGCGGTCCCGCGTCGACAATGCTTGCCTGCCGGCTCACCAGGAGGTACTCGTGAGGATGTTGATCAATGTGCCCGAGTTTGGTGCGGCCGCAGGTCAGGGTGGAGTGCGAGGATCGAGCGGATCTCCGCCAGGGTCAGGCCGGCTCCCTGTGCGTCGCGGATGAAGACCAGCCGCGCGGCGGCCTGGTCGCGGTAGCCGCCGGAGGTGCGCGGTGGTGCGGGAAGCAGACCGCTCTGCTCGTAGAATGCGCGCCGACCTCCGCCACGCTCTGCGAAGCCGGATCAGCACAGCGTGGCCTCCCCGCTCGCACGGCCTGTACGGGCCGAGCCATCCCGGCGGAACCGTCAGCGTCTCCCTCTGGACATGCGAGGAATGGGCCGACGCGCACGCAGACCTTGACGCGTTCCTGACGTCTCACCTGCATCCGGCACTCCCCTGCCGCCGAAGTCCCCGACGACCGGGAGCTCGCCACGAAAGACGAACCGGCCCGGCGTGCTGCGCGCCGTCACCTCGCCGGGCCAGGCACGGCCATGTCGCCGCCGTGGAGGAGGCGGCGACGATCGCGATGCAAGTGGGGACCGTTCGACCCCAGCGAGGTGCGTGTCCTGTGGATCAGACTTGTGGTGTCGGATTCCGGGAGGTACTCATGAATGCCGACCTGAGCGTCGCCGAGCCCCTCTTGCTCGACGCGGTTCTGCCTGATTTCCGGTTCTCCCGCCTGGAGTGCGCGGTGATCGCCGCCGCGCCGGACATCGTGTACGGCGCAGCCCGTGATCTGGACATGCTGTCCATCCACTCGCCGCTGTTCGACGCGGTCATGTGGGCGCGTGGAGTGCCGGACCGGATGCGCCGTCGGCCCGTGGTCACACCGCCGTCGATGCGGGTGTCCGATCTGTTCGACACCGTCGCGGGTGGTGATCAGGGGGATCCCGAGGCCCAGCCCTGGGTTCCCCTGGGTGAGCGCGCGGGCCGCGAGATCGTCTTCGGCGCGGTCGGCAAGGTGTGGAAGCCCACCATCGAGTGGCGCCGTGTCGAACCCGGTGACTACGCGGGCTTCGACGAGCCCGGCTGGGCGAAGATGGCGGCCGCCTTCGTCGTCCACCCCTACGGTGCGCGGCAGTCCCTCCTGACCTACGAGGCGCGCACCGCCTGCACCGACCCGGATTCCACCACACGGTTCGGCCGCTACTGGACGCTGGTCTCCCCGGGCGTCGGCATCGTGCTGCGCGGGGCGCTGCGGTCGATCGAGAAGGCCGCTGAGGCCGGAGAACGAAGCACCTGAGGAGATGAGGCGTGATGCGTGCCGTGATCGTGTACGAGAGCCTGTTCGGGAACACGCGCGAGATCGCTGACGCGATCGGAGAGGGAGTGAAGGAGGCGCACCCGGACGCCGAGGTCGAGTGCGTGGCGGTCGCCGACGCGCTGCCCGAACGCATCGGTCCCACCGACCTCCTGGTCGTCGGCGGGCCGACCCATATGAGGGGCATGACCACCGGGATGAGCCGGAAGATGGGGCTGAAGTCCGAGGAGAAGGAGGCCGCGAAGGAGGAGCGTACCTTCGTCCCCCAGGAGGGCGCCGTAGGCCCTGGCGTCCGCGACTGGTTCCACGACACACTCCCGAAGGCCCATACCGGTACCCATGCTGCCGCGGCCTTCGACACCCGGGCGGACATACGTCTGGCCGGCGCCGCCGCCGGCGGCATCGCGCGCCGGCTGCGCGGCCATGGCTATGAACTCGTCGCGGAACCTGAAGGGTTCGTCATCGAGGACACCGAAGGGCCGCTGCGCGAGGGCGAAAGGGATCGCGCGAGGGCGTGGGGAGCAGCCCTCCAGGTCGCCTGACCGGCCCCCACAAGGTCGCCACCGATCTTCGTGATCACACATCGACCGGACGCCCTCGGTCCATGCCGGTGTCCTCCGTCCCCTGGCGGGCCGGCGCAAGGCAAGGAGCCCTTACGCCCGTACGGCTCCAGCCCCTTGGTCTTCCGGCGGCCTTCCATGACGGCGGACCAGCGGACGACGCTCATACGCCCTCCAGGACCAGGGCCACCCCACCGCTCAGCGCAGTTGTCCGGAAGCGTCCGCTCCCCTCATCCCTCACTCTCGTAGGAGGTCGAACCGTGATGTGAACGGCCGGTCGATAGAGGGAGAGGCGACCGAGGGGTACGAAGAGGGGGCCATCCGGCCCTCCCTCTCCGCCTGATGTGAAGCAGAGACTGGATGCGGACACCGACGAGGAGGTCCCCGATGAGCTCTCTCCCTTTCCCTCGGCTCACGACAGCTCTGTCCGCCGACCAACATGCCCGGCTGATGGCATGTGGCCGCCCGGTGGACCTCCCTGAAGGCACCCGGCTGTTCGAGGAGGGCGATCCCGCCCAGCGCTTCTGGATCCTTCGGACGGGCACGGTCACCTTGGACTTCGCTGTGCCTGGCACCCAGCCGGCAGTGATCGACACCGTGAATGCGGGTGAGCTGCTCGGATGGTCTTGGCTGTTCGCCCCGTATCGCCGGCACTTCGGCGCGGAGGCCATGACGCGTGTGCGGGCGTACGAGTTCGATGCACTGACCGTGCGCATGATGATGGACGCCGATCCTGCCCTCGGCTCCGCCCTCGGGCATTTCGTCGGGCAGACGCTCGCTCGTCGTCTCGTCGCCGCCCGAGTACGACTGCTCGATCTGTACGCCCCGCACGGCAGTGGCCTGTAGACCCTCTCGTCCACCTCCCGGAGAACGTCATGCCTGCCTCGCACTACACCGTCAGCGACGTCATGACCCACACCGCCATTGCGATCGGCGGTGACGCGCCCTACAAGGAAATCGTCGCGCTCTTGGACCAGTGGAAGGTGAGCGCCGTCCCCGTCCTTGAGGGAGAGGGACGAGTCGTCGGAGTCGTGTCGGAGGCGGATCTCCTGCCGAAGGAGGAGTTCCGGCTCGACGAGCCCCGCCCGGGCGAATTCGACGAGGCGGCCAAGGCCGGAGCCCTGCGGGCCGGGGAGCTCATGTCGAGTCCGGCCGTCACCGTCCACCCGGACGCCACGCTCGCCGAGGCGGCACGCATCATGGCCACCCGGAAGGTGAAGCGGCTGCCGGTGGTGAACGGCATCGGGATGCTGGAGGGGGTCGTCAGCCGGAGCGACCTGCTCAAGGTGTTCCTCCGTACGGACGGCGAGATCGAGGAGGAGATCCGCCGTTCCGTCCTCGGCGAGTCGGCCGCCCCGGCAGGGCTTGACGTGTCCGTACTGGAGGGTGTGGCCACCCTTCACGGTGCGCTCGTCGAACGGTCGCTGGTTCCGCTGCTCGCCCGCGCCGTGCGGGCGGTGGAGGGCGTCGTCGACGTCCGGATGGATCTCGGTGCCCACGAAGACGCCGCATGACGGACAATCCTTGTGGGGGCGGATACGAACCCACCGACCGCAGGGGTCGCCATGTCCGATCTGCCGGCAGCCGCCACACCCACGCGGGTCTTCCTCGTCGACGACCACGAGGTCGTCCGCCGGGGCCTTCGTGACCTGATCGACGACGAGCCCGACATGGACGTGGTCGGCGAGGCGGCGAGTGCGGAGCAGGCACTGTCCAGGGGCCCCGCCCTACGCCCGGACGTGGCGGTCCTCGACGTGCGGCTGCCCGATGGGGACGGCATCTCCGTGTGCCGGGAGCTGCGGTCTCGGATGCCTGACGTGGCGTGCCTGATGCTGACGTCGTTCGACGACGAGGACGCCCTCCTCGACGCGATCATGGCTGGGGCGGCCGGGTACGTCCTGAAGCAGATCAAGGGGTCGGATCTGGTGGCGGCGGTACGGACCGTGGCCACCGGGCAGTCGATGCTCGATCCGGCCACCACCGCCCGGCTGATGCACTCGCTGCGCGAACCCGAGGCGGCGAAGCCGCCGGAGGACGAGCGGCTCGCGGTGCTGTCCGCCAGGGAGCGGTCCGTACTCGACCTCATCGGCGAGGGACTCACCAACCGGCAGATCGCCAAGCGGCTCTATCTGTCGGAGAAGACCGTCAAGAACCACATCTCCCGGCTGCTCGGCAAACTCGGCGTGGAACGCCGCGTACAAGCGGCCGTCATCGCCGCACAGGTCCACGAGCACGACGCCGAGGGGACGTAGAAGCCTTCATTTCAGCTCGGTCGGGAGTGGGATCCTCCACTCGAGGACCGTGCCGCTGCCGGGCGCCGCTCTCGCGTGGACCGAAAGCGTGCCGCCCAGCCGCTCGGCCCGTTCGGACAGGTTCTGCAATCCGCTGCGGCTTCCGCCGTGCGGCATGCCCACACCGTCGTCACTCACCGTTACCACCAGCACGCCGTCGTCGGCCACGACCGACACCTCCGCCTTTCGGGCCCGGGCGTGCCGTGCCACATTGGTGAGGGCCTCCCCGAGGACGGCGAGCACCTCCCCGGCCGCTTCCGTCGGTACGTCGGTGTCGAGCAGGCCCTCCATACGCAGCGCCGGAGTGAATCCGAGCGTCGCCGCCGCCGAACCCACGGCCTTGACCAGGCGCTTTCGCAATTTCGGGGCGGTTCCCGGGGTGTCGTGTTCCCGTAGGCCGAAGATGGTCGATCGGATGATCTTGATGGTGGCGTCGAGGTCGTCGATGGCCCGGGTCAGCCGGTCCAAGGCCTCCGGGTGCTCGACGAAGCGCCGGGCACTCTGCAGCGTCATCCCCGTGGCGAACAAGCGCTGGATCGCCAGATCGTGGAGGTCTCGGGCGATCCGGTCGCGGTCCTCCAGAAGGCTCACCTGCTCGGCGTCACGACGGCGGTCGGCCAGTTCGAGCGCCAGTGCCGCCTGGCCCGCGAACCCGGGAAGCGCGGTGACCTCGGCGGTCGTGAAGGCGGGCCGCCCGTGACACCGCGCGAGGATCAGTACCCCTCTGAGCAGCTCCTTGGTGCCGACCGCGACGGCCACTGCCGGTCCGTACCCCTTCCACCGTTCGGTCTGCATCGTGATGGTCGGTTCGTTCTCGACGTCGGCGACCGTGACCAGGCCGTCCTGCGCGAGGGCGGCCTCGACGAGGGTTCCTTCGGTGCTCGGGAGGACGACGCCCCGGTGCGTTTCGGCGCCCTCGCCGCTGGCCAACGAGCCCCGCAGTTCGCCGCCCGGTCCGACCAGGTAGAAGACCCCCATGTCGGCGCCCGCGATGTCCACCGCCTGCTCCAGCATCCCGCCGAGGACCTCGGTCTCCTCCGCACCGGACAGGAGGGCACTGGTGAAGTCGGAGCTGGCGGCCAGCCAGCGCTGGCGCAGGCGGCCCTCCTCGTAGAGGCGGGCGTTCTCGATGGCGATGCCGGCCGCCACGGCCAGAGTCGTCACGACGGCCTCGTCCTCGGCGTCGAAGTCGGCTCCTCCGCGCTTCTCCGTGAGGTAGAGGTTGCCGAACACTTCGTCGCGGACCCGGATGGGGACGCCCAGGAACGTGTGCATCGGCGGATGATGGGCCGGGAAGCCGTACGAGGCCGGGTGCTCGGACAGCTCGGCGATGCGCAGCGCCTTCGGGTTGCGGATCAGTTCGCCGAGGATGCCGTGTCCGGACGGCAGAGCGCCGATCCGCTCACGGAGTTCGTCGTCGATGCCGATGGGGAGGAATTCGGAGAGCTTCAGGTCGTCACCGATGACGCCCAGGGCTCCGTACTCGGCGTCCACCAGAGTGACGGCGGACTCCACGATGTCGCGCAGCACCTGCGGCAGGTCGAGTCCGCGGCCCACGGACATAACGGCTTCGAGGAGCCCGTTGAGCCGGTCCCTGGTGCCACGCACCTCGTCGATACGCACCTGGACCTCGTCGAGCAGCTCGTCGAGTCGGAGCCGTGGCAGCCGTGTACCTGCGGGCTTGGTGTCCTCCCGGCCCATCGAACCTCCGGCTGCATCGAGCGCACGGGCTGCACCCGAAGCGCGCACTTTCACCGTAGTCCGGATGAACCACCCGTTCCTGTCGGGCCGCCCGGGTGGAGGGCGTTCCGTACGGCGCGGGCCGCGACGAATCCGGCGGGGGCGCACGCGAGAGCGATCCCGGCGCCCGCCCCCCGGCAAGTCCCGGACCGCTTCCACGACGGGCTTCGTCCACATGATCATCCGCCTGGGCTACGGCCCCCAGGGGCGGGCCACGCCGCGCCGGCCCGTCGCCGAGGTGCTCACCTTCGACTGAAACCGCCTCTCACAGACGGAACCAACGCTCCTGGCCGGGTGCGACAGTGCCCCTCCGGTCGCCGGGGAGCACGACGGCGAGCGGGCCCTCGGTCGAGACCGGGACCCGGACGGCCAGCCGCCCGGGAAGCATCCGCAGGCGCACCCCCCGATGACGGCCACAGCACAAGGTGAAGGTGAACCGCGGGATCCCCGCCAGCGGCACCGGAGCCACTCGAAGCCCCTCCGGTCCCGTTTCCAGGCCGGTGATCCCTCGTTCGACGAGGTCGATCGTGCCGGCCATCGCGCCGAGATGGATTCCCTCGCCGGTCGTTCCGCCCTGGACGTCGGCCACATCGGCGAGCAGGGCCTCCTCGCAGTACCGCCAGGCGTCGGCGCCCTTCTGCCGGGCCAGCACCCAGCCGTGGACGAGACTGCTCAGCGTCGAGCCGTGGCTGGTGCGCCGCAGGTGGTACGAGACGGTGGCACGCCACATCTCGTCGTCCAGCGCGTAGCCGAGCCGGCCGAACAGGCCGTACAGCTCCTCGGGCCGGAACAGGTAGCCCAGCATGAGGGTGTCGGCCTGCTTCGACGCCTGGTAGCGGTTGACCGTGTCGCCCTCGGCCTCCAGGATCCGGTCGAGCCTGCGGATGTCGCCGTACCGGGACCGGTACGCCTCCCAGTCGATTTCCGCCAGGTCTCCGTACCCCTCGAACTGGCTGACCACGCCCTGATGGAAGGGCACGTACAGACGGCGGGAAATGCCCTCCCAGCGAGCGAGTTCATCGTCGTCCAGCGACAGTTGCTCCGAGACCTCCGAGCGTCGGGCCTCGGGCAGTTCGCCGAGCAGGTCGAGGCCGCGGGCGAGCACCCAGGCGGCGGTCGCGTTGGTGTAGGCGTTGTCGTCGATCCCCGGCGTCGTGGCATCGGGATAGGCGTCGTGAAACTCGTCCGGTCCCACGACTCCGCGGATACGGTAACGGTCGAGCTCCGAGTCGAAGGTGGCGGCCCCGGACCAGTAGCGGGCTACCTCGAGGAGGATCTCCGCCCCGGCCGAGTGGAGGAATCCTCGGTCGCCGGTGGCCTGTGCGTACTTCCAGACGTTGTACGCGACGGCTGACCCCACATGGCGCTGGAGCCGGGATCGGTCGGCCAACCATCGCCCCGAGCGCGGGTTGAGGTGCAGGACCTGAGTCTCCTCTCGCCCCGAACTCGCGCTCTGCCAGGGATACATGGCCCCCTGATGACCGGCGAGGCGGGCGGCCTCGCGAGCGGCCGGCAGTCGCCTGTGCCGGTACATGAGCAGTGCCCGGGCCACCTCGGGGAAGTGGAGGTTCAGGTAGGGCAGGACGAAGAGCTCGTCCCAGAAGACATGTCCTCGGTAAGCCTCACCGTGCAGTCCGCGCGCAGGCACGCCCACGTCGAGGTCGGCCGTGTGCGGGGACAGCGTCTGCAACAGGTGGAACACGTGCAGCCGCAGGATGCGGCCGGCCTCACCGGGCACATGCAGCTCGCCCGCCTCCCAGACGCGCTGCCATGCCGCCCTGTGGGCGGAGAGCAGCTGGGGGAAGGCCGGAGTGCGAGCGATCACGTCAGTAGCTGCCCTGATCGGGTCGGCGGCGGGCCAGTCCCTTGATGTGTGCAGCGCCAGGGTCTTCACGACCATCGCCGAGCGGCGGGGAACGACCGGCAGGTGGTACGTCTGTTCGGTGCCGACCGAAGTGGCCGCCTCCCGCGCGGACCGCGCGGGGCGGGTGACCGTGCGCACGGCCATGGCGATCCGGATACCCGGGTCGAACGTACGGCAAGAGATCCAGGCGACGCCGCCGGCCTCGAATCCGGTCCGGAAGTCGGTGAGATGGCGCCCTTCGAGATGCCGGTACCGCTCGACTCCGGCGTTGGTGACGGCGCCGTCGAGCAGGGACCGCACCTCGACGGTGCCGCTCCAGCCGTAGGCGCGGAAGAGGGTGCACTGGGCCGCCAGTCCGGGATCTCCCATGTGAACGAGGCGGATGTGGCTGACGCGCAGGCCCCGCCCATGAGCGTCCTCGAAGAACAGACGTCGCGTGAGAACGCCCGCACGCAGGTCGAGGTGCACTTCGTAGTGGCGCAGTTCGTCGGCGTCGGGGGTGAGCCACTCGCCCGGCGGACCGTCGTCCGGGAGGCAGCGGTAGCGCAGCAGCGTCCAGTTCGGAAGGTTGACAAGGTCCTCGTTCTCGACCCGTTCGCCCGCGACGACCGAGGTGCGCCGGTCGTAGCAGCCGGCCAGGTAGGTGCCCGGGTAGTGCGTGGTCCCGGCGGGGCACTCGGGCGCGGAGCCCCGGGTGGCGAACCGGCCGTTGCCGAGGGTGCAGAGGGCTTCGACCAGCGGCTCGCGTTCCGGGGCGTACCGGTCGTAGCGCCATGTCCAGCCGGTGGTCACCCGTGATCACCCCACACGCTCCGGACCAGCGTGGCCAGATCGGGAACAACCAGGTCGGCGCCCTGCTCCCGCAGGAGGGCGGTGGTGCTCCGCAGCGGGGTGCGGTCGATTCCGACGACGAGACCGAAGCCGCCGCTACGCGCCGCCGCGACTCCGGCGACTGCGTCCTCGGCGACCGCGCTCTCCTGGGCGCGACTGCCCAGGAGAGCGGCCGCCCACAGGAAAAGCGCGGGATCCGGCTTGCCGGCGAGGCCGAGCCTGGCGGAGTCCTCGCCGTCCACGATCACCGAGAGAAGACCGGCGAGCCCGGCGGCACGGATCAGTGTCCGGGCGTGCCGGGAGGCGGAGACGGCTGCGCACGGCACGCCCGCCGTGCGCAGAGCCGTGAGGGCGGGCCGTACGTCGGCGAAGGCCATGACACCTTTCGTACGCAGCAGATCGACGAACGCCCGTTCCTTGTGTGCCGCGACGGCCCAGACCGTGCCGTGGCCGGGGGCGTCGTGGGGCTCTCCCGGGGGGAGGTGGAGGCCGCGGGCGGTGAGGAAGGCCGCGGCGCCGTCGTACCGGGATCTTCCGTCGACGAGTCGGCGGTACTCGGCGTCCGCGTCGAAGGGAGGCTGTGTCCCGTTGTCGGGCGCCAGTCGGTCGAGGCAGGCGTCGAAGGCGATCTTCCACGCCGCCGCGTGCACGACGGCGGAGTCGAGCAGTACGCCGTCGGTGTCGAGGACGACACTCTCCGGCGGCCGAGATCCCGGGCCTCGGCCGTTCATCAGGCCGCCGACGTGTCGGGTCATCAGGCCGCCGACGTGTCGGGGACGCTCACGACCGTGTGCTGCGGGCCGCCCAGCGCGACCTTGATGGCGCCTGTCTCGGCCGCGCGGCCGAAGACGTCGTACGCCTCCTCCATCTCCCCCAGCTCGAACCGGTGGGTGAGCAGTGCTGCCGACGGCAGCCGCCCCGCGGCCATCATGCGCAGCAGCATGGGGGTGGACGAGGTGTCCACCAGGCCGGTGGTGATCGTGACGTCCTTGATCCACAGGTCTTCGAGGTGAAGGGTCGCCGGCTTGCCGTGGACTCCGATGTTCGCGACCCTGCCACCTGGTCGGACCATGCGCGTGCACATCTCGAACGCCTCAGGGACACCGACGGCCTCCATGACGACGTCGGCGCCGAGGCCGTCGGTCAGATCCGCGACGAGCTGCTCGGGGCCTTCCTCGGCGTTCACGGTGGCGTCCGCGCCGAGGGCGCGGGCGGCGCTCAGCCGCGACTCGGCCAGGTCGACGGCGACGATACGGCCGGGACTGTAGAAGCCCGCCGTGATGACGGCGGCAAGGCCGATGGGGCCCGCACCGACCACGACCACCGTGTCGGACGGATGCACCGCGCCGTTCAGGACCCCGACCTCGTAGGCGGTGGGGAAGATGTCGGCAAGCAGGACGGCGTCGAAGTCGTCGATCGAGTCCGGTAGCGGGTGGACCGACAAGTCGGCGAAGGGCACCCGGACGTACTCGGCCTGGGTGCCGTCGACCGTGTGGCCGAGGATCCAGCCGCCTCCGCCCCGGCACTGTCCGTAGCGGCTCTCACGGCAGAACCGGCACCTTCCGCAGGCCGTGATGCAGGAGACCAGGACGCGGTCGCCCGGCCGTACCGTGCGGACGTCGCCTCCGGTCTCCACCACCGTGCCGACCGCCTCGTGTCCGAGGACCCGGCCGGGCGTCACCTCGGGGACGTCGCCCTTCAGGATGTGCAGGTCCGTGCCGCAGATGGTGACGGCGTCGACGCGGACGACCGCGTCGGCGGGATCCTCGACGACCGGGTCGGGCATGTCCTGCCAGGCGATACGCCCCGGCCCCTGGAAGACGAGTGCCTTCATGGCGCCCACCCACTTCCTGTCGCACGTCGCTGCGGTCCTCGTCCACCAGGCTGCATCCGGTACCCGGGCGGCGCATGGGCCGGTCGGCCCCCCGATGTGCCCGTACGGACTCTCGGGGCGGGCCGGTTCAGGATGCGAGGGTGGAGACCGGTACACGTTCCGAAGGAGGGACGGCCATGTCCGAGGCAGCCCCGAACCCCGCTCCCACGCCCCCGCGGCCGGCCCTGCTCAGTTTCCTGGGTGGCGTGGGGACGGTCACCGGCAGCAAGTTCCTGGTCGAGAGCGACCATGCGCGGATCCTCCTCGACTGCGGTCTCTTCCAGGGTTTCGCGAAGCTGCGGCACCGCAACTGGGAGCGGTTCGCCCGCGACGCCGCGGACGTGGACGCCGTGGTCGTGGTCGGCTTCGCCGCCGCGGGGACCCGGGCCCGGGACCTCGTGGACGGGGTCCGGACGCTCAAGATGTTCGGCGAGTACGTGCCCGTACGGGCCGAGGTCGCCGACGTGCCCCACTTCTCGGCCCACGCCGACGCGGGCCAGATCGTGGACTGGCTGCGCGACGCTCCTCCCCCGCACACCACCCACCTCGTCCACGGCGAGCCGACCGCTTCCGAGGCGCTGCGCGATCGCATCGACCGCGAACTGGGCTGGACGGCCGTCGTACCCCGCTCCGGGGAGGCCGTCCTGGTCCGCTGACCCGGGCCCAACGGTCCCCGGGCTGTGACCTGCCCGGCCCTACCTGGGCAGGACCGCAGCCGTTGCGACAACGCCCGCCCGCCGATCCCTCAGGTAAGGAAAGTGCGATGTCACCTCATCCGTTCACCGTCGCCGACGTGATGACCAAGAAGGTCGTCGCCATCAAGCCCGGCGCGGACTTCAAGGAGATCGTCGCCGCCATGGAGCGCTGGAAGGTGACGGCCGTACCGGTCATCGAGGGCGAGGGCCGCGTCGTCGGGGTGGTCTCCGAGGCCGACCTGCTCCTCAAGGAGGAGTTCCACGACCACCGCCTCGGCCTCGTCGAACAGATGCGACGGCTCGACGCCACCGCCAAGGCCGGATATCGCCGGGCCGAGGACCTGATGACCTCGCCCCCGGTCACCGTCGCTCCCGAGGCATCCCTGCCCAGGGCCGCCCGCCTCATGGCCGCCCATCGCGTGAAGCGGCTGCCGGTCGTCGACGCGAGCGGCGTCATCCAGGGCATCGTGAGCCGGTCCGACCTCCTCAAGGTGTTCCTCCGCCCCGACGAGGATCTCGCCGCCGAGGTGCGCCGCGACGTCGTCCAGCACCTCTTCCCGCTCTCTCAGCGCGGGGTCGACGTCCGCGTCGACGCCGGAGTCGTGACGCTGTCCGGCCAGGTCCGCGACAGCGCGCTCATCCCGCTCGCAGCCCGCCTGGCCCGCGCCGTCGAAGGCGTGGTGGACGTACGATGCGAGCTCACCGCCCAGGGGCGGACATAGCCATGTCCGGCCGCTCCGGTACAGGTCACGGGGCCGCCGCGCACGAATCTGGACGCGGCGTACAAGCTGGTCGAGTACGACGGCCGGCCCGTCATGGAGCTCTCGTCGGCGAAGGTGACGGCTCCTGCCCCTGCTCGCCATCCCCCAGTATCTCGTGATCGCCTTCTTCACCAGCGGCGTGCACGCGGAATGGTGGAGCAGCGGCCTGATCACCCTGCTGGCGCTCATCGCGGCCTACCCGCCCTTCCGTCTCGACCAGGGCGGTCACGAACCAGGGACGGTGGACGGCGGCCGACGGCGGCGCCGCCTGGCGCGCCGCAGCTCGTCCGTGCCCCACACCAGGACCGGGAAGGTCGCGATGAGCAGGACGACGTCCAAGGGCAGCGCGGCTGTGCCGAAGAGGTGCTGGAGCGGGGGCGCGTAGACCAGGGCGGCCGTGAACGCGAGTTCGAAGGCGATGCCGGCGAGCAGCAGCGGATTCGAGAACACCCCGATGTCGCGCAGCGCCGCGTGGTCGGTGCGGGCCGCGAACGCCGTGCCGACCTGGCAGGTGACGATGCCGGCGAAGGTGGCCGTGGTGGCCGTCACGTAGGCGTGGTGCAAGGGGCTGCCGGTCCCCGTGGGGTCGCCCGGCTGCCAGCCCGCGCGCCACAGCACGTAGAAGTAGCCCGCCATGACGAGGACCGCAGACATGAGGCCCAGGTACCCCCAGCTCCGTATGAGCATGTCGCGGGAGATCACGCCCTGGTGCCGCGGTCGCGGGGGCCGCTGCATGATGCCGGGCTCGGAACGTTCCCGGCCCAGGGCGAGGGCGGGCAGGGTCTCGGTGCCGAGGTCGATGGCGAGGATCTGGAGGACGGTGAGCGGGAGCGGTACCGTGCCGGCGGAGAGCGCGAAGACGAGGAAGGGCACGATCTCCGGGGTCGCGTGGGCGAAGATGTAGACGATGAACTTGCGTACGTTGTCGTAGACGCGGCGCCCGGCTTCGACCGCGGTCACGATGGTGGCGAAGTCGTCGTCGGTGAGCACCATGGTGGCGGCCTCTCGGGCCACGTCGGTGCCGGAGCGTCCCATGGCCACCCCGATGTGGGCGCGGTGCAGTGCGGGGGCGTCGTTGACGCCGTCACCGGTCATGGCGACGATCCGGCCGTGCTCCCGCAGGGTGTCGGCCACCTTGAGCTTCGTCTCCGGCGAGGAGCGGGCGAAGACGATCTCGTCGTCTCCTTCCACGAGGAGCCGGTCCAGTTCGTCGTCGCCCAGTGACTCCGACGCCGCGACCACGTGCAGGCGGGGTACTCCGATGCCGACCTCCCGGGCGACGGCCGCGGCGGTGGCGCCGTTGTCGCCCGTCACGACATGTACCCGGATCCCGGCCTCGTGGCAGCGGCGTACGGCCTCCGCCACCTCGGAGCGCGGCGGGTCGTACAGCCCGACGAGCCCGAGCAGGGTCAACCCCGACTCCGCGTCCTCACGGCGTGACGGCAGCTCCGCGCCACTCGGCACGTCGCGTACGGCGACGGCCAGGACCCGCATGCCGCCACCGGCCAGGTCCTCGGCCGCGACGCGGGCCGATTCCGCCGCGGTTCCGGGCAGGAGGCGGTCCAGCACCGCCTCGGGCGCACCCTTGACCACGATCCGCGTGGGGCCCCGCGTCTCCCCGCCCCGCGTCTCCCCGCCCCGCGTCTCCCCGCCCTGCGTCTCCCCGCCCCGCGTCTCGCCTCCCTGCACGACCGACATCAGGCGCAGCCGCGGGTCGAAGCGGAACAGCGCCCGCCGTCCCGCGTCGCGCCGCCCCAGGTCGAGCGGAGCCCCCTGGTCGGCGGCGCCGACGACCAGGGCGGCCTCGGTGGGGTCGCCGTGCAGTTCGCCGTCGGATTCTCGCGTGACCGTGGTGCACAGGGCGCCCGCCCTCGCCAACTCCTCCGCCCAGGGGCCCGGCTCCGACCCGTGGTCGACGGTCCACAGCGTCCTGAGACGCATGCTGTTGCGGGTGAGTGTGCCGGTCTTGTCCGTGCAGATGACGCTCGTGGAACCCAGGGTCTCCACGGCACTGAGCCGTTTGACCAGGGCACCCCGGCGGGCCAGGGCGCGGACGCCGACGGCCAGCGCCAGTGTGATGGTCGGAAGGAGTCCCTCCGGGACGTTGGCGACGAGCAGCCCGATGGCGAACGTCAGGGAGTCGGTGACCGGAAGCCCGACCGCCACCCCCAGGACGAGAAACACGACGCCCATGCCGGTCGCGACGCCGGCGATGAGCCACGCGACCCGCTTGACCTGCCGTTCCAGAGGGCTCGCCTCGCGTCGCGTCCGCTGGCTGAGCGCGGCGATCCGACCGAGTTCGGTGTGGTTCCCGGTGGCGAACACGATGGCACGCGCCTGGCCCCCGACACAGGTCGTCCCGCTGAAGACGAGGTTCGGCTCCTCGAGCAGCGGGGCGCCGAGGACACCGGCCGAGGCGATCCGTTCCACCGGCACGGACTCGCCCGTGAGCATCGACAGGTCGACCTCGACACCACCCTCGGTGACGTGCGCGTCGGCGGGGACCTTGTCGCCCTCGTCCAGGAGGATCAGATCGCCCGGTACGAGGTCACGGGCCTCCACGACGCGGGGCTGCCCGTCGCGTACGGCGAGGGCGTGCTCGGGCAGATAGCGGGCGAGTGTCTCCACCGCCCGCTCCGCCTGACGCTCCTGGAGCAGGGCGAAAGCCGCGTTGACGGCGATGACCGCGATGATCGCCCAACCGAGGACCGCCAGGTCCGCGACGAAGGCGAGGGCGGCGGCAGCCCACAGCAGCAGGGCCAGGGGGTGGATCAGCTGCCCGACCAGCTCGCGCACGAAGGAGGAGCGCACCTTGCGCCGTACTTCGTTCGGTCCGTGGACGGCGAGGCGCCGGGCGGCCTCGCGGGCCGAGAGACCATCCGGCCCCGTGGCGAGTTCTCGACGCAGCCGGGGCAGCGGTTCGCTGGGGTCGAAGGGCGGCGCCTCGGTGGAGGCGGCGGTCCGCTCCGGGGTGGCACGGCTGTCGGCACGGTCAGTCATCGTCGTCCCCTGCACCGCTGCCGCGGCGGAGTCGGCCGGACCATACGGGTTCCACCTGCTCCCACTCGCGTTCCCAGGCCGCGAGCCGGTGACCTCGGGTCCGCTGCCCTACGAGGAAGACCACGGCGGCGCCCGTCACCCCGACCACACCCGCCGCCCCCATACCGCCCGAGAGCGAGGTGAGAGCGCGGTCCGCAGTCCTGCCCGGGGGCCGGGCGGGGGCCCCTGCGTCGTCCACCCAGATCGTCACGGCGCGCCCCTGGGGTGTCCGTAGCGGGACGTGAATGGTGCCGGACCGACGGACGTGCTCGGGCTGCTCCCACACAGCCGGCGCGACGGCCTGCGCCTTGGAGCCGTACCGGGTGGCGACGGGTGGTTCCTTGGCCGGCCCGGTGGTCGTCGCGGTCACCCGATGACGGTGGACGGCGAGTTCCCGGTCGGCCTTGGCTCCGGCCGCCCAAAGGCTCCCGGCGGCCACGGCACCGCAGATCAGAGCGATCATCAGCACGACGACCAGGGCGGCGCGCCTTGCGAGTCTCCTGGGCGGTGTGGTCCCGCTCCCCGACGGCTCGTGGTGGAGCATGCCGAACCTCCCGTCGGGGTGGCCCCGCCCATCTGTCAGAGGCCCGATTCAGTGGGTGTCGTCGAGTTCCGTTCCGATGTGGTGGGCCCATGCCCGGATGCGTTCCGGATTGCGGAAGTCGCCGCCCTTGCCCCGGCGCACCATCGCGCGTGCGATCGGGTCCGACGTCCCGGCGGTCACGGCGCCGCCGAAGGTCATGTGCTCGCGAGCACCGAGCTTCTTCATCCGTCGGGCGACTCCTCGTACGGGCGGGATGTCGTGCTGCTCCGCGGAACTGTCGACGGGACCGCTGCTGAACAGCCAGAGAGGCCGGTGCCTGAGCTGTTCGGCGTTGCGCCGGGCGCACCGTCGCGCCTTGCCGGTCCAGTGGCCTGCGTAGAGGGCTCCGCCGAGGACGACTCCGTCGTAGCCGCTGACGTCGGTGACGGTGTCGGCCGGAAGAACGACGGCGTAGAAGCCGTCGTCCCGGAGCGTCCGGCCGATCTCTTCGGCGATTCCGGCGGTCGCGCCCTCCTTGCTGCCATAGGCGACCAGGACACGCTTGGCGTTCATGATTCCGCGCCCTCGGCCGGCTTGTCGCCCCGCTTCACCGGAACGGTCCGAACGGACGTGGTCTCCTCGTCGGGCATCGGGATGCGGATGGTGAGGATGCCGTCCGCGTACGACGCCTCGACGTCGTCGGCGGGGATCGTGCCCGGGAGGCGCACGGTCCTGCGGAACGATCCGTAGCGGAACTCCGAATGCTCCTTGTCCTCCGTGCTCTCGATGTGCTCCGCACTCACCGTGATGAGGTTGTCGTCGACGGTGATGCCGATGTCGTCGTCCGGGTCCATCCCCGGCAGCTCGGCCCGCAGCACGTACACGCCGTCACCGCTGGTCACCTCCACGGGAATGGAGTGAGCAGCCGTCGCGGGTCGCCACCCGGGCAGCCCCGGAAACTCCCGGTTGAACCAGTCGTTGAAGTCGGGGAAGAGGCTGTGCCTGCGTTCCACCTTGCCTCCGGCCATTGTTCTGCTCCTCGTTCCCGGGGGCCCAGGGCGGTCGCCGTGGACCCGAGTCGGTACGGACGGGCGGTCGACCGGGTTACCGGGGCCGGTCTCACTCCGTAGCCCAATCCTCCGCCCGCGAGGTCACGTGGCGCAGCGTCCAAGGGGGCTGTCCGACGGGGCCGAACGGGCCGCACCTGGACCGACCGGCCCATGGCGCCACGGCTCCAGTGCTGTCAGCAGCAGACCTTCTCGACGAAATGCCCCACCCGTTCCTCCGGCAGGTGCCGCGCCAGGTCCGCCTCACTGATCATGCCGACCAGGCGGTGGTCGTCGATCACGGGCACGCGGCGGACACGGTGGTCCTGCATCGTGCGGAGCACCACTTCGCTGTCGGCTCCCGCGTCCACGGTGACCGGCTTGCCCTGGGCGAGGTCCCCGGCCGTCATCCGGTGGGGGTCCTTGCCCTTGGCGAGGCACTTCACCACGATGTCCCGATCGGTGATGATGCCGTGCAGCCGGTCGTCCGGCCCGCAGATGGGCAGCGCGCCGACATCCAGTTCGCTCATGCGGCGCGCGGCGTCCATGAGGTTCTCGTTCTCCTGCACACAGCTCGCACCGGAGTGCATGATCTCTCTTGCGGTCGTCATGGCCGCGTCCTCCTTTCCGGCCCCCCTGCTCACGATCCAGCCGATTCCCCATGGGTTCAGAGGAAGAGCGCCGACACCCTGACGGTGTGAACCGGGCGCCAGGGACGCCCCATCGCCCTTCCGTGGGCAGCTGGTGGTTCCTGGCACCCGCTCGGCCGACGCCGTGCCGAGCGGGGTCACGGGCACGGGCCGGTCGGTCGTACCGGAACGGGACCGGTCGGCCCGTGCCGGGTCGCCGGTCCGGTGCTCGCGGTGCGGAAGGGGGACGGTGATCACCGGACACGGGGCACGGTGCAGCAGGCCGTGAACCGTCGAGCCCAAGCGCATGCCGGAGTAGCCGCCACGACCTCGGCGACCGACCACGAGAGAGAGGGATTCCTGGGACGCCAGGGCAAGTTGTTCGACCGGGTGTCCCCGCAGGACCTCTTGGGAGACGGCGACGTCCGGATACTTCTCCGCCCAGCCCGCCACCGACTCGGCGAGGAACCGACACCGCTCGGCCAGCCCCTCTTCGCCGTCGTCGTGAGCGAGGAGGGAACGGGGCCAGACCCAGACGGCCCGCAGCCGTGCCTCGCGCAGGCTCGCCTCCTCGACGGCGAAGGCGACCGCGGCCCGCGAGGACTCGCTGCCGTCCACGCCGACGACGACGGTCGGTGGGTGCACGGGGATGTGCTCAGGTGCGCGGACCACGACGACGGGACAGTCGGCCCGTGCCGTGAGGGGGACGACCACGGAGCTCTCGCTGAACATCTCGGCGGGCCTGCCGAGACGGCGAGAGCCCAGGACGACGAGTGCGGCGCGCCGCGCCATGTCGCGCAACACGGTCGCCGGCACACCGTTCACGCGTTCCGTCACGATCCTCAGACCGTCGTGCAGTTCCCGGACGAGGTCCTCCGCGTTGGCGATCGCCGACTCCGCGCGGCTACGCAGGGCGCTCTGGTGGGCCGGCGCGTCGTACCGGAGCCCGTCGTGGGCAGGCGGTACGGCGACGACCAGCCTGAGCACCAGTCCTCTTCGTTCGGCCTCGTCGGCGGCCCAGACGAGAGCGGGAACCGACTGCTCCCGGGGGTCGACACCGAGCAGTATGTCGTTCACGTCTCCTCGACCCGGGTGGCGAAGGCAGGTGGAACGATCTCCACCGGGCAGTGGGCGTGGTGGAGCAGGACGTGGGCGACTCGGCCCAGGGAGGGGCCTACGCCCAGGGCGCGGTGTTCTCTGCCCATCACCAGCAGATCGGTGTGGGCACTCGCCTCCACCAGGATCCCGGGCGTGCTCGTGCCCGTCTCGACGTGATGGCTGACGATCAACTGGGGATAGAACTCATGCGCGAGATCGGCGAGCGACTTGATCTCGTGCACGCGTTGTCGCGCGATCCCGTCGAGATCGTCCAGCATGGTCGCGACACTGCCGACGTGGGTGAGCACGTTCCAGACGCTCACCAGCCGCAACGCCGCCTTGCGGGCGTCGGCCTCGGCGGCCGCGACAAGCAGCCAGCCCAGATCCGAAGCACCGTGCACGGCTGCTGTCACCGAGCCCGACGCGGGACGGTCACCGTCACCACGGACCACGATCACGGGCACTTCGGCGCGGGCCGCCACACCCAGACCGACGGATCCGAGCATGAGCGCGGAGAAGCCACCGAGCCCCCGGTTGCCCACCACGATCGTGCCCCGGTGGCCGGCGGCCGCCCGGAGACCGGCGACCGGCTCCTGGCGGCCCAGCTCCTTCGTGACGGCAAGGTCCGGAAAGCGGTCTCGGACCGCGCTCGCGGTCTCGTTCAGCAGGTCGCGACCTGTTTCACGTACCGCCTGGATCGTCTCGGCGTTGGAGAAGATCGCCCGGCGGTCGGTGTCCGCGGCGTGGACGAGATGCAGGGGCCTTCCCCGTCGGTCCGCCTCGTCGGCGGCCCAGAACACGGCCGCGCGCCCGGAGGGGGACCCGTCGACTCCCACGACGACGTTGCCGAGCTCCGGTCGGGCGGGGGTCTCGCTGGTCATGGCTCCTCCTCCGGGGTACACCCGAGGCTCGGGAGCGCGTCCCGAGGGGCGACATCTCCCACACTGGCATCGTGGTGGGCCTCCTCGGGATGGGCCGTTCGGCCCCGATCGAGGCCTGCCCGGCCCTGCTGCCGGAAGCGACGGGGCACCAATCTGAAATGTGAGATGTCCTGTCCGGTCCGGAGTCGGGACGGGTCAGAAAGGACTCGACGAGGGAGGCACGCCATGACAGCCCAGGTCACCGTCGGTCTGGACGGCTCTGAGGAAAGCCTCGCCGCCGCCCGTTGGGCCGCGACGCAAGCGGTACTGCGCGAAGTGCCCCTCAGACTGGTGCACGTGGAGGAATGGCCGAGCATGCCGGACGTACCCGTTGCGTACGCCCGCACACTCGCCCATGACGAGCAGACCGAGAGGTTGATGCGAGAGCAGACGGACCGAGCGCGGAAGAACCATCCCGACCTCGAGGTCGTCACGGAGTACGCGCGTGGCCAGGCAGCCGAGGAACTGACGGCCGCCGCGAACAAGGCGGATCTGACGGTCCTGGGTGCGCGCGGACTCGGCGGCGTCCGCGGCTTCCTCGTCGGCTCGGTCTCCCTCGCCGTCGTCGGCGCGGCCCGACAGCCGGTCGTCCTCGTACGCGCGGTGGACGACCGGGCAGCTCCCGAAGGGGGCATCGTGGCGGGCGTCGACATCCACCACCCGTGCGAAGCCCTGCTCGCGTTCTCCTTCTCCGAAGCCGCCCGGAAGGGCACGCCGCTGCGGTTCCTCCACAGCTGGACGCTTCCCGCCTCGTACGGCTACGCGGCCACCGTGGACCCGGGGATCGGCGAGGAGCTGGGCAGCCACCTCCTCGGGGGGCTGAACGGCCTGCTGGAGCCGTGGCGGAAGCGTTTCGCGGGCGTGGAAGTGGAGGCCGAGTCGGTGGTGGGCTCGCCCGCGTACCAGCTGGTCGAGGCGTCACAGACCGCGCAGCTCGTCATCGTGGGACGCCGGAGTCGGAACGTCCCCTTGGGCCCGCATCTGGGCCATGTCGCCCACGCCGTGATCCACCACAGTCCCGCGCCGGTCGCCGTCGTCCCCTTGGCGTGAGAGCCTGCGCACCACTCTCAGAGATCACTCACGGGACAGCCCTGGGTCAGCGGTTCCCGACGGCGCGCCGGGCACCTGAATGCGCCGTCCGGTCACTCGGCGCGGTGAGAGGGTCACCACGGTGTCCCGCCCGTCCCCCGCCCACGGCGCCGAGTGGACGGCGTCCTTGATCCTCCGCACTTCCGTCTCCTCCGACACCGTGCGTGCCGGGCCGACGAGGAGGACGCTCCAGCCCTGGCTGAAGGCTTCGTCCAGGTGGTCCTCCTCGAAGGCGACCTCCACGCCGGACGTCGAGGCGCGCGCGAGGGTCGAGTCCGCGGCGGTCATGAAGACGATGTCCCCGTCGACGACCTGGTAGTTCACGGGAATCACCATCAGCCCGTCCCGTCCTTCGACGGCAACCCTGCCGACACCGTGGCCGTCGAGCAGCTCCCAGCACTCGGCCTCGCCGATCTCCTCCATCCGTGCCCGGTACCCGGCGCGGGCTCCTCCGGGCGCGAGGTCCGCCGTGTACCCGGTGAGATCCTGGACAGTGGTCTCCAGAGCGTTCGCAAGCCGGACCAGGAACTCGATCCCGGGGGTGGCCATCTGCTCCTCCACGTAGGCGATGAAGCCGGGCGTGGAGCCGGCCCGTTCGGCCACGTCCTCCCAGGACAGGCCGAGCCGGGTGCGCCTCGATGCGACGCGGCGGCCGAGGTCGCTGGCGTGCGAGGAATGCGGCTCACCGTGCGAGGAATGCGGCTCACGAGGAATGTTCATCACTGGTCTCCTTCCGTGGTCACGGGGCGCCGCTGGGGTACGACGGCGACCGGACACGAGGCGTGGTGCAGGGCTCGGTGGGCGACCCTGCCGAGCTCCAGGCCGACGAGCCCGTCCCGGCGCCTGGAGCCGACGACCAGCAGGTCGGCGGCGGCTGAGCGCTCGGTCAGTATCTTGTGGGCGGGGCCCTCGACCGTGCTCCTGCGCAGGCGCACCTGGGGATGTTCGGACGCAGCGGCCTCAAGGGCCTTGTCGAGCAGTTCGGAAGCCCCTTCCGTGAAGTAGGCCGCCCCGGCGCGCCTCATCAGCAGGTGGTCGGCCGGTCCATGGGCCTCCCGGCGCCAGGTGCGGACGACGTCGAGTTCCGCGTCCCGGACGGCCGCCTCGCGGAAGGCGAACCGCACGGCCGGCGAGTCCACGTCCTGCTCGCCGACGCCGAGCAGGACGCGCCCGTGGCGCGCTTCCAGGGCCTGCCGGTCCCCGCGGACGACGATGACCGGACAGTGGGCTCGGGCGGCCACGATGAGGCTGACGGATCCGAGCAGAAGGTCGGAGAGCTCGCCGCGCCCACGTGACCCGACGACGAGGATCGTGCCCTCCCGCCCCTCCCTGAGCAGGGCGCTGGACGCGTCCTCGGCGAGGACGGCCGTGGTGAGCGGCAGGTCGGGTGCACGACGGCGGGCGCGTTCGGCTGCGGCGCCGGCGATGTTCTCGGCGAGGACCTGGCCCGAGGGTCGGTCCGTGGTCCCGGCCGGCGCGACCCCCTCGTACCGTTCCCACAGGGAGGCATGGACGATGTGCAGGGGAAGCGCCTGCCGTACCGCTTCGTCGACGGCCCAGTCCAAGGCCGTGAGACTGGCGTCGGACCCGTCTACTCCTACCACCAGGGGCGCTTCCATCGTGCCCACCGCCTTTCCGGTTCGTGAGGTGGCCTGCTGCCACGCTCGCACCGGGCGGAAGTGACCGGATAGGGCCGGTCGGTCCCGGGCGCGGACCGCCCGGACCGGGCGGTGGCTGCGACGGGGAGTTCACGACCGCGTAGCGGCCTTCCCGGGTCCGGCCTCTGTCGTGCCGTGCGGCGGAAGGTGCTGGACGCGCGCGTCCGGGCCCGGGAACACCTCGGTGACCCTGCCCGTGTCCGACCATCGGACGTCGAAGGGCGGAGTGCCGTCCGGATGGTGGAGCCCGACGATCTCACCGTCACGCCCCTCGTCCCCGACCGTGGCACCGCCCACGATCAGCCGGTCGCCGACGCGAGCCCACAACTCGGCGCGGGGCTTCTCCTGACCGTCCCGTTCTCCGGTTCCAGCCATGGTTCTCGCCTCCCGGCACGAGCGCCCGGCCGCGGTCCTCCCGGGACGGGCTCCCTCGCCTTCTCCACTGTGCGTCCCGGCCGGCCGGCCGCCATAGGGGCCGAAAGTCCCGGAAGGGGACCATTCGGCACTGCCCCGGGCGAGCTGCGCGCAGCAGAGTGAGAACTGGGGCGGCCGCGTCCCCTGAAGGAGTACCGTCATGCAGCACCGCACGGTTGTCGAGGTGATGACCCACGATGTGGTCACCGCAGCCCCAGAGACCCCGTTCAAGGAGATCGCCCGGCTCCTCGCCGACCATGACGTCTCGGCGGTCCCTGTCGTCGACGCCGACCGGCGCCTGCTCGGTGTGGTCTCGGAGGCCGACCTGCTGCGTTCCACCGCCGAGCTCCCCGACCTGGAGGGCCGTTGGGCGGGTGTCCGGCTGCTGTCCCAGGAACGAGGGATGCCCGATGCGGAGACGGCCGCCCAGCTGATGACCTCGCCGGCCGTCACGGCACAGGCGAACTGGAATCTCGTCGAGACGGCCCGGACGATGCAGCGCAAGGCTGTGAAGAGACTGCCCGTGACCGACGAGACCGGTCGACTCGTCGGGATCATCAGCCGCAGCGACCTGCTGCGGCCCTTCCTGCGCAGTGACACCGCGATCCGTGACGAGATCGAGCACGACGTCCTGACCGACACGCTGCGCCTGGCCCTCGACACGATCCGTGTGAGCGTCGGCGACGGAGTCGTCAGGCTGACGGGCCGGGTCGACGAGCGGGCCGACATCCGCGTGATCGTGCGGCTCTGCCGATCGGTCGACGGAGTCGTCGCCCTGCACGAATCGATCGAGTACGCCTATGACAACCTCGCGCTCGACGTGGAGCCACCGCGATGAACGCCCTGTGGGTGGCACCGGTCATGCCCGACTACGACAGCGCCCGGGCCGTCTTCTCCTGGCGATGGGAGCGGTCCCGGCTCGCCGGGCTGCCGGACGGCGGCATGAACATCGGGTACGAGGCGGTCGACCGGCACCTGCGCGAGAACCGCGGCGAGCAGGTCGCGTTGCGCTGCATCGCCCGCGACGGATCCGTCCGGACGGTCAGCTTCGCCGGGCTCGCAGCCGAGAGCTCCCGCTTCGCGCACGTTCTGGAGACGCTCGGCCTGGAACGCGGCGAGCGGGTGTTCACCCTCCTGGGCCGCCGGTTCGAGCTGTACAGCACCGTTCTCGGAACGCTGCGGGCCGGCCTAGTCGTGTGTCCCCTGTTCAGCGCCTTCGGGCCCGAACCCGTCGCACTGCGCATGGGGCTGGGCAACGCCCGGGCGCTGGTCACGACCCGGGAGCTGTACCAACGCGAGGTGGCCCCGGTACGGTCCCGTCTTCCCCACCTGCGGCACGTCCTGCTTCTCGACCCCGGGGCCGACCCGCCCCCGGACACCCTCTCCTTCCCCGCTCTCACGGCCGCCGCGCCGGACACGTACACGGTGGGCCCGACCGATGCTGCCGAGCCGGCACTGCTGCACTTCACCAGCGGCACGACAGGCACCCCCAAGGGCGCGGTCCACGCGCACGAGGCGGTCCTCGCCCATCACGTCACCGCCGCCTACGCCCTGGACCTGCACGAGGGCGACGTCTTCTGGTGCACCGCCGACCCCGGCTGGGTCACCGGCATGTCGTACGGCATCATCGCCCCGCTCACTCACGGCGTGACGACCGTCGTCGACGAAGGGGACTTCGCCCCCGCTCGCTGGTACGGGATCCTCGCCGACCAGCACGTCACCGTCTGGTACACCGCGCCCACCGCGCTCCGCATGCTCATGCGGGCCGCACCACGCGGCGGCGAGCCGACGCCCGCCGCGCGGCACGACCTCTCGGCGCTCCGGTTCGTCGCGAGCGTCGGAGAGCCACTGAACCCCGAGGCCGTGCACTGGGGCCGGGAGGCTCTCGGGCTTCCGGTCCATGACACCTGGTGGCAGACCGAGACCGGTGCCATCATGATCGCCAACTTCGCGGCCGATCCGGTGCGGCCCGGTTCGATGGGCCGACCGCTTCCCGGTGTCGAGGCCGCCGTCCTGGCATGCGGCGAGGACGGCCGGGCCGCGATCACCGACGGGCGGGTCCATGTCCTCCGGGAACCGGGTGCCCAGGGCGAGCTCGCCCTGCGGGCGGGCTGGCCGTCGATGTTCCGGGCCTACCTCCACGAGCCGCGCCGTTACGAAGCGTGCTTCGCCGACGGCTGGTACCTGACCGGCGACCTCGTCAGCCGCGACACCGGCGGCTGGTACTGGTTCGTGGGCCGAGCGGACGACGTCATCAAGTCCGCGGGGCACCTCATCGGGCCGTTCGAGGTGGAGAGCGCGCTCATGGAGCATCCGGCCGTCGCCGAGGCCGGTGTGATCGGACGCCCTGACCCGCTGGTCGGCGCGATCGTCAAGGCGTTCGTGCTGCCGCGCGCCGAGTTTCCGCCCGACCCCGAACTACGGCGCGATGTCCTGGCGTTCGCCCGCCGGCGCCTCGGCCCGGCCGTCGCCCCCCGGGAGATCGAGTTCGTCGAGGACCTGCCCCACACCCGCAGCGGGAAGGTGATGCGCCGCCTGCTGCGGGCCCGCGAACTGGGCCTGCCCGAGGGCGACGTGTCGACGCTGGAGACCCCCGACCCGGCCGGGACGGCCGAGCTCTCCGGGAAGGACCCGTGATGGCCACCGCACGCGGCGGTACGTCCGCCGGACCACCGAAGGCGAAGCACCCCCGTCGCGCACATGGGCCCGCGCCTCCTGACCGCCATGGACCGGCTGCTGCACCAACCGGAGGAACGGTGAACCACGACCAGGCGAAGGCGTTCGTCCGGCAAGCCGTGCGGCGTGTCGTCACCGAGGACGACTATCCGGCCCTCGACACCTGGGACGGCTGCGCCGCCCGCTTGGTGGCCGAGGCCAGTGCGTCCGCACAGGAAAGGAGCGGATGATGCGTCACCGCAGGATCAGCGAGCTGATGACCCGCGAGGTGGTGAGCGTCCGCGGCGACGCCCCGTTCAAGGAGATCGTCCGCACGCTCTCGCACCACCGAGTGACCGCTGTTCCCGTGGTGGACGGCGAGGGCCGGGTGGTCGGGGTCGTGTCGGAGGGGGATCTCCTGCGCAAGACCGCCGATCAGGCCGCCGCGCCGAGTGGCCTGCCGGCCGTTCCGGATCTGGAGGCGTGGGAGCGGGCGAAGGCCGAGGGGACGCGGGCCGAGGAGCTGATGTCCGCACCCGCCGTGTGTGCCCGCACCGAGTGGACCGTGGCGGAGACGGCGCGACTGATGGAGGTCCAGGGGGTCAAACGGCTCGTCGTCGTCGACGGCGACGACCGGCTGGTGGGCATCGTGAGCCGCCGTGACCTGTTGGCCGTCTTCCTCCGCGAGGACGACGACATCCGCCGGGAGATCGTCGAGGACGTGCTCGGCGACACCCTGCGCCTCGAACCGACCGCCCTCGCCGTCGACGTGCACGACGGGCGGGTGGAGCTCGGCGGGAGGCTGCCCTTCAGGGGCATGATCCCGGCGATCGAGCGTATGTGCGCCACGGTGGACGGCGTGGTCTCGGTCTCCTGCACCCGTCTCACGTACGACGTCGATGACACCGAACGAGGAGGTGGACGATCATGACGCGGAGCATCGTGGTCGGCCTGGACGGTACGGAGCAAGCGAGGGCGGCCGCGGAGTGGGCGGCCGAGGAGGCGCTGCTGCGCGGCACGGACGTGTGTCTGGCGCACGCGAAGGAACCGGTACCGGAGGCCGCTCTGTCCCTCGCGGAGTGGGAGTCCGAGGAACCGTGGGCCAGGGAGATGATGGCGCGCACCGCCGGTGAACTGCGTGAGCGCCATCCCGGCCTGACGGTGACGTCACAGCTGCTGTCCTCGGGGCCCGTGCCGGGTCTCGTCGCCGCGGCCGAGGAGAGCGAGCTGCTGGTCCTCGGCTCGCGTGCGCTGGGCAGCGTGGCCGGATACCTGCTCGGCTCGGCCGGCCTGACAGTCGCCGGTGTCGTCGAGCGTCCCGTCGTGTTCGTTCGGGCCGTCGGCGCGGGCAGCACTCCACAACGCCCCGTCATGGTCGGGGCCGACGTCCGGCAGCCTGTGGACTCCGTGCTGGGCTTCGCCTTCGAGGAAGCCGCGCGACGGCACACCCAGGTCCTCGTCGTGTACGTACAGCAGCTGCCACTGCACGCGTGAATGGGGCCCGCGATGGTCCCGGACTTCAGGCTTTCCATGGTGCCGGAGATCAGGCGTTCGGTGGAGGCCATGCTGGAACCCTGGCGGGCGAAGTATCCCGACGTCGAGGCGGTCGCCCGTGTGGCGGTCGGATCGGCCGGACTCGAACTGGTGGCGGTCGCCCGGGAGGCCTCCCTCGTGGTGGTGGGCCGGCGTACCCGCCGTTCGACGCTCGGCGCGCACATCGGCAGCGTGGCCCACGCCGTCCTGCACCACAGCCCGGTGCCTGTGACCCTCGTTCCCCACGACTGATCGGTGCCCGTCAGTCGTCGGACACCGTCGGACTCAGCCGTACCGGCGTGACCTTGTACTCCGGACACGAGGTCACGGTGTCGGCACGCTCCGAGGTGAGGGAGTTGACGCCACTGGCCGGGAAGTGAAACGCGCAGAAGAGCTGCCCGAGCAAGCTCCGTCCCGACGCGGGCGACGAGTCGTGCCTGTCCGTGACGGCTCTCGACGGTGACCTGAGTGCCGTCCCGGACTCCGAACCGCGCGGCGCCCGGTGACGAGCACCAGCGGACAGTCCTGGTCCGGGGCCTCGCCGGGTGGCAGATAGGGGGCCGCCGACAGGTGGGCGCGCTCGTCAGAAGTGGCGAACTCGTCAACGTACAGAGTGCTTTCGCCCGGCCGGTCCGGCTCGGGGCAGGGCCAGGGCACGGCCCCCTCCCGGTCGAGCCGCTCGTGCGAGAGACCCGCGAGGAGAGGTGCGCCGCAGACCCCTGACCTCGGCTGCGAGACCGCTCATGCGGGCCTCGCGGTGACCCGGTGACCCGGTGACCCGGTGACCCGGTGATTGGGCCGTTCGGCCCGTTTCCGGGCCTGGGTGGCCCGTAGCCGCCGATTCCTTCCGGAGGTTGGTATGGAAGACATGAACGCCGACCAGGGACTCCTCGTCGCCACCGGGGTCCGGAAGATCTACCGGACGGGCTCCGTGGAGGTCACGGCCCTGCTCGACCTGGATCTCATCGTGCGCCGCGGGGAGATGGTGGCGGTCATGGGACCGTCCGGCTCCGGGAAGACCACGCTCCTGAACTGTCTGTCCGGGCTCGACGACATCGACGCCGGACGGGTGGAGGTCGACGGCCACGACCTGTTCGCGATGTCGGACGCGGCGCGCACGGAGCACCGGGCGCACACCATGGGGTTCGTCTTCCAGGCGTTCAACCTCATCCCCGTCTTCTCCGCGGTGGAGAACGTCGAACTGCCCCTGCTCCTGGTGGGCACCCGGACGCGTGAAGCGCGTCGCAGGGCGCTGGACATGCTCGACCGGGTGGGCCTCGGCCACCGGGTCGAGCACCGGCCGAGCGAGATGTCCGGGGGTGAACAGCAGCGGGTGACCATCGCCCGCGCCCTGGCCGGACGCCCGGCCGTCGTGTGGGCGGACGAACCGACGGGCAACCTCGACAGCGCGATGGCCGACCAGGTCATGGACCTGCTGTGCGAGCTCAACCAGGACGAGGGCCAGACGATCGTCCTGGTCACCCACGACAGCGCCATCGGCGCCCGCGCCCCCCGGCTGATCCGCATGCACGACGGGCAGCTGGTCGACGACGTCCGCCAGACCGTCACGGCCCGAGCCCCGATCCCCGACGCCCCTTTGGGCTGACCATGTACCCGAATCTCCTCATCCCGCTGCTCGCCGCCTTGGCGCTCGCCCTCGCGGCCCTGGTGCTGGTCGCCGTCCGGCAGCCGGTGTCGCGGCGGCTGGCCTTCCGGCAGGTCGCCCGACGGCGCACCGAGGCAGCGCTGGTGATCGGCGGATCGATGCTCGGAACGGCCATCGTCATCGGGGCCCTGGTCGTCGGCGACACCCTGAACTTCTCCGTACGGCAGGAGGCGTACCGGACCCTGGGGCCCGTGGACGAGCGTGTCGTAGCAGCCCCCGGCCCGGCCGGACGCGCCGTGACGGAACGGATGGCCTCCCTGGCGGGCGATCCCGACATCGACGGAGTGCTGAACGCCCAGGCCAGCCAGGCATCGGCGGTCAGCGGTGTGGCCGACCGCAGAGTCGCCGAGCCACGCGTCCTGGCCTGGCAGATGGACTTCGACAAGGCGGCGCGCTTCGGCGCAGCGGGTGGAGACTCCGGACTCGGCGGGCCGAATCCGAAGCCGGGCCAGGTCGTGGTCAACGAGCCGCTGGCCCGATCCCTGAGCGTGAAGGCCGGTGATCCGGTCACGCTGTACCTGTTCGGAGTTCCGGGGACGTACCGGGTCGAGCGTGTGGTGCCGGAAGAGGGCCTGGCCGGTGTGGGCCTCGGCGGCAGGATGAACCGCGACGTGTTCCTGGCACCGGGGACCCTGGACTCCGCCGCCCGGACCGCCGGTGCGGAACCGCGCTCGGTCACCTTCGTCTCCAACCGAGGCGGCGTCGAAGGCGGCGAAGCCCTGACCGACCAGGTGACAGCCGACATCCGGCAGGCTCTGGGCCCGCTCGCCGGGCAGACGGAGATCGAGACACCGAAGCAGACGGTCCTGCGCGACGCGAAGCAGGCCGGGGACTCCCTCGGCGCACTGTTCCTCATGATCGGCAGTTTCAGCATCATCGCGGGCGCGCTGCTCCTGGTGAACATCTTCGTGATGCTCGGCGAGGAGCGGAAGTCCCAGATGGGCATGGTGCGGGCCGTGGGGATGAAGCGCTCGCGGCTCGTCGGGGCGTTCACGCTCGAAGGGGCGACGTACGCGTTGCTGTCCGCGCTGCCGGGCGTGGCCATCGGGGTCGCTGTCGGCTGGGGCGTCGCTGTGGTGGCCGCACAGATCTTCCAGGGCTGGTCGGTCGGTGGAAGCAGCATCCGCATCGCGTTCGCCGTCACTCCCACGAGCGTCCTGAACGGTCTGGCCATGGGCCTGCTCATCGCCTTCGCCGCCATCCTGGCCACCAGCGTGCGCATCAGCAGGTTCAACATCATCGCCGCGATCCGTGACCTCCCCGCCACGCCCGGACAGGGACCGCGCCGCCGTCTGCTCGCGGTCTCCACCGCCCTGGCCGTCCTGTGCGCGCTCGTGGCCGTCCCGGCCGTGGCGCGCAGCCAGCCCGACGCGACGTACCTCATGCCGGCGCTCGCCCTCGCCTTCGCCACCCCTGCGCTCCTGCGAGTCCTCCCCCGTCACACGGTCACCACCCTGGTCGCGGGAACCGTCCTCGCCTGGACGCTCCTGGCACCCGTCATCCGCCCCCGGATCTTCGACACCCCCTCGATGTCCGTGTACGTCATCCAGGGCGCCCTGGCCGCCTTCTCCGCCGTGGTGCTCGTCAGCGACAACCAGAAGACCTTGCTCCGTCCCGTACGGCGGTTCCTCCAGCGCCCGACGGAGGGCGGCCTGGCGGCGCGGCTCGCCGTCGCCTATCCGCTGGCCAAGCGCTTCAGGACCGGCGCGACGCTGGTGATGTACACGCTGATCGTGTTCGTCCTGGTGCTCCTGACGGAGATCTCGGGGATCATCCGCGCCGGCGTCGACGGGGTCGTCGCCGACGCCACCGCCGGATACTCCCTGCGACTGGACTACAACCCGCAGGTCGCCGGCGGCCGGCTGCTCGCCGATCTCCGCGGCGGCCCGTCCGCACCCGAGATCACCGCCGTCACACCGCTGCTCAATGCTGCGGGACGGGCTACCGACCCGGGACACCGCAGCTCTCAACCGCTGGACACCGCCGTCGTCGGCGTACCCGACGGAGCGATCACCGGCATCACGTTCCGGGAGCGCCTGCCCGGCCTGACCAACGACGCCGCCGTGTGGCAGGCCCTCGCCTCCGACCGCCGCTACGTCGTGCTCGACGGCTTCTTCGGCAGCACCGGCGGCCCGGCCGGCGACTACTACGACCCCGGCGACACCCTCACTCTGACAGACCCCCGGACGGGCCGCAGCGAACAGAAGGTCATCGCCGGCGTGCTCAGCAACGGGCTGGTCTTCTACCCCGGCACCGGCGCCAGTTCGACGACGTACCCGGTGGTGCAGAGCGAACAGGCGACGCGCGAGCTCTTCGGCACCCAGACACAGAACGCCTCCGCGCTGGTCAGAACCAGCCCCGGAACCTCCCCCGACGCCCTGGCGACCCAGCTGCAGGGCGAGCAGCTCTCGTCCAGCCTGGTCGCCACACCCATAGAGTCGGACATCCGCCAACAGTTCGACTCCAGCACCGCCTTCTTCCGCCTCATGCAGGGCTTCCTCGCCCTGGGCCTCGGCGTGGGCATCACCGGCCTCGGCGTCGTCATGGTCCGAGCCGTACGCGAACGCCGCCGCACCATAGGCATCCTGCGGGCCCTCGGCTTCCGGGCACGGACGGTCCAGCGGTCCTTCCTGTGGGAGAGCTCCTTCATCGCCGTAGAGGGAATCGTCCTCGGATCGCTGCTGGGCGTCCTCACCACCTGGCTGATGTACAGCAACAGCGCCGCGTTCGAGGGCCTCGAAGGAGGCTTCCCGGTCGAATGGTCCAGCATCTGCGTCCTGGCCGCAGCCGCCTTCGCCGCGTCGCTCCTGGCCACGATCGGGCCGGCGCGCCGCGCGGCCGCCATCCGCCCGGCACTCGCGGTACGCGTCACCGAATGAAGGGCACCCCTCGCGGACCTGGTGGAGGAAGACCCCCGTGAGCCTCACCGCGCTGCACAGTACGCGCTGCACAGTGACCGACCGAACGGCTGGGACTCCTACTCAGGAGAACCGTCTTCGCGGGCGCGGCGCCAGTCCCCGTACGCGGCCACCGCCGTGGGCAGTGTGGGGAAGATCAGATCGGCACCGACCGACTCGGTCAGCCCGTAGGCATCGAGATCGTCGAGCAGGTCCTGCTTCACACGTGCCATCGCGAACACGATGCCACGCCCGGCCAGTTCGCGACGCAGCTCGTCGACGGAGTCCAGCGCGGTGATGTCCACCTCCACATTGGCCTCGGCATTGAGCACGAACCAGTGGACGGGCCCGGACTGCTCCGCAACGGCGGCGAGTGCACGGCGCCGGAAGTTCTCCGCGTTGGCGAAGAACAGCGGCGAGTCGTATCGGTAGACGAGCAGCCCAGGAATCGTACGGGCCTCCGGATAGTCGTCGACGTCGTGCATCCCTGCCACGCCGGGCACCAGCCCCTGGACGGCATCGTGCGGGCGCGCGACCCGCGTCAGAAGCTCGGCCACCGACAGACCGACCGCCACCAGCACCCCGTACAGAATGTCCAGGGACAGCACGCCGCACAGACAGCCGACGGCCAGCAGGAGTTCCCTGCGCCGGAAGGAGGCCAGCCGCCGGAAGCCCGCCAGGTCGATCATCTTGACAGCGGCATAGATGACGAGGGCACCCAATACGGCAACCGGAGTGAGACTCAGCAACGGGCTGAGGAACAGCAGTACGGCGAGAACGGCCGCACCGGCGGTCAGCGAGTACACCTGACTTCGCGCGCCTGTGGAGTCCGCCAGCGCAGTGCGGCTGGCACTGCTGCTCACCGGGAACCCGCTCAGGACGCCCGCGCCGAGGTTCGCGGCGCCCAGGGCCAGCAACTCCTGGTTGGCGTCCAGGCGCCCGACCTCGTCACCGGTGGCGAAGGCACGCGCGGTGAGGATGACATCCGTGTAGCCCACGAGGAGGAGACCGAGCGCCGGAACCATCAGCCGAGACAGCTCGTCGAAGTCCGGCAGAGCCGGGTGGGGCAGCCCCGCCGGCACGTCTCCGATCACGGCGATGCCGTGCTCGTCCAGGCCGAACGCCGCCACCGCCACGGTGCCGAGCGCGACCACCACCAGCGGCCCAGGCACCGCGTGCAGGAAGAACGGAAGGGCGAAGAGGAGGACGAGGGCGGTGACAGCGACGGCGATGGTCGCGGGCTGGGCCTCGGGGAGGTTCTGTGCGAAGGACACCAGCTGTGGGAAGAAGCCTGACCCCGTGGTACTCACGCCCGTCGTCTTCGGCAGCTGATCCACCATCATGATCAGCGCCACACCCGCGAGATAGCCGACCAGGACCGGCCGCGAGAGGAGATCGGCGACGAAGCCGAGCCTGGCCGCCCACGCCACCACGCACAGCAGCCCGACCGCGAACGCCAGCGCGGCCGCCAGTACGGCATATCGCCCAGGGTCCCCGGCGGCGATCGGCGCGACCACCGTGGCGGTCATCAGCGCGGTCGTCGACTCCGGCCCGACCGACAGCAGCCGTGACGAGCCGAGCACTGCGTACAGCACCAGAGCGGGCAGAATCGCCCACAGGCCGGCGACAGGCGGCAGCCCCGCCACGGTCGCGTACGCCATGACCTGCGGTACGAGATACGCCACGACGGTCACGCCCGCCAGCAGGTCGCCGCGCAGCCAGGAGCGCTCGTAGCGGGCGAGGACAGCGATTCCAGGCGTGCCAGGTACCAAACGCCGCCACCCGGAATCGCCGGGTCGGACGTGCTGCGACATGAGGCTCCTCTCCCCCGCCGCTTCAAGATCTCACCGACTCTGTCACGGCCGCGAGAACCAAACGTCCCACCACGCCGCCATCCACCGCCTCCGGGCGTGACCGCCCATGCGCCCGCTCGCCCAGCGCCGAAGCGTTCCTCAGCCGCACCAAGATCCGGACCGGCCGGCGCGCCCGGCAGCGCGTCGAGGAGGCCGACGGCCGCGCCGACGGCAAGGAGGATCGGCGCAGAACTCTTCGCGCCGGGAGACGAGGGTGTGGTTCGTGTTCATGCCTGGCCTCCTTGGGGCCGCCGGTGTCTTGCGGGTCGCGCGGCGTCGGCCTGCTCGGTCCGGACGTAGGTCAGGGGCGGGGCGATGCCTTCGATCTCGCCGAACCGCTGCTCGTTTCCGGCGGTGTGGGGTGGCCCCGCTGGGATCCGCCGCGTTCTCCGCTGATGAGATGCGGATGCTGCCCCCTCCGGGCAGAGTAGGAAGGACCTGTTCGTACCGAGGTGGTCCCCTGTGGTCCCGCGTGCTGGAGACCGGGACGAAGCGATGCGAGGATTGTCGTGACGTCGGAGTGATCGATGTTCCGCAGACGGCCGGCCGACAACAGCGAGGACCTTCTGGTCCGGCTCGGGTCGCTGACCGCCAGGGCGCGGGAGTTGGCCGAGACGCAGCGTTCCCGTGTCGAGCTCGCCGTGGCCCTTCAGCGCGACATGCTGCCCTCGGACCTGCCCAGTTTTCCGGGCGCCCGGCTGGCCGTCCGCTATGAGCCCGCCAACCACGGGCTCAACGTCGGCGGTGACTGGTACGACGCCTTCTCCCTGCCCGGCGGGCAGATCGGCATGTCCATCGGTGACGTGCAGGGACACAACATCGAGGCCGCCGCCTTCATGGGACAGGTCCGCGTGGCACTGCGCGCGCTGGCCTCCGTCACCGGAGACCCGGGAGAGCTGCTCGGTCGCACCAACGACCTGCTCATCTCTCTGGGCGCCGACCTCTTCGCCACCTGCACCTTCCTGCGGCTCGACCCCGCTGCCGGCACCCTGGAGTGCGCCCGGGCCGGTCACATCCCCTACATCTGGGCCACCACCGACGGCCGCTCCGGCATCGACGACAGCGAGGGCGGGCCTCCGCTCGGTGTGCTGCGCGGCGTCGACTACCCGGCCACGCGCCACCGGCTCACCGCCGACGGTGTCTTCGTCCTCCTGACCGACGGGGTGGTGGAGGGGCCCTCGCTCCACGTCGACGAGGGTCTGGACCGGGTGACGAGGCTCGCCGGGATCACCGCCGTCGCCGGACTGGACGTCGACGCGCTCGCCACCGCCGTCATGAAGCTGGCGGCCACGATAGGGCACGAGGACGACGCGGCCGTCCTGGTCGTCGGCCATGACGGCGGTCCGGCCCGGCCGGCGGCCAAGGAGTGAGGGAAGGGGGCTCGCCTCGGGCCGGGTCGGTCCTCATGCCGGGTCGGTCCTCGGACCCGCCCGGGCCCGTGCCGGACGGCGGCGCCCGACACGCAGGGGCCTTGCCCGGTCGTGGCGGCCCGGCCGGTGTCTGATGGCTGACGTGTTGGATACTCGGCATTTTCGGTCCTCTACGGAGGCGGCTCTGATGTCGCTGGCCGTGGCGGTCTGCTACTACGCGGCCGGACGACTCGGCCTGATGGGCCGCTTCGTCGTCGAAGGCGTGGTGGTCACCCCCATCTGGCCTCCCACCGGCGTCGCCGTCGCCGCCCTGCTGCTACTCGGCGCGCGGGTCTGGCCTGGGATCGCCCTCGGCTCCTTCCTCGTCATCGCCTCCCTCACCACTCCGGGGCCCACCACAGTGGTCACCGTGGTCAGCAACACCGTCGCGCCACTCTGCGCCTTCCTGCTGCTGAGACGGGCCGGCTTCCGGCGCGACATGGCGCGGCTGCGGGACGGACTCTCCCTGGTCTTCCTCGGCGGGTTCGGCGCCATGATGATCAGCGCGACCGCGGGGGTCGGACTGCAGGTGGCGAAGAGCTCCCTGGACAAGAGCGAGTTCTGGCCCGTCTGGCTGGCCTGGTGGGTGGGCGACACGATGGGGGTGCTGCTCGTCGCCCCGCTCATGCTCGTCCTCGCGGGGCCGGCCGGACGGTTCCGGATACGGCGCTGGAAGGAGGCGGCCTTTCTGGGGCTGACGACCCTGATCCTCATGCCCATGATCGTGCTCAGCCCGATGAGCATGCTCTTCCTCGTCTTCCCCCTGCTGATCTGGGCAGCGCTCCGCTTCCAGCTCGCCGGAAGCATGCTGTGCGCGCTCTTCGCCTCAGTGCTCGCCACCTTCGCGGCGACCTCCGGACGGGGCGCCTTCCTCCACCTCACGGACGTCGAGATCATGGTCAAGCTCCAGGCGTTCAACGGTTCCGCCGCCCTGACCGCCCTGCTTCTCGCCTCCGTCATCACCGAGCAGCGTGCGACCCGCCGGTCGGTGCGCCGCGCCTGCCAGGAACTGGCGGAGGTCCTGGAGCACCTCGCGGCGGGCGAGCCCTCACCGGGTCCACCCGGCACCGCCGAGAGCCGGGCAGTCCCACCCGGCGGGCACCGGAATCCGTGATCCCCGCCCCGGTCCCGGTCCCCGGAGACGGCGCCGGCGGGCTCCGCGCGGGGTGCGCCCCTGGAGGTCGCGGCCGAGTTGCCCAACCACTACCGGCCCTGCCCGCGCACGTCCGGCACGTGCTGTGCGGCCTGTCGTGTCACGTCGGCCACGGCGGCGGTAGGGAGTGGCCGAGGCGGTGCCCGGCTTGTCCCCGAAGCGGAAGTGCTCGTCGCCCTGGGAGCAGGACGTGACGAACAGGGCGGGGCGGAGGAACCGTGCGGACCCGCGGGGAGGGCCCGCACGGCATTACCAGACATAGAGAGGGGAAGCGCGCATATCCGGTTCCACGCCGCACCTCATGTGCCCGCCATGGCGGGCACGCGTCCGGGCTCAGGCCACGCCGTCCTCCCACCACCACGACTGCGAGCCGTACGCGTACTCGACCCGGGAGTCCACGTGCTGCCACGACACCGTGTACGTCTCCAGACCCGAGTATCCGCAGGTCTCGGCCTTCTGGTAGATGCCCTTCGTGGACAGCCCGGAGATGGCGACGTCCGCGGCGATGCCGTACAGGTGCATGGAGTTCGAGGCGCCGCCCACCGAGGAGTTGTGGGAGATGCTGCGGAAGCCGGAGTTGATCGTGACGGCCCGGTCGCCGCACTTCTTGCGCAGCGCCTCCAGCTTGTACATGTTGCGGCGCACGTTCTCCTTCACGGTCGCCGCGCCCACCTTGCCGCCCGAGAAGCCTGAGCCGTCCTTGCTCTGGAACTCGGAGAAGTCGAAGTGCGCGGTCGAGCCGTCGGAGCTCTCCAGCGCGTTGAGCTGGCTGAAGGTCTGGGGCCCGGCCACCCCGTCGGCGGAGAGCCCGTACGCCGCTTGGAAGCGGCGCAGCGCCGCGCCGGTGCCGGGGCCGAACTGGCCGTCGACGGTGACGTACGTCTGCTGGGCCGAGCTCGCCGCCCAGCCCGCGATCCGGATCTGGAGCTCCGTGACGGCCGCGCCGCTCGCGCCCTGGGCGAGCTGCGAGGGCCAGCCGTACGCGGCGGCCGGGGAAGCCAGGACCAGACCGCCGCCGACGGCCAGACCGGTGGCCGCAGCCGCGCCGGCGCCGAAGCGCAGCAGTGAACGGCGGGACAGGTCGGATGCCGATGTCATGGTGAACTCCTCGTTTTCTAGTACCAGTTGTGGGACTGCCAGAAGGACCACGCCCCGCACGGAGTGCTGTAGCGGGACTTGATGTAGTCGAGTCCCCACTCGATCTGGGTGGCCGGGTTGGTCTGCCAGTCGGGTCCCGCCGCGGCCATCTTGTCGCCGGGCAGGGACTGCGGGATGCCGTAGGCGCCGGACGAGGGGTTCGTCGCGTACACCTTCCACGTGCTCTCGCGGATCCAGAGGTTGTCGAGGCAGCCGAACTGGCCGCTCACGGACCAGCCGTGCTCGGCGATCTTCCACTGTGCGGTGATCTTCACGGTACGGGCCACCCGCATCGCGTTCATGGTCGCGGGGCCCGCGACACCGTCGGCGGACAGGCCGTTCGCCTGCTGCCAGGACGTCACCTTGGACTTGGTGCCGTCGCCGTACGCGCCGTCGGCCGTGACGCCGGCCTTGCGCTGCACCTCCTTCACCTTGTCGTGCAGGGCGAGTTCGGTGCGGCTGCCGTAGTCACCGTCCTCGGCGAGCCCGTTGTCCTGCTGGAAGGAGCGGACCGCGGCGGTGGTCTGCGCGCCGTAGACGCCGTCGATCCCGCCGGCCGACAGATAGCCGATGCCCGCGAGGTTGCGCTGGATCCAGGTGGTGGAGTCCAGGGCGTGCGCGGGGACGGAGGGCGCCAGCACGGCGAGCAGGGCGGCGGCCAGCACGAGCGCCGCCTGGGCGAGCGGCAGGCGGCGCCGGAGGTCCGGCGTTCGGGTGGGTATCACTCGGAGTCCTTGTCTTCGTGGTGGATCGGGGAGCGGCCGAAGTCATGGTGCTGCCAGGGCAGTTGCTTCGGACCCTCTCGCGAGCGATACGGGACGGGGCCGGGACGCGCGGGACGCCGGGGGCGTGCGGGACGGGATGGGGCGGGACGACTCGTGTCACGCGGCTGCTTGTGGCGCAGATCACTCGCGCGGGCCCTGGAGGTCTGTGAGTCCGCTGTTTCGCGGGTGTCCCGGTGTGACAAAGTCCTGCCGCAGGTAGCGGCAAGTTGTTCATGAACTCCCTTGCTCGCAAGGGGGGTTCAACACGGGGGAGAGGCTTCGAATGACTGCTGTCGAGAAGCAGGCCCGGGACGAGCTGCGTCGGCGGGACGCCGAGCTCAGGGCCGTCCGCGAACGGGTCCTGGCGGGGATGCGCCGGATCAAGGAGGAGTTCGGTCTGAGCTACGGCCGGCTCGCCGAGAAGACGCACTACAGCCGCTCGTCCTGGGAGCGCTTCCTCAACGGGAAGCAGTGGCCGAGCCGCGCCGCGATCCAGCAGCTCGCGGACGTGGTCGGACAGGACCCCACGCCCCTGATCGCCCTCTGGGAACACGCCGAGAGGCTGGCCCGCAGAAGCAGACGCGAAGGAGCCGGGCCAGAGGTCCAGGGGGAGCAGGAGCCGGAGCGGGGAGAGCGAGAGGGGACGGACGGCCTGGGCCCGGAGGGCCTGGGCGAGGGGCAGGACGAGGGCCGGGGCGCGACGGCGCCGGGGCCGGAGGAGCCGGCGGGCCGGGGGAAGCCCGTACGGGACGGAGAACCCGTACGGGAGAGGGGACCCGTACGGGAGAGGGGACCCGTACGGGAGAGGGGACCCGTACGGGAGGAGCGGCCCGCGCCGGGTGGCGCGCCGGCCTCGTCCCGAGAGCCCGACGGCGCCGACGGGTCCGCGCGGGCCGGGGCCGGTCCGGCCCCGGAGCCCGCCGGAGGCGCGGCCACGGCCGGCGGCGCCGCGCCGGATCCGGACCGCGCCGCCGGACCCGGGCCCCGCCCCGCCGGACGGGTGCGGCCGCTCGTCCACATGGCGATCGGCGCGGTCGTGGGCGCCCTGATCGTGATCGCCGTCCTCGGAGTGAAGTCCGCGCCGGACGGCGCGCGGTCGGACGCGGGTAAGCCGACGGCGAGCGGCGAGAGTTCGGGGGTGACGGCCCAGGGCGCGGCCGAGCGCACGCCCGGCGCCGAGTCCGACCACCCCCTGCCCGGCTGCTCCGGGGAGTCCTGCCTCGGGCGCGAACCGCAGACGATGAACTGCCAGTGGGACGCGAAGACCGTCCGGCTCCTCTACCTGCGCGGGCTGCGGATCCAGCTCCGGCACAGCGCCGCCTGCCAGGCGGTCTGGGGGCGGCTGGAGAACGGGGCGATCGGCGACGGTGTGATCATCACCGACAAGGGCAGCCGGACGGAGGAGTCCACCATCCGGGTGGACCGCGACACCTACACGCGGATGCTGTCGGTGGCCGAGTACCCCCTTTCGACCATCTCCATCTGCGGAGTGATCCCGAAGGTCAAGGAGCAGGAGTGCGACCCCTCGCAGGACGCCCCGCAGCCCTGAGGCGGCGACGCCCGGCGGGATCCCGGGGCGTCCCGAGAAGCCGACGCGCCCAAGTCTGAGGTGCGGGACTCGCTGATGGGACAGGGGGGTTGCTCATAGCATTCGGCCGCCGCTCCGCGTTGTGCGGGGTGGTTGCCGAACACATGGGGAGAGACGATGAGCGACCTGCCGATGCCGCGTCCGCGACGGCGCGCGCTGCTGTCCGGGGCCTTCGCCCTCGGCGCCGGAGCGGTCCTGGGGACCGCGCTGCCGGGGACCGCGCGCGCCGCCGCGGGGGCCGCCCTCGCCGGACCGGTGATCTCCGGGTGCGTGGCCTGGGGCGCCCGCGAGCCGAGCACCCCGGTGAAGCTGCTGGCCACCGGGCCGCAGAAGATCATCGTCCATCACACCGCGTCCCCGAACAGCACCGACTACTCTCAGGCGCACGCCTTCGAGCTGTCCCGGTCGATCCAGGCCGACCACATGGACGCCCGGGGCTGGATCGACTCGGGCCAGCACTTCACGATCAGCCGCGGCGGCTGGATCACCGAGGGCCGGCACTCCAGCGTCGCCGCGCTGGCCGCCGGTACCCAGCAGGTCGAGTCGGCGCACTGCACCGGCCAGAACACCGTCGCCGTCGGCATCGAGAACGAGGGCACGTACACGTCGGTGGACCCGCGGTCGGCGCAGTACGCGAAGCTGGTCGACCTCTGCGCGTACATCTGCTCCCAGTACGGGCTGCGCGCCTACCAGATCTTCGGGCACCGGGACTTCAACAACACCGAGTGCCCCGGCGACCGGCTGTACGCGCTGCTGCCGCAGCTCAGGGCCGACGTCGCCGCCCGGATCGGCGGCAGCCCGGCGTGGGGCGGCTGGCCGGTGGCGCGGCTCGGCGACTCGGGCGAGCGCGTCAGGTCGCTGCAGTACCTGCTCAACTCCCGGGGCGCCACGGTCGTGGCCGACGGCTCCTTCGGGCCGGCGACCGAGAGCGCGGTGCGGGCCTTCCAGACGACCAATCGGGCCGGGGTCGACGGCGTGGCCGGAAACCAGACCTGGCACCAGCTCGCCAACCCGCTCGCGCGCGGAGCGCAGGGCGACGCGGTGAAGGCGCTGCAGGGCCAGCTCAACGCGCGCGGTCAGACGCTGGTCGTCGACGGCAGCTTCGGCTCGGGCACCGAGGCGGGGGTGCGGGCGTTCCAGTCCTCGGCGAGCCTGCCGGCCGACGGCGTGGCGGACGCCCGCACCTGGAGCCGGCTGCTGGCCTGAGTGGCCGGTATCCCGGTACGGGAGAGGGGGGGGGGGGGGGGGGGCCCCCCCCCCCCCCCCCCCCCCCCCCCCGCCCCCCGGCCCCCCCCCCCCCCCCCCCCCCCCCCCCCCCCCCGCCGGGGCCCCCCCCCCCCCCCCCCCCCCCCCCCCCCG
>NZ_JBVJEH010000005.1:141713-337096 GCF_055581845.1 Streptomyces sp. NPDC042346 | reverse complement strand
GGGGGCCCCCCCCCCCGGGGCGCCGGGTGTGGCCTTTTGGGGGGGGTGCCCGGGGGGGGGGGGGGGGGGGGGGGGGGCACCCCCCCACACCCCCCTCTCCCGTACCCCGGGCCCCTGGCCTCCCGCTGCCCGTCCCTCCCGGTCCCTTCCCTGTTCCCTCCCCGTCCCTTCCCTGTTCCTGTCCCGTCCCCTCGCGTCCCCTCCCGTGCGTCCCGGTGGGCGCGCGTCCCGGGAGTGTCCCGAGTGGGCGATGGGACCTACGCATTCGCCGGTCGGCAAGGTCAGGATTCCGCTGGGCCGCAAACGGCAGCGGCCGGAACAGGCCCCTCGCGCACCACCCATCCGAACACAGGAGTCACGACATGCGTCGCATCCGCAGCACCACCCTCACCGCAGGCGCCCTCGCCCTCGCCGGTCTCGCCGCCACCTGCGTGGCGCTCGCCCCGGCGGCGTCCGCCTCGGCCCAGGCGTGCACGGTCACCACCCTCACCACCGGTGAGTACGAGTCGCAGGGCACCATCGTCACCAAGGCTGCCAGTGGCTGCGGTGACCTGAACCTGACCTACACGTACAACGCCGGCAGCCGCACCTACGACCACTACGCCGGCCGTTACAAGAAGTCGTCCGGCTGGGTGACCGGCTCGAAGCGGTACGTCCAGGCGTCCGACGGCTACCACAGCGTCAACGACTCGACCTACTGGCTCATCACCGGCCTCTCCGCCGGCACCCAGTTCAGCGTCTCCAGCCTGCTCGACGGCGGCGACACGGTCCAGATCACCCACTGACCCGCTCCCCGGCGGATCGGCAGTACGCCGCGGGGCCACCGGCATGGTGCCCCGCGGCGCCCGGACAACCGAGAGGCACGAGACGCTGTGAAGAAGAGGCCGATCACCGCGGCGGTCTTGGGCGCCGTCATCGCGGCGGCCGCCCTGACGGGCTGCGGGGGCGCCGCGCCCGGCCTCTCCGCGGCGTCCCTCCCCACGGCGTCGGGCCCCGTACGGCCGCCGACGGTGGCGCGGGGCCTGCCGGCGGAGCGGGACCTGACGGCGATGGTGCTGCCCGCGACCGGTACGGACAGCAGGCTGACCCAGGGGCTCGACGGCTTCGCCCAACTGGTGGGCCACGTCCGGCTCCAGGAGTGCGCGGAGCGGGCGGGCGTGCGGCCCCCCGAGGTGCCGCCCCCCGCGTACATCGGCTGGTCCGACCTGCCCGACCTGGGCTTCATCGGGCGGCACGGCCTCACGATGAGCGTGCCCGCCCTGCCGTCGGCCTCCCCGAGCGGCCGGGCGGCGGGCCGGACGGACCGGGCCGCGCAGCAGCGCTGCGAGACGGAGGGCCGCGCCGCGGCCAAGGAGTTCAAGGACCTGTACTCGCCGCTCCAGTCGCTGTGGTGGCCGGAGGTCTCAGCGGTCCGGGACGACCCGCGGGCCCGCGAGGCCCTGCGGACCCTGCCCGGCTGCCTCACGCGGTACGGCGTCGAGGTCAAGGACGAGGACGGCTTCTTCGCCCTCGTCGACCGCACCGTCCAGGGCATCGAGGACGGGGCGGAGGCCGCCCGCGCCGACCGGGGCCTCGGGGCGGCCTACGCCGCCTGCATGGCCCCGGTGGAAGCGGTCCGGGAACCCCTGCGCACCGCCCGCCGCACCGCCTTCGAGGCGGCGCACCGCGACGAACTCCGCGCGCTGGAACGCGGCCTGCTGCCGCGCATCCGGGAACTGGAGCACCGGCACGGCCTGACCTTCGGGCACCCGGTCCCCTGAGCACCGTCACGAGGACGTCCACGGGAACGCGCCAGGCACACCCCGCGCACGTGACCCGCGACCCGCGCCCGTCCCCGCCCCGTCCCCGTCCCCGTAACCCATCGCAACCGAGCCCGACATGATTCGACACGAGAGGGATCACACCATGCTCCGATCGTCCGGTCTGCGCAAGCAGAGCGCCCGGATCGCCCTGTTCCTCGCCCTGACCACGGCCCTGTTCGTCCAGACGGGCACCCCGGCCCAGGCGTTCGCGGGAGCGGCGTACCACCTGCAGAGCTCGGGCAACCGAGGCAGCGACGTCGTCGCCCTCCAGTACCTGCTGGGCGCGCACAGCCAGTCCGTGGCCGCCGACGGGGTCTTCGGCTCCGGCACGGCGACCGCAGTCAAGGCCTTCCAGAGCTCCCAGGGCCTGACGGCGGACGGCATCGTCGGCCCGAACACCTGGGGCAAGCTCGTCGCCACGGTGCGCCAGGGCGACAACGGATCGGCCGTGAAGGCCCTGCAGTACCTGCTCAACGCCAAGCGTTCGGCGGGCCTGACGGTCGACGGCGACTTCGGCCCGGCGACCGTCACCGCGGTGAAGACCTTCCAGAGCCACGCGGGCCTGTCCGCCGACGGAGTCGTCGGCCCCGACACCTGGCGCAACCTGGTCTGGCACTACGAGCTGGTGAACTTCACCAACATCTGCGACCAGAACCCGGACGGCAACGCGACCGCGAACTGGGCCACCGCCGCGGCCGTCGGCCAGCTGGAGGCCGCAGCCGCGTCGTTCGCCTCGACCGGCCAGGGCAAGGTGCCGATGGGCGACGCGGGCTTCGAGCACGGCGGCGACATCCCGGGCCACGCCAGCCACGAGGTCGGGCTCGACATCGACATCTGGCCGATCCGCACCGATTCTGCGCAGTGCTCGGCGGGCCGGATCACCTGGCAGTCCGGCACCTACGACCGGGCGGCGACCCGCCAGCTCGTGCAGGCGATCCGCGCGGCGGCCCCCGGGCACATCGACGTCATCTACTTCAACGACCCGACGCTGATCTCCGAGGGTCTGACCACGCAGTACCCGAACCACGACAACCACCTGCACGTCCGCTACCGCTGACGCGGGCCGGCGCAGCACGCGAAGGAGGGACAGGCGCAGACGCTGCCCGGCGCTGGTCGCCGCGGTCATCGCCGCGATGGTGGCCGTCCTGCTCGGGCCGAACACCGCCTCGGCCGCCACCTGGCCCGTCATCGCCAACGGCGACAGCGGGGCCCAGGTGACGACGATCCAGCACCTGCTCAACCACCGCGGGTACGCGACCGCGGCCGACGGCCGGTTCGGTCCCGCGACCGAGGCGAAGGTCTCGGCGTTCCAGAGCGCCAACGGGCTCACGGCCGACGGCTCGGTGGGCCCGCTGACCTGGCCCAAGCTGGTCGCCACGGTACAGAGCGGCAGCACCGGCAACGCGGCCGAAGCGGCCCAGACCCAGCCAGCAACTACAGCGACGCCGGCGAGCGCGAGGTCTGGCTCTCCACGGCCATGCTCAACGGCATGCTGAAGCTGGCCACGGAGCGGGGCTACACCTTCCTGGTCACCGAGATCGCGGGCGGCGACCACTCGTCGAACTCGAACCACTACAAGGGCATCGCGTTCGACGCGGACAACATGTCCGTCAGCAACGCCACCTTCGTCAGCGCCTGCCGCGCGTACGGCGCGACGGAAGCCCTGGACGAGGGCAACCACGTCCACTGCGCCTGGCAGTAGCCCGAAAGGCAAGAGAAGCGGCCGACGCCCACCCCGGGCGTCGGCCGCACCGCTCTACTCGCCGTCCGGCCCGTCGGCGTCCGACCGCCGCTTCAGGTCCTCGACCTCGGCCTCCAGTTCCCCGGCGCTCAGCCGCTCCACCGAGGCGCCGTGGCGGGCGGCGGGCTCGGGGTGGCGTTCGTGGAGGTGGAGGACGAGCATGGCGCCGCCGTCGGGGACCCGGGCGCTCAAAGTGATCAGCCACTGCAGCGACGCCAAATAGTCAGATCTTGGACTTGAATGTGGTCTCGCCGTCCCCGCCCGTACCGGAGCCATCTCGCCCGGGCCGACTCCCGCCCTCGGCGAGTACCCCTCCACCCAACCGCGTCGCTGAACGCCGACACGCCCCTGACCACTTCCACACCTGTGCCTGCACACGGTCGAGCGTCGTCAATTTCACCATGCTGCGCATATGCAAAGCCTGCCTGCCCGATCTTGAACTGATCTATCGTCAGAAAAGTCAGCATGAACTCAGCATCAGTACCGCGCGGGGCCGCCCCTCCAGGTCATGAACAGCCAAGATCCACAACTCGTCTCACTCGCTCTGACCTGCAAAGACCCCGTTCAGCAGCTTGCCTGCCAATCTCACCAGGAGGTATCCGTGAGGATGTTGATCAACGTTCCGGAGACGGTCGTCGCGGACGCGCTGCGCGGGATGGCCGCCGCCCATCCCGAGCTGACCGTGGACGTGGAGCGGCGGATCGTCCTGCGGCGGGACGCGCCCGTGGCCGGGAAGGTCGCGCTGGTGTCCGGGGGCGGCTCCGGGCACGAGCCGTTGCACGGAGGGTTCGTGGGGCCGGGGATGCTCGCGGCGGCGTGCCCCGGGGAGGTCTTCACGTCGCCCGTGCCCGATCAGATGGTGCGGGCCGCGGCGGCCGTCGACAGCGGTGCCGGGGTGCTGTTCGTCGTCAAGAACTACACCGGCGACGTGCTCAACTTCGAGATGGCGGCGGAGCTCGCCGAGGACGAGGGCATCCAGGTCGCGAAGGTCCTGGTCGACGACGACGTGGCGGTGACGGACAGTCTGTACACGGCGGGCCGGCGCGGGACCGGGGGCACGCTGTTCGTGGAGAAGATCGCGGGGGCCGCCGCCGAGGAGGGCGCTCCGCTGGAGCGGGTGGAGGCGATCGCCCGCCGGGTCGACGAGCGCTCGCGGTCCTTCGGGGTCGCGCTGAGCGCGTGCACCACCCCTGCCAAGGGCAGCCCCACCTTCGATCTCCCCGACGGCGAGCTGGAGTTGGGCGTCGGCATCCACGGCGAGCCGGGGCGTGAGCGGCGCCCCATGATGACCTCGCGGGAGATCGCGGACTACGCCGTCGACGCGGTCGTCGAAGACCTGCGCCCGTCCGGGCCGGTGCTCGCGCTGGTCAACGGGATGGGCGGGACGCCGCTGCTCGAACTGTACGGATTCAACGCCGAGGTGCAGCGGGTACTGGCCGAGCGCCACATCCCGGTGGCCCGGACACTCGTCGGGAACTACGTGACCTCGCTCGACATGGCCGGCTGCTCGGTGACCCTCTGCCAGGTGGACGAGGAGCTGCTGCGCCTGTGGGACGCGCCGGTGCAGACGCCCGCGCTCCGCTGGGGCCGGTGACGGGACGGGTGGGAGCGGGTAGGGCGAGGGAATGGGAGTGGGAGTGGGAGTGGGAGACGGTATGAGTGAGACGTTCGGTGCGGAGTTTCTGGTGCGGTGGCTGGAGGCCGTGGCCGGGGCCGTGGAGCGTGAGGCCAATCGGCTCACCGAGCTGGACTCGGCGATCGGCGACGCCGACCACGGTGTCAATCTGAAGCGCGGGTTCACGGCCGTGGCGGAGCTGCTGGCGAAGGAGCCGCCCGCGACGCCCGGCGCGGTGCTCGTCGCCGCCGGGCGGCAGCTGATCTCCACGGTGGGCGGGGCCTCGGGGCCGCTGTACGGGACGCTGCTGCGCCGTGCGGGCAAGGCGCTGGGCGAGGACGAGCGCGTCGGCAGGGAGCAGCTGGCGGAGGCGTTCGGCGTCGGTGTGGCCGCCGTGTCCCAGCTGGGCGGCGCGCAGGTGGGCGACAAGACGATGCTGGACGCGCTCGTCCCGGCCGTGGAGGGGCTGCGGAGCTCGTTCGCGGCGGCGCGCGCGGCGGCCGAGGAGGGCGCCCTCGCGACCGTACCCCTCCAGGCCCGCAAGGGGAGGGCCAGCTATCTCGGCGAGCGGTCGATCGGGCACCAGGATCCGGGGGCGACATCGTCGGCGCTGCTCTTCGCGGAGCTCGCCGGGACGGCCCGGTCGGAGGGGGCGGCATGAGCGCGGCGGCGGCGCCGGTCGGCATCGTGCTGGTCTCGCACAGCGCGGACGTGGCGGCCTCGGTGGCGGCGCTGGCGCAGGGCCTCGCGGGCGGCGGCGCGACCGCGCCGATCCAGCCGGCGGGCGGGCTCCCCGACGGCGGCCTGGGGACGAGCGCCGAGCTGATCTGCGAGGCGGCGAAGGCCGTCGACGGCGGCGCCGGGGTGGCGCTCCTGGTCGACCTGGGCAGCGCGGTCCTGACCGTGAAGGCGCTGCTCGCCGAGGGCGACGAGCTGCCGGAGGGCGCCCGGCTGGTCGACGCGCCGTTCGTCGAGGGCGCGGTCGCGGCCCTGGTGACGGCGAGTGCGGGCGGGGATCTCGACGCGGTGGCCGCGGCGGCCTCGGAGGCGTACGCCTATCGCAAGCGGTGAGGGGGTCTCGGCCGGGTCGACTTGATAGGCAAGTGAACAGTTGCCTATCCTGGGGTGGTGGCCGACGACCTTTTCAAAGCCCTGGCCGACCCCACGCGCCGCACGATCCTCGACGAGCTCGCGGAGAAGTCCGGACAGACACTGTTCGAGATCTGCTCGCGGCTGAGCATGAAGCATCAGCTCGGCATCTCGCGCCAGGGGGTCTCCCAGCACCTCACGGTGCTGGAGGCCGCCGGGCTCGTCGAGACCAGGCGGGAGGGCCGCTACAAGTTCCACGACCTGAACACGGCCCCCCTGCGGCACATCACCGAGCGGTGGCCCGTGCCCGACACCCCAGGACCGGAGAAGAGCACCCCATGAAGATCCATCTGACCAGCGTCTTCGTCGACGACCAGGCCAAGGCCGAGCGTTTCTACACCGAGATCCTCGGCTTCGTGAAGAAGCACGACGTCCCGCTGGGCGAGACGGACCGGTGGCTGACGGTCGTCTCGCCCGACGAGCCCGCCGGCACCGAACTCCTCCTGGAGCCCGCCGGCCACCCGGCCGTCAAGCCCTACCGCGACACGCTCGTCCAGGACGGCATCCCGCTGGCCCAGTTCGCGGTCGACGACGTGCGGGCGGAGTACGAGCGCCTGACCGGCCTCGGCGTCCGCTTCACCCAGGAGCCCCTGGAGATGGGCCCCGTCACCACCGCCGTCTTCGACGACACCTGCGGCAACCTCATCCAGATCGCGACGAAGCCGCAGTAGTCCCAGCGGCCGGCCCTCCCGGGCGTCACCCTCTCGGACGTCAGTCGAGGTCGGGGCTGGAGTCGAGGTCGGGATCGACGTCGGCATCGAGGTCGGCATCGAGGTCGGCGTCGAGCACGGCGTCGACCTCGATCTCGACGAGCCATTCGGGGTCGATGAAACGCGAGACCTCGACGAAGGTCGTGACCGGCCGCACCTCCGCGAACCGCTCGCCGTGGGCGCGCGCGGCCTCCTTCCAGCGGGTCACGTCGGTGAGCATGATCCGCGTCCGCACGACGTCCGCCGCCGACGCCCCCGCGGCCTTCAGCGCCGCCTCGGCGATATCCAGACACCTGACGGTCTGCCCGTACACGTCGCCGGGCGCGACGGTGGCCCCGTCGTCCCCGATGGGCGCCGTCCCCGCGACCGCCACGTGCGCGCCCTTGCGCACGGCCCGGGAGAACCCGATCTGCGGTTCGAGCGGTGAGCCGGAACTGACCGTCTGTCGGACATTCCCCATCGGTCCGTACCCCTTCGCGTTGTGATGCACCTGATCAACGCACTAGTGTCGCAGGGCCTTGGTGTACGGGAAACCGGTGAAGTACCGGTGCGGCCCTCGCCACTGTGATCGGGAGTTCCGGCTCCACACCCGAGGGAGACGCCCCCGGGCAAGCCACTGCACCGCTGCGGGCGACCGCCGCGGCGTGGGAAGGCGGAGTCGGGACGTATGACCGTCAGCCAGGAGACCGGCCAGGGTGCGTTGTCCATCCACGAGGTGCTGGAGAGGGTCTCCCGACCATGCATATAGCCGAGGGGTATCTGCCCCCCGCTCACGCCGCCGCCTGGGGCGTCGCGGCCGCTCCGTTCATCGTCCACGGGGTCCGCGCGCTCACCCGCGAGGTGCGGTCCAACCCCGAGTCCACCCTGCTGCTCGGCGCCGCCGGCGCCTTCACGTTCGTCCTGTCCGCGCTCAAGCTCCCCTCCGTGACGGGCAGTTGCTCGCATCCGACGGGTACGGGCCTGGGCGCGATCCTCTTCCGGCCACCGATCATGGCGGTCCTCGGGACGATCACCCTGCTCTTCCAGGCCCTGCTGCTCGCCCACGGCGGGCTCACCACGCTCGGCGCCAACGCCTTCTCGATGGCGATCGTCGGGCCCTGGGCGGGGTACGGGACCTATCTGCTGGTGCGCCGGTTCGGCGCGCCGCTGATGGTCGCCGTCTTCTGCGGCGCGTTCGTCGCCGATCTGTCGACGTACTGCGTCACGAGCGTGCAGCTCGCGCTGGCCTTCCCCGACCAGGGCAGCGGCGTGCTGGGCGCCCTGGCCAAGTTCGGTTCCATCTTCGCCGTGACGCAGATTCCGCTCGCGGTGAGCGAGGGCCTGCTCACCGTGCTCGTGATGCGGCTGCTCACGCAGTCCAGCAAGGGCGAGTTGACCCGGCTGGGCGTGCTGGGCAGGCCCGGCGCCGAACGACCCGAGGGGGCGACCGCGCGATGAGCGTCACCGTCAGCCGGAACACGAAGATCAACGCGCTGCTGCTGCTCGTCGTCGCCGCGCTCGCGGTGCTGCCGCTCGCGCTGGGGCTCGGCGACCACAAGGAGGAGCCGTTCACCGGGGCGGACGCGGAGGCGGAGACCGCGATCACGGAGCTCCAGCCGGAGTACGAACCGTGGTTCAGCCCCCTGTACGAACCGCCGTCCGGGGAGATCGAGTCGGCGCTGTTCGCCCTCCAGGCCGCGCTCGGCGCCGGTGTCCTCGCGTACTACTTCGGCGTACGGCGCGGTCGCCGGCAGGGCGAGGCCCGCGCCCTGGCGGCGCAGGCCGAGGGGACGGCGGCACAGCCTGCGGAGGCAGGAGTGGAGGCGCGGCCCGGAGAGGCGACAGCACCCGGGGAGGCGGCGGCGCCCGGGGAGGCTGCAGCCGTATCGGCGGCCGGCTCCGGCTCCGGCGCCGTCGAAGGCAAGGGCGCGTAGCCGCCCATGCTGCCGATCGACGCGGCGGCGCACAGCAGTCGCTGGCGCCGCCGCCATCCCGCCGAGAAGGCCCTGCTCGGCTTCGGGCTCACACTCTGCGCGGTGTGTCTGCCGCCGTGGCCGGGCGCGGTGCTCGTCGCGGCGGCCACGCTCGCGGTCCTGCTCGGACCGGCCGGCGTGGCGGGCCGCCAGCTGTGGCGGGCGTTCCGTGTGCCGCTCGGGTTCTGCGTCACGGGCGCGGTGCCGCTCCTCTTCGAGGTGGGTGGGGCGCGGGGGTTCGTCGCCCTCGCGCCCGGCGGGCCCGTCCACGCGGGCGAGCTGCTGCTGCGGACCGCTTCGGCCTCGCTGGGCGTGCTGCTCTTCGCGTTCACGACGCCCGTCTCCGACGTGCTCCCCCGGCTGGTCCGGGCAGGGGTGCCGGCTCCCGTGGTGGACGTGGCGCTCGTGATGTACCGGATCATCTTCCTGCTCCTCGACTCGCTGTCGAAGATCCGCCAGGCGCAGGCGGCCCGGCTCGGGCACACCACCCGGGCGGCGACCTGGCGCTCGCTCGCCGGGCTCGGCGCCACCTCGTTCGTGCGCGCCTTCGACCGGGCGCAGCGTCTGCAGTCGGGGCTCGCCGGACGCGGCTACGACGGGACCCTGCGGGTCCTGGTCCCCGCGGCCACGGTGTCCCGCCGGTTCCTGGCGGCGGCGGCCGGCCTGCTCTGCGGGCTCGTCGCCCTCACCCTCGTACTCGAAAGGTTCCTGCCGTGACGTCTCCGACGGCCCCTCCGACGACCCCTACGCCCCCCGTCGTGGAGTTGGTGAAGGCGGGTTTCGCCTACGAGGACGGGCCGCCGGTCCTGTCGGGTGTGGACTTCGCGGTGCCGGAGGGGCGGTCGATCGCGCTCCTCGGGCGCAACGGCAGCGGCAAGACGACGCTGTTGCGGCTGCTCAGCGGGGGGCTGCGGCGCGGGAGCGGGTCGCTGCTCCTGGACGGGGCGGAGGTGACGTACGACCGGAAGGGGCTGACCCGGCTGCGGACGACCGTGCAGCTGGTGGTGCAGGACCCGGACGACCAGCTGTTCGCGGCCTCGGTCGGCCAGGACGTGTCCTTCGGGCCGATGAACCTGGGGCTGCCGGAGGAGGAGGTACGGCTCCGGGTGCGCGAGGCACTGGAGGCGCTGGACATCGTCGCCCTGGAGGACCGGCCGACGCATCTGCTGTCGTACGGGCAGCGGAAGCGGGCGGCGATCGCGGGCGCCGTGGCGATGCGGCCGCGGGTGCTGATTATGGACGAGCCGACGGCCGGGCTCGATCCGCACGGTCAGGAGCGGCTCCTCGACGCCCTCGGGCGGCTGCGCGCGGCCGGTACGACGGTGGTGATGGCCACGCACGACGTGGACCTCGCGCTGCGCTGGGCGGACGAGGCCGCGGTGCTCTCCCCCGCCGGTCTGCGGACCGGTCCTGTCGCCGAGCTCCTCGGGGACGACGCCCTGCTCGACGCGGCGCGGCTGCGGCGGCCCTGGGGCACGTCCGTGGCCCGGCTGCTGCGCGCCCACGGGCTGCTCGCCCCGGGCGCTCCCGAGCCCCGTACGCCGGAGGAGCTGGACGCCTGGGCGGCTGCCCCGTCGCTTGCTACTGAGTAGTAGACATCACGTCCCGAATCTTCTGCAACTAGTTGCACAACGGGGAGGGGTCCCCTAGAACTGAGGTCGACTGATCCTGCGCGAGGAGGCGCCCCCATGACCGCGACCCCCACCCCCACCCCGTACCCGCATCTGCTGAGCCCGCTCGACCTCGGGTTCACGACCCTGCCCAACCGGGTGATCATGGGGTCGATGCACGTCGGCCTGGAGGAGACGGAGCACGGCTTCGAGCGCATGGCCGCCTTCTACGCGGAGCGCGCCCGCGGCGGCGTCGGCCTCATCGTCACCGGCGGCATCGCGCCCAACGAGGCCGGCCGCCCCTGGGACGGCGGGGCCAAGCTCACCACCGCCGAGGAGGTCGCCGAGCACCGGCTGATCACCGACGCCGTGCACGGCGAGGGCGGCCGGATCGCGATGCAGATCCTGCACTTCGGCCGGTACGCGTACCACCCCGCCCTCGTCGCGCCCAGCGCGATCCAGGCGCCGATCAGCCCCTTCGTACCGAACGAGCTGACCGACGCCGAGGTCGAGCAGACCGTCGAGGACTACGCGCGCTGCGCCGAGCTCGCGAAGGAGGCGGGCTACGACGGCGTCGAGGTCATGGGCTCCGAGGGCTACCTCATCAACGAGTTCATCGCCGCTGCCACCAACCGGCGCACCGACCGGTGGGGCGGTTCGTACGAGAACCGCGTCCGCTTCCCGCTGGAGATCGTCCGCCGGATCCGCGAGCGGGTCGGCCCGGACTTCATCCTCGTCTACCGCCTCTCCATGCTGGACCTCGTCCCCGGCGGCTCCACCCTGGAGGAGGTCGTCCGGCTCGCCAAGGAGATCGAGGCGGCCGGCGCGACCATCATCAACACCGGCATCGGCTGGCACGAGGCGCGCATCCCCACCATCGCCACCTCCGTGCCGCGCGGCGCGTACACCTGGGTGACGAAGAAGCTCATGGGCGCGGTCTCCGTCCCGCTCGTCACCAGCAACCGCATCAACACCCCGGAGGTCGCCGAGGAGATCCTCGCCGACGGCCGGGCCGACCTGGTCTCGCTGGCCCGCCCCTTCCTCGCCGACCCCGCCTTCGTCGCGAAGGCCCAGGACGGCCGCGCCGACACGATCAACACCTGCATCGGCTGCAACCAGGCCTGCCTGGACCACACCTTCAACCTGAAGATCACCTCCTGCCTGGTCAATCCGCGCGCCTGCCACGAGACCGAGCTCGTCCTCTCCCCCACCCGCCGCGCCAAGCGCGTCGCGGTGGTCGGCGCGGGCCCCGCCGGGCTCGCCTGCGCGGTGTCGGCGGCCGAGCGCGGCCACGCCGTCACCCTCTTCGACGCCGCCGCCGAGATCGGCGGCCAGCTCAACATCGCCAAGCGCGTGCCGGGCAAGGAGGAGTTCGACGAGACCCTGCGCTACTTCCGCGTGCAGCTCGCCGAGCGCGGCGTCGAGGTCCGCCTCAACACCCGCGTCGCGGCGGGCGACCTCGACGGGTACGACGAGGTCGTCGTCGCCACCGGCGTCTCCCCGCGCACCCCCGCGATCGCGGGCGTGGACCACCCGAGCGTCGTCAGCTACCTGGACGTGCTGCGGGACGGCGCGCCGGTCGGCGAGCGGGTGGCGATCATCGGCGCGGGCGGCATCGGCTTCGACGTCGCCGAGTTCCTCACGGACGGCGGGGAGGGCGCGAGCCAGGACCCCGAGACGTACTTCCGCCAGTGGGGCGTGGACACGTCGTACGAGAACCGGGGCGGCCTGCGCGCCCCCGAACGCACCGCGCCGCCGCGCCAGGTGCACCTGCTCCAGCGCAAGAGCACCAAGGTCGGCGCGGGCCTCGGCAAGACGACCGGGTGGATCCACCGCACCGAGCTCAAGCACCGGGGCGTCGCCATGGTGGCGGGCGTGTCGTACGAGCGGATCGACGACGAGGGCCTGCACGTCACGATCGACGGCGAGGCCCAGCTCCTGCCGGTCGACACGATCGTGCTCTGCGCCGGCCAGGACCCGCGGCGGGACCTGTACGAGGAGCTGGTCGCGGCGGGCCGTGCGGCGCACCTGATCGGCGGCGCGGACGTCGCCGCCGAGCTGGACGCCAAGCGGGCGATCGACCAGGGCACGCGGCTCGCCGCCGCGCTCTGACCACCGCGCCGGGTTGCAGCGCTGTGGTCTCCGCGCTCTGACCACAGCACTCTGGCCTGCGCTCGGTGACCACAGCGCTGTGGTCCGCGCTCGGTGACCACAGCGCTGTGACCACCGCTCCGTGATCATCGACTGCCGACCCGCGTGGCCGGCCGAATCTAGGATGCGAGCATGTCCCTCCCGCACGCGATCCTCACCGCGTTGCTCGAAAAGCCGTCCTCCGGCCTCGAACTGACGCGCCGCTTCGACAAGTCGATCGGCTACTTCTGGTCGGCCACGCACCAGCAGATCTACCGCGAGCTGGGCAGGCTGGAGGAGGCGGGGCACATCCGCGCCCTGCCCGCTCCGGTGCCCGCGCGCGGGCAGAAGAAGGAGTACGAGGTGCTGCCCGCGGGCCGGGCGGAGCTGGCCGACTGGGTCGCCAGGTCCGAGGACCCGAAGCCGATGCGGTCCGCGCTGCTGCTGCGGATGCGGGCCGCAGCGATCGTCGGGGTCGAGGGCCTCCGGGCCGAGCTGGAGCGCCATCTCGCCCTGCACCGGGAACAGTTGGCTGAGTACCTCGCGATCGAGGGGCGGGACTTCCCTGCGGAACGGCGCCGCACCGAGCCGGACCGGCTGCGCCATCTCGTCCTGCGCGGCGGGGTGGACCTGGAGCGGTTCTGGGTGGAGTGGCTGACGGCGGCACTGGCGGAGCTGGGGCCGGAGGGCTGAGCCCGTCCCTCGACCGTCCGGGCCCCGCGCCCCGCTCCACCGTGGATACTGGTCAGTTGTCACTCCACGCAACGAAAGGGCGGGTATGGCCGACGACTTGGGGCACCGCGCTACACGTCACGCCGTGGTCATCGGGGGAAGTCTGGCCGGCCTTCTGGCCGCACGGGTCCTCGCGGAGCACGCGGAGAAGGTGACGGTCGTCGAGCGCGACCGTATCCCGGAGGGCCCGGAGGCCCGGCCGGGCGTACCGCAGGGCCGGCACCTCCACGTCCTCATCGCGGGCGGGCAGCAGGCCCTCGACGAGCTGCTTCCGGGGTTCATGGCGGAGCTCGGGGAGCTCGGGGCGCCCCGGGTGGGCGCGCCCGGGGACATGGTCCAATGGCAGAACGGCAAGTGGTTCCGCCGGCTGCCGGCGACCACGCACTACTCCACGGGCCCGCGCCCGCAGCTGGAGTGGCTGGTGCGGCAGCGGGTGCTCGCCGACCCGCGCATCGAACTGATCGAGGGCCACGAGACGGTGGGCCTGATCGGCGACTCGTCGCGCGTACGCGGCATACGGCTGCGTGAGCGCGGCGCGGGCACCGAGAAGGAGCCCCGCGTCCTGGAGGCCGATCTGGTCGTGGACGCCTCCGGGCGGTCCACGAAGGCGGCGGACTGGCTGGCGGGCATCGGCGCCGAGGCCCCGCACGAGGAGACCCTCGACACGGGCCTCGCGTACAGCACGAGGGTGTACCGGTCGACGGCCGACACCCCGGACTCCGACGCCCTCGGCTACTACATCGTGCCCAACCCGTCCCAGGTGTACGGCGGTGTGATCCTTCCCCTCGGCGACGGGCGGCACCTGGTGACCCTGTCGGGGCTGCGCGGCGACGAACCGCCCACGGAGGAGGGGGCGTTCGAGGAGTACGCCAAACGGCTCCCGCACCCGGTGGTCAGCGACTGGCTGGCGGCGGCGGAGCCGGTGTCCCCGGTGTACGGCTTCCGGAAGACCGCCAACATCCGGCGCCGGTACGACCGTCCGGGGCGCCGCCCGGCCGGCTTCCTCGCCACCGGTGACGCCCTCTGCACCTTCAACCCCATCTACGGGCAGGGCATGGCGGTCGCCGCGCTGTCCGCTGTCGCCCTGCGCCGGGCGCTCGCCGACCCGAAGCGCACCGCGACCACGCGGCAGGTGCAGCGCGCGCTGCTCGACGCCTCGCGGCAGGCCTGGGACATCTCGGCGGGCGCCGACAAGAAGATGCCGGGCGCCACCGGGGACGCGGCGCGCCCGGCACCGATGGACAACGTGCTCGGCTGGTACCTGCGCCGGGTGCAGGAGCGGGCCGCGAGCGACCCGGTCGTCGGCGCGCCGTTCCGCAGCGCGCTCACCCTGGCCACCCCGCTGACGTCGCTCTTCGCCCCGGCCGTGGCGAAGGCCGTGCTCTTCGGGCCGGTGCACGCGACACCGGCCGAGCCGCCGCTGCGTCGGGACGCTTAGGAACCTGCGGCTCCGGGCGGCGGGCCCGGAGAGGGGTTCCGGGCGGCGGTTCCGGGTGCCGGACGGTTCAGGCGCCCGGGGCCGCTGTCACCATCCCGGCCGCGATGGCCGCGCCGAGCGCCGCGTAGTCGTCGGCGTTCTGGCCCGCGTAGGCGAGGGAGAAGTCGGCGACGGCGCGGTCGAAGACGTCCGAGCTGCCGAGATAGCCCGCGATGGCCATCCGGTCGCCGGAGCGGGCGTGGGCGCGGGCCAGGGCCGTGCCGCAGAGCCGCGCGTAGTCCCTGAGGGTGGACGGGGACATGGTCTCCACCTCGGCCGAGCCCTTCATGTCGCGCAACTGGCGCCAGTAGAAGTGGCGTTGCTCGGGGCCGGTCATCCAGCCGAGGAAGATGTCGCTGGCGGCCTGGGTGAGGCGCTGCCCGCAGACGACGCGGCGGCCCTGGTGGGCGTAGGGCGTCGGCGGCAGGTAGGGCTCCAGGACGGAGCGTTCGGCCTCCTTGATCTGGAGGATGAGCGGGTCGCCGTCGTCGCGGCCTTCGAGCAGGATGATGAAGCAGCGGGTGCCGACGCTGCCGACCCCGACGACCTTGCGGGCCGCGTCGACGAAGCGGAACCGGTCGAGGAGGAGGCGCCGCTCCTCGGAGAGCGAGCTGCGGTAGTCACTGAAGATCTTGCCGAGGCTGACGCGGTCGACGTCCGTGGTCCGCACCAGGAGCGGCGGGTCCTCGATGATGTGCCGCGCACCGGACGCGTCGGTCTCGGTGAGCTTGGCGAGGGCCTGGAGGCTGGTGCGGCGGCGGGCCTTGGCGAGCCGGCCTGCGACGCGGGCGCGGTCGTCGCGGCGGACGAGGGGAAGCAGGTCGTCGGCGGCCACCCGCTGGTACCAGACGGCGAGTTCGCCGAGCTCCGCGAGACGGCTCATGGTCGTGCGGTACGCCTCCGCGGCCACGAGCGCGGCCCGGTGGGCCTTGGGCTTCGTGCTGCCGTTCTGGAGGGCGGCGACGGCGACGCTGGCGGCGAGCCGCTTCACGTCCCACTCGAAGGGCCCGGGGAGCGTCTCGTCGAAGTCGTTCACGTCGAAGAGGAGCGTCCGTTCGGGTGAGGCGTACACCCCGAAGTTGAGCAGGTGGGCGTCGCCGCAGAGCTGGACGGTGAGACCGGTGTGGCGCTGGGCGCCGAGGTCGGCCGCCATCACGGCGGCGGCGCCGCGCAGGAAGGCGAAGGGGGAGACCGCCATGCGGCCGTAGCGGAGGGGGGCCAGGTCGGGCAGCCGGCCCTCGGACTGGCGCTCCAGGACGGTCAGCGGGTCGGGGCGCTGGGAGGAGGGGATCCAGCGGCCGTGGGAGGAGCGGGGAACGCCCTTGCGGGCCGCCCGGCCCTTCGCCGCGCGCTCCGAAGGTGTCGTCATCCGGCCTCACCCGCCTCTTCCGCCGTTGCGGCCCGGTGCCCGCCGCCTGGACCCCATTACAAGGCGCGGCGCTCGTTTCGGCCACTCTGGCGGGCCGCCCTAGCGAAATGGTTTAGACCAATGATAGGTATTGATCACCCATACGACCCATGCGGTCACGCTGTGCTGAGAGAGGGTTGATCATGGCCGAGCCCGATACCGAGGTGGCGGAAGTGCCGCTCTATCTCCGGGTCGCCGCCGCGCTGCGCGAGGATCTCGCCAACCGGCACATCTCCCCCGGGAGCCGGCTCCCTTCCGAACGGTGCCTGTCCCAGCGCTACCACGTCAACCGGCAGACCGTCCGCAGCGCCCTCCAGCTCCTGCGGGACGAGCGCCTCGTGGTCACCGACCGGCGCGGCACGTTCGCCGCGGCGGCGGCGGACGCCGACCCCGCCGCCCCCGTACTGACGGCCCGCCGGCCGACCTTCCCCGGCGGGCCGCGCGTGAGCGAGGCCCTGGTGCGGGCCTCGCTCGCCTGGGAGCCACCGCCCACGCCGCTCACCTCCCGGCTGCTGCTCGCCCCCGGCGAGCCGACGCTCGTCCACCGCCACCTGGTGCTCGGGCCCCAGGGGGCCGCGCTCCAGCGGGCCGTGTCGTGGTTCTCCCGGCCGGCGCTCGCCGAGATTCCCCAACTCGCCCGCTACCGGCGGATCAAGGACAGCCATCACCAGCCCGACCTGCGGCTGCTGTACCACTGGATGCACCAGGCGGGGCTGCGGATCACCCATCGGGAGTCGATCGGCGTCCCGCCCGGTCCGGCCGCGACGACGGCCGCCGGCGGAGCGGCCCGGCTGGTCGTCCACCGGACGGTGAGCGACCAGCACGGACACGCGCTGGAGATCACGGACATCGACTTCTCGGCGCAATCGACCGCCTGGACCTACGAGTTCAGCGCCTGATCCGCTCCCTACGGAGTCGTGATCAGCGGCCTCGGCGGGGTCCGCATGCCGTTGCCGATGTGGAAGCTCGGGTGCGGGGGCTGGTTGTAGGCGGTGTTCTGCCAGGCCAGCCCCGTGCGGTACATGGTGTCGTGCAGCAGGGTCGTGATCCGGGTCCCCGTCTCGTACGGCGTCGAGTAGATCCGCAGCGCCGTGTTGTCGCTCGTGCGCCACACGACCTCCTCCCGCCAGTCGCCGAGGATGTCCCCGGAGAGCGCGGGCGTCGCCTTGGTGGTGTTGTTCGACGCCACCGAGGCGCCGGTGAGGAGCCGGGTCTCGCCGTCGGGGCCGTACTTGTCGATCCGGGTCCCGTCGAGGAGTTCCCGGGTGGTGTCGCCGTCCCACCAGCTCAGGAAGTTGGCGGAGGAGGGCTCGCGGCCCTTGGTGGCCCCTGCCTCGTCCCGTACCGACGTGTCGGACGAGGACCACACCTCCGCTCCGTCGTTCCCGGCCCAGATGTCGCCGGCGACCCCGCGGCCGTTGTCGCAGCAGGCCGCGAGCTGCCAGCGGACGGTGCCGTTCGCCGGGTCCATGTACAGCTGGGCCGGCTGGGAGGACGACTCAGAGACCTTGAAGTACTCCAGGCCCGGCGTGCCCGGGTCGAGGTCGCCGAGGTGCTGGGCGTCGCCGTGGCCCGTCCTCGTGGTCCACAGGCCGCTGCCGTCGTCGTCCACGGCCATGGCGCCGTAGACGATCTCGTCCTTGCCGTCACCGTCCACGTCGCCCACGGAGAGGCTGTGCGAGCCCTGGCCGTCGTACCCCTTCCCCGTGTTCGTGGAACTCGACGAGTCGAAGGTCCACCGGCGGGTGAAGGCGCCGTCGCGCCAGTCCCAGGCGGCGATCACGCTCCGCGTGTAGTAGCCGCGCGCCATGATCAGTGAGGGCCGGGCGCCGTCGAGGTACGCGGTGGCCGCGAGGAAGCGGTCGACGCGGTTGCCGTAGGCGTCGCCCCAGGACGAGACGGTGCCGCGTGCGGGGACGTAGGCGGTGGTGCCCAGGGCGGCGCCCGTCCGCCCGTCGAACATCGTCAGGTACTCGGCGCCCGCCAGGACGTACCCGCTGCTGTTGCGGTGGTCGGCCGAGGCGCTGCCGATCACCGTGCCGCGTCCGTCGACGGTCCCGTCGGCGGTCTTCATGGCCACCTCGGCCCTGCCGTCGCCGTCGTAGTCGTAGACCTGGAACTGGGTGTAGTGCGCGCCGGAGCGGATGTTGCGGCCGAGGTCGATCCGCCACAGCCGGGTGCCGTCGAGCGTGACGCCGTCCACGACGGTGTTGCCGGTGTATCCGGACTGCGAGTTGTCCTTGGCGTTCGTCGGCTGCCACTTGAGGACGAAGTCCAGGTCGCCGTCGCCGTCGAGGTCGCCGACGGAGGCGTCGTTGGCCTCGTAGGTGTACGCCACCCCGTCGGGGGTCGTGCCGCCGGCCGGCGGGGTGATCGGCACGTCCTTGTAGCCGGTGCGGAACTGCACGGCGTGCACGGAGTCCGCCTGCTCGACGCCGCCGACGACCGCGCGGACCGTGTAGTCGGCCGTGCTCGGCGCGCCGGAGTGGAAGAAGTTCGTGGACGCCGTGACGGGTGCGGGGTTCACCCTGGTGCCGGCCCGGTAGACGTTGAAGGCGACGGAGTCCGGGTCGGTGCCCAGCCAGCGCCAGCTGACGAGGTTCCCGGTGTCGGTGTGGACGCTCACCACGCCCCGGTCGAGCCGTTCGGCCTGCCGCGCCGTGGCGGCGGACGCGGTCCCGGTGGTCGCGGTGAGCGCGGCACAGGTCATGACGCCCGCCGCGAGCGCGGCGGTCAAGCGGTGGGCGGCGAGGGACGGTTGCCGGTACTGCACGAGTCCTCCTGCGGGGGGAAGAGAGCCGTTGCGTACCTACCGGTCGCCGCCGCGCCGGGATCGGTTGCCCGGACCGTGCGACTCAGTCGGCGTCGCGCGGGTCGAAGGACTCGGTGTCGACGATCAGGCGCCGGGGGAAGGCGCGGGCGACCGACTCCCAGGGGGTGAACTTGAAGTTCGTGCTCTCGCGTTCGCCGTTGGCGGGTGCGGCCTCCCCGTCGTGGGTGACGAGGACGCCCCGGGGGAAGTTCCGGCCGAGCGGGACGTTGACCACGGTGCTGCCGTCGGAGTGCTGCACCCCGTCGGTGGCGGCGCCGTCGCCGATCGCGAATGAACCGAGGTAGGAGTTGTCACCCTCACGGTCGTAGGCGGCGAAGGTGTTGTCGCCCTGGCTGGAGGCGAGGACATAGCCCGCGCCGTCGCCGGCGTGGTAGACGGTGACGCCCTCGGCGTCGGCGCTCAGGTGCTCGCCGCCGAAACCGGGGTCGTGGGCGGTGTCGAGGACGCACTCCTCCTCGGCGGTGTCGTACGTCCACGGGGTGCCGTACTCACGGACCCTGTCGAGGAGTTCGGGTGCCTCGAACCGGGCGTCGTCGAGCTCGACGCGCCAGAGGCCGACGGCCTCCTGGGCCGCGTACAGGACGTGCTCCTCCTGGTCGACGGCCATGCCCTCGACCTGCGGGCGCTCGCCGGGGTCGGCGCAGGGCCGCCAGGAGGTGCCGTCGGGGAGGGTGAAGGAGGCGGGCAGGTCGAGGGTGTCCTCGGTGCGGTAGCCGACCCGGCCGCCGCGGTCCTCCAGTTCGAGCAGGCGCAGGCTCGTCTCCTCGCGCCGCGAGACCACGACGTACGCCTCGTCGTCGTCGCTGTACGCGGCGAGACCGTACGCGGTGTGCTGCTCGTCCACCTCGGGCTCGCTGCCGGCGAAGACCGGCGCCACGTCGGCGGCGGTCACGTCGCGCAGCGGCGGGCGGCCCGCGGCGACGGCGGCGGCGTCGATGGCGTAGGCCCGGACGCGGTCGCGGCCCCGGTCGCTGACCAGGGCCAGGTCGGTCTTCCGGCCGGCGAGTTCGAAGCCGTAGACGATGTCGACGTTGTTGAACCGGCCGGGTGCGGCGTCCTCGCCGGGGGCCTGCGGCGCGGCGATGTGCTGGAGCCGGCGGCCGTCGAGACCGTAGACGTCGAGGCCGGCCTCCTTGAGCGTGCCGATCACGATGCTGCGGCCGGGACGCGTGGGGTCGACCCAGACGGCGGGGTCGTCGGCGTTCGCGTTGCCGCCCACCTCGTCGTCGTAGACGGCGGGCGTCTCGACGTGCGCGGTGACGGTGACCGGGACGGGCTGGGTGGTCGCGGAGGCCGCGGTGACCACCGCGAGGGCGGCGGCGAGAGCGGTCAGAGCGGAAGCGCTCACAGTACTCCTCGGTAGCGTTGACGGACGGGCGAGACGCTACGGACGGAGGGTGGAGCACCGGGGACGTCGGCGTGAACACCGGATGCACCGTGAACCCCCGGCGTGTGTGCGGGGGTTCACGGTGTCGAGGCGGATCCGGGGCGGGGCGGGGCGGGGCGGGGCGGCTAGACGATGCCCTCCGAGATGTCCGCCTCCTCGCGGGCGGTTCCGTACGCCGTCGGGGTGCCGTACGAGCGGCGGGCGACGTACCACCAGACGCTGGCCAGGACGAGGACGACGGCGAGCGCGATCACGGCGTAGTTCATGGAGTCGACCGTCACGGGGGACTTCTGCGGCAGGCAGAACAGGACGGTCACCACGGCCACCCACACGACGGCGGTCCAGCCGATCGGCTTGCTCCACCGGCCGAGGCTCCACGGCCCGGGGGTGAAGCGGTTCCCGGCGCGCAGGCGGAGGTAGATCGGGATGGCGTAGGCGGGCGTGATGCCGATGACGTTGATCGCGGTGACCGCGCCGTAGGCGGTGGCCGAGTACAGCGAGGGGACGGCGAGCAGCGCCGCCACGGCGACGGCGAGCCAGACGGCCGGGACCGGGGTCTGGGTGCGTCCGCTGACCTTCCGCCAGATCGCCGAGCCGGGAAGGGCGTTGTCGCGGCTGAAGGCGAAGACCATGCGGCTCGCGGCGGCGACCTCGGCGTTGCCGCAGAAGAGCTGCGCGACGATCACGACGAGCAGGAGGGCGGTGGCGCCGCCGGAGCCGAGGGCGTCCAGGAGGATCTGGGCGGGCGGGACTCCGGTGGCGCTGTTCTGCGTGGCGGCGTAGTCCTGGATGGCGAAGCTCAGTCCGGCGAGGAGCGCGAAGCCCGCGATCCAGGAGACCCAGATGGCCCGCACGATGCCCTTGGCGGCGGTGACCGAGGCGTTCGAGGTCTCCTCGGAGAGGTGGGCCGAGGCGTCGTAGCCCGAGAAGGTGTACTGGGCGAGGAGCAGGCCGATCGCGGCGACGTAGAAGGGGTTGGCCCAGCCGGTGTCGTTGACGAACTCGGTGAAGACGAAGTCCACGGACTGGTGGCGGTCGGGGACGAACGCGAGCGCGCCGACGATGAGCGCGACACCCGCGAGGTGCCACCAGACGCTGACCGAGTTGAGGACGCTGACCAGGCGGACGCCGAAGAGGTTGAGGACGGCGTGCAGCAGGAGGATCGCGAGGAAGATGAGGAAGGTGGAGCCCGCCGTGGGTTCGAAGCCCCACTGGAGGTTGAGGAAGGCCCCGGTGAAGAGCGCGGCTCCGTAGTCGATGCCGGCGATGGCGCCGAGCAGGCCGAGGAGGTTCAGCCAGCCCGTGTACCAGCCCCAGCGCCGTCCGCCGAGCCGGTCCGCCATGTAGTAGAGGGCGCCGGAGGTGGGGTAGGCGCTGGTCACCTCGGCGAGGGCGAGGCCGACGCAGAGGACGAAGAGGCCGACACCCGCCCAGCCCCAGAGCATGACGGCGGGTCCGCCCGTGCCCATCCCGAAGCCGTAGAGGGTCATGCAGCCGGAGAGGACCGAGATGACGGAGAAGCTGATCGCGAAGTTGCCGAAGCCTCCCATGCGGCGGGCCAGGACCGGCTGGTAGCCGAGCTCTCTGAGCCGCGCCTCCTCGTCCTGGGCGGGGGGTGGCTTGCGTATCGCGTCGGACTGGGCCGTGGTGCGGGACATGGGTACCTCCGGGGACGGGCGGTGAGCGGGGGGAAGGAGCGGGGTCGTGCGTACGGGGGCGCCGCGGGCGGGGCGTCAACCGGTGAGACAGCGGGACCGGGCGCGCAGGAAGACGTCCTCCGCGTGGGCCCGGTCGTCCGGCCGGTCGGTGCGGTAGGCCCACGGCAGCGTCGCGTAGTACGGGCCGAGTGCCTTGAAGACCCGGGCCGCGTCGTCGAAGCGGAGGGCTCCGTAGAGGGCGTGCGCCAGGTAGTTGAGGTCGAGCAGGGAGGCCTCTTCGGTGGCACAGAAGAAGAACCAGGTGTCCAGGGCGCGCTCGGCGTCGCGGACGGCGTCCTCGGCGACCCAGTGCAGGTCGAGGGCGCGCTCGTGGCCGCGCTCGCGCCGGTAGCGCTCGACGCGCACGTAGAGCGGGAGGGCGTGCAGGGCGGAGCCGACGGGGGCGGACGTGGCGGCCCACTGGGCGTAGTTGACGGCCTCGGAGAGCGGTCCGGGGCTGCGGGCGTAGACGAACTGGAGCATGCGGTGGTGCGCTTCGCGGTTGTACGGGTCGCGTTTCTCCGCCTCGGCGAGCAGGCCCCAGGGGCCGGGGGCCAGCATGGGCGCCGGCGGGGAGAGCCGGTGCTCCGCCATGCGCTGGCGTCCGTCGAGGGCGGCGAGCGCGAGGAGGCCGACCCAGGGCACGGGGTCGGCGGGGGCCAGTTCGGCGGCCTCGCGGCAGCCGGTCCAGGCCTCCTGCCAGAGTTCGCGGGTGCGGGCGTGGCCGGCGCGGTGGGCGCGGACGGCCCGCTCCACGGCGACACGGCTGTGCATCACGGTCGCGGCGATGCTCCCGGGCTGTTCGGTGCGCCAGGTGTGGACGACGTCGGTGCCCGCGGCGACGGCGGCGAGCACCTGGGTGCGCCGGGTCCAGCCGTCCCAGCCCGACGTCTCGTCGAGCAGCCGGGCCATGGCCACCCAGCGGCCGGTGCGCAGGTCCTGGACGGCACCCCGCAGGGCGTGGTCGTGTCCCGCGGGGTGGTAGACGGGACGGAAGCCCTGAGCGGCCATCAGGGGGTGGGGCCTGGTGTGGGGCCTGGCGTGGATCCTGGTGTGGGCGACATGGTTCCTCGGTGGATGGAGGGGGGTGGTCAGTCCCCCGACGGCCTTCCTGCCGTTGATCGGCGATCACTATAGAGGGCACTGGACTCGACCAGTCCACTCTTCTGGGCGACAGTAACTATTAAGCCAGCGACTGAATTTGACTTGCTGTCAGGAAGGCCGGTCCGACCTGACGGTGTCGGCCGCCGATGCTTGACGCCGGGCCCGGACAGCGGCACCCTGACCCTTTTCGGTGATCGGACGATCACCCTCCGATCCTGCGACGGGAGCAGCGCAATGACGGGCGGCCCGGTACTCGCCGTCGACCAGGGCACCTCGGGCACGAAGGCGCTCGTCCTCTGCCCGGAGCGCGGGGTGATCGGCACGGGCACGGCCCCGGTCCGGCCCCGGTACCTCCCGGGCGGTCTGGTCGAGGTCGACCCGCGTGAGCTGTACGACTCCGTCGTCGCGGCCGGCCGGGCGGCACTGGCCGAGGCGGGCACCCCGGTCACGGCCGTGGGTCTCGCCAACCAGGGCGAGACCGTCCTCGCCTGGGACCCCGCCACCGGCGAGCCCCTCACGGACGCGCTCGTCTGGCAGGACCGCCGGGCCGCCTCCGTCTGCGACGGGCTCGACGACCACGCCGAGCAGCTGCGCCATCTCACCGGCCTGCCCGTGGACCCCTACTTCGCCGCACCCAAGATGGCCTGGATCCGCCGTCACGCCACCGGCGCCGGGGTGGTCACCACCAGCGACTCCTGGCTCGTCCACCGGCTGACGGGCGCTTTCGTCACCGACGCGGCGACCGCCGGGCGCACCGGACTGCTCGATCTGGACACGGTCGCCTGGTCGGAGACGGCCCTCGACCTGTACGGCCTGGGCGGCGAGCGGCTGCCCCGGGTGGTGGACTGCGACACCCCGGTCGGCACGACGACGGCCTTCGGCCCGCCGCTGCCGCTGACCGGCCTCCTCGTCGACCAGCAGGCCGCCCTGCTCGCGCAGAGCGCGAGCGACCCGGCCGCCGCCAAGTGCACCTACGGTACGGGCGCCTTCCTCCTCGCGCAGACCGGGCCCGAGCCCCGGCGCGGCACCTCCGGCCTGGTGAGCTGTGTCGCCTGGCGGCTCGGCGGGCGCGTCGCCCACTGCCTGGACGGCCAGGCGTACACCGTCGCCTCGGCGGTCCGCTGGCTCACCGACCTGGGCGTCCTCGCCGGGGCGGAGGAGCTCGACGCGGTCGGCGGCGGTGTGCCGGACACCGGCGGGGTCACCTTCGTGCCCGCGCTCGCCGGCCTCGCCGCGCCGTGGTGGCGGGGGGACGTGCGCGGCTCGCTCACCGGGCTCGGCCTGGACACCTCCCCCGGCCATCTGGTCCGCGCGCTGTGCGAGGGCATCGCCGCCCAGGTGGTGGAGCTCGCCGCGGCGGTCGCCTCCGACCGGGGCGCACCGCTGACCTCGCTGCGCGCGGACGGGGGCCTGACCCGGTCCGCGCTGCTCATGCAGACCCAGGCCGATCTGCTGCAACTGCCCGTCGAGGTCTCGTCGTTGCCCGATGCCACGGCCCTCGGGGTGGGCGCGGTGGCCCGGCTCGGCCGCCACCCGGGGCTCACGCTCCGCGAGGCGGTCCCGGAGTGGAAGCCCTCGGCCGTCTACGAGCCCCGCATCCCGGCCGACGAGGCCGCCGCACGACTGGCCGCGTTCCGCGCGGAGGTGTCGGCACTCGTCGACCGCGGCAGCGGCGGCGGGGCGGGGGGTGGCGGCGGGGCGGGGGGTGGCGGGCGTACAGGCCCGGGGGACGCCGGGAGCGCCGGCGCGGGGAACGCCGGAAATGCCGGCGCGGGCAGCGCCGGATGAGCGTCACGCGCACCGGCCCGCTGCCCGCGGAACAGGAAGCCGAGTACGACGTCGTGGTCGTGGGGGCGGGGGTCGTGGGCTGCGCCATCGCCCGCGCCCTGGCCCGCCACCCGCTGCGGGTCGCGCTCGTGGAGGCCGCGAACGACGTCGGCGACGGCACGTCCAAGGCCAACACCGCCATCCTGCACACCGGTTTCGACGCCGTCCCGGGCACGCTCGAAGCCCGCCTCGTCCGCGAGGGGCACCGGCTGCTCGGCGCGTTCGCCGGCGAGGCGGGGATTCCCGTCGAGCCGCTCGGCGCGCTGCTCGTCGCCTGGGACGAGCAGCAGCTCGCCACGCTCCCCCGGCTCGCGGAGAAGGCCGAGCGCAACGGCCACCGCACCACCCGGATGCTGTCCGCCGAGGAACTCCGGTCCCGTGAGCCCCACTTGGGCCCGGGGGCGCTCGCCGCGCTCGCCGTTCCCGGCGAATCGGTGATCTGCCCGTGGACGACCACCCTCGCGTACGCGACGCAGGCCGTCCGCTCCGGAGTCGACCTCCACCTCAACTGCCGGGTGGAGAAGGTGCGTACGGGCGATCCGTGGCACCGGCTCGTCACCGGGCGCGGGGTGCTGCGGACCCGGTACCTGGTGAACGCCTGCGGGCTCCACGCGGACGCCTTCGACGCGCTGCTCGACCGCCACGACTTCGCCGTCACCCCCCGCCGGGGCCAGCTGCTCGTCTTCGACAAGTTCGCCCGTGACCTGGTCCGCCACATCCTGCTCCCGGTCCCCGGGCCGCTCGGCAAGGGCGTGCTCGTCTCGCCCACGGTGTACGGGAACGTCATGCTCGGGCCCACCGCCGAGGACCTCGACGACAAGAGCGCCACCGGCACGACGGCGGAAGGGCTCGCCGGCCTCCGCGAGCAGGGCGGACGCATCCTTCCCGCGCTGCTCGACGAGGAGGTCACGGCGGTCTACGCGGGGCTGCGGGCCGCGACCGGGCAGGAGGACTACCGGTGCGCGGCCCATCCCGTGCTGCGGTACGTCACGGTGGGCGGCATCCGCTCCACCGGGCTCACCGCCTCCCTCGCGCTCGCCGAGCACGTCCTCGAACTCCTCGCGGACTGCGGGCTCGCCCCCGGGCCCGAGCGTCCGCTCGCCCCCGTCCGCATGCCGAATCTCGGCGAGGCCTTCCCCCGCCCGTACCGCGACGCGCAACTCATCGCCAAGGACCCCGAGTTCGGCGCGGTCGTCTGCCACTGCGAGCGGGTGACGCGGGGCGAGATCCGGGCCGCGTACGCGTCGACGATCCCCCCGGCGGGCCCGGACGGACTGCGGCGCCGGACGCGCGCCCGGGGCGGGCGGTGCCAGGGCCACTTCTGCGGCGCGGAGGTACGGGCGCTGAGCGAGGAGTACGGGCGGGGGCGGGAGTCGCGGTGAAGGAGGGGCAGGTCAACGGAGGTTCGGCGCAGGGGGTTCCGGTGAGCCGGACGGTCGACGTGCTCGTCGTCGGCGCGGGGCCAGCCGGGCTCGCCGCCGCCGCGCGGCTCGCCGCGGCGGGCGCGGAACGCGTCGAGGTGCTGGAGCGGGAGCGCACGGCCGGCGGCGTACCGCGGCACTGCGGGCATCCCGGTTTCGGCGCGGACCACCGGGGGCGGCCGCTCGACGGCCCGGCGTACGCGCGCCGCACGGTCCGGGCGGCGCTGCGCGCCGGAGCCGTGGTCCGTACCGGGGTCTCCGCGACCGGCTGGGCCGGGCCGCTCACCCTCGACGTCACCGCGCCGACCGGGCTCGAACGGATCCGGGCGCGCGCCGTGGTCCTCGCGACGGGGGCCCGCGAGCGACCGCGCAGCGCCCGGCTCGTACCGGGCTCCCGGCCGTCCGGGGTTCTCACCACGGGCGAACTCCAGCAGACGGCAAGGCTGTTCGGGCCGCGCGACGGGGACGTGCGCGAGCGCGTCGGGCGGCGGGCGGTGGTCGTCGGCGGTGAGCCGGTGGCCCGGCACGCGGTACGGGCGCTGCGCGCGGCGGGCGTGGACGTGGCCGCGGTCGTCACCGAACTGCCGCGCGCGGCAGCCGGGTTCGGAGCCGTACCCGTCCTGACCCGGACGGCGGTGGCCGAGCTGCTCGGCCGGGGCCGGCTGACCGGGGTGGCGGTCCGGGGCCGGGACGGGCGGACGTCCGTGCTGCGCTGCGACACCGTGGTGTTCACCGGGGACTGGATCCCCGACCACGAGCTGGCCCGGGCGCGCGGTCTGGCACCGGCGCCGGGGACCCGCGGGCCCGTCACGGACGACGGGTACCGCACGGCCGAGCCGGGGGTCTTCGCGGTCGGCAACCTGCTGCGCGGGGTGGAGCCGGCGCCGGTGGCCGCCGCCGAGGGCCGGGCGGTCGCCGCCGCCGTCCTCGACCTGCTCGCCGGGGTGCCCCGGGCCGCCGCGGGAGTGCCGGTGCTGACGGAGGGGCCCCTGCGGTGGGTGACACCCGGTCTCCTCGGCCCGGCGTCCGTCCCCCTGCTCGTCCGACCGGACCGGCGTCTCGTACGACCGCTCCTGACCGTCGCCCAGGAGGGCGTCCCGCTCCGGCGGGAGCGGCTGCGCGGGGAGCTCGTGCCCTGGCGTTCGGTGCGGCTCGGGCCGGAGTGGACGAGCGGCGTGGACCTGGCGGGCGGACCGGTCGTGGTCGGCGCGGCGGAGTGCCCCTGATCCGGAGGGGAACGGCATCGGCTCCCGCCACGCGCGATCCGCGCGGCGGGAGCCGATGCTGGTGGGGCCGATGCCAGTGGGGCCGATGCCGCCGAGGGCTGGGCCGCCGAGGACGGGGTCGGCGAGGGCGGGGCCGGACTACGGGGCGTCCAGCTGCGCCTTGCTGTGGGCGTAGAGAACGCGCTCGCACACGAGACCCAGGCACTTCGCCGACTCGCCGTCCTCAAGGGCCTCGGCGTTCACCGCAGGGCCGTAGTGCTCGGAGACCGACCACAGGCGCTGCGCGCCTCGTTCGTAGGAGAGGTCCTCGGCGCCCATGGCGGTCTTGATCGCGCTGCCGTTGGACACCAGCGCGCCGTTGCTCCACTTGTAGCGCCACAGGTTGCCCGGACTGTTGTGACCGGCGCTCTGGTTGACGTACAGCTTGTCGCCCATCGCGAGCGCGCCCTGGGCGCCGCCGTCCGTCATGGGCAGGTAGTTGGCCCAGCCCTCGGCCGCCACCTCGCCGGAACGGTTCTCCAGGCTCTTGACGGGGAACGAGGCGATGCGGCCGGGCGAGGGGTAGCCGCTCTCCGGACGGCAGTACTCGCCCATGATCAGCCGGTCCGGGGTCGTGCTGCGGTCGAGCGACAGGTAGGACGCCTTCGGGGCGCCCGTGCTCACGCACTTGAACGTACCCGTGGGGTTGGTCTGGTCGACCTTGAACTTCCAGGCGGCCACCTGCGGCATGACGTAACGGTAGCCGAAGCTGTACCAGACGTTGTTGTCGCGGCCGACCTTCGTCTTGTCCTCGACGTTGGACGTGGTCTGCACCCCGTCGGTGTCCGCGCCCATCGCGTCACCGGCCTTGCCGTCCCCGTTGGGATCCAGGTCCATGATCTTCTCCATGTCGAAGATCCGGATGCCGTTGCGGGTGTCGGCGACGTAGAGGTAGTGGCCATACCAGACCATGCCGCCCGCGTGCAGCCCGTTCTGCATCTCCTTGTCCGGGTTCGGGACCGTCGAGCCCTCGGAGGCGTGCACGCCGTCGAAGGAGATGTGGTCGGCACCGTTCTCGTACGCCCAGCCCAGCAGCACGTGCCGGTACTTCACCGTGCCGTCGGCGCGGCGCTGCACGAAGGAGACCCGCACGCCCTTCTGGTTGCAGGCGTCGTTCGCCTTCAACTCGTCGGCACTGCAGTCGCCGACCTCGTTCCCGTTGCTGTCGCGTCCCGGGTCCCAGTTGTCGCAGGATGCGTAGAGCTGGATGTTCGTGTCGTTGCCGGTGCCGTACTGCTCGTTGTCCGCGGCGTCCGAGACCCCGGTCATGGCCTGCGGGATCCACTCGCGCGAGGTCGAGTCGTCGTTCTCCAGGCACCACTTGAGGGCCGGAGCCGGCGCCGTGCCGAACGGGTCACGGGCGCACGACGTCGTGTTCACGGTGCGGTTGGCGTCGGCGAGGAGCTTCGACACGCCCGACTTGGGCAGGACGCCGTCGAGGCGGGCGACGCGCTCGGCGGTCGTCCCGTTCATCGCGCCGGCCTGCAGGGTGAAGTCCGAGGGGTCGGCGGCCCCGCCGGGCCCGGTCCATCCCAGGGCACCCACGGGTGCCACGGCGCTCACCGTCGCCTGCGGTTCCTGAAGCCCCGACGGCGCGGCCGTCTCCCCGGCGTGGGCCGGGGCCGACAGACCGGTCAGAGCCAGCGTGACCGCGGTGGCGGCGGTCAGCCACGCCCGGGCCCTACGGGTCCGGGACGTGCGGGGGGGGGATGTGTGGGGGGACATGCGTGGGGGCATGCGGTTCTGCCTCCGTTGTTGCTGCTGCGACAGCCGAATCGAACGAAGGCTTTCAGGACGCTCACGCGGAGGCAAGCCGTTCGATGGGTCAACCACGCACACCTGGACGGGATGTGGGGTGTTGCACCGGAACCTCCGATTCCGGGTGTCGTTCCGTCAGACTTGGCCGTATGTCGGACAAGCGCAGTGCGGGTCTTGTGGTCTTCCGTCGGACGGCGGACAGCGGAGTCGAGGTCCTCATCGGCCACATGGGCGGGCCCTTCTGGGCCTCCCGGGAGCGGGAGGCCTGGTCGATTCCCAAGGGGGAGTACGAGCCGGACGAGCCACCCGAGGCGGCGGCGCGGCGGGAGTTCCTGGAGGAGCTGGGGCTGCCGGCCCCCGAGGGCACCTGGATCGACCTCGGGGAGGCGCGGCAGCGCAGCGGGAAGACCGTCACCGTCTGGGCGGTCGAGGGTGACCTCGACCCGGCGGCGGTGGTGCCGGGCACCTTCACCATGGAATGGCCGCCCCGGTCCGGTGTCCACCAGGAGTTCCCGGAGATCGACCGGGTCGGCTGGTTCGCCCCGGAGACGGCCGCTCCACTGCTCGTCGCCGGCCAGCGGGTCTTCCTGGAACGGCTGGCGGAGCACCTCGGCACACAGGCCTGACCCCCCGTTGTCAGACCCGTGCGAGAGGGTGGTGAGCGCAGACTGTCGAGAGGGAGCCCGACATGACCACGATGACCGCCAACGAGCGCGCGGCGGCCCAGGCGTACCTGCGGCTGCTCGAGTCCACGCAGGCCGTGCTGACCGACCCGCAGCTCGCCCCGTACGCCGGGGTGATGCTCACCCATCCGATGGCGGAGGCCGACGAGGCGCTTCGCGCGGCGGGCCTCTCGGGGAACGAGGACCGACTACTGCGCCTCGTCTCCTCGCTGCGGGCCTCCCCCGCGAACGCCTGGGGAAGGACCGGGTAGGGGGAGTCCGTCAGGGGGTCGGGCGGACCGGGAGCGCCCGGACGCTGTTGCCGACGAAGCCGGAGTGGCGGGTCAGCTCGGCCTCCGGGACGGCCAGGTCCAGGTCGGGGAAGCGGGTGAAGAGCGCCTCCAGGGCGATCGCGGCCTCCATGCGGGCGAGCGGGGCGCCCAGGCAGTAGTGGGGGCCGTGGCCGAGGGAGAGGTGCTTCGCCGCCGACGTGCGGGTGATGTCGAAGCGGTCGGCGTCCGGGCCGTGCGCCTTCGCGTCGCGGCCCGCCGCCGAGTAGCCGGCGAGGACGGGGGTGCCCCGGGGGATGAGGGTGCCGTCGACCGTGAGGTCGCGGGTGGGGTAGCGGAACGGGAAGTAGCTGACCGGGCTGTCCCAGCGCAGGGTCTCCTCCACCACGTCCGCCCACGCGGCCCGGCCTTCGAGGACGAGGGCGAGCTGCTCGCGGTGGCCGCAGAGGGCCCGTACGGCGTTGGTGACGAGGTTCAGCGTGGTCTCGTGGCCCGCGACGATCATCAGGAGCAGGGTGCCGATCAGCTCGGGCTGGCTCAGCCGGTCGCCGCCCTCGTCCCGGGCGGCGATGAGGGCGCTGGTGAGGTCGTCGCCGGGTGCGCGGGCCTTGTCGCCGGCGATGGAGGCGAGGAGCTCCACGAGTTCGCGGTTGGCGGCGACGGCCTGTGCGGGCTCGGTGTCGGTGGCGACGACGAGGCTGGAGAGGTGGTGCAGCCGGTCCTGGTGGGCGGGGTCGACGCCGAAGAGTTCGCAGATGACCCCGAGGGGCAGCGGGAGCGCGTAGTGGCGGCGCAGGTCGGCGACGCCGCCGCCGGTCCCGGCCGCCTCGGCGAGTCCGTCGAGGAGCCCCGCCGTGACGGCCTCGACGCGCGGGCGGAGCTCCTCGACCCGGCGTGCGGTGAAGGCGCTGCTGACCAGGGCGCGCAGGCGGCGGTGGTCGGCGCCGTCCGCGGTGATCATGCCCGGCACGGTGGCGAAGGTGCGCAGGGGCCAGCCGTCGGGTATCCGGCCCTCGGCGAGGGCGGTGAAGTGCTGGGGGCCCTTGGCGACGTCGGGGTGGGAGAGGAAGTCACGGAGGGCGTCGTGGCCGAGCACGGCCATGCCCTCGATGTCGCCGGGCAGGACCACCGGGGTCACGGCGCCCTCGGCGAGGAGCCGGGCGTTGGCCGCGTGCGGGCAGCCGCCGGCCGGGTCCATGCGGTGCGGCGGCCGGCCGGGGGCGGCACTGTGCGGGGTGTTCACGGAAGGCACTCCTGACTGCGGAGGCGGGCCGGTGCGGCACGCGAGCGGTCAGATCCTACGGTCAACCCGACGGTGGTTGTACGGAGTTGTCCGGTGTACGGACGGCGGCGGCGCGGCCCGTCGCGGCCCCGCGGTCCGTCGCGGCCCCGCGGTCCGTCGCGGCGCCACGGCCCGTCGGGGCGCTGCGGCCCGTCGCGGCCCCGCGGCCGAGGAGTTCGGCCAGGCCCCGGCGGGTCGCGGCCACGATCACCCGGTCGGACGGGCCGAGGACGCGCTCCGGGGCGAGGCGCCAGTCCTGGCCCCGGGCCGCGGCCCCGGTGCCGTGCCGGGCGCCGTACGCGGGGGCGGTCCGGTCCAGGGCGATGACCCGCCAGGCTCCCGGCGTGAAGGCCTCGGCGACCGTGCGGTCCTCCAGGAGCGGATGGTCCGCGACGTCGACGGCGGCGAAGAGCAGGACCCGGCGCTCGACGGGGACGGCACCGAGGACCTGGCGGCCCATCATGGCCCCGGCGAAGGCGGGCGCGGCGAGGTGGGAGACGCTGCGGCTGCGGGTGAGCGCCTCGGGGTGGGCGGTGCGCAGGGTGCGGTAGACGGCGGTGGCGAAGTCGTCGTCGTACAGGCGGAGCACGACCCGCAGGTCGGGGGCGACGGAGCGGGCGGAGAGCGCGGCCTCCAGGTTGGTGATGTCGACGCTGGTCAGGGCGAGGAGGGCGTGGGCCCGGTGGATGCGGGCGGCCTCCAGGACGCCTTCCTCCGTGACGTCGCCGATGACGGTGGGGACGCGCAGCCGCCGGGCGACGGCGACGCCGCGCGCCTCCGGGTCGGACTCGACGCACACGACGGGGATGTCCATCCGGCGGAGCCGGGCGAGGACCCGGGTGCCGACCTTGCCGAGGCCGAGGAGGACGACGTGGCCGGAGAGTCCGCGGGGCGGCCGGCGCAGTGTCGTCGCCGTGCGGAAGGTCCCGAGGCCTTCGAGGAGGGCGGCGACGATCACGGGCAGCAGGAGCAGTCCGACGAACCCGGCGAGGATCTGGAGGACCTGACGGCCGGTCGGCTCGCCGACGGCCGGGTCGCCGATGGCGAAGACGTCGAGGAGCGTCAGATAGGCGGCGTGCAGGGGGTGGTCGCCGGTGGTGAAGGTGGAGGCGAGGGCCAGGGCGAGGACGGCGGCGGCCGCCCCGCCGAGGGACCAGCGCAGGCGGCGGGAGAAGAGCGAGGCGACGGGCAGCCCGGAGCCGCCGAAGCGGCCGGCCGGGAGGGTCGGGGCGGCCGAGGTGACCGCTTCGAGGGTGACGGCGGCCCGGCCGGTGGCGGCGGCCACCGTACGGTCGTCCGGCAGGAGGCGCGGGCCCTCGTCGCCGCTGCGCTCGGAGCCCTCGCAGCCCGCCGGGTCGCCGGCCGTGGCGGACAGCAGCGCGAGCGTGCACCGGCCGGGGTCGGGGGCCTCGCCCGCGGGCGGCGTCCGCTCGACGGCGTGCAGCAGGAGTCCGCCCGCCTGGACGACCTTGCTGGTGCCCGCGACGGCCGCCGCGGTGAGCCCCGGGGCGGCGGTGTCGACATCGGAGAGGACGGTGGTGGCGGCGTCGAGCTTCTCGGGGTCGAGGCCCGGTTCGGCGACGGCCGCGGCCTGGTCGAGGAGGGTTTCGAGGTGCTGGCCGAGCTTGCGGTTGTAGAGCCGGATGACCAGGCGCAGCCGGGGGTTGAGGCGGCGGGCGGTGAGCGCGGCCCGGATGTTGGTCTCGTCGTCCTCGTGGACGAGGGCGAGCGCGGCGGCGCGCTCGACTCCGGCGTCCACCAGGGCCCGGTCGTCGGCCTCCGCGGCCTCGACGACCCGCAGCGTGCCGGTCGGCTCGGCGCCGTCCTGGTCGCCGCCGGCCGCGCCCGTGGTCCCGGCCGCGGTGGCGGTGGCGCCGCCGGTGGTGCGGGTGACGGCGGCGGTGACGCGTCCGAAGAGGGCGAGGGCCCTGCCGGTGCGGGCGGTGGGGGTGCGCGGGGCGTCGGGCCGTACCGGTACGAGGAGGGTGACCCGCTCTCCGTACACCCCGTGTAGTTCGCCCGCGAGGCGGTGGGCGAGGGCGTCGTCCCCGCAGACGATCATGTGGCCCGCGGGGGCGGTGCGGGGCTGCCGGTCGGTCCGGAACGCGGGCGCGCCGAAGGGCCCGCCGGCCGGGCTTCCCGGGGCCCGCGCGGGACCGGGCACCGGCCGGGTGGCCCCTTCGGCGGGCGGCAGGGCGGCAGGCGGCACTGCGGTGGGAGGCACGGCGCCGGGAGGCACGGCGGTGGGCGGCGCTCCGGCCTCCGGCGTTCCTGCGGGTGGGGCTCCTCCGGGTGGGGCGTCGGCGCTGCCGGCCGGAACGGCGTTGTTCTGGTTCGGGTGTGAGGGCACGTCACCAGGATGCCCTGTGGCTCGGACAGCGGATGCGGGTGGCCGTGCGGTCCCGTCCTCCCCCGGGCGGGCGCACGCCGTGCGGCCGTCCGCCGGAACCTCTACGCCGGTCGGCGCACTCCGTCCTGCGCGGGACGCACCTCCTCCCTACGGTGACTGAATGATCGTCACGTCAGCTGTCCGTCATGCTGCCGCCGGTACCGCGGCGCTGCTGTTCGTGCTGTCCGCTCCGGCGGCCACGGCCTCCCCCGCTCCTCCCCTCTCGCCCGGATCCTCCGTGGAGGAGCCGACTCCCCCCGCGCCCCGGTTCGTCGACCCGGCGCGGCTCCACCGCCAGGGCACGCAGGTGGAGCGGCTGCCGGGCGCGCCCTCCACGCCGGAGCTCTCCGCGCTCTCGTGGGTGGTCGCGGACGCGTCCTCGGGCGAGGTGCTCGCCGCGCGGAACGCCCACCGGAAGCTGCCGCCGGCCAGCACCCTCAAGGCGCTCTTCGCGCTCACGGCGCTCCCCCACCACGACCCCTCCGAGCAGCACACCGTGGCCGATTCCGAGCTGACCGGGATCGGGGCGGGCAGCAGCCTCGTCGGAGTCAAGGAGGGGTACACGTACAAGGTGTCGGACCTGTGGAACGGGGTCTTCCTCAGCTCGGGCAACGACGCCGTGCACGTCCTCGCCGCGATGAACGGCGGCTGGGACGGGATGTCCGGGCAGATGCAGGAGAAGGCCCGGTCCCTCGGCGCCCGGGACACCCATGTCGTCTCCCCCGACGGGTACGACGCGCCCGGGCAGGTGTCCTCCGCGTTCGACCTCGCGGTCTTCGGGCGGGCCGGGCTCCAGGACCCCGCGTTCACCCGGTACTGCTCCACGCCGTACGCGGACTTCCCCGCGGGTTCCTGGTCGTACGGCATCGCCAACACCAACCGTCTCCTCACGGGCGCGGACGGCGTCGCCCGCTACCCGGGGCTCCTCGGGATCAAGAACGGCTACACGACGAACGCCGGCAACACGCTGATCTCCGCCGCGCGCCGGGGCGACCGGACGCTGGTCGTCTCGGTGATGAACCCGCAGGGCGGCGGCGGGCTCGCCGTCTACGAGGAGGCCCGCGAGCTGCTCGACTGGGGCTTCGAGGCCGCGGGGCGGGTGGAGCCGGTGGGCTCGCTGCTGCCGGGCCGGACGAAGGCCGCGGCCGAGGCGGGCACCCGGGCCGTGACGGCGGGACGGGACGGTGGCCGCGCGGAGGAGGCCGTCTCCGTGGCGGCCGGCGGAGCTCCGCGTGCCGGGGCCGAGGCGGCGTCCGCGTCCGCCGAGGACTCCTCGGGGGAGGGCCCGTCGGCCGGGCTTCCGCTGGCCCTGGTGGGCTCGGCCTGCGCGGCGGCGCTCGCGCTGTGGGCCTGGCGGCGCAGGACGGCCGGCCGGGCCGCCTGACGACGCCGGAGGGGGGTGCCCGGCGATCCGCCGGGCACCCCCTGGGACGGGACGTTCGGTCAGGCGCCCACGTAGGCGGCGAGGTGTTCGCCGGTGAGGGTGGAGCGGTCGGCGACGAGCTTCGCGGGCGGGCCCTCGAAGACGATGGTGCCGCCGTCGTGGCCGGCGCCGGGGCCGAGGTCGATGATCCAGTCGGCGTGGGCCATGACCGCCTGGTGGTGCTCGACGACGATGACCGACTTCCCGGAGTCGACGAGACGGTCGAGCAGGCCGAGGAGCTGCTCGACGTCGGCGAGGTGCAGACCGGTGGTCGGCTCGTCGAGGACGTAGATCCCGCCCTTGTCGCCCATGTGCGTGGCCAGCTTGAGCCGTTGCCGCTCGCCGCCGGACAGGGTCGTGAGCGGCTGACCGAGGCTGAGGTAGCCGAGGCCGACGTCGGCGAGCCGTTCGAGGATCTTGTGCGCGGCCGGCGTGCGCGCGTCGCCGTCGCCGAAGAACTCCTCGGCCTCGGTCACCGACATCGCGAGCACCTCGCTGATGTCCTTGCCGCCGAGGTGGTACTCCAGGACGGAGGCCTGGAACCGCCGGCCCTCGCACTCCTCGCAGGTGCTCGCGACCCCGGCCATCATCCCCAGGTCGGTGTAGATGACGCCCGCGCCGTTGCAGGTCGGGCAGGCGCCCTCGGAGTTGGCGCTGAACAGCGCCGGCTTCACGCCGTTGGCCTTGGCGAACGCCTTGCGGATCGGTTCGAGCAGCCCGGTGTACGTCGCGGGGTTGCTCCGGCGCGAGCCGCGGATGGCGCCCTGGTCGACGGAGACGACGTCCTCGCCGGGCGGGATCGAGCCGTGTACGAGCGAGCTCTTGCCGGAGCCGGCGACTCCGGTGACGACCGCGAGGACGCCGAGCGGGATGTCGACGTCGACGTCGCGGAGGTTGTGCGCCGACGCGCCGCGGATCTCCAGCGTGCCGGTGGGCGTCCGTACCGTCTCCTTGACGGAGGACCGGTCGTCGAAGTGCCGGCCGGTGATGGTGTCGCCCGCCCGCAGCCCGTCGACGGTGCCCTCGAAGCAGACGGTGCCACCGCCCGTACCGGCGCCGGGGCCGAGGTCGACGACGTGGTCGGCGATCGCGATGGTCTCCGGCTTGTGCTCCACGACCAGCACCGTGTTGCCCTTGTCGCGCAGGCGCAGCAGCAGGTCGTTCATCCGCTGGATGTCGTGGGGGTGCAGGCCGATCGTCGGCTCGTCGAAGACGTACGTGACGTCGGTCAGCGAGGAGCCGAGGTGCCGGATCATCTTGACGCGCTGCGCCTCGCCGCCCGACAGAGTGCCCGCGGGCCGGTCGAGCGAGAGGTAGCCGAGGCCGATCTCCACGAACGAGTCGAGGGTGTCCCCGAGGGCGGTGAGCAGCGGTGCCACCGAGGGCTCGTCGAGTCCGCGGACCCACTCGGCCAGGTCGCTGATCTGCATGGCGCAGGCGTCGGCGATGCTGACCTTCTTGATCTTCGAGGCCCGGGCCCCCTCGCTGAGACGGGTGCCGTCGCACTCGGGGCAGCTGGTGAAGGTGACCGCCCGGTCGACGAACGCCCGGATGTGCGGCTGCATGCCCTCCTTGTCCTTGGCCAGGAAGGACTTCTGGATCCGCGGGATCAGCCCCTCGTAGGTCATGTTGATGCCCGCGATCTTCATGCGGGTCGGCTCGTGGTGGAGGAAGGCGTGCAGTTCCTTCTTGGTGTACTTGCGGATCGGCTTGGCCGGGTCGACGAGGCCCGACTCGCTGTAGAGGCGGTAGTTCCAGCCGCCCGGGGTGTAGCCGGGGATGGTGAGCGCGCCCTCGTCGAGCGACTTGGAGTCGTCGTAGAGCTGGGTGAGGTCGATGTCGGAGACGGAGCCCCGGCCCTCGCAGCGCGGACACATGCCGCCGGTGCGCTCGAAGTCCGCCCGGACGGCCTTCTTGTCGCCTCGCTCGACGGTGATCGCTCCGCTCGCGCGGACCGAGGGGACGTTGAAGGCGTAGGCGCTGGGCGGGCCGATGTGGGGCTTCCCGAGGCGGCTGAAGAGGATGCGCAGCATCGCGTTGGCGTCGGTGGCGGTGCCGACGGTGGAGCGGGGGTCGGCGCCCATCCGCTGCTGGTCGACGATGATCGCGGTCGTCAGGCCTTCGAGGACGTCGACCTCCGGCCGCGCGAGGGTCGGCATGAAGCCCTGGACGAAGGCGCTGTACGTCTCGTTGATCAGTCGCTGGGACTCCGCGGCGATCGTGTCGAACACCAGGGAGCTCTTGCCCGAGCCGGAGACGCCCGTGAAGACCGTGAGCCGGCGCTTCGGGATCTCGATGCTGATGTCCTTGAGGTTGTTCTCGCGCGCGCCGAGCACGCGGATCGTGTCGTGGCTGTCGGCGGCGTGCTCCGTGACCTGCTGCTCTGCCGTGCTCTTCGCCGGCCCCTTCGCCGGCGCCTTCGCCGTCTTCTTCGCCGTCCTCGGGGTCTGGCTCATCGTTTCTCCTCCGTCGGACGGGCCGATTCGTGATCTTCGCGACTTTCGTGATCATCGCATCGGGTCGGCTCCGACGTCCGGGAAATCGCGATGTCCACGACGGCCACGCTAACCGGCGCCCGTGGGCCACGCTTCTCGATTCCTGACCGGACTCCGGTCAGCTCCCCGCCAGGCCCCCCAGGGCCTCCCGGGGTGCGGGCGGCCCCTGGGAGACGTACCGCTCGGCCGCGCGGACGGCCTCGTGGGCGGTCCGCTCTCCCATCAGGACGCAGAGGGTGTACGCCGTGTCCTCGAAGCGCCGGCGGACCGACAGGTCGCACGGCCTGGCGAGCACGGACCGCTCCTGGGTGCGGTAGCGCCGGAGCAACCGGTCGACCGTGTTCGTGTCGGGCAGCAGCATCGCGTCCTCCTGGCTCCTGACTCCCGAGTCGCTCCATCCTGCGCGTGGTCGACCACGCCCGCGACCCGCACGGGCACGCTGTGTGACGGGAGGGGTCCCGGAGTGCGCTTCCGCCGCCCATGGCGGAGGGTCGGAGACATGAACCCGAGCACGCAGCAGCGGGTGGTCGTCACCGGCGCCACCGGCAATGTCGGTACGAGCCTGGTGCGGGCGCTCGCCCGCGAGCCGCGGGTCGGCTCCGTCCTCGGGCTCGCCCGGCGCAGGCCCGGCCTGGAGCTGCCCGGCGTGGAGTGGGCCGAGGTCGACCTCTCCCGGGAGGGGGACGAGCCCCGGCTCGCGCAGTACGTCGCGGACGCGGACGCGGTCGTCCACCTGGCCTGGCGGTTCGGGCCGACGCACGATCCGGTGGAGACCTGGCGGACCAACGTCCTGGGCGCGGTGCGCGTCTTCGACGCGGTCGCGGCGGCGCGGGTGCCGGTGCTGGTGCACGCCTCCTCGGTGGGGGCGTACTCCCCCGGTCCGAAGGGCGGGGCCCCGGTGTCCGAGGCCTGGCCGACGCACGGCTGGCCCGGCGCCGCGTACACCCGCGAGAAGGCGTATCTGGAGCGGGTCCTCGACACCTTCGAGCGGGACCATCCGCTGACCCGGGTGGTCCGGATGCGCCCGGCCTTCCTCTTCAAGGAGGAGTCGGCGAGCGGGCAGCGGCGGATCTTCGCGGGCCGGTTCTTCCCCGGCCAACTGATGCGGCCTGAACTGCTGCCGCTGCTCCCGGAGTTCGAGGGACTGCGCTTTCAGGTCCTGCACACCGAGGATGCCGCGGACGCCTACCGGAGGGTGCTCCTCCGGGACGTCCGCGGCGCGTTCAACCTCGCCGCCGAGCCGGTGCTCGACGCCGCGGCCCTCGGCAGGCTGCTGCACGCCCGGCCGGTGAAGGTCCCGGCCGGTGCGGTGCGCGGGGCGCTGTCGGCGGCCTGGCGGCTGCGGCTCGCCCCGGCCTCCCCCGGGCTCTTCGACGCGCTGCGGCAGATGCCCCTGCTCGCCACCGAGCGGGCCCGGCGGGAGCTGGAGTGGGAGCCCGCGGCGACCTCGCTTGAGGCCGTGGAGGCCTTCCTGCGCGGGGTCCGCGCGGGCTCCGGCGACGACACCGCTCCCCTGGCGGGTCACCGCATCGGCTGACACCGCTCAGGGAAGCGACGTGGGCAGCGACAGGGGAGCGACGGGGCAGGGGAGCGACGGGCAGCGAGGACGGCGGCGCCCCGGCGTCAGCCCGTGGTGCCGGACCAGTCGACGATCCGTATCCCGGCGCCCGCGGCCTCGTGGCCGCGACAGTGGGCGCGGTGCCGGCGCAGGACGGCGTCGATGTCGAGGTGGCGGGCGAACTCGGGGCGGGCAGCGAGGCGTTGGGCGTACGCCCAGAGCGCGGGGTGCGCGGCGACCCGCTCCATCGCGGCGGCGTCCAGGTGCCAGCGGTGGACGGTGTCGAGCTGGACGAGGGTGACCCAGACGTGGACGTCGGCGGCGGTCGGCCCGTCGCCGAGGACGTACGGGCGGCCGGTGAGGCGCCGTTCCAGGGAACCGAGCGCCGCGAAGAGGACGCCGAGCGGGTCGTGGTGGGCGGCGTCGCCGTCGAGGCCGAGTTCGCCGGCGCGCTGGGCGGCCCGGTTGACGCTCCGCTCGCACAGGTCGGCGATGGCCTCGATCTCGCCCCGGTGCTCCTCGGGCAGCAGGTCGGGGCCGTCGCCCCGGAAGCGCAGGGCGAGGTCGCGCAGGATGTCGGGCACGTGGGTGCTGACGATGCGCCCGGTCCACCCGTCGCTCAGGACGGGCGCGGCGGCCGGTCCCCGGTACAGGTGGGCGCTGGCCTCGTACAGCGGGCGGAGCGCGGCGTATCCGCCGTCGGGTGTGTCGGGGGCCGCGGGGAGCACGGTGAGCGGAAGCGTGTCGTCGAGACCGAGCAGGCCGTGGGTGAGGGCGATCCTCAGACAGTCGGGGCCGGACGGCGCCAGGTGAAGGCGATAGCGGTGCGGTACGGCGTAGTGGCCGCTGCGCACGTCGCGGCCGATCCGGCCGCGGAAGGCGGGCACGGCGGAGGCCGGCAGGAGCGAGGAGGGAATGACGGACATGCTTCTCCCTGGTGGGTGCTCGGTGCTGGGTCGGGGCGGTGCGCGGCGGTGACGGTCGCGGTGACAGGTCGCGATGGCGCGAGGACGTCGGCCGGTGCGCAGGGCCCGGAGGCAGCAGAGGAACGGGAAGGAGGAGACGGGCGGACGGCGGCGAGGTGCGCGTCCGGACCCGGAGCCGGGCCCGTGCCCGGCCTGGACCGGACCCGACCCGGGGCGCCGGAACGGCGCGGACCGGGCGGGTCAGGACAGGGCAGGACGGTCGGGGCGGACGGGCTCAGCGGACGCGGTGGACGCCCCGGCGGCGACGGCGACCCGCGGCGCTGCAGACCCGCATCAGATCGATGTGACGGCGGGACGTGAGGGGTACGGAGCACGGCAGGAGCACGGCGTGTGCGGGGTCCCGCCGGCCGGTGCGTCCCATGCTTCCCTACCCGTTCACTCGGTTTTTCCCTTTCATGAGTCTCCGACCGGTCACTCGTGGCGTCAAGGGTGCGGGAGGCACCGGCTCGGGACACCCCCGTGGGGCGCACGAATCCGTCCGGGCCGGTACGGAATAATGCGCGCATGCGCATTTCAGCCAGGGCCGACTACGCGGTGCGGGCCGCCCTCCAGCTCGCCGCCGCCCAGGACACGGGGCCGCTGAAGGCCGAGGCGATCGCCGAAGTCCAGGGGATCTCGCACAAGTTCCTGGAGGGCATCCTCGGCGACATGCGCAAGGGCGGGCTCGTCCAGAGCCAGCGCGGCGGCAACGGCGGGTACTGGCTGGCCAGGCCGGCCGAGTCGATCTCGGTCGCGGAGGTCATCCGCTGCGTGGAGGGCCCACTGGTCTCCGTGCGCGGGGAGCGGCCCCCGGACCTGGCGTACACGGGTCCCGCCGAGTCGCTGCTCCCGCTGTGGATCGCCCTCCGGGCGAGCGTGCGCGAGGTGCTCGGAGTCTCGCTCGCGGAGGTGGCGGCGGCCGAGCTGCCGGCGGGGATCACCGCGCTCGCGGACGACCCGGAGGCCTGGACCAACCCCTGACCGGGTGTCCGAAAATCTCCCACCCGGCCGGTTCTCGACGAGGCCAACTCCGCACGACCTGCGCCGACGTGACGCCGTCCCGCCTATCAAGACGGACGTGTCCAGCCCTCGGACGCCCCTTGGGGGCGGGCGACCGCCTCTGCCACTATCCCTAGTATTCCAGTGGGGATACGAGGGATCGGGTGAGGTGACGTGAGTACGCCGAGGAAATCGGTCAGGAGAACCGCGATGCACATCGTCCCGGCACCGGCCGACCGGCCCGCGGACGACGAGATCTGGCCCCGCGTCACCCGCGAGCTCGCCGACGACCTCGCCGTCGACGCGCCCGCTCGGGACCGGGCGGGAAAGGCCCCCTTCGACGAGGTCGCCCGGCTCCAGGAGGCCGGACTGCCCGCCCTCCTCACGGCGCCCGGCGCGAACCGGCGGGGCGCCGACTGGCGGGCCGCGTCCGCCGTCGTCCGGGAGATCTCCGCCGCCGACAGCTCGGTCGGCGAACTCCTCGCCCACCACTACGTCCTGTCCTGGAGCAGCCGGTTCTTCGGCCCTCCGATGCAGGACGCGGCACCCGGCACCGCCCTCGACGCGCGGACGGCCGAGGAGCACTGGGTGCTCGGCGGCGGCGTCGAGCCGCCGCGCACCGAGACGGACCCCGGCCTCCGGCTCACCCCCACCACGAACGGCTGGATCCTGGACGGGCGCCGCGCGTTCGCCTCCGGCGTCGCCGTGGCCGACCGGCTGGTCGTCGGCGCCCGGCCGGGCGGGACCGGCGACTGGCTGATCGTCCTGGTGGACCCGGCGCATCCCGGCGTGTTCACCGACGCCGGTACGGACCGGGTCGGGCAGCGGGTCTCCGGCGCGGGCACCGTCACCTTCGACCACGTCCCGGTCCCGGCCGACCAGGTCCTCGGCGTGCTCCCGCACGACGAGCACGCCGTCAGCCCCTTTGCCACCCTCGCCCCGCTCGCCCTGCGGCTGCTCCTCGTCCAGGTCGGACTCGGCATCGCCGAGGGCGCGCTCGCCGAGGCCCGGGACATCAGCCGCGCCGGGCAGGCCGGACCGGTCCCGGCGCCCTCGCCGGACGGCAGGCCGGCACCGGCCGGCGCGCGTCCGCTCGGCACGGGCGACGACCCGTACCTGCTCCTCGCCTACGGGGAGCTGGCCACGGCCGCCCACGTCGCCTCCGCCGTGGTGGAGCGGGCGACGGACGCCCTGGCCCGCGGGCTGCTCGCCGAAGAGTCGCTGAGCCCCGAGGAGCGCGCCGACATAGCCGTCCTGGTCTCCGCGGCCGAGACGGTCACCGGCCGGGCCGCCGTCCGCATCACGACCCGCGTCCTCGAACTCGTCGACGGCGCCGAGGGCGCCGACGCCCAGTCGGGCGGGCCGGGATTCGACCGCTTCTGGCGCAACGCCCGGGCGCTCACCGCGCACACGCAGCCCTCCCACCGGCTCCGCGACATCGGCGACCACTACCTCAACGGCACCCACGCGCGGCTCACCCTGCCGGCCTGACGGCACGACAGACGGGACGGAAGGTCCGGCATGTCGGGACGTCCGTCCCTCTCGCCGGGCTGCCGATGGGCCCAAGCTGGGAGCAGGAGGGCCCGGCCGCCCGGCGGGCCCGTCAGCTACCGACGGAGGCAGCCCGATGAGTCGTGAGATCGTCGCAGGAGTGGACGGTTCCCCGGAGAGTCTCGCCGCGGCCGACTGGGCCGCCCGCGAGGCCCTCCACCGGAGGCTCCCGCTGCGGCTCGCCCACGCGTGGCGCTGGGAACCCCTCGACATCCCGCTGGTCCAGGACCGGGCGGACCAGGAGCGGGTCGCCGAGGAGGTCCTGCGCACGGCCGAGGCGACGGTCGCGCGGCGCCACCCGGACATCGCCCTGACGGCCGAGGTGCTCCCCGACACGCCCGTCGCGGCGCTGCTCGGCACCGAGTCGCGGGCCGAGATGCTCGTCATCGGCTCGCGCGGTCACGGCGCCGTCGCCGGCTTCCTGCTCGGCTCGTACGGGCAGCAGATCATCGCCGCCGCGACCCGTCCCGTGGTGGCCGTCAGGTCCCGCGACGGCGAGCCCGCCGAGCCGCCGGTCGGCGAGGTCCTCGTCGGCCAGCACGGCAGTCCCGAGGACAGCGCCGCGGCCCTCGGCTTCGCCTTCGAGACCGCCGCCGCGCGCGGGGCGTCGGTGCGGGCCGTCCGCGCCTGGAGCCTGCCGCCGCTCTACGCGTACAGCCCGGCGTCGATGCGGCTCGCCGACGAGGCCGGCGGGCTCGTCCCGTACGAGGAGAAGGCGCTGCGCGAGGCCGTGGAGCCCTGGCGGGAGCGGTTCCCCGAGGTGCCGGTGACGGAGCACGTCGAACTGGGCAGCGCGGGGCAGGTGCTGCTCTCCTCCTCGGGCGCCGCCCAGCTGCTGGTGGTCGGGCGGCGGGCCGGGCGCGGCGCGGTCGGCCCGCGCATCGGCTCCGTGGCGCACGCGGCGCTCCATCTCGCGCCGTGCCCGGTGGCGGTGATCCCGCAGGGCTGAAAGGCTCTGACGTGCGTTGACGCGTCGGGTTGACGAAGGGTGTCGGGGCGGCCGGGGCCGGAAAGTGTTATCGCCGTCGCCCCGGTGGCTCTCCCAGCGCCGGACCGTCCGGCGACCTCGGCGAGAGAGCGGAGCTCCATGCGGCACCACGACCAACCCGGTCACCCCGAGAACCCTGAACACGTCGAACACGTCGAGCACGTCGACCGCTTCGACCGCGAGGAGCGGCACGAGGAGCAGTACGAGGAGCACGTCGTACGGCTCGATCGTCCCGTGCGGGACGGCGGACGGCACCGGAAGGGCCACGGGGCGCGGCGGCGCGCTCCTCGGCGGCCGGGCTTCCGCGCCGCCGTCACCGCCGCCGGGGCCGCGGCCGTCGTCCTGACCGTGGCGGCCGGGGTGTACGTGGCCTCCCCCGCCCCGGCCGCCGGTCCCTGGGTCGCCGCCGCGCCCTCCGCCGTCCCGGACGCCAAGGGGGCGTCGCCCACGGCGGACACGACGGTCCGGGAGGCCGCGGCCCCCTCCACGCCTCCGTCCGCCCCCTCGACCGCGCCCACGCCCGCCCGCCGCACGGCGGACACGACGGCGCCCCGGACCTCGCGCCCCGGGGCGGCCTCCACGCCGGAGACGAAGGCGGCCACCACGTCACCACGGCCGGCGTCCCCCTCCGCGTCCCCGCAGGAGCGGCAGGCGCGGCCCAGGACCGAACAGGTACCGCAGCCGGGCGAAGCCACCGAAGCCGGAGCCGGTGCCGGATCGGGAGCCGGTGCCGGTGCCGGATCCGGCAGCGGTGCCGGTACCGATGCCGCCGGCGGGAAGGTCTCGGAGTACGTCCAGGAGGTCGTCGCCCTCGCCAACGCCGAGCGGGAGAAGGCCGGTTGCGGCCCGCTGCGTACGGAGAGCCATCTGCGCACCGCCGCCCAGGGGCACGCCGACGACATGTCCGCCCGCGACTACTACGAGCACGACAGTCCGGAGGGCCGGGACGCGGGCGACCGGATGACCGGCGCCGGCTACACGTGGCAGACGTGGGGCGAGAACATCCATCGCGGGCCGAAGACCCCGGCCCGGGCGATGGAGGACTGGATGGACAGCCCCGGACACCGCGAGAACATCCTCAACTGCTCCTTCAAGGACATCGGCGTCGGGGTGACCCTCACCGCCAACGGCCCTTGGTGGGTCCAGAACTTCGGCGCCAAGGGCTGACGCCCGGCCGACCGCGGTTCAGGAGGCGGGGGCCGCCAGCTTCTGCACCCAGATCGTGCCGCCGGGACCGGGCGCCGACGCCACACCGGTGTCCCGGTACCGGCAGTCCAGCATGTTCTCCTCGTGCATCGCCCCGTCGGTCCAGCCGTCGACGACGGCCGCCGGGTCCCCCGTCCCCTGGGCCAGGTTCTCGGCCCAGGCACTCCAGTCGTACCCGGCCGCGGTGATCCGGGCGTCCGCGAACTCGCCCTCGGGGCTGCTGTGGGCGAAGTAGCCGCGCGCGACCATGTCGCGGGCGTACCCCCGGGCCGCCGCGACCAGTCGCGGGTCGGTCCGCAGCGGGGCGCAACCCGCCGCCGCCCGGAGCCTGTTGACCTCCGTCGTCACCCGCTCCTCGGCGGTGGGCGCGGGGGGCGTGGTGCGGCGGGGTGCCGGGGTACGGGTCGTGGGGGCCGGGGCGGCGATGGTGGCGGCCCGGGTGGCGGAGGGCTTCGGGGTGGTGGGGGTCGCGGGCGCCGGGGGCGCGGCGCGGGGCCGGTCGGGTGCCACCCGTACCTCCGGCTGCCGCGGTACGAGCACGGCGAGCGCGCCGAGGACGGCGACGGTCACGGCGCCGGCGAGGCAGGCGCGCCGGATCGGCGTCCAGCGGCCGACGGGCTCGGCGGCGAAGGCTTCCGCGCCGCGCCGGGCGACGGCCGCCGCCGCCAGCGGCGGGACGAGACCGATGCCGACGAGCAGGCCCTCGACGGGGGCGAGGCCGCGGCTGCCGGTCGTCTGCCCCGTACAGGCGGCGCAGGTGCGCAGGTGGCGGGCGATCCGCTTGCGCCAGAGGGGCGAGGGGCGGCCGTCCCAGGCGGTGAGGGACTCCGCGAGTCCGGGGCAGGCCGGTTCGGCGTCGAGGGCGCGGACCACGGCCCGGCCGGTCTCCAGGCGTTCCTTCATCCGCTGGACGCGGACGGCGGCGTGCTGCGGGGAGACGGCGAGGCCCTCGGCGAGTTCGGCGCGGGTCAGCTCTCCGGCGGCCTCCAGCCACCACAGGGAGAGGAGCTCGCGGTCCTCGTCGTCGAGCCAGCGGGTGGCGCGGGCCACGTCGCGGCGCTGCCCTGAGAGGCGGAGCCGGAGGATGGTGAGTTCGGTGAAGTCGCCGGCCGGGTCGGCGAGGTCGGCGGCCCGGTCGAGGCCGGGCAGGGGCGCCTGGCGGTTCTCGTGCCAGCGGCGCCGTATCCCGTTCATGGCGATGGCGACGACCCAGGATCGGAAGCGGGCCGGATCACGGAGGCCGGGGAGGCCGTCGAGGGCGCGGACCATCGTCTCCTGGACGATGTCGTCGGTGTCGGCGTGGCCGTCGAGGGCGCGGCCGACGACGTTGTGGACGAGGGGCAGGTACGCGCGTACCAGTTCGTCCCTGGCGTGCGCGTCACCGGCCCGGGCCGCCTCCACCAGGGCGGTGGTGCGGCGCTCGTCGCTGTGCATGGGTCTGCTCCCTCATCCGTGGTCCGAGTCCCCCGTCTTTCGGAGACCCGTGGGAGCGGGAGGGATAACACTTCTTCGGTCCGCCCGGCCTGTGATCCGCCGGGCGGGATCTACAACGATGCGCCGGGAAGTGCCGGAACCGTGGCCCCGTGCCCTTCCCTGACTGCCTCCACGACCGCTTCGTGGAGATCGCGGCTCTCCTCCTCCGTCGCGCACGGAACGGGACTGCCCGACATGGTGAACCAGTCGGATGCGCCGCTGTACTGCACGGCCACGCGTGCCTCCCGCTCGGCCCAGGTCGTGTGCACGGTCAGATCGCCCGTGACGACTCCGGCCTCGTCGGTCAGCACCCCACCACGCCCGGTGTAGACACCGGCGGTCGTCCAAGATGCCCAGCTCATCCATCCAGGTTCACACCCGAACGGCGGATGCGCCACCGACGGGACCGCCCCGGCCGGAATCCTTCCGGCCGGGGCGGTCCATGTCGTCCGCCGGGGCGGACGCGCGCGGATCAGACGAGGGACGCGAGGGCCTCGTTCAGGGTGGCGGACGGGCGCATCACGGCCGCGGCCTTGGCCGGGTCGGGCTGGTAGTAGCCGCCGATCTCGGCCGGGGAGCCCTGGACGGCGACGAGCTCGTCGACGATCTTCTGCTCGTTCGCGGCCAGCGTCTCGGCGAGCGGGGCGAAGGCCTTGGCCAGCTCCGCGTCCTCGGTCTGGGCGGCCAGCTCCTGGGCCCAGTAGAGGCCGAGGTAGAAGTGGCTGCCGCGGTTGTCGATGCCGCCGAGGCGACGGGTCGGCGACTTGTCCTCGTTGAGGAAGGTGCCGGTGGCGCGGTCCAGCGTGTCGGCGAGGACCTGGGCGCGGTCGTTGCCCGTGGTCGTCGCGAGGTGCTCGAAGCTGGCGGCCAGGGCGAAGAACTCGCCGAGGCTGTCCCAGCGGAGGTAGTTCTCCTTGACGAGCTGCTGGACGTGCTTCGGGGCGGAGCCGCCGGCGCCGGTCTCGAAGAGGCCGCCGCCCGCCATCAGCGGGACGACCGACAGCATCTTGGCGCTGGTGCCCAGCTCCAGGATGGGGAAGAGGTCGGTCAGGTAGTCGCGGAGGACGTTGCCGGTGACCGAGATGGTGTCCTCGCCGCGGCGGATGCGCTCCAGGGAGAACTCGGTGGCCTCGACCGGGGACAGGATCTTGATGTCCAGGCCCTCGGTGTCGTGCTCCGGCAGGTACTGCTCGACCTTGGCGATCAGCTGCGCGTCGTGGGCGCGCGCGGCGTCCAGCCAGAAGACGGCCGGGGAGCCGGTGGCGCGGGCGCGGGTGACGGCGAGCTTGACCCAGTCCTGGATGGGCAGGTCCTTGGTCTGGCAGGCGCGGAACAGGTCGCCCTCGGCGACCTCCTGCTCCAGGACGACGTTGCCCGCGGAGTCGACGAGGCGGACGGTGCCGGCCTCGGCGATCTCGAAGGTCTTGTCGTGCGAGCCGTACTCCTCGGCCTTCTGCGCCATGAGGCCGACGTTCGGGACGGAGCCCATGGTCGACGGGTCGAAGGCGCCGTGGGCGCGGCAGTCGTCGAGGACGACCTGGTAGACGCCCGAGTAGCTGTGGTCCGGGAGGACCGCGAGGGTGTCGGCCTCCTGGCCGTCCGGGCCCCACATGTGACCCGAGGTGCGGATCATGGCCGGCATCGAGGCGTCGACGATGACGTCGGACGGCACGTGCAGGTTGGTGATGCCCTTGTCGGAGTCGACCATCGCCAGGGCGGGGCCCGCGGCGAGCTCGGCATCGAAGGAGGCCTTGATCTCCGCGCCCTGCGGGAGGGACTCCAGGCCCTTCAGGACGCCGCCGAGGCCGTCGTTCGGGGTGAGACCGGCGGCGGCGAGCACCTCGCCGTACTTGGCGAAGGTCTCCGGGAAGAAGGCGCGGACGACGTGGCCGAAGACGATCGGGTCGGAGACCTTCATCATCGTGGCCTTGAGGTGCACGGAGAAGAGCACGCCCTCGGCCTTGGCGCGGGCGACCTGCTCGCTGAGGAAGGTGCGCAGCGCGGCGGCGCGCATGACGGCGGCGTCGACGACCTCGCCGGCGATGACCTTCAGCGGCTCGCGGAGCTCGGAGACGGTGCCGTCGGCGGCCGTGAACTCGAAGCGGAGGGTGTCGTCCTGCGCGATGACGGCGGACTTCTCCGTGGAGGCGAAGTCGTTGTCGCTCATGGTGGCGACGTTCGTCTTCGACTCGGAGGACCAGGCGCCCATGCGGTGCGGGTGGGCCTTGGCGTAGTTCTTGACCGAGGCCGGGGCACGGCGGTCGGAGTTGCCCTCGCGCAGGACCGGGTTGACGGCCGAACCCTTGATCTTGTCGTAGCGGGCGCGGACGTCCTTGTCCTGGTCCGTCTGCGGGTCGTCCGGGTAGTCCGGGAGGGCGTAGCCCTGCGCCTGGAGCTCAGCGATCGCGGCCTTCAGCTGCGGGATGGACGCCGAGACGTTCGGCAGCTTGATGATGTTGGCGCCGGGCGTCTTGGCGAGCGCGCCGAGCTCCGCGAGGGCGTCGGCGATGCGCTGGCCCTCCTCCAGGAACTCGGGGAAGACGGCGATGATGCGGCCCGCGAGGGAGATGTCCCGCGTCTCGACCGTGACGCCGGCCTGCGAGGCATACGCCTGGATCACGGGCAGGAACGAGTACGTCGCCAGGGCGGGCGCCTCGTCAGTGTGGGTGTAGATGATGGTCGAGTCAGTCACCAGGGTTCTCCAGCTCCACGTCTGCGTATGCGAGATTGCTCGACATCAAGATATCTCGTGATCGCGGTCCTCCGTAAAGGGCCCCACGAGCTCGCCGTCGGGCGGCGCTCCCGCGGCCTCCACGAAGGGGCCGCCGAGGCGGTACGGGGCGGGGGCCCCGTCCACGTCGACGCGGCGGAGCAGGGTGAGCAGGAGCAGTCCCGCGGCGGCGGTGACGCCCGCGGCGAGGGCCTGTCCGCAGCGGTGCGCGAGCCGGAGCTCGGCGGGGTCGTACGGGGCGGTGGCGGGCAGGGCGAGGGTGTCGCCGAGGAGCCAGAGGCCGGCGCCGAGTCCCACGGCGGCGAGGGCGGCGAGCGGCACGGTCGCGAGGAGGACGCGTGGGAGGGGGGCGCGGGGGGCGGGGCGGACCTTGCCCCTGCGGGCGAGGAGGGTGGCGAGCCCGCAGAAGACGGGGAGGACGACGAGGGCGGCGGCGATGAGGTCGCCGGGGCGGTGGCCACCCGCCGCGACGGTGTAGGCACCGACGGCTCCGGCCCAGAGGGTGCCGGCGAGGACGGTGAGCCCGCGATACCGGTACGGGACGAGGAAGGCGAGACCGAAGGCGGTGCCGAGGGCGAGGGTGGTCTGCCCGCTGGGGAAGCCGCTCTGGAGGACGGCTCCGCCGCTGTCGAGGAGTCGGGGGCGTGGCGCGTACCGCTGGAGGAGGCCCGTCAGCGCGAGGGACGTGACGAGGGCGCCGGCGACGGCGCCGGTGAGCGCGTACCGCTTGCGCAGGAGGCCGACGGCGAGCAGCAGGACGCAGCCGAGGACGAGGGAGAGCGTGGTGAGCCCGGCGAGCGAGGGGTGCTCCCGGAGCAGGGTGGCGGCGGCGGTGTCGGCGCGCCGGCCGGTGAGGGCGGCGTCGCCCCAGCGGCGGCCGGTCGCGGTGAGCACGAGGCCCGCGTAGACGACCGTGAGGAGGAGGACGGTCCCGAGGCAGGCACGCCGGGTCCGGGTGCGGACCCTGGTGCTGAAGGAGCCGGCGGCCTCGCCGGCGACGGCGGCGTACCACCAGGTGCCACCGGTCTCCAGCGGCCTCGGGGAGCCGCCGGCGCGGAGCCTGTCGTAGGAAGCCATGCCCCGATTCGAACCCATGCGCGGCGGATCCGCCCGCTGGCTGCACCCGAACGACACGCCGAAGGACCTGGTGGGCGGCGGTGGGGATCCTCCCGGGTCCAACCGGCTCCTCCCGGCACCCCTCGTCTCCTCCCGGCACCCCTCGTCTCCTCCCGGCACCTCCCGGCCCTCCCGGTCCTTCCTGGGAGGGGTGGGGTCAGGCCACGGCGAGCGGGCGGGGGGCCGTGCGGTCGTGGCGGCGTGTTCCGTACAGCGTGAAGGCCGTGTTCACGAGGGCCACGTGACTGAGCGCCTGCGGCGTGTTGCCGAGCTGGCGGCCGGCCACCGGGTCCCACTCCTCGGAGAGCAGCCCGACGTCGTTGCGGATGGCGAGGACCCGCTCGAAGACGGCCCTGGCCTCGGCGGGGCGGCCGGTCGCGGCGAGGGCGTCGGCGTACCAGAACGTGCAGGCGACGAAGGACCCTTCGGTGCCGCCGAGTTCGTCGAGCGAGTGGGTCCCGCCGTCGCGGACGTCGCCGTACCGGCGCAGGAAGCCGTGGTCGTCGAGGCGGGCCATCGCCGCCACGGTGCCGAGGACCCGGGGGTCGTCGGCGGGGAGGAAGCCGAGCCGGGGGATCAACAGGGCGGTGGCGTCGACCTCGTGGCTGCCGTAGTACTGCGTGAACGACTGCTGTTCCTCGCTCCAGCCGAGGGCGCAGATCTCCGCGTGGAGCTCCCGGCGCAGGGCCTGCCAGCGGCGTACGGAGCCGCGCAGGCCGGCGACACGGGCGAGGCGGACGGCTCGGTCGGCGGCGACCCAGGCCATGACCTTGGAGTGGACGAAGTGGCGGCGCGGGCCCCGGACTTCCCAGATGCCCTCGTCGGGTTCCTGCCAGCGCTTGCCGACGTACTCCAGGAGGGCGGCCACCAGGGCCCAGGCGGGCGGGTCGAGCGCGACCCCGGCCCGGACGGCCGAGTAGACGGTGTTGAGCACCTCGCCGTAGATGTCGAGCTGGAACTGGTCGACGGCCGCGTTGCCGAATCTGACGGGGCGTGAGTTCTCGTAGCCGGGAAGCCAGTCGGCGTACGTCTCGGGGAGCCGGCGCTGCCCTTCGACCCCGTAGAGCGGCTGGAGGTCGGCGGGGTCTCCCGCGACGGCCCGGAGCAGCCAGTCCTTCCAGGCCAGGGCCTCCCGGCGGTATCCGCCGCGCAGCAGGCAGGAGAGCGTGAAGGTGGAGTCGCGCAACCAGCAGAAGCGGTAGTCCCAGTTGCGCTCTCCGCCGATGCTCTCGGGGAGGGAGGCGGTGGCGGCCGCGGCGACTCCGCCGGTGGGGGCGTAGGTGAGGGCCTTGAGGGTGAGGAGGGAGCGGAGGACGGCTTCCCGGGCCGGCCCTTCGTAACGGAGCCCGGCCGCCCAGTCGTTCCAGAAGGCGAGGGTGCGCAGGAGGGTGGCGTCGATCTCGCCGGGTGAGGCGGTGGGGGGCGCGGACACGTGCGAGGGGCGCCAGCCGAGGACGAACGCGACGCTGCTCCCGGCGGTGACGGTGAACTCGACGGTCGTGCGGTCCAGGGTGACGACGGGTTCGGCGCCGGGGCCGCAGGAGAGGTAGGCGGCGTCGGGTCCGGCGACGGAGGCGACGGTCCGCCGGTCCACCGCGCGGGTCCAGGGGACGATGCTGCCGTGGTGGAAGCGGAGCCTCAACTCGCCCCGCATGGCGACCCGTCCGGAGATTCCCTCGACCACGCGGACGATCCTGGGCGCGCCCTCGCGCGGATGGCCCGGGGAGCGCGGGGGCATGAAGTCGGTGACCCGTACGGTGCCGTCGAGGGATTCCCAGAAGGTGTCCAGGACGAGCGTGGCGCCCCGGTAACTCCTGCGTGTGCAGTGGGCGCCGCCGGCCGGGGCGAGGATCCACCGGCCGTGACCGGGGTCGCCCAGGAGCGCCGCGAGACAGGCGGGCGAGTCGAAGCGCGGCGCGCACCACCAGTCAATGGACCCGTCGGTCCCAATGAGCGCTGCCGTCTCCAGGTCTCCGACGAGGGCGTAGTCCTCAATTCGCCCTGCCATGCACGGATTGTATGCCGTCCTGGAATCTCGCGCAGAGAGGGAACCGCATTCTTTCGCGGCGCTCCGCATATTCCTGTCGTTTTCTTGACGCTTCGCGCTCCGCGCAGGATTCTGAAATGCACGGGTTCGCCGCGCGGAAGGCCACAGGCCGTACCCATGAGCAGTGACGCGCACCCCCGCCGCCGGTCGACCGACCGGGCACCCGGCTCCGTCACGCGCACGGTGAGCCTCGTCCTGACGGTCCGCCCCGACGGGACGGACCCTGGGCCCGCGCTCGACCTGCTGCTCGACCAGGTGCCGGAGGTCGTGCGGGACGTGGTCCTGATCGGCGGACCGACCGCTGCGAGGCCCGTGCGGGACGGCATGACCGTCCGGACACTCGGGGCCTGGGACTTCACCCGGGGCGACATTCCGCACGCGGGACTGCGCGCGGCGACGGGTGACCTGATCGTGCTGATGAACGCCGACGGAAGCATGTCGCCGCACGAGATCCCGCACTACCTGCATTACCTGGAGAGCGGATTCGATTTCGTCAAGGGATCCCGATTCATCGCGGGCGGGGACGTCGCCGACTATCCGCTCGCACGACGTCTGGGCCACCGCACGCTGCTGCGCGTCGCGCGCCGGCTGTACGGCCAGCAGCTGACCGATCTCTGGTACGGATTCTGCGCGTTCCGGCGCGGTTTCGTCGACCTGCTCGACCTGCGCGAGGACGGTGTCGAGCTGGGCGCGGAGCTCGTGACGCACGCCCTGCACTACGGGCTCCGCGTCGCCGAGGTGCCCAGTCGTGAGCTGCCTCGCCGCCACGGTCCATCACACCCGCGCACGGTCCGTGACGGCGCCCGCATCCTCGGCACGCTCCTCGACGAACGGCCGCACAACGCCCTCTCGCGGTTCGCCCACGGCCGTTCCCGGCACTCCACCGGTTGACGGATCGCACCCGAGGGGCTAAGGGTGGAAACAGCACCATTTTAGGCCAGACCAGATCAGACCCGATCAGAACAGATCAGGTAAGAGCAGACCCTCGGCAGGGTCGGTTGCCGGAAGAGGCTCGTCGTGACCTCACTCCATTTCAACCGCGCGCCGGCGGCACCCGCTCCGCATCCTCTGCGGCGGGTGACCGACTGGCCCTTCGCCGAGGCCCGGCGCCGTCCGGCCCGCCGCACCCCGCACCTCCCGACCGCGCACCCGGCACGCCGGGTCTCCGACCGGCTCCGCGCCACCGCGCCGCCGCCCCTCAGCAGGGCGTGCAGGCCCCGGGGCGCCGCCCGTCGCCGCCGCGCCCGTACGGTCAGGACGCACGCCCCGCACCGCGACGGCTCCGGCGGCCCAGCCGGATCCGACGGTCCCTCGGGATCCGACGGCCCCCACGGGCCGGACGGCTCTGACGGATCCGACGGATCCGACGGCCCGGCAGCCCCGGCGTGCCGCGTGCGCAGCGGGCGCCTCGGGCGCCGCCCCGGCCGACGTACCGCCCCCGCACTGATCGCCGTCCCCCGCCCTTCCGCGCGACCCCCGCGCCGCGCCTTCCCCCGAGGAGGCGAGGCGTGATGGCGACCCCGCGCACCCACGAACCTCTCCCCCGCCGGCTCGTCCGCCCGCCGGTGGAACTGGAACTGCTCATCCCCGCCTTCAACGAACAGCGCCGGCTGCCGTCCACGGTCGCCGCGACCGTCGACTACCTGAGCGAACGGTCCTGGTCCTCGGCGGTCGTCGTCGTCGACAACAACAGCGCCGACGGCACCCTCGACGTCCTCGCCCGCTTCGCCGACTCCCCCGTCCCCGTCCATGCGATCGGCTGCAGCGACCAGGGCAAGGGCGCGGCCGTGCGGCGCGGCATCGAGACCTCGTCGGCCCGGTTCATCGGCTTCGCCGACGCCGACAACGCCACGCCGGTGGACACCCTGGACCGGGTCATGCGGCTGCTGCGGGCCGGCCACGGCGCCGTGATCGCCTCGCGCCACATGCCCGGCGCCCACCTCGACGTGGAGCAGTCGGCACTGCGACGCGGCGGCGGCCTGCTGTTCCGGTCGCTGGCGCACCTGTCGCTGCCCGGCGTCGCCGACACGCAGTGCGGATTCAAGTTCTTCCCCGGCCCGCTCGCCCGCGCGATCGCGCCCCGGTGCCGCATCGACGGCTTCGCCTTCGACGTCGAGCTCCTCGCCCAGGTCGTGCGCGCCGGGCGGGACGTCGTCGAGGTCCCCGTCGTCTGGCACGACGTACCCGGCTCGACGTTCTCGGCACGGCGCGACGGGCTTCGCTCGATGGCCGACCTCCTGCGCATCTCTCTGGCCCGGTGATTCCCGTGACCGCTCCGACCCCCCTGACCGCCCCGGTTCCCGTGACCGCGCTCGACCGGCTCGCCCGCGCCGACCTCGCCTTCCTCAACTGGCGGGACCCCGGGCACCCCGACGCCGGCGGGGCCGAGGCGTACTGCTGGGAGATCGCCCGGCGGTTCGCCGCGGCCGGCGCTCACATCACCCTCGTCTCGTCGCGGTACCCCGGCTCGCGCGCCCTGGAGTACCGCGACGGGATCCGCGTCGTGCGGGCCGGCGGGACGTTCGGCGTGTACGCGTCGGCCGCGGCGCACCTGCTGCGGAACCGTCACGCGTACGACGCCGTCGTCGACTTCCAGAACGGCATCCCGTTCTTCTCGCCACTGTTCACGCCCCGCTGGACCGCGGACATCTGCGTCATCCACCACGTCCACCAGCACCAGTTCGACACCCGGTTCCGCTGGCCGATGAACGCCGTGGGCCGGGTCCTGGAGAAGCAGGTCAGCCGCCGGGTCTACCGGGGACGGCCGGTGGTGGTCGTCTCACCCTCGACCCGCGAGGGCGCCCGGCGCGAACTCGGCTTCGGCAACCCGCTCCACATCGTTCCCAACGGCCGCCCGGGCGCGGCGGCCCGCGCCCCCGCCGGGCAGCGGTCCGACCGCCCCGCGGTCACCGTCGTCAGCCGGCTCGTCCCGCAGAAGCGGGTCGACCTGATCCTGCGGGCCGTGCCCGCGCTGCTGCGACGCCGGCCCGAACTGCGCGTCGACATCTGCGGGGACGGCCCGGAGGCGGAGGCGCTGCGGAAGCTCGCCGCCGACCTCGGCGTCGCCTCGGCCGTCGTCTTCCACGGACACGTGACCGAGGAGCGCAAGCAGGAGCTGTTCCACCACGCGTGGCTGACGGTCGTGCCGTCCGTCGCCGAGGGCTGGGGGCTCGCCGTGATCGAGGCGAACACCGTCGGCACCCCCGCCCTCGCCTTCGACGTGCCGGGGCTGCGCGACGCGATCAGGCCGGGCGTCAACGGCTGGCTGCTGGACCCGGACGCGGAGCTCGCGGACGGGATCGACACGGCCCTCGACGACCTGTCCACGCCGGAGACGCGCCGGCTCGCCGCCGCCCGCTGCCGTGCCTGGGCGGCCGCGTTCTCCTGGGACGCCAGCGCCGAGCGGCTCGCGCAGGTCGTCCTGGAGGACGTCCAGCGCATCCACCGCCACCTCCGCTCCCGCCGCTCCGCGAGCGACCTGTCGGTCGTGACCCGCTTCTCCTCCCCCGATCCCGCCGCCACCGAGCGAGCGGTACGGAACTCCCTGCGCCAGACGGACGCCTGGAGCCGTGACGGGAACGTCTTCCGCGTCCTGCTCCACGGCTGCGACGAGGTCCGGGCGCTCGGCGCCCTGCGCCGCCTCGACGTCGCGGACGCCGACATCGCCCTGGCGAACGGCCACGACGTCCTGGTGGGCGCGGCCGACACCCTCGCGGCGGAGACCCGACCGATGAAGATCCGACCGGCGGAAGCCCACCCGTCGAAGACCCACCCTGCGGACACCCTCGCACCGGAGCCCCTCGCGGCCGACACCCTCGCGCCGCGTCCGGACGCCGGAGAGACCCGCTCCACACCGCCCCGGAGCCGGCCGTGACCTCCGTCGATCGTGCGATCACCCCGACGTCCGTCCCGCAGGACGAGGTCACGGCCGTCCACGGCGCGCGCTGGATCGCCACCGCCGCCGTCACGGTCGGTGCGCTGAACTACATGTACGCGCTGGTCCTCACCCGGCTCCTCGACGTCTCCGAGTACGCCACCTTCGCCGCCGGCCAGGGGCTCATCGTGTGCACGGCGGCCGTCGCCGTCGTCACCGTGCCGTGGATGCTGGCGCAGGCGCTCGCGCGGGCCGGCTCGGACACCGAGCGCGCCGAGGCGGTGCGCTTCTCCATCGTCACGTCGATCGCGGGCGGCACGCTCGCGGCGGTCGTCGTGGGCGCCGTGGCGAGGGAGTTCGCGGGCACGTTGACGACGCTCGTGGTCGCGGGCTCGACCTTCGCCATCTACGTCACCCGGGTGAGCGCCGGCTGGCTCCAGGGCACCGAGCGGCTGCGGACCCTCGCGGTCCTCAACTCCGGCGAGGCCTTCCTCAAGTTCGGTGTGGGGCTGTTCTTCGTCGCGGCGCTCGGCCTCGGCGAGGCCGGTGCACTCGCGGCCTTCGCCGTCGCCGTCCTGCCGTACGCGTTCTTCCTGCCGCACCGGTTCCGCGCCGCGCCTCAACGGCCCTGGCGGGCGGTGACCGTCGACCGGGCGCTGTGGCGGCGCGCCATCGGGGTCGCCTCCCTCCAGGGCGTCGTCGCGATGCTCGCGGCCTCGGACATCGTCCTCGTCGCGATGCTGCCCACCGACCGGTCGGCGGCTGCCAGCTACCAGGCGGCCGTGATGCTCGGTAGGATCCCGCTCTTCCTCGCCGGCGCCGTCTCCATCGCCTTCCTGCCCGCGCTCTCGCGGCGGCGGGCGGGCGACCCCCTGACCGCGGGCGCGCTCCGGATGTACCTCACGGTGGCCGTGCCCCTGACGGTGGTGGCCGCCACGGCGCCCGGAGCCGTCCTGACGGCGGTCTTCCCGGCCGGGTACACGATGGTCTCCACCCTCATGGCCTGCACGGCGACGGCGGGACTCGCGCTCGGCGCGCTCGCCCTCCTCGTGACCTTCGCGCAGGCCGCGAACGACTACGCGTGTCTGCGGACGCTCCTCGTCGGTCTGGGCGTGTACCTCACCGCCCTGGTGACCGGCTGGGCCGTCAACGGCGTGCTGGGCATGGCGATCGGCGGACTGTGCGGGACGGTCGTCGCCCTCGTGCTGCTCGCCGTCCGGCACGCCCGGCAGCACGGCTTCGGGGTCACGGAGCGGCCGTTCGGCCGTGTCGTGCTGCCCCTCCTCGCGCTCGCCGGAGCGCTCACGCTGCTGCGCCCGTACGCGGTGCTCTGGCTCGTCGCCGCGGTGACGGTCACCGTCGTCGCGCTGTGGCGGTTCTTCGGCCGGCGGAGCAACCCGGTCCCGGCCGGGGAGACCGACGGGACGCCTCCCGCTCCGGTCGCGGGAGCCGTGCCGCCCGAGCGGGGGAACCGGGCCGCGGTCCACGACGAGCACGCCGAGCGGCTCCTCGTCGACACCGTGTGGCGGGGCCGGGTCCGGCCCGCCGGTGCCGAGGAGCTGCGCGGCGCGCTGGCCGCGGCCCGGCGCAACCAGGTCGAGGGACGCCTGGCCCGCGCCTACCCCCGCGAGCTCGCGGGGACGGTCGCCGAGGTGGAGAGCGCGACCGCGCTCTTCCGGCGGAATCTCATCGAGTCCACCGACCTGCTGCGGGCGGCGGGCATCCCCACCGTCCTGATCAAGGCCGACCTCGGCGGCGACTACGTGTACGGCAACTTCGACCTGGTGGTGCCCCCGGGACGCATGCGGGCCGCGCAGACCGCGCTCGACGGCTGGTACGTGCGCCGGACGGTCTACTGGCTGGAGCGGACGAGCAAGGTGCTCCTCGAACCGCCGACCGGCCCCGCGGCCCATCTGCACAGCGCGGTCTCGTGGTTCGGCGTGCCGGTGGTCCCCACCGAGCGGCTCTTCGCCCGGGCCGAACGCCCCGGAGCGAACGGCGACCCCGCTGCCGATTCCTCCGCCGACGGCCACGCCTGGCTGGCGCCGTGCCCGTCCGACCGGCTGCGGATCTGGCTGGCCCACGCACTCTTCCAGAACCTGACGCTCGACCTCTCCGAACTGCTCGCGCTGCGCTCGCTGCTGCACCCCGAGATCCTGGCGGAGGCGCGCTGCGAAGCCGTCCGCGAGGGCTGGAGCGCGGGCGGCCGCAGGGCGCTCGACACCGCCGTCGCGGCGATGGCACGGCTCGACCGGGGCGAGTCCGTCCCGCTGCCGCTGCCTCTCCCGGTGGCGACCTCGCTGCGGGTCGGCGCCGAACACTCCGGTCATCTCCTCGTCGAGGGCCGGCTCCGCGCCGCGACCCGCGAGGCGTCGCTGCGGGTACCGCTCGTGGTGGCCAAGAAGCTGAGGGGGCGAGTGCCGTGACGACCTCACGAAGCGTTCTCCTTGTCGCGGTGTCCGGTCCGGACGGCGCGGGCAAGTCCTCGCTGGTCCGCAGGCTCGCGACGCTGCTCGGCGAGCGGGGTGTCCCGGTCGCCACCACGCACTGCTACGGCTGCTTCCTGTGCCGCAGTTTCCCGGTCCCCCCGCGGGTGAGGGAAGAAGGGGAACCGGGTGAGCGGTGGGCACGGCGGGCATCGGATCCCGAGCGCCGGGGATCCCTGCCGCGCCGCGCCCACGCGTTCCTCGACGCCGCCGACCTCGCGACCCGGATCGCGACGGCCCGGCTGACGGCGACCGCGCGGGCGCGCGGCCGGCAGGCCGTGGTCATCACCGACCGCGGGCCCCTCGACGGACTCGTGAAGTTCAACCTGCCGACCTCGTCGGCGGCGGCGGGCGCCTTCCGCCGGATCGCCGCGCGATACGGTCTGACGCTCCTCGTGGAGACCGAGCCCGACACGCTGCTCGAACGCGGCTGGGAGGACGTCGCGGGTTCCCCGGCCGCCTGGTGGGCCCGCTACCGGACCTGGGCCGCACGCCTGCCGGGGGTGGCGCGCCTCGACGGCGAGCGGGCCCCGTCGCTCGTGGCGGCCAGCGCCGCGGAGCGGATCCTCGACGTGGTGCGGGAACACGAGGAGAAGAAGGAGCACGGCGGGGACCCGGCGGGCAGGTCCGACACGCGTCCGCACGTGGTCGTGTCGATCTACGACGACGCCGACAACCCCGCCTACCGGGGCGGCGGCGCCCTGGTCGTCGGCAAGGTGGCCCGCAGGCTCGCGGAGGACTTCCGCGTGACGGTGGTGACCGCGGGCCGCAGCGCCGGGACCGAGTACCGCGACGGCATCCGGTACGTCCGGCTGCCGGTGTGCCGGGCGGGTCCGCGCGCCGGGCAGCTGCTGTTCCTGTCGCTGCTGCCGTTCGTGGCCCGCCGCATCCCGCACGACCTGTGGCTGGAGAGCTTCACTCCCCCGTTCTCGACCAGCTTCCTGCCCCTGGTGACCCGCGCCCCCGTCGTCGGCATCGACCAGGGTCGCAGCGCCGAGGCGCTGTGGCACCGCTACCACCTGCCGTTCTTCCTGGTCGAGCGGCTCGGGCTGCGCTTCTACCGGCACCTCGTGACGATGAACGCGGCGGACGGCTCGGCGATCCGGCGGCGCAGCCCCCGGGCCGACGTCCAGGTCATCGCCAACGGCGTGGAGCCGCGCCTCCTCGACGAGTCCCGGCTCGGCGACGGGCAGTTCATCCTCTTCCTGGGGCGGATCGACACCTGGGTGAAGGGCCTCGACCTGCTCCTCGACGCCTACGACCGGGCCGCGCCCCCGCTGGAGCTGCTGCTCGCGGGCAGCGGCACACCGGCCGAGGAACGCCGGCTCGAGGCCCTCGTCGCCGCCCACACCCGGGGGCCCGAGCCCCGGATCCACTGGGTGGGCTACGCCGACGAGGCGCGCAAGCGGCAACTGCTGCGCGACAGCGCCTTCCTCGTGGTGCCCTCCCGTCACGAGACGTTCGGTCTCGTCGCGCTCGAAGGCATGTCGTACGGCAAGCCCGTCCTCCACTTCGACCTGCCCGCCCTGCGCTGGATGCGCGACGGCGGCGAGGTGACCGTCCCGCCGTTCGACGTGGCGGCCCTCGGCGAGCGGATGGGCGAACTGGCCCGCGACGCCACGCTCCGTCGCGACCTGGGCCGCCGCTCCGCGCTCGCCGCCCAGCACTACACCTGGGACGAGATGACGGGCCGCTATCTGGCCCTGGCCCACCGTCTTCTGGACACACCCGCCCACACCCGGCGGCAGAGGAAGAGGGGGACGTCATGGCAGACGACCCGCTGACCAGCTTCGTCCGGACCGTCGTCGGATCCGGCGCCCCCATACTCGTCCTCTCTCCGCACCTGGACGACGCCGTGCTCTCCTGCGGCGGGCTGCTCGGCTGGGCCGGGCGGCGGGCGCCGGTGACGGTCGCCACGCTGTTCACGGAGGCCACGCCACCGCCGCACACCCTCTCGGCCCGGCAGTACCTGAAGCAGACGGGGGCCGGGGACGCGGAGGAGCTGTTCGCCGACCGGCGGGCGGAGGACCGGGACGTCCTGGGCCTGCTCGACGTCGGCGTGCTCCACGTCGGCCTCGTCGACGGCCTGTTCCGCCGCCTCGCGCGCCCCCGCGCCGGTACGGAGCGGCTCGCCCGGCTGCTGCCCGAGCTGGCCCATGTGTACCCGACGTACCGGCTCCATCTGTCCCGGGGCCGGGTCTCCGCGCGCGACGACGACACGCTGCGCGCGGTCCGCGAGACCGTCGAGGCGCTGCTGCCCGCGTGCTCCGGCGGCGTGGTGCTCGCGCCGCTGGGCGTCGGCGGGCACGCCGACCACGTCCTCGTCCGCACCGCCGCCGAGCGGAGCGGCCGCCGGGTCGTGTACTACAGCGACTTCCCGTACAACCAGCACGCCGCCGCCGACGCCGGCTTCACCGGGCGCCACCGGCTCGTGGCCCGCGCCTGGGAGCGGGGCCTCGACCGGAAGGCCGAGCTGATCCGGGGCTACCGGACGCAAGCCGACGCGCTGTTCCCCGAGGGACGGATCCCGCGCGTGCCCGAGGTGTACCTGATGCCCGAGTCCGATGCGGCACCTTCCGCGCCCGAACCCGGCACTCCCGAATCCGCCGTTTCCGGGCCCACCGCTTCCGGGCCCACCGCTTTCGAACCCACCCGTGCCGTCCCGGAGGATCCCCGCCGGGCCCGTACCGCCGGAGGTGTGTCGTGACGTTCTCCCGTACGACCGCGGCCACCGCCGCCGCCGTCGAGCCGGTGTCGCCGCCGCGACCGCGACCGCGTCCCCGCTCCCGGGACCGCATGCCGGTGCCGACGGTCGTCTGGGCCGCCCTCGCCGCCGTCGTCACGACGGCCCTGCGACTGGTGCAGATCGGGCGCGCGGGCGACCTGTTCGTCGACGAGACGATCTACCGCCAGCTGGGCGTCAGCGCCGGTCAGGGCGAGTTCCCGCGCACCGACGAAGGCCTGTTCTTCCTCCACCCGCCGGGTCACTTCTACATGGAGGCGGGCTGGGCACGGCTCGTCGGGGACCACTCGGACGTGATCGCGAGCGTGCACTCGATGCGGGTGCTCAACGCGCTCCTCGCCGGCGTCACGGCGGCCCTGATCGTCTTCCTCGTCGCCCGGGTGCGCTCGCGCGGCGCGGGCCTGTTCGCGGGGCTCGTGTTCGCCCTGGACCAGTTCTGCATCCGGCAGAACGACCGGGTGCTCCTGGAGACCGGGACGATGGTGTGGGTGCTCGCCGGCTACCTGGTCCTCGTCGGGCTGACCCGGCCCGAACCGCCGCCACGGGCGCGGGGCCGGGCGCTGCTCGCCGGTTTCCTCCTCGGTCTCGCGGTCCTGACGAAGGACCACGCGGCACTCATCACGGTGCTGCCGCTGCTCGTCGCCCTGCTGCTCGGCTGGGGACCGCCCCGGCGGCTCGTGGCCCTCGCCCTCACGACGATCGTCGCCATGTACGGCGTGTACGTCGCGCTGATCGCCGGGTTCGGGCACTTCGACGAGTTCTGGTTTGCGAAGACGTCCGGCGTGCGGCGGCTGCTCGGCCTCGAGCAGGAGACCGGCTTCAACGCCCCGGGCACTCCCTCGCTCTCGGGGCGGCTCCTCGACGAGCTTCCGGGGTACACGACCACCTATCTGCTGCTCGTGCTGACGCCGGTGGCGCTGGTGCTGCTCCTGCGCCGCAAGGAGCCGGTCTACCGGCTGCTCGCGCTCTTCCACGCCTCGGCGATCGTCACCCTGGGGTACGCGCTGAGCATCGGGACGCTGGAGGAGCAGGCCCTGTACCTGCTGTTCGTGCCGAACCTGGTGGCCCTCGCCGTCACCGTCCCGGTGCCGCACGTCGGGCGGCGCGTCCTGCGGACGGCCGTCATCGGCGCCCTCGCCGCCATGCTCGCGGTGCCTGCCGTCGTGTACGCGCAGAGCCGCTGGACGGCCGACGACGGCTTCTCCCGGCTCCGGTCGTACCTCCTGACCAACGTGCCGGCGGGGAGCGGAATCGTCACGGTGGACGGACAGCGGACCCGGGGCGTGACGAGCTGGGCCTTCGACGACACCTACCGGCTCGGCAACTGGACGACGCCCGAGGCGCGGGCCGCGGAGAACGCCACGTATCTGATCGTGCCCTGGAAGGTCATCGAGCAGGGGTACGGACGCTCCAGCCTCGCGGAGGTCCATGAGCTCACGGACGGACTGCGGCCCGTGTTCTCCTTCGACGGGCCCACGTACGGCACGCTGGCCCTGTACCGGCTGCCGGCGCCGCTGCCCGGACCGGACATCGCCGACCTGGCGGTGCCCTCGGCGGCCTCGACGGGACCCCTGCTCCCGGCCCCCGGCCCGCTGGGACCGGCCGCGACGACGGGCACGGAGGTGCGTGATGGCCCGCCGTGACCGGCCTCGTGTCCTGCTCCTGACCAGCAGCCCGCTGGACGGGGCGGAAGGGTGCGACGTCCGGCTCGCCTCGAACGTCCTCGAAACGCTGCCGGACTTCGACTTCGTCTGGTTCACGCAGTGGCCGGAAGGACGGCAGGACCCGCCGCGGCGCGGGCGCCCGGTCCGCATCCTCTCCCGGGACGGCATCCCCCACATCCCGCAGCGGATCCAGGCCGCGCTCGCCGGGGCCGTGTTCGCCCGCCGGGTCGACCTCGTCCACGCCTTCCTCACCGTCGGCCGCACCTTCCCCGCCTTCTCCCGGCTCCGCCCGCTGCTCCTCGGGGGACGGCCGGTCGTCCACACCGTGCCCGGCGTGATGGACTCCCGCTTCCTCACCCGCACCAGGCCCCTGGGGACGACGGTCGCCCTGTCGGAGTCGATGGCGCGGCGGCTGCGGGCCGCGGACTTCGGGGACGTACGGGTGATCCCTCCCATGATCGACCTGGACGCGTGGCCGTATCTGCCGCGCCCGCAGGGATATCCGGTGGTCCTCTTCGCCGGGCACCACGATCCGAAGGGCGGCGCGGAGGCGGCGATCGACTCGGCGGCGGAGGCCTGGCGGGAGGGGGCGAGGTTCCGGCTGGTCCTCGCGATGCGCGGGCGTCCGGGGCAGAACCCCACGCTGCTCAACGAGGCGCTGCGGGAGCGGGCCGGAGCGGCCGGACTGCCCGACGTCGAGGTCATGGGGTACGTCGAGGACATGCGGGCCCTGATCGCCACGGTCCACGTGCTGCTCTTCCCGCCGACCGTGCTCGGCGGGAAGGCGGACATCCCGCTCACCGTGCTCCAGTCGCTGGCGTCCGGCCGACCGGCGGTCCTCAGTGACCTGCCCCAGTTCGCGGACTTCGGCCACGCCGTGCTGCGGGCGCCCACGGGCGACGCCCGCCGCACCGGGCAGCAGCTCGCGTGGCTCCTCGACCAGCCGCGTTCCTGGGACGTGCTCGCGGAGCGGGGCCGGTCGCTGATCGAGGACCACTTCGGTCCCGAACGGTTCGCCGCCCGGCACGCGGCGCTCTACCGGGAGCTCCTGTCATGACCGGGCCCCGGTGGGCAGGGGTGCTCACGGCCGTCACCGTCCTCGTCGTCGTCGCTCTGCTCGTCCTGCTCACGGGCGCGCCGGGCGGGGCGCGCCGGTCCGATCCCGGGCCGGACCCCGGGCGGTACTGGTACGGCACGCTGCAGACCGATCCGGAGAAGGCGCGCACGGAGTACGAGCACGGCATCCGGGTCGCCCACCTCCAGATCGACTGGGGCAGGTTCGAGCCGGAGCAGGGCGTGTACGACGAGGCGTACGCGCGGGAGATCGCGGGCCGGCTGCGGGAGTTCCGCGACGCGGGACTGCGGGTCGAGGCGGGGCTCGGTCTCAACCATCCGCCGCCCTGGCTGCGGGACGCCTTCCCCGAGTCGGTCTTCGAGAACCAGTTCGGCAAGCAGACGGACACCACGCCGAACATCGTCTTCAGCGAGCCCGTACGGGAGCACGTCGCCGCCTACGCACGGGCCGTGGACCGGCTCGTCGGGCTGGAGAACTTCTGGGCGATCCGGGTCGGCATCAACGAGAGCGGTGAGTTCGCCTATCCGGCGCCGCTGTCGGAGGGCAGCGGCAAGGCCGAGTTCTGGGCGTACGACCGGCACGCCCAGGAGAGCAGCCCGTTCCCGGGGTGGCGGCCCGGGGACCGGACCTACAACGGGAAGCCGTTCACCCGCGCGCAGGTGGCTCGCTGGTACGACTGGTACGCGGGTGCGCTGGCCGGGGCCGTGAACTGGCAGCTCGACCTGTACGCCTCGCTCGGTCACACCGGCCCGCTCAAGGTCCTCGTGCCGGGGGCCGGCTTCTACCCGTCCGACCTGCGGGCGGCCCTCGACGCCCGGCTCGTGGGCTCCCCGTCGATCCGGCTGGTGGGCCGCGCCGCGGGATTCTTCCTGACCCTCGGGCGCGTCGAGCACCGGGACCAGGTGCGGATCGTGACGACCGCCCTGGTCGACGGCACGGGCGACCCCGACGACAACGGCTGCGCGCCCGGCGACGCGAAGGTGGACGTGAAGAACCCGGACGACGCGACGGTGCGGGACTGGTCGTCGTCCCGGTGGGTGGCGGCCGTGGCCCGGAGCGCGGGGTTCACGCGGCTGACCGGGGAGAGCGCGGGCCCTCAGGTGGCCGAGTACCGGCCTGGGGTGACGGAGAAGGCGTACGAGCAGATGGCCTCCTGCGGCCTCGAGGGCATGATGTGGGCCTTCGACTGGCAGCTCTACGACGGGACGCCGGGCTCCTCGCTCGCGGACTACGCGGAGACGATCCGGCGGCACCCCTGAGGCGTCACCGGCCGGCCCGCGGAGCGGGAGTGTCCCGCCGTAGCGCGGTCAGGAGCAGGATGCCGGTGTCGCCGTACTCGGGCAGGGTGCGGTCCTTCGCCAGCCGCTCGACGCGCAGGCCCGTGGTGTGTGGCGCGAAGACGGCCCGCAGGGCGGCCGCGTCGACCGGACAGGCCGGCCAGACCGGTCCCGTACCGATGCGGTAGCTCGGCATGCGTTCCATGAAGGAGGCCACGAGCCGGCCGCCGGGGCGGACCGCCCGGACGAACGCGTCGCAGAGGGCGGTGAACTCGGCGAAGTCCTCGGTGACGCTCTCGGCGACGAAGTTCATCGACGCGAGGGCGTACGTGCCGTCGGTCAGGTCCTCCGCGACGCCCCGCACGACCCGGACCCGGCGGAGGGCGTCCGCGCAGCTCGCCGGGAGCGCGGGGTCGAGGCCGCGGCACAGCGCGTAGAAGGACCGCCAGCTGTCGTCGGGGCCGTCGGCGAGCTGGTGCCGCAGGTAGCGGACGCTCGCCGCGCTCGGTTCCAGGGCGTCGATGCGGCGGCTCGCGGCGCCGGCGAGCATGAGGGGGTACAGGTTGGGGCCCGCGCCGAGTTCGAGGGTGCGGGGGAGGCTGCCGGGGGCGATGGTCCGGTAGACGGCGGCGTGGTGACGGATGACGCCGATGTCGCAGGGGTGGAGCCTGCGGTAGTTCTCGGCGAGGTAGTCGGCGACGGGCCAGGCGTTCCAGTCGGCGTCCTTGTTGCGGCGCGGCCCCGCCCGGTCCGGCGGGTACGCCCGGCCGGCGACCCCAGCCGTGTCCATCACCGCTCCGGGGGCCGGCGGCCGGCCGTGACGGCGCCGGGGCGCGGGGGGTCGGCGTGCTGGAGGGTGAACCGCTCGGCGAGCGCCGTGAGGACCTCGCAGAGCCGGCCGATCTCCTCGTCGGTGTTGGCCGCGGTGACCTGGATGCGGAAGCCGACGCGGTCACGCGGCACGAGCGGGTAGGAGGCGAGCGTCACGTAGATCCCGTGCTCCCAGAGGAAGGCGGCGACGCCGTCGAGGTCCGCGGAGTCGGCGAGCGGGATCTCGATGATCGGGAGTCCGTCCGTGTTCGGGGTGGCGAGGCCGAGGCCCCGGACGTGGGCGAGGACCCGGGCCGTCTTGCGGTAGAGCCCGGCCCTGATCTCGTCGCCGCGCTCGTCGTTGACGTCGAGCCCGGCGAGGGCGGTGGCGAGCGAGGCCGTCGGCGAGGGCCCGGAGTAGAGGTACGGGGCCGCGGCCACCTTCAGATGCTCCTTGAGCCACTTCGGGACGGCGAGGAAGGCGAGCAGCGAGGAGAAGGCCTTGGAGAAGCCGCCGACCAGGATCAGGTCGTCGTAGGTCTCGCCGAGGTGGCGGACGATGCTGTTGCCGCGCGAGCCGTACGGGCTGGTCTCGCCGGGGCCGCGCTCGCCGATGACGCCGAAACCGTGGGCGTCGTCGACGTACAGCAGGGCGCCGTTCTCCCGGCAGATCCGGGCCACGGTGGGCAGGTCCGGGAAGTTGCCGGTCATGCTGTTGACGCCGTCCATGCAGACGAGCCGGCCCGCGTCGCCGGGTGCGCCGCGGAGGAGGGTCGCCAGCTCCTCGGGGCGTTCGGAGCGGAAGCGGTGGATCTCGGCGCCCTGGCCCCGGGCGGCGACGCAGCCGTCGTACACGGTGCGGTGGGCCTGTGCCTCGACGAAGACCTGGCCGGTGCCGGCGAGGAGCGGGATGACGGACTGGTGGATGAGGGTGATCGTGGGCAGCAGGAGGGTGTCGGGGGCGCCCAGGAGCTCGGTGAGCCGCTCCTCGATGCGCGGGTAGAGCCGCGGGCTGCCGATGAGCCGGGACCAGCTGGGGTGGGTGCCCCACCGTCTGACCTCGGGCTCGATCGAGGCCATGATCGTGGGGTCGAGGTCGAAGCCCAGGTAGTTGCAGGAGGCGAAGTCGACGAGCCAGTCGTCGCCGACGCGGATGCGGCGGCCGTCGACCTCGTCGATGACGGCGTCGCACATGAGGCTGGTCCGCTGGAGGTGCTCCAGGTCGCGCCAGCGGGACGGGCGCGGCGGGCGGCCGGTCCGGGCGGCGGCGCTCGGCGGGGTGATGCCGGCGGCGGTGACGGTTCCGGCGGTGGCCGGGGGGGCCTGCGGAGCGGGGCGGACGGCGGGCTGGGGGCCCACCGGCGGGGCGCGGTGCAGGTACGACTCGGCCTGGTGGGCGGTCATCGGCCGGGCGAAGAGGTAGCCCTGACCGTAGCGGCAGCCCATCTCGGCGAGGAGCTCCCGCTGCTCCTCGTGCTCGATGCCCTCGGCGACGACCATGAGGCCGAGGACGTCGGCGATGCGCACGATGCCCTCCACGAGGGCGACCTGCTGGGGGTCGGTCGTGATGTCGTCGATGAACGACTTGTCGACCTTGAGGATGTCGATGGGGAACTCGCGGAGATAGCTGAGCGAGGAGAATCCGGTGCCGAAGTCGTCGATGGCGATGGAGACCCCGAGGTCCTTCAGGGCCGCCATGGTCGTACTGATCTGGGTGTCCTGGCGCATGAGGACGGTCTCGGTGAGCTCCAGGACGAGCGAGCCCGGGGCGAGCCCGGAGGAGCGGAGGGTGCGCCGTACCCCGTCGAGGAAGCCCGGGTCGCGGAACTGGCGGGCGGAGACGTTGACGTTGGCGTACAGGGGTGGGCGGCGCGGGCGGGAGCGCTGCCAGCGGGCGATGTCGAGGGCCGCGTGTTCGAGGACCCAGGCGCCCAGCGGCATGATGTGGCCGCTCTCCTCGGCGAGGGTGATGAACTGGTCGGGCGGCACCATCCCGCGGCGGGCGTGGGGCCAGCGGATGAGCGCTTCCAGGCCTGCGGGGGCGCCGCCCTCGACCTCGACGATGGGCTGGTAGCGCAGGGCGAAGGCGTGGTCGGCGATGGCCGTGTCCATGCCCGCCTGGAGTTCGTGCCGGGCGACGAGCCGGGAGTGGAGCTCGGGGTGGAAGAGCCGCCACCGCTTCTTGCCGGCCGCCTTCGCGGCGTACAGGGCGAGGTCGGCGTGGCCGAGGAGCTCCTCGGCGTGCGCGCTGTCGAGGACGGTCGCGATGCCGACGCTGGTGGAGACCGATACGGCTCCGTCGGTGAGGTGGAAGGGCTGGCTGAGGGTGTGCACGATCTCGGCGGCGAGGGTCTCGGCGTCCCGGGGTTCCCTGGCCCCTTCGATGAGGACGGCGAACTCGTCGCCGCCGAGCCGGGCCGCCGTGTCGGTGAGCCGCAGGACGGAGGTGAGGCGGCGGGCGACGGCGACGAGGAGTTCGTCGCCGACGGAGTGCCCCATGGTGTCGTTGACGACCTTGAAGTCGTCGAGGTCGACGAAGAGCATGCAGGTCAGGGTGGATTCGCGGCGGCCGCGGAGCAGGGCGCGCTCGATCCGTTCGAGCAGCAGGACGCGGTTGGGGAGGCCGGTGAGGGAGTCGTGGAAGGCCCGGTGGGTGAGCTCCCGTTCCAGTTTCCGCTGTTCGGTGACGTCCCGGAGGGTGAGGACGAGACCGTGGACGGTGCGTTCGTCGCGGAGGTTGCTGCACCGGACCTCGACCTGGAGATCGGCGGAGCCGCCGGGGCCGCCGGGGCCGCCGTGGAGCAGCTTCCAGTCGTCGCGGGCGTCGACGGACGTGCGGGACCGGGCGTCGGCGAGGACGCGCAGGGCGCTGGCCTTGTCGGCGGGGGCGAGCAGCTCGGTGAGCGGGGTGCCCGGGAGCAGGGAGTGACCGAACATGGACTCGGCGGACGGGCTGGCGTACCGGACGGTGTCGTCGTCGTCGACGATGAGGATGACGTCCGAGGTGTTGTGCACGAGCGTGCGGAAGTACGCCTCGCTCGTCCGGCGGTTGACCTCCTCGGTCAGCCCGAAGCGTTCCAGGGCGAGGGCCGCCTGGGAGGCGAGCGACTGGGCGGGGCCCGCGATCTCGGAGAGCTTCTTCTCGGGTCCCGCGAGGAGCAGCACGCCGAGCAGCGGTTCGCGTCCGGCGGGGGTCTGGAGCTCCAGGGGGCAGAGCAGGGCGTGCGACTCGGGCGCCACCTCGGCGGCGACGGCGGGGTCGAGGCGGGTCACGGGGAGGATCCGGGTGCCGTGGGCGACGAGCTCGGGCCAGGCCGTCGCGGGAGGGACGGTGAGCCGGTCGGTGCGGCAGCTCCACGGGTGGGCCACGGTCGCCACGGCGTTGAGGCCGCCCCGGCGGTCCCGGGTGAGGAGCAGGACGCGGTGGTCGGTGCCGGGGCCGAAGAGCGTGGCGGAGGCGGTCTCCACCGCTCCGCCGACCTCGCGCGGGCTCAGGGCGGCGACGAGGGAGGCGGCGGCGACGCGGAGGCTGCGTTCGCGTGCCTCGGCCTTCCCGTGGGCGTTCATCATGCTCCACAGCCGGGCGAGGACCAGCAGGAACATGAGGGCCGAGAAGATCGCGATGACGCCGATGTCCTGGTCCCCGTCGTCGCGGAGGGACTGGAGGAGGAGCAGGGCGGGGGCGATGAGCGAGGCGCCGGCGAGGAGCGCGAGTCGGCGCTCCGCGACGCGGGGTGTCGGCTCGGGGGCCCGTTCGGTCAGCCCGGTCATCGAGGGGTGGAGGGCGGCGAGGCCCCAGGCGGTGAAGAACACGACCCAGCCGAGGTCGAAGGGCGTGCCGACCTGCCAGGTGCCGTTGAGCTGGAGGGCGCCGTAGATGACGTCGGAGGTGAGGATGCCGCAGGTGCCGAGGGTGAGGAGCTGCACCGACCGGGAGCGCAGGCCGCCGGGGACGAGCAGCCGGGCGAGCATCGCGAGCATCAGGACGTCGCCGAGGGGATAGGCGATGGAGATGGCCTTCTCGATCCAGGTCATGTCCTCGCTTCTGGCGAGCGGGGTGATGAGGTTGACCCAGGAGAGCAGCGCGAGTCCCGAGGTGAGGATCAGCGCGTCGAGGACGACCGCGAGGTCGCGGCCGGCGGCCCGGTAGCGGATGAAGCCGAACAGGCCGATGGCGAACAGCGGGTACGTGGCCAGGTAGAAGGCGTCGGCGACGGAGGGGAAGGGCCTGGTCTGCCCGAAGAAGGCCTCCAGGGCGTTGTAGGCGGTGTCGCCGGCGACGAAGGCGAAGTTGGCGGCGGCCAGCACCAGCCAGGGCCAGCGCCGGGCGGGCCGGTGGAGACGGACGCCGATGAGGATGGCGGCGACGCCACCGAGACCGATGAGTGCCCAGAGGACGGTGTGGCGGGCGGGGAACTGCAGGTACGCGACGGTCAGCAGGGTCACGACCAGGAGATAGACCAGCGTCCACGTGCGGAGTGACGCGGACGCGCTGAGTGACCGGATCGGCTTCCGCAACGCCATCGTCGACCGCCCCCTTGCCGGGTCGGACGCCGAGGGGAGCGCCCTGGTCGCGGAGACGGAATCCGTACGGACCCCGTACGGAGTCCATTCTCCGGGGGCCCGGAGACGGCTGCATCTCGGCCGTCGCCTCCCGGCCGTGCGGGGCGCCTTCGCGGGACCCGTCAGGAGGAGGCTCGGACGACCAGTTCGGTGGGCAGCATCCGGCGGGGCTGTTCGTCCGGCTCGCTGGGCGCGACGATCTCCTGGAGGAGCAGGCGCGCCATGGTGCGGCCCATCTCCTCGATGGGCTGCCGGACGCTCGTCAGCGGCGGGTCCATGTGCCGGGCGACGGCCGAGTCGTCGACGCCGACGAGCGCGACGTCCTCGGGGACCCGGCGGCCCGCCTCGCGCAGCACCGCGCGCGCCCCGGCCGCCATCACGTCGGAGGCGGCGAAGACGGCGTCCAGGTCCGGCCTGCGGTCCAGGAGTTCCCGCATGGCGCGCCGGCCGCCCTCCTCGGTGAAGTCGCCGTTGGCGACGAGCGCCTCGTCGTGTGCGAGCCCGGCGTCCGTCAGGCCCTCGCGGTAGCCGTCGAGTCGGCAGCGGGCCACGTACATGTCGAGGGGGCCGGTGACGGTGGCGATCGCGCGCCGGCCGCGCGCGGCGAGATGGGCGACGGCGGTCCGGCCCGCGCCGGTGTTGTCGGAGTCGACGAAGGCGACGCGCTCGTCCTCGCGGCGGCGGCCGTTGAGGACGGCGGGCAGGCCGAGGGCGCGGACCTGGTCGGGGAGCGGGTCGTCGCCGTGCACGGAGACGAGCAGGACGCCGTCGACGCGTTGGGCCGCGAGGTACTGCTCGAAGCGCTGGCGCTCCTGCTCGCTGCGGATCAGGGTGAGCAGCAACTGCTTGTCGGCGTCGGCGAGTTCGGCGCTGACGCCGCGGATGATGTCGAGGAAGTAGGGCTCGGCGAAGAGCCGTGCCTCGGTCTCGGGGATCACCAGGGCGACGGCGTCGGTGCGGCTGCCGGCGAGGGCGCGGGCGGCCCGGTTGGGGACGTAGCCGAGTTCGGCGACGGCCTGTTCGACGGCGGCCTTGGCCTGTTCGCTGACCTTCGGGGAGCCGTTGATGACCCGGGAGACCGTGCCGCGGCCGACTCCGGCCCGGGCCGCGACCTCTTCCAGGGTGGGCCTGCCGGTCTGCCGTCCGCTCACCGCCATGTGCCGCTTCTCCCCTCGGGCCGCCGCCCCGCCTGCGTTTCCCGCGAACCTATCAGGCGGGACGGCGGCGGCCCGGGGCGTCGGGCCGGGGGGTGTGCGGGACCGGTCGGGGCCGGTCCGGCCCCGACCGCAGGACACCCCCTAGGGGGTGTCGGTCGGGGTGAGTTCGGCCATGGCGCCCCAGCCCTGCTGCGGGACCTCGACGTTGATGATCTCGGGGGTGGTGGCGATGGCTCCGGCCATGGCGGCGAGGCCGGCAGTGAAGTGGGCGGAGGAGACGTGGGCGGCGCCGGCCTCGGCGTCGGCGAACGCCTCCAGGAGAACGAAGACGTTCGGGTCGTCGACGCTGCGGGACCAGTCGAAGAAGAGGTTGCCGGGCTCCTCGCGGGTGGCGCGGGTGAAGTCGGCGACCAGGTCGAGCCAGCGGTCGGCGTGGTCGGGGCGGGCGGTGAAGCGGACGGCGATGAAGATCATGCGTCCACCTTGCGGCGGTCCCGCCCGGTCGGCCAGCCGGGCCGGTCAGGATTCCGGCAGGGCCGGAAACTCGGGTACGGCGCGGGCGAGCGCCGCCCGGATCTCTCCCTGCCGCCGTCCGAAGTCGGCGGTGGGGAGCGAGACGGAGAGCGCGTGCACGATGCCGTCGCCGCGCTCGGGCAGGGCCACGGCGAGGCAGGTGTAGGCGAGGTCCGCCTCCCCCACCGACACGGCGAATCCCTGGCCGCGCACCCGGGCGGCCTCCGCCTCGAACCGCTCGGCGCTGGTGATGGTCCGCTCGGTGAAGCGGGCCATGCCGTGCTCCGCGAGGTAGCGGCGGCGCAGGGGGCGCGGGAGCGCGGCGAGGAGCGCCTTGCCGTGGGCGGTGGCGTGCGCCCGGTCCTCGGGGCCCGGGGTGAAGGGGTGGGCGGCGTCGGTCACCGGGGCGGTGGTGTCGACGACGGTGATCAGGCCGTCGCGGTAGGCCGTGTGGTACGCCTCCGCTCCCGTGGCCCGTCGCAGCCGGCCGAGGAGCTCGCCGGTGCCGGCACCGAGGCCGTGGTGGCGCTGGTGGGAGCGGTGGAGGGCGGGGACGCGGGGCCCGGGTGCGTACCCCTCGGCGGTGCGGACGAGGTAGCCGCGGGCGAGCAGGGGCCCGGTGACGTGGTAGACGGTCGAGAGGGCGCAGCCGAGCCGCCGGGCCAGCGTCTTCGCCCCGACGGGCCGGTCGGCGTCCGCGACGGCGTCGAGCACGGCGAGGGCCCGGTCGACGGACTGGGGGCCGGGACTCGGGCTGGGGCTTGGGCTGGGGCTGGGGCTGGGGCTCGGGCTGGAGCCCAGGCCCGGGCTCGGCGCGGGGCCCGGGCTCGGGCTCGGGGTGGCGGGCATCGTTCCAGCTTAGGCGGCCCCGTGCGGCCACCCTCCCCGTACCCCGGAACACTCCGTACCGCTTCCGCCTCGCTCCGTATCCCCGCAGGTCACCACAGCTTTATGTGCATTTGACACTCTTTCGGCGTACCGTCGTGGAGATCCCTCCATCCTCGACGCCCCGGGAGAGCGTGTGCCCCGCTCCAGGACCGACCATGCCCCGACGCCCCGCGAGGGGCGCAGTCCGCGCCTCCGGACGGCGGCGATCGCGACAGGTGTGGTCGCCGTCGCCGCGGGCGGACTGTACGTGGCGGGACTGGTCACGACCGGGGACGACATATCCGCCGGCACCAGCGTCGCGGGCGTGGACGTGGGCGGCATGAGCCGCGCCGAGGCGCAGGCGAAGCTCGCGGCCGAGGCCCCGGCCTCCTGGAGCGCGCCGATACCCGTGCAGGTCGGCGACCGCGCCGCGACCGTATCCCCCACCGCCGCGGGCCTGACCGTGGACGTGGCGAAGACCGCCGACCTGGCGGCCGACCCGTCCCGCGACCCCGTGACGGTCATCGGCCGGCTCTTCTCCTCGGGCGAGCGCGAGATCCAGCCGGTGTTCTCCTACGACGAGGCCAAGGCGAAGGCCGTCGTGGACGAGCTGGCCGAGAAGAACGACCGGAAGGTCCGCGAGGGCTCCGTCGCCTTCCGCGACGGCGAGGCCGTCGCGACCCGGGCGGTGACCGGCCAGAAGCTGGACACCGGGCGGGCCGTCGAGAACATCCGAGCGGCCTATCCCGCCGCTTCGGGCGCCTCGCCCGTGACCCTCCCCGTCACCCTCACGGAACCGAAGCTGGGCGACTCCGAGGTCACCCGCTTCCTCGACTCCTACGCGAAGCCCGCCGTCTCGGGCCCGGTGACGCTGACGGCCGGCAGCGAGCGGCTGCGGATCTCCGCCGCCACGCTCGCCGACCACCTCTCCGTGAAGACCGAGAACGGCAGGCTCAGCCCCGCGCTCGACGCCGAGGCCCTCCTCCGCGACCCCGACGTCGCCCAGCCCCTCGCGGCCATGACGGGCGCGCCGGTGGAGGCGACCCTCGGCGTGCGGGACGGCAAGGTCGTCGTCGAGTCGGAGGGCAAGCCGGGGCAGGAGGTGACGGCGAAGGCCCTCGGCGACGCCGTGCGCCCGCTGCTCGCCAAGAACGGCGCCACGGCCCGTACGGCTCCGGTGGCCACCACGGTCACGCAGCCCCAGCTGACGGCCGACTCGCTGGCCCGCCTCGGCATCACCGAGCAGATGTCGACCTTCACCGTCGACTTCCCGACCGCGCCCTACCGGACGACGAACATCGGCCGGGCCGCCGAGCTGATCAACGGCTCGGTCGTGCAGCCCGGCGAGGTGTGGAGCTTCAACGAGACGGTCGGCGAGCGCACCCCCGACAACGGCTTCGTGGACGGCACGATGATCCTCGACGGCCAGTACCGGTCCGCGCCCGGCGGCGGCGTGTCGGCCATGGCGACCACCGTCTTCAACGCGATGTTCTTCGCCGGTGTGAAGCCCGTCGAGTACGGCGCCCACTCCTTCTACATCGAGCGCTACCCCGCCGGCCGCGAGGCCACCGTCGCCTGGGGCAGCCTGGACCTGAAGTTCCGCAACGACTCGGGCAAGCCGATCTACATCAAGGCCGGCGCGACGGACTCCTCGGTCACCGTGAGCTTCCTCGGGACGAAGAAGTACGACTCCGTGGAGGCGGTGGCCGGCCCGCGCACCAACCTCACGGAGCCCGCGAAGCGCGAGGGCACCGGCGAGGCCTGCATGCCGCAGGAGCCCCTCGAGGGCTTCGACATCTCGGTGGACCGGGTCTTCAAGAACGACGGCGTCGAGGTGAAGCGCGAGGCCTTCAAGACCCACTACACCCCGCGTGACGAGGTCACCTGCAAGTGAACTCCTGGGACAGGAGCTGACGGAAGGGTGTCTTCCCCACCTGCCCGGGCATGACTCCGGAGCGCGGCCCGTCGACCCCCCGGGGACGGGGGCGCACCGACCCCGCCGGAGGCACGCCTTGGCCCAGCGCAGCGACCCCTTCGAACGGCTCCTCGACGACGGTGTGCGCGCGGGCGTGTACCCCGGGGCGGTGTGGGCCGTGGGCGACGCCCGGACGACCCTCTCCGAGGGGGCCGTCGGCGTGCTCGATCCCGCGCGGCCCGGCGAGCCGACGCTCCCGGACACGCTCTTCGACGTCGCGAGCCTGACCAAGATCCTCGCGGCCTGGGCCGTGGTCGGCACCCTCGTCGACGCGGGGAAGCTGGACCCGGGCGCGCCGCTCGGCTCGTACTGGCCGGAGGCCACGGGGCGGCCCCTCGCCGGCGTCACGGCCCTGAACCTCCTCACCCACACCGCCGGGCTGCCGCTGCGCGCCAATCTGCGGCCCCTGTACGGCTCCGACCCGCAGGACGTCCGGGACGGGGTCCTCGCCGAGCCCCTGCGGCACCGGCCCGGGGAGGCCGTCGCGTACACCGACCGGGCGGCACTGCTCCTCGGCTACCTCGCCGAGCACCTCACGCGCCTGCCGCTGACCCGGCTCGCCCAGGACCGGGTCTGGACGCCGCTCGGCATGACGGAGACCCCGTACGGACCGCTGCCCGCCGCACTCGGGGAGCGCTGCGCGCCCACCGAGTACGACGAGGAGAGCGGCGCGCCCCTGCGGGGGAGCGTGCACGACTTCTCGGCCCGGCTGCTCGGCGGCGCCTGCGGGATCGCCGGGGTCTTCACCACCGCCGGCGACGTCGGCCGGTTCCTGCGGCACCTCCTCGTCCCGGTGCCCGGGACCTTCTCCGCCGATTGGACGGCGGCCTCGCTGCGCGTCCGCACCGGCGCGCTCACCCCGCCGCGCGGCCTCTTCTGGCACCCGGCGCCCGGCACGGACCCGGCGGACGACGTCTGGGCGCACTTCGGCTTCACCGGCACGGGCCTGTGGGTCTCGCCCGCGCGGGGCCGCTGGGCGGTCCTCCTCACGAACCGGCTGTACTTCACCCGGGACCCCGGCCCGCTGGCCCGCGTCCGTGACGCCTTCCGCACACGCGCACTCCCCTGACCAGCCCCCCGACCGACCCCCATCAGCCCCTGACCAGCCCCTGGCTCAGCCTCTGAAACAGGGATGCCCCCACGGCCGGAGTCTGCGATTCTGCTCGCCGCTGGGTGATGTTCGACGAACTCGACACGTACACGGGGTGCGGATCCATGGGTTCCACGCTGGAAGGGCCGGTTCTGGAGGGCGCGTTCGTGCGCCTGGAGCCGCTGGGGCACCAGCACGCCGCCGGTCTGGCCGAGGCCGCCGGGGAGAGCCGGGACTCGTACGGCTTCACCTGGGTGCCCGGGCCGGAGGAGACGGCGGCGTACGTCGAGACGCAGCTCGGCCGCGCCGCCGAGGGCAGCCTCGCCCCGTACGCGCAGGTGGACGTGGCGAGCGGCCGGGTGGTCGGCGCCACCTCGTTCTGGGATCCGCGTTTCTGGCCGTCCGGTGAGCGCCTCTGCGCGATCGAGATCGGCTTCACCTGGCTCGCGGCCTCCGCCCAGGGGACGGGCGTGAACGCCGAGGCCAAGTACCTGCTCTTCCGGCACGCCTTCGAGAGCTGGGGCGTGGGCCGGGTCGACCTCAAGACGGACGCGCGCAACGCCCGCTCCCGGGCGGCGATCGAGCGGGTGGGCGCCGCCTTCGAGGGCGTCCTGCGGAGCTCGGCCCCGTCCCGGGTCCCGGGCGAGGAGGACCGCCTCCGCGACTCCGCCGTCTACTCGATCGTGGCCGAGGAGTGGCCCGAGCGCCGGGCGGCTCTGGAGGAGCGGCTGGCGCGGGTCCGCGAGCGGCGAACGGGGGCGGAGCGTGGGATGCGCCACCCCTCTGAAGCACCGCACAGACCTGGGGTTACCATATGAGCGCCGCCTAGCTCGAAAGATAAACTTGTGACTGTCAATGACGACTCGTTCACCAGCTGGAAGAACCGCGAGGAGATCGCGGAGTCGATGATCCCGATCATCGGGAAGCTGCACCGGGAGCAGGACGTCACCGTCCTGGTCCACAGCCGCTCCCTGGTGAACAAGTCGGTGGTCAGCATCCTCAAGACCCACCGCTTCGCCCGGCAGATCGACGGCGAGGAACTCTCGGTCACCGAGACGCTCCCGTTCCTCCAGACGCTCACGACCCTCGACCTGGGCCCGTGCCAGATCGACATCGGCGTGCTGGCCGCGGACTACAAGACCGACGACCGCGGTCTGACCGTGGCCGAGTTCACCGCACAGGCCGTCGCCGGCGCCATCGGCGAGAACAAGATCGAGCGCCGTGACGGACGCGACGTCGTCCTCTACGGCTTCGGCCGCATCGGCCGCCTCGTCGCCCGCCTCCTCATCGAGAAGGCCGGCTCCGGCAACGGTCTGCGCCTGCGGGCCATCGTCGTCCGCGGCGGCGGCGACCAGGATCTCGTGAAGCGCGCCTCGCTGCTGCGCCGCGACTCGATCCACGGCCAGTTCCAGGGCACGATCACGGTCGACGAGGCGAACAGCACGATCGTCGCCAACGGCAACACGATCAAGGTGATCTACGCCAACGACCCCTCCGAGGTCGACTACACGGCGTACGGCATCGAGAACGCCATCCTCATCGACAACACCGGCAAGTGGCGCGACCGCGAGGGCCTCTCCAAGCACCTGCGCCCCGGCATCGACAAGGTCGTCCTGACCGCGCCCGGCAAGGGCGACGTGCCCAACATCGTGCACGGTGTGAACCACGAGACGGTCAAGCCGGACGAGAAGATCCTGTCCTGCGCGTCCTGCACGACCAACGCGATCGTCCCGCCGCTGAAGGCGATGGACGACGAGTACGGCGTGCTCCGCGGCCACGTCGAGACGGTCCACTCGTTCACGAACGACCAGAACCTGCTCGACAACTACCACAAGGCCGACCGTCGCGGCCGCTCGGCGCCGCTGAACATGGTGATCACCGAGACCGGCGCCGCCTCGGCCGTCGCCAAGGCGCTGCCGGACCTCAAGGCCCCGATCACCGGCAGCTCCATCCGCGTGCCCGTGCCGGACGTCTCGATCGCCATCCTGAGCCTGCGCCTGGGCCGCGAGACCACCCGCGAAGAGGTCCTCGAGTACCTCCGCGACGTCTCGCTGCACTCGCCGCTCAAGCGTCAGATCGACTTCACCACGGCCCCCGACGCCGTCTCGATGGACTTCGTCGGCTCGCGCCACGCGTCGATCGTCGACGCCGGCGCGACCAAGGTCGACGGCGACAACGCGATCCTCTACCTGTGGTACGACAACGAGTTCGGCTACTCGTGCCAGGTCATCCGGGTCGTCCAGCACGTCTCCGGCGTGGAGTACCCGACCTTCCCGGTCCCGGCGGTCTGATCCCCCGGATCCGAACGCACGGCCGCGCGCCGCACTTCTCCCGTACGGGGAGGGGTGCGGCGCGCCGCGTTTCCGCCGTACGGGTAGCATCGTGCCCGCCGCGACTGGCGAAGGTGGATCACCACCGGGGAGCGGCAGTTCGGCCTGTTCTTCCCGCGTGCGCGTCGACCGCCTGGGCGCCTGCGTCAGTGATGTCCCGCTGACCCAGGAGGTCTTGAGATGGAACTGCGTTACGGCATCAATCCCCAACAGCTGGTGGCGACCACCACGCCGGTGGAGCCCGGGAGCCGGCCGGTCCGGGTGGTGAACGGCAGCCCGTCCTACATCAACCTCCTGGACGCGCTGAACAGTTGGCAGCTCGTACGGGACGCGAGCCGCGCTCTGGGACGGCCGGCCGCCGCGTCCTTCAAGCACGTGTCCCCGGCCGGCGCGGCGCTGGCCGGTCCGGTCGACGAGGTGACGGCCGAGGTGTACGGCGTGGACCGGGACCGCGTCGGCGCGCTCACCAGCGCCTATCTGCGGGCCCGTGACGCCGATCCGAAGTCCTCGTACGGCGACTTCGCCGCCGTCTCGCACCCGGTCGACGCCGAACTCGCCGAGGTGCTGACCCGGGTGGTCTGCGACGGTGTCATCGCGCCCGGCTACGCCCCCGGCACCGTCGAGACGCTCAGCCGGAAGAAGAGCGGCCGCTTCCTGGTGATGGAGGCCGACGAGGCCTTCACCCCGCCGGGCCAGGAGGCCCGGGAGGTGTTCGGCATGCGGCTGACCCAGCAGCGCGACGACGTGCCGCTCTCCCCTGCCCTCCTGGACGACGTCGTCTGCGGTGACCTCACCGCCCAAGCCGCGGAGGACCTGCTGCTCGGACTCGCGGTGCTGCGCTACACCCAGTCCAACTCGGTCTGTTACGTACGCGACGGGGTCACGCTCGGGATCGGCGCCGGGCAGCAGTCCCGGGTGGACTGCACCCGGCTGGCGGGCGCGAAGACCGACACGTGGTGGCTGCGCCGCCATCCCGCCGTCCGCGCGCTCGCCTTCCGGCCGGGCGTCCGCCGGCAGGACCGGATCAACTGGCGGATCCGGTACGTCGAGGGCGACCTCACCCCGGACGAGCGCGCGCGCCTGTCCGAGGTCCTGTCCGTGCCCGCCCCCGACCTGACCGACCGCCGGCGCGCCGAGTGGCTCGCGGAGCTGACCGGGGTGGCGTTCGCCTCGGACGGCGCGCTGCCCTTCCGCGACAACGTCGACCACGCGCACCGGCACGGTGTCGGCTTCATCGCCGAACCCGGCGGGTCGATCCGCTCCGCCGACGTGGAGGACGCCTGCCGCGAGCACGGCATCACGCTCGCCCGCACCGGACTGCGGCTCTTCCACCACTGATCTGCACGGCGCGCCCTACCGGCCTACGGGCCTGCCGACCTACGGGCCTACGGGACCCAGTGGTTCCCCGAGGCCGTGATCATGACCTGGAGCTGGATGCTGGCCGAGAAGTAGCTGCTCGTGTCGACCGGCGTGGTCAGCATCTTGTTCCAGAGGGCGTCCAGCCAGGCCTGGCTGCCCGGGTCGGTCATGGCCGCGACGGCGAACGGCGCGAAGAAGGCGGCCTCGCTGCCCGCCGAGATCTGGGTGCCGTTGAGCTTGTAGCCGATGGCGATCTTGTTCGGGTCGCCGCCGGTCTTCGTCTTGATCCAGCTGTTGACCTTCCGCGCGGCGGCGAGCGAGGCGGCGTCCCCGCTGGTCACCGCGTCGTCCGCGATGCGCCACGGGGTACGACACGCGTTCCACCAGTACGCGCCGTCGTTCGGGTCCTCCAGGACCTGGCCGGGGGCGGGCTTGGGCGTGGTGTTCGTGTCGACGACGAAGTCGGGCAGCAGGCCGGTGCCGGAGGCGTACGTCGACTGGAGCCGCGTGATCTGGGTCTGGTGCGCGCTGCGCACGGCGTCCCAGGTCGTGTCGCCGGAGGCCGTACGGAAGGCGCGGAAGTGGTCGACCATCCAGTCCGAGGTGCGGGAGATGTAGTAGTACTGGTCGCCCGAGCTGCTCCAGTCGCCCAGCTTCAGGAGCTTGGTCGTCGCGTTGACCTCGTCCTTCTTGATCGCGGCGATGTGCTTGAGCGCGAGGTCCTTGTAGTTGTACGTGCCGGCGCTGCCCCACTGCTTGTCGGCGAGGAGCAGTCCGTAGGCCACGTCCATGTCGCCGTCGGTGGCGCCGTCGCCGCCGTTGACGCTCTTGCAGGCGACGTCCTGTTCGGCCGCGAGGAGGTTCGGGTTGACCGAGGACGGGTGGTCGATCTTCCACTTCACGAGACCGTCGAAGATCTTCTTCGCGTCGGGGTCGGCGCCGGCCATGGTCGCGGTGACGACCATGCCGTATCCCTGGGCCTCGGCGACGTACGGGTGGTCGGCGTCGGGCGAGATGATCTGGTACCAGCCGTTGCCGCAGTTCTGCCGGACGAAGGCGGCCTTCCACTTGTTGTAGTACTCGACGACCTTCTGGTCGATCGCGGCCTGGGTGCCGGAGGGCTTCAGCGTGCCGGCGGCGTAGGGCTTGAGGTGGCTGCCGAAGGGGACGGCCGGCCCGCCGGGGACGCCGCCGCCGCTCGGGGCGCCGTAGACCTCGAACTCCCAGAGGGAGTAGCCGTACGACGTGCCGCGTGCGGTCCCCTGCATGCGCACGTACCGGCCGCTGCCGGAGACCGTGAGGTCGTCGACGGCTCCGTCGCCGGTCGTGGTCGTGTAGACGTCGGTCCAGGTCGACCCGTCGGCCGAGGTCTGGATCCGGTACGCCTTGCCGTAGGCGGCCTCCCAGTGGAGCTTCACCCGGGAGACGGTGTGCGTCGCGCCGAGGTCGATGCGGACCCACTGCGGGTCGACGCCTTCCACACTGGCCCAGCGGGTGGTGGTGCTGCCGTCCGCGGCCAGGCCGGGCTCGAACCCGGAGCCCTCGACGGACGAGGCCGTCACCGGCTTTCCGACGGAGACCAGACTGTCGGCGGCGGCCGCCCGTTCCTGTGCGCGGGGCTGGGTCTGTGGTTGTGCCAGTGCCTGCGGCACCGATGTCAGGGGCAGCACCAGCAGTCCGGCGAGCCCGAGAAGCGAGACGCTTCGTCGACGCATGACAACTCCCTTTCCTTCATGGCTCATTCATCCAATGGTTAGGAAGTTTTCCTAACCATTGAGCCGCGAGGGTAGAGAGGGTCGGGGGCCCGCGCAAGACCCCCGACCGTTCACATGCGGGTTACGGGACGATCCGCAGGAGGCGGTTGGGCGAGCCGCTGCCCGGGCTGGTCACCTTGTTCGGGGTCGCGCCGTTCACCAGAGCCGTCGCGACCTGCGCCGGAGTGGCGGAGGGGTGCCCCGCGAGGTAGACGGCGGCGGCGCCCGCGACGTGCGGGGTGGCCATGGAGGTGCCCGAGATCGTGTTGGTGGCGGTGTCGCTCGTGTTCCAGCCCGCGGTGATCGACACGCCGGGGGCGAAGAGGTCGAGCACCGAGCCGTAGTTGGACCAGCTCGCCTTGGCGTCCGTGTTGCTCGTGGCGCCGACGGTGATGGCGGCCGCGACGCGGGCGGGCGACGAGGAGGACGCGTTGACACCGGAGTTGCCCGCGGCGACGGCGTAGGTGACGCCGTCCGCGATGGAGTTCTTCACCGCGTTGTCGAGGGCGGTGGAGGCGCCGCCGCCGAGCGAGAGGTTGGCGACGGCCGGGGCCCCCGCCGTGTGGTGGGAGGTGACCCAGTCGATGCCCGCGATGACGCCGGCGGTGGTGCCGGATCCGGCGTTGTCGAGCACGCGGACGGCGACGATCTTCGCGGCCTTGGCCACGCCGTACGTCGATCCCGCGATGGTGGTGGCGACGTGCGTGCCGTGTCCGTTGCCGTCCTGGGCAACCGTGTCGCCGTCGACCGCGTCGTACCCGTTCACGGCCCGTCCGCCGAGCTGCGCGTGCGAGATGCGGACGCCGGTGTCGATGACGTACGCGGTGACGCCGCCGCCCGCCGTGTCGGGGTACGTGAACGAGCCGTCGAGCGGCAGGTTCGCCTGGTCGATGCGGTCCAGGCCCCAGGGGGCGTTGGTCTGCGTCGCGTCGGCGCGGAAGATCTGGTTCTGCTCGACGGAGGCGACGGCGGGGTCGGCGGCGAGGCGGCGGGCCTCCGTCGCGCCGAGGGTGGCCGTGTAGCCGTTGAGGGCGGAGCCGAAGGTCTTGCGGACCGTGCCGCCGTAACCGGCTATCAGGGTCCGGCCCTTGGCGGACGCGGCCGTGAAGCCCGCGCCCTGCTTGAGGGTGACGATGTAGCTGCCGGGCACCGCGTCGGCCGAACCGGCCGCGAGGACGACGCCCTCGGCGGGGGCCGCCTGGGCGGGGACGGCGGCGAAGGTGCCGAGCAGGGCGGCCGCGGTCGCGGCGGACACGGTGAGCGCGAGCCGGGCCTTGGTGTGCTGCGGGAGTGCCATACGAGGGAGTCCTCCTCTTCGGCGTCGCGCCTCGTGTGGGGCGGCGCGACTGTGGGGGGCGCGTGTCGGTCACACGCACGGACCGGAGCCGTGTGTGCGCTCCGGGTGATCAGCAGCCTGGCCGGTCTACGGGCGTAGCTCAAGGGAGTTGGGGGCTTGTCATGCATCTGCCATACTCCTGCAATCGAAATCCCGTCGAACCCCCAGAAAACACCCGCCTCCTGACGGCGGGTCGAGCGTGGCGGAATGTTCTGATTGCTCAGATTGCCCTGATACCTTCGGCTTGCCGTGACCGATGCGCGGCACGCATCCGTGCCGCCCGCCCGACGGGATCAGACATGACCGGTGGACCCGAGCCCCTCAGCGATGTCGCCCGTGCGGCGTTCGCGCGCGAACTCGCCGACCTGCGCACCGAACGCGAGACGGTCGCCGTGACCCTGCACGACGGCGGCGGCGATCAGGTCGGCGACCGCGCCGACCAGGCCGACGAGCTGCAACGCGTCACGGAGCTCCAGCGCCTGGACGCCCGTATCGCCGAGATCGAGGGCAGGCTGCGCGAGGGCGCCGTCGCCGGCCCGCCGAGCACCGACACGGTCGGCGTCGGCAGCACCGTGACCGTGCGGTTCGCGGACGCCACGGAGACGACCGTCCAGATCGGCGAGGTCGCCGAGGTCCTGGACGCGACCATGGTCACCGCCGACAGCCCGCTCGGCCGCGCACTGCTCGGCCGCCGCGCCGGCGACACCGTCACGTACGACACGCCCGGGGGCCGGGCCGACGCGGTCGTGGTGTCGCTGGGTGGCGGGGAGGGCGGGGCGGTCAGCCCGTGACGATGCCGGTCACCAGGTTGATGGTGGTGGCGAGGATGCTGGCTCCGAAGACGTACGACAGCAGGCAGTGCCGGAGGACGATCGCGCGGAGCGACGACTTCGAGACGTTGGTGTCGGAGACCTGGTAGGTCATGCCGAGGTTGAAGCTGAAGTACAGGAAGTCGCTGTACCGCGGCGGGTCGTCGGTGTTGAAGTCGATTCCGCCGCCGGGTTCCAGGGCGTAGTAGTCGTACGCGTAGCGCGTCGCGTACATCAGGTGGAGCGCCGCCCAGGCCATGAAGACGCCGCAGAGCGCCGTCGCGGCGGCGGCGTGGCCCAGGTTCGAGTGGCCCACCAGGAGCATCACGATGATGCCGACGAGACCGCACACGGCGGTCCCGACGACGACGATCTCCTCGACGAGGGGCCGGAACTCCTCCCGGCGGACGTTGCGATGGGTGGCGGCCGCGTCCATGGGCCAGAGCACGAGCCATCCCGCGACGACGAAGACCGTCTCCGCCGCGGCGATGCCGGCGAGGATGCCCAGCGGCGTCCTCGTCGTTCCGCCGACGGCCAGGCCGGCCGCCGCCCCGACCACCGTCGATCCGACGAGTCGCGGGACGGCATCGGCCAGCCGGCGGTTCACGGGTCAGGCCTCCAGGACGACCACGGCCTCGTCGGTGTAGGTGAGGAAGGTCAGCGTCTCCTGGAAGTACAGGTCGATGGTGTCCGCGTCGTGGCCCGTGTAGCCGATCGCCACGTCCTGGCCGAGCAGCAGCTCGAAGTCGCCGCCGCGGGTGGAGAGGACGAAGCCGCCGCTGAGGGCCGGCGCCCAGATCGGGGCGCCGTCGAGCATCCGGGCCAGGTGCGCGGCGATCGGATACCCGTGGTCGGAGGTCTCGCTGACCGCCCGGTACTCCTCGGCGCCGAGGAGCAGCGCGTACGGCCCGTCCACGCCGACGAGCCGCAGCTCCGTCAGGGCCCGGCTGACCGCGTCGGGGTAGTCGCGCGGCTCGGTGGGCAGCCGCAGCACCGGGTTGGACGAGCGGGAGCGCAGCCCGTCGACGCCGGCGGCGCCGTACCCGTCGAAGATGGTCCGGTCCTCGACGTACGCCATGGTGCGCGCCGCGTCCTTGACGGGCTGCCAGTCGGAGTCCTTGGAGCCGCGCTCGACGTCGTCCACGGCGGCCCGGGAGACGGAGAACGGCACCCGCAGTTCGACGATGGGCCTCGCCTCGCGCAGCCGCGCCGAGACGCCGGGCGCGGGCGGGTGGATGTCGGTCAGGTGGCCGACACCGACGGCGGCGAGCCCGGGGCCCGCCGGGTCGGGCACGTCGACGACGCGGCGGCCCGCGATGTGGCGCCGGAAGGTGCGGCGGGCCTCCTCCTCGATCTCCGCCCAGGCCGCGGGGGGGATCGGGGCGAGTTCCCGGTGCAGGTTGTTCGTCACGTCGGTCGTCATGACGCGGGGGCTCCTTTCAGGCTGCCGATGCCCAGGGAGTCCCCGGGGCTCGCGGCGGCCGCGGACGGGGCGGCGGGGAGGTCGTCGAGCAGGTCGGCGCTCGGCACGAAGAAGAGGCAGCCGGTGACGGCGCGGGAGAAGTCGAGGATGCGGTCGGTATTGCCGGGTGGATCCCCGAGGAACATGTTGCGCAGCATCCGCTCGGTGACGGCGGGCGAGCGGGCGTAGCCGATGAAGTAGGTGCCCAGCTCGCCGCTGCCGACCCGTCCGTACGGCATGTTCTGGCGCAGGATCTGCTGTTCGGCGCCGTCGTCGTCGACGACCGTGTTGAGGGCGACGTGCGAGTCGGCCGGCTTGACGCCGTCGGGCAGTTCGACGTTGGCCTGCTTGGTGCGGCCGATGACCCGCTCCTGCTCCTCGACGGTGAGGGAGTCCCAGGCCGTCATGTCGTGCACGTACCGCTGCACGACGACATAGCTTCCGCCCCGGAACTCCGGGTCCTCGTCGCCGATCTGCACCGCGTCGGCGGCGGCCTGGCCGGCGGGGTTCTCGCTGCCGTCGACGAAGCCGAGCAGGTCGCGCTCGTCGAAGTACGTGAAGCCGTGGACCTCGTCGACGACGGTCACCGCGCCGCCCAGCCGGTCCAGGATCAGCCGGGCCAGTTCGAAGCAGAGGTCCATGCGCCGCGCGCGCAGGTGGAACAGCAGGTCGCCCGGGGTGGCCGGCGCGCGGTGGCGGGGGCCGCGCAGGGCCGGGAAGGGGTGCAGGTCGCGCGGGCGCGGACCGCCGAAGAGCCGGTCCCAGGCCTCCGAGCCCACGCCTGCGACGCAGCGGAGCCCGGATTCGGGGGACCGGAACGCCACCGAACGGGTCAGCCCCGCCAGGTCCTGGAGTGCCTCCCGTACGGCCGCCTCCCCACCGGGGGCCACGGTGGCCACGAGGAAGACGGCCGCCGGGGCGGGCGGTGTGAGGACGGGCTGCGCGACGACCATGGGACTCCCGTCAAACGAGACAAGTAACATCAAAAAGGATCAATGGGGCGGCGTCAGCGTATCCGCGCGCGGCCGGGACCGCTCGGCCGGACGGGAGCGGTCGGGCCGGACCGGAGCGTCCGGCCGGACGGGATCGCTTGGCCGGACGGAGGCACGGGAGGGGCCTCCGGGGTCGACTGGCAGGCGCACCCCACCGGACCTAGCCTGCCGGAGAGAGTCGTTTCGCCTCCCCGTGCCCGCAAGGCCGGAAGGGTTGAGAGTCGTGAACGCCGACAGCGCCGACAACACCGCTCAGGAACGTCCCCGGGACCCGGAGCAGCCCGAAGCCCGTGTGGGGCCCACTCCCGAGGGCGAACCGGAGTTCCACCCGTACCACCACCCCGCGGCGGGCTGGGGCGCGGCCAAGAGCGTGACGCGCTTCCTCGTCGCCGAGGGCGCGCTGGTGGACGGCCCCCGCGCGATCATGAAGATGAACCACGAGAACACCGGGTTCGACTGCCCCGGCTGCGCATGGCCGGACGACACCAAGGGCCTGCACCTCGACATCTGCGAGAACGGCATCAAGCACGTCACCTGGGAGATGACGAGCAAGCGGGTCGGGCGCGAGTTCTTCGCCGCGCACTCGGTGACCGAGCTGGCCGGGTGGAGCGACTACGACCTGGAGAACCAGGGCCGTCTCACCGAGCCCATGGTCTACGACCCGGAGACGGACCACTACGTACCGATCAACTGGAAGGACGCCTTCGAGCTGGTCGGCCGCACGCTGCGCGAGCTGGACAGCCCGCACCGGGCGGCCTTCTACACCTCCGGCCGCCTCGGCAACGAGGCCACGTTCCTCTACCAGCTGATGGCCCGCGAACTGGGCACGAACAACCTGCCGGACTGCTCCAACATGTGCCACGAGGCCAGCGGCCGCGCCCTCCAGGCCTCCCTGGGCACGGGCAAGGGGACCGTCGACCTGAAGGACTGGGAGACCGCCGACGCGCTGTTCATCCTGGGGGTCAACGCCGCGTCCAACGCGCCCCGGATGCTCACCGCCCTCGCGGAGGCGCACCACCGGGGCGCGCAGATCGTGCACGTCAATCCGCTGGTCGAGGCGGCCGCCACCCGCACGATCGTCCCCCACGACTTCCTCGACATGGCCCTCTTCAAGACGACGAGGACGAGCACCCTGAACCTCCAGCCGCGCATCGGCGGCGACATGGCGCTGCTGCGCGGCATGGCCAAGGCGATCCTGGAGCAGTCCGAGACCGATCCCAAGGCGCTGGACCGGGAGTTCATCGACCGGCACACGGCCGGTTTCGACGAGTACCGCGCGCTGTGCGAGGGCACGTCGTGGGAGAAGCTGGAGAAGCAGTCCGGACTGAGCCGCGCCGACATCCTCGCGGCGGCGCGGGTGTACGGGGAGGCCGACCGCTCCATCGTCAGCTGGTGTCTGGGCGTCACCCAGCACGAGCACGGCGTCGACACCGTACGGGAGATCGTCAACCTCCTTCTGCTGCGAGGCAATCTGGGCCGCGAGGGCGCGGGCCCCTCCCCCGTCCGCGGCCACAGCAACGTCCAGGGCAACCGCACCTGCGGCATCGACCACCGCCCGAGCGACGCGTTCCTCGACCGCCTCGCCGAGGTCTGCGAGATCGAGCCGCCCCGCGAGCACGGTCTGGACACCGTCCGGACGATCACGGCGATGCACGACGGCGACGTCACGGTCTTCGTCGGCATGGGCGGCAACTTCGCCCTCGCGGCGCCGGACACCCCGTACACGTACGCGGCGCTCACGAACTGCGACCTCACCGTGCAGGTGAGCACCAAGCTGAACCGCAGCCACATCGTCCACGGCCGCCGGGCCCTGATCCTGCCGTGCCTCGGCCGGACCGAGAAGGACCATCAGCGCAAGGGCGTCCAGAGCACGTCCGTCGAGGACTCGATGAGCATGGTCCACCTGTCCGTCGGCATGAAGCGGCCCGCGTCGCCGCACCTGCTCTCCGAGCCGGCCGTCGTCGCGGGCATGGCGCGCGCGGCGCTGCCCGACAGCGCGACGCCGTGGGAGTGGTACGTCGAGGACTACGACCGCATCCGCGACACCATGGCCCGCGCCCTCGACGGCTTCGAGGACTTCAACCGGCGCGTCCGGCTGCCCCTCGGCTTCCGCATCAAGCAGCCCGCCCGCGAACTGGTCTTCCTCACGCCGTCGGGACGCGCCGAGTTCTCCTCGGCTGCCCTGCCCGACGTCGTCCCCGCCCCCGGCACCCTGGCGCTCGGCACGATGCGGTCCCACGACCAGTGGAACACCACGATCTACTCCGACAACGACCGCTACCGGGGCGTCAAGAACCTCCGCACGCTCGTCTTCATGAACCGGGCCGACATGCGCGAGCGCGGCATCCCCGACCTCGGACCCGTCGACATCACGAGCACCGCGAAGGACGGCAGCCGGCGGTACCTGCGCGGCTACCTCGCGATCCCGTACGACATCCCCCGGGGCTGCGCCGCCGGCTACATGCCGGAGATGAACGTGCTGTGCGCGCTCGGCGACTACAGCACCCAGAGCGACCAGCCGATCATGAAGCACGTCAAGGTCACGATCGGCCCGGCGGCCTGACGAGCCGCTCCAGGAGCCGGTACGCGCGCTGCTCCGCGGCGGCCGGCTCCGTCGGGTCCATCTCGGCGGGCCACAGCTCGCCCGCCGCGGCGTCGTCGGCCTCGCGCAGCTCCACGACGGCCGCCGCGAGGCGCGTCTGCACGAGCGGGAACGTGCCCGCCGCCCCGGCCGCCAGGGCGCGTTCGGCGGAGTCGGCCGCCGCCGTGCACGCGTCCAGTGCGCGGCGCGCCCGGACCGCCGCCCGGTCGTGGACCACGAGCAGCGCGCAGAGCAGGGCGATGCCCATGCCGAGGACGCTGGCCAGCGCCCGGTCCTGGACGAGCGCCTCGGTCGGAGAGGCGGCGGCCAGGTCCGTCAGGAGCAGGGCGAGCGGGGTCAGGAAGACGACGCCGAGACCGTAGTTGCGGGCGACGACGTATTCGAGCAGGAACTCCAGGAGCACGATCATCAGGACCAGCACGACGGGGTCGGGGTGCGCGGAGAGCACGGCGAGGGCGAGCGCCAGACCGACGACCGTGCCCAGGGTGCGCTGGACGGCGCGCTGGGTCGCCGTACGGACGTTGACGGAGTGCAGGACGGCGGCGGCGGACACGGCCGCCCAGTAGCCGTGGCCGAGGCCCAGCAGCAGGGCCGCGCCGCCCGCGAGGCCGGTGCCGAGGACCATCCGCAGGGCGGGGACGAGCAGGACCGAGGCGTGCGTCGCGGAGGTCCCGCCGCCCGTCAGCAGTTCCGCCGCCCGGAGTTCGGCGGCGCGCCGGGTGGTGGGGGCGGGCGGCGTCGGGGCGCTGTCGTCCTGCGCCAGGGCCGACAGGAGGGCGAGTTCGGGCAGGAGGCGCAGGACCCGCCGGCGGCGGCTCGCGAGCAGGCGGACCTGGGCGCGGAGGACGCGGGCCAGGCCGGTGGTGTCGTCGGGCGGACGGCGGGCGCGGTCGATGAGCAGCGACCAGGCGAGGTCGGTGAGGCGTACGCAGGTGTCGCCCCGGTCCCCGCGTACGGCGGCGGCGCCGGCTGTGGCGGCGGCCGGGGGCGCCAGGCCCAGTGTCCGGTACGCCTGAAGGACGGCGGCGGTCGCGCGGTGACGTGCGAGCCGGTCGCCGGGCCCGGCGCCCGCATCCAGGAGGTCCGCGAGTTCGCGGAGCGCCGCGGCCACGGCGAGGCGCTGCGGCCGGTCCGGGTGGACGAAGCGGCCGGCCACGGCGAGGACCCAGGCCACGGCCGCGCCCAGGGCGGCCAGGGCGGTGTGGGGAAGGACGTCGGCCGTCGTCGAGGCGCCGTTGGCCGCCACGGCGAAGGAGAACAGCAGCAGGACCGCGCCGAGGCCGGTCAGGCGTGCCGCGTCGCAGGCGAACTTGGCGAGCCCGGCGACGAGGGCCGTCGCGGCCACCACCACGGCGGCGCCCGCTCCCCCGGCGGTCGGATCGGCCCACGCGGCGAGCGCCGAACCGCCGCCCACGCAGGCGGTCATGGCCACCGCGACGACCGCGAGCACGCGGGCGCGCCGGGCGTAGGGGAGGTTGCGGCCGAAGGAGGTGGTGAAGGACCCGAGCATCGTGTAGACGGCCTGGTCCGACCGCCCCGCCAGGGCCAACGGCAGAGCGGGCAGCGCCATGGCGAGAGCGGCCCGCAACGCGAAGGACAGGGCGCCGTCCACGCTCTGCAGGGCGAGCGCCCCGCGCGGGGAGAGCGCGCTCCGGGCCCGGGCCGCCGTGCGCCGCAGGCCGGTCAGCACGCGCCGACCCACTCCTCCGTGCCGTCCGCGAAGACCTGGTGCTTCCAGATCGGCACCTCGTGCTTGAGGTCCTCGACGAGACGGGCGCAGGCGGCGAAGGCCTCCGCGCGGTGCGGGCAGGAGACGGCCGCGATCACGGCGATGTCGCCGACGGCCAGCGGGCCCGTGCGGTGGACGGCGGCGAGGGCGCGGACCGGGAAGGCGGCGGCGGTCCGCTCCGCCACCCGGCGCAGCACGTCCCCGGCGTCGGGGTGGGCGCTGTAGTCGAGGCGGGTAACGGCCTTTCCGCCGTCGTGGTCGCGGACGGTGCCGACGAAGAGGGCGGTGCCGCCGGCGGCGGCGTCGCCGACGGCCGCGTACACCTCGTCGAGGGAGAGCGGGGTGTCGCGCACGGCGAGGAGGCGGATCGGGTCGTCGGCGGTTCCGGGCGGGTACGTCATCGGTGTCTCCCCTGCGCTGTCACGTCTTCTGCTTCTGCGGTGTCCCTCCTGGCGCTACGGCCCCGGTACCTCCAGGACCTCGACGTCGGACCCCGCCGGTACGCCGCCGGGCGGGACGACCGCGAGGCCGTCGGCGACGGCGAGGCCGCGGAGCATCGCCGGTCCGTCGAACGGGAGCGGTGCGACGCCGTGGGCCACGCGCCGCACCGGAAGCAGCCGGGTGTCGTGCGGGTGCCCGGGCAGGGGCGCGGCGGCGGTCGCCCGGTGCGGCTCGGGGTCCGCGTGTCCGCCGAGGCGGCGCAGCAGGGGTACGGCGAGGGTGACCGTCCCGGCGACGGCGGCCAGCGGGTTGCCGGGCAGGCCGACGAGGAGGCGGGGGCGGCCGTCGGGGGACGGCGGCAACTCGGCGAGCAGCATGGGGTGTCCGGGCCGGACGGCGACGGAGTCGACCAGGAGCCGCGCGCCCAACGCGCCGAGAGCGGCGTGCAGATGGTCCACGGGCCCGGCGGCCGTGCTGCCGGTGGTGACGACGACGTCGGCGGTGGAGTCGCGCAGGGCGTCGCGCAGCCGCACGGCGTCGTCCGCGACGAGCCGACGCCCGGCCACGTCCGCACCGTGGCGGGCCAGCCACGGCGGGAGGAGCGGCCCGAGCGCGTCGCGGACGCGGCCGTCGCGGGGCGGTCCGGACTCCAGCAACTCGTCGCCGAGGACGAGGAGTTCCACGCGGGGACGCCGGTGCACGGCGAGCCGGTCGTAACCGGCGGCAGCGGCCAGCCCGACGACCCCCGGCGTCACGACGGCCCCGGCGGGCAGCAGCACGTCACCGACCCGACACTCCTGCCCTTGAGCCCGCACGTCCCGACGAGGAGACAAGGGGGCGGGGCCGGGGGCGGGGACGGCAACCGGGCCGGGGGCGGGGTCCGGGCCAGGAACAGGGCCCGATCCGCCTCTCGAGCAGTCGTGCAGCATGCCGTCGCCCGCCCCGATCTCGCCGTGCTCCCTGCGCAGTACGGCGCTCGCTCCCGCCGGCAGGCGGGCGCCGGTGGCGATGGCGACGGCCGTGCCGTCGCGGAGCGGTGGGGGCTGCCCGCCCGCCAGGACCTGGCCGTCCCGCAGCCGCCAGGGGCCGGGTCCGGCGACGGCCCAGCCGTCCATGGCCGAGGTGTCGAACGGCGGCAGGTCGGTGAGGGCCGTCAGCGGTCCGGCGAGGGCGTGGCCGAGGGCCGCGTCGAGGTCGCGGGTGACGACGGGCAGCGGCTGCCCGGCGCTGTCCCGGGCACGGGCGCGGGCCTGTTCCCACGCCACGGCGTGACCCGCCGGTTCGTCACGGGCCCCCTTCCCCGCCTCGGGCGACGGCCCGCCGGCCGCGGGCAGGGCCGCAGGCACCGCCGTCGGCCCGGCCGTCAGGCCGAGCAGGCGTTCCAGGGCCAGCTCCCTGTTCAGTTCGGTCTCGGCCGCGGCGATCCATTGACGCATCTGGTACATCCGGCTCCCCTCTCTCCTCGGGTCCTGTTCTCGTGCGTCAGCCGCCGATGGCCGACATCGGGCGTTCCGGGCGGCGGAAGTCCGGGCTGTCGATGGCGTGGCCCGGGCCCTTGCCCGCGATCGTGTTCCGCCAGGCCGCCTCCAGCGCCGCGTCGTCGGCGCCGCCGCGGAGCAGGGCCCGGAGGTCGGACTCCTCGGTGGCGAAGAGGCAGTTGCGCAGTTGCCCGTCGGCGGTGAGCCGAACCCGGTCGCAGGTCCCGCAGAACGGGCGGGTGACGCCGGCGATGACCCCGATCACCGTGTCCGTACCGGCGATCCGCCATTCCTCCGCGGGCGCGTTGCCGTGCCGTCCGACGGGTACGAGGTCGAAGCGCTCGCCGAGGCGGTCGAGGATCTCGTCGGCGCGGGGCAGCCAGTTCAGGCCCTCCGCGGGCATGCAGTACGTGCAGCGCAGGTTGCAGCGGTCGGTGAGGGACACCCTCAGGTCCGTGTGGACGCGGCCGAAGCGGTCGAGCAGGGGGGCCGGTGGGGCCACGGGGGCCGTGGTGGCCAGGGGGAGCCGGGACACGGGGCTGCCTTCTTCCTCTGCCCGGAGGCAGTCGCGCGGTGCCGGGAATTCTCACCGCCATTCCTGATGGCTGCCGGTGAAACCGGAACAATCACCCGTCGATCACCTTCGGCGCATTCCCTCGGGAAGTCAAAGAGGGTTTCTCGATGACGTCATCGGCGGCGCCTATCCGACCACAGAACCCCTGTACACAGCCGTGCGACACATCGATAGGCCGCGCCTGTCACCTCATCGGAAACACCTCTTTGACTTTCCCCGGGAAATCCCGTGAAGCTTCCTCCGCAGTGCGAGCCGGAAATTCGGAAAGAGGCGGAGCGGAACGTGAGTGACATCGAGGACCCGAGCGACGATCTGAAGGTCACCGCACCCAAGACGTGGGCGACGGGCCTGCCCGCGGTGACGCACGCCCTGGAGTACTCCCTGGGGCAGACGTCCCCGCGCCGCACCGCGCTGACCCTGCTGAACATCAACCAGCCGAAGGGCATCGACTGTCCGGGCTGCGCCTGGCCCGAGCCCGCGCCGGGCGAGCGGCACAGGAACGAGTACTGCGAGAACGGCGCGAAGCACATCAACGACGAGGCCACCTCGCGCCGCGTCACCCGGGAGTTCTTCCGCGAGCACTCGATCGCCGAGCTGGACCGGAAGTCCGACTACTGGCTCAACCAGCAGGGCCGGCTGACCGAGCCCATGGTGAAGCGCCCGGGCGCGTCGCACTACGAACCGATCGACTGGGACGAGGCGCTCGGGCTGCTCGCCCGGGAACTCCAGGCGCTCGACTCCCCCGACGAGGCCCTCTTCTACGTCTCCGGCCGGCTGAGCAACGAGGCCGCGTTCCTCCTCCAGCTCTTCGCCCGCGCCTACGGCACGAACAATCTGCCGGACTGCTCCAACATGTGCCACGAGTCGAGCGGGTCCGCGATGTCGGAGACGCTCGGCATCGGCAAGGGCAGTGTGTCGCTCGACGACATCCACCACGCCGACCTGGTCTTCGTCGTGGGCCAGAACCCGGGCACCAACCACCCGCGCATGCTCTCCGCCCTGGAGGAGACCAAGCGCAACGGCGGCCGGGTCGTCGCCGTGAACACGCTGCCCGAGGCCGGTCTCCTGCGCTTCAAGCACCCGCAGAAGGCCCGCGGGATCATCGGCCGGGGCACGCCGATCGCCGATCAGTTCCTGCACATCCGCGCGGGCGGCGACCTCGCGCTCTTCCAGGCGCTCAACCTCCTGCTCCTGGAGGCCGAGGACGCCGCGCCGGGCACCGTGCTCGACCACGACTTCATACGGGACCACACCACCGGCTTCGACGCGTTCGCCGAGCACACGCGGGACACCTCCTGGGAGAACGTCCTGCGGGCGACCGGGCTGTCCCGCGAGGAGATCGAGGAGGTGCACGAGCGGGTCCTGCGCAGCGAGCGGATCATCGTGTGCTGGGCGATGGGGCTCACCCAGCACAAGCACGGCGTGCCCACCATCCGGGAGGTCGTCAACTTCCTCCTCGCGCGCGGCAACATCGGCCGGCCCGGCGCCGGTGTGTGCCCGGTGCGCGGCCACAGCAACGTCCAGGGCGACCGGACGATGGGCGTGTGGGAACGCATGCCGCAGGAGTTCCTCGACGCCCTGGGCCGGGAGTTCGGCTTCACACCGCCCACCCGGCACGGGCTCGACGCGGTGAACGGCATCCGGGCCATGCACGAGGGCCGGGCCAGGCTCTTCCTCGGCGTCGCCGGGAACTTCGTCCGGGCCACGCCCGACAGCGCGGTCACCGAGGAGGCGATGCGGAAGTGCCGGCTCACGGCCCACGTCTCCACCAAGCTCAACCGCTCCCACACCGTCTGCGGCGACACGGCCCTCATCCTGCCCACCCTGGGCCGCAGCGACCGGGACGTCCAGGCGGGCGGCGAGCAGTTCGTGACCGTCGAGGACTCCATGAGCGACGTCCACGCCTCCCGGGGGAAGCTGCCGCCCGCCTCCCCTCACCTCCTCAGCGAGGTCGCGATCGTCAGCCGGCTCGCCCGGCTGACCCTGGGCGACGAACCGTCCGTCCCCTGGGAGGAGTTCGAAGCCGACTACGGCACGATCCGGGACCGGATCTCCCGAGTCGTGCCGGGCTTCGAGGACTTCGACGCCCGGGCGGCCGTGCCCGGCGGCTTCACGCTGCCCAACCCGGTGAACGCGCGGGTCTTCCCCACCCCGAGCGGCAAGGCGGTCTTCACCCGGAACGCGTTCACGATGCCGCACGTCCCCGAGGGCCACCTCCTGCTCCAGACGCTGCGCTCGCACGACCAGTGGAACACCGTGTGGTACGCGCCGAACGACCGCTACCGGGGCATCCACGACGCGCGCCGGGTCGTCCTCGTCAACCCGGCCGACCTGGCCGGCCTCGGCCTCGCCGACCGCGACACGGTGGATCTGGTGAGCGTCTGGCACGACGGGCGGGAGCGCCGCGCGGAGGGCTTCCGGGTCGTCGCGTACCCGGCGAGCCGTGGCTCGGCGGCGGCCTACTACCCCGAGACGAACGTCCTGGTGCCGCTGGACAGCGTCGCCGACATCAGCAACTGCCCCACGTCCAAGGGCGTGCTGATCCGTCTTGAGCCCGCGGCGGCGCGCTCCGGGGAGGTGAGCGGGCCGTGGGGCGCGTGACCGTACGCCGTCGGGTGCTGCGCGTACGGGACGGCGAGGGTGCGTACCGCCCGGACACGCTGGCCGCCGAGGAGCCGATGGAGATCCGGATCGGCGGGCGGGCGCTGACCGTGACGATGCGCACGCCGGGCGACGACTTCGACCTCGCGGCCGGGTTCCTGGTGAGCGAGGGCGTGGTGCACGCCGCCGGTGACATCGCCGGGATCCGGTACTGCGCGGGCGCCACGGCCGACGGCGGCAACACGTACAACGTGGTGGACGTGGTCCTGGCCCGGGGCGTGGCCGCGCCCGACGCCTCCCTGGAGCGGAACTTCTCCACCACGTCCTCGTGCGGGCTGTGCGGGAAGGCGAGCCTGGACGCGGTGCGGACCTCGGCGGCGTGGTCCGTGGCGGACGACCCGCTGCGGATCGGCCCTGAGGTGCTCGCGGCGCTCCCGGACCGGCTGCGCGCCGCCCAGCGGGTGTTCGACAGCACCGGCGGGCTGCACGCGGCCGGGCTGTTCTCGGCCGACGGGGAGCTGTTGTGCCTGCGGGAGGACGTCGGACGGCACAACGCCGTGGACAAGGTCGTCGGGCACGCCCTGCGGTCGGGGCTGCTGCCGTTGCGGGAGACGGTGCTGATGGTGAGCGGCCGGGCCTCGTTCGAGCTCGTGCAGAAGGCGGCCATGGCCGGAATCCCGCTGCTCGCCGCCGTGTCGGCGCCGTCGTCGCTTGCCGTGGACCTGGCCGAGGAGAGCGGGCTGACCCTGGTCGGGTTCCTGCGGGGCACGTCGATGAACGTGTACAGCGGGGCCGGGCGCCTCGGGTCCGTATCCACGGCCTGAGCGGGTCGGTTGCGCCGGTCGGTGATGCCGATTGGCGTTCCGCGGGGCGGTCGGGTAGACCCGTGAGGTGCTGTTCCGTCAACTCGAATACCTGGTGGCCCTGTCCAGGGAGCGTCACTTCGCCCGTGCCGCCCAGGCCTGCCACGTCTCCCAGCCCGCGCTCTCCGAGGCCGTCCGGAAGCTGGAGGGGGAGCTGGGCGTCCCGCTGGTCCTGCGCGGCCGTACGTACGAGGGCCTCACGCCCGAGGGCGAGCGGATCGTGGTGTGGGCGCGGCGGATCCTCGCCGACCGCGACGCCCTCACGAGCGAGGTCGGCGCGTTGCGCAGCGGGCTCGGCGGCCGGATCCGGATCGGCGCGGTGCCGACCGCGTCCGGGGCGGTCGCCCAGCTGACGGCGCCGTTCTGCCTGGCGCATCCGCTGGTCACGGTGGAGGTGATAGCGGACCTGGCGTCGGAGGAGGTGCTGCGGCAGCTGCGGAGCTTCGAGATCGACGCCGGAATCACGTACCTCCACAAGGATCTCGCCGAGGGCTTCCGGTCGGTCCCGCTGTACGAGGAGCGGTACGTGCTCCTGACGGACGCCGCCGACAGCCTGGTCCACCGGACGACGGCGACCTGGGCGGAGGCCTCGCGGCTGCCGCTGTGCCTGCTGACCCGGGCCATGCAGGGGCGCCAGGTGCTCGACGAGGTGTTCACGGAGGTCGGGGTGCGGCCCTCGCCGCGGGTCGAGACCGATTCGGTGGCGGCGCTCTTCGCCCATGTCCGCACGGGCCGGTGGGCGAGCGTCGTGCCGCACACCTGGCTGCACGTGTTCGGTGTGCCGCACGGGATGCGGGCGGTGCCGCTGGTCGAGCCCACGCGCACGGTGCCGGTCGGTCTGGTGACCGTCGCCCGGGACCCGGGCTCGGTCATGGCCCGGGCGCTCACGGAGGTCGCCCGCCACACGGATGTCGCGGCGGCCCTGGAGCGGCTGCCGGGAGACCCCGCGCCGCACCCCCTCTAGAAGGGCGCGGGCGGCGGGGCATCGGTTAGCGTCGTGGGGCGGGCGGAACCGGTGTGTCCGGATGCCGGCCGCGGACGAAGATCCAGACGAAAGGACGACCATGCCCCTCGAAGGCGAGTACGAGCCCAGCACAAACGCGTGGGTACGTGACCAGGTCGAGATGTACGAGTCGTCCGGCGGCACGGAGGGCACCACGATGCGCGGCCTGCCCGTGGTCCTGGTGACGAACGTCGGCGCGCGGAGCGGCAAGCTCCGCAAGACGCCGCTGATGCGCGTGGAGCACGACGGCGCGTACGCGCTGGTGGCGTCGAACGGCGGGGCGGTGAAGCACCCCGTCTGGTACCACAACCTCGTCGCCACACCCCTGGTCGAGCTGCGTGACGGCCAGCGGACCTGGGACATGAGGGCCCGGATCGTCACGGGCGAGGAGCGGCAGGCGTGGTGGGAGCGGGCCGTCGAGGCCTTCGCCGACTACGCGGACTACCAGCGGAAGACGGACCGCGAGATCCCGGTCTTCGTCGTCGAGCCCGTCGTCCAGGAGCCGTAGGGGGTTCCTGCTCGCGTGTCATGAGGCGCGTACGCGCCGGACTTCCGTAGTCCGGCGCGTCCCACCGCGCCGCCCGCGAGAGGACCCGATGCACGCCAACGAACAGACCCGAGGCCCCGACGCCGTACCGGCCGACCGCGGGCTCGCCCGCCCCCCGGCTCTCCGCGACGGAACCCCCGCGGGGCTGCTCGCCCTCCAGAGCGGCGCATCCACGACGACAGCGCCGCCAGGGCCTCGGCCGCTGAGGTCGGCGCCCGCGCCTACACCAGCGGCAGCCATGTCGTGATCGGCGACGGCGGCTCGGACCGGCACACCCTCGCCCACGAGCTGACCCACGTCATCCAGCAGCGGCAGGGCCCCGTCGCGGGGACGGACAACGGCGACGGCCTGAAGGTCGGCGACCCGTCGGACCCGCGCGACGCCCAGCGTCAGCCGAGCGCCGCGCGGGCGCGGTTGAGGAAGTCGCGGAAGGCGGTGCGCTCGCGGGCCGTGAAGCCCGCGAGCATCTCGTCCTCCAGGTGCTGGACGGCCGTTGCGTGGAGGGCGAGCAGGGCGCGGCCCTCGTCGGTGAGGCTGATGACGTGGCGCCGCCGGCTCGCCGGGTCCGGGGACCGGGCGATGAGGCCGCGCCGCTCCAGGGCGCCGACCAGGTCGGACATCGACTGGGGCGTGACGAAGGAGTTGCGGGCGAGCTCCGCCGAGGACATGCCGTCCCGGCGTTCGAGCACGGTCAGCGCCGTGTACTGGAGGGCGGTGACGCCCGAGGGCCTGAGCAGCTCGTCGAGCCGGGCCCGGGTGGCCAGCTCGACCTGTTTCACCGAGTACAGCAGAGACGGCGGCGTGGTGTCCGTCACCTTCGCTCCCCCTCCCTCCATCATCAGGAATCCTGTCGAAAATCCTAGCGCAACCCCCTTGCCCGACGGCGGCACGTCCTCCGATACTCAGGATTCCTGATGATTGAGGAGTCCTTCTTGAGCACGCTGTCGATCGACCGCCATGACGGAGTGGCGGTCCTGACGCTCTGCCGGCCGGCCAAGCGCAACGCCCTCGACGACGCCACGGTGCTGGCCGTCGAGGCGTTCTTCCGGAAGCCGGGCCCCGACGTCCGGGCCGTCGTCCTGGACGCCGAGGGCGACCACTTCTCGGCCGGGCTCGACCTCGGCGAGCTGACCGAGCGGTCCACCGAGGAGGCGCTGGAGCACTCGCTCATGTGGCACCGCGTCTTCGACACGATCGAGGGCGGCCGGGTCCCCGTGGTCGCCGCGCTGAAGGGCGCGGTCATCGGCGGCGGTCTGGAACTGGCGGCCGCCGCGCACCTGCGCGTGGCCGAGCCGTCCACGTTCTACGCGCTGCCGGAGGGGCAGCGCGGACTGTTCGTCGGCGGTGGCGGCTCCGTCCGGATCCCGCGGCTGATCGGCGCGCACCGGATGGCGGACATGATGCTCACCGGCCGCGTCCTCGACGCCGCCGAGGGCCAGGCCGTCGGCCTCTCGCACTATCTGACCCCCGAGGGCGGGGCGCGCGCCAAGGCCCTGGAGCTCGCGGAGCGGATCGCGGCCAACGCGCCGCTGACCAACTTCGCCGTCCTCCAGGCACTCCCCCGCATCGCCGAGGCATCGCCCGCCGGCGGCCTCCTGCTCGAATCCCTCATGGCGGCCGTCGCCGCCGGCAGCGACGACGCCCAGGCGAGGATGCGGGCCTTCCTCGACGGCCGCGCCGGAAAGGTCACCCGATGAGCGAGATCCTCAGCACCCCCGGCCCCCGGGTCAGGGACGAGTCGGAGATCGGCCGCTACCTCCGCTGGCTGGAGTCCGAGCGGGGCCTGTACTTCCCGGACTACGCCGGCCTGTGGCAGTGGTCCGTCACCGATCTGGAGGGCTTCTGGTCCTCGGTCTGGGAGTTCTTCGACGTCCGCCCGCACACCCCGCCCACCGCCGTCCTGGGCCGCAGGTCCATGCCGGACACCGAGTGGTTCCCCGGCGCGACCCTCAACTACGCCGAGCACGCCCTCGGCCGGGAGGAAGATCTCGACGCCGTCGCGGTCGTCGCCCACTCCCAGACCCGGGCGCCGATGGAGCTGACCTTCGGCGAGCTCCGCGACCGGGTCGCCCGGGCCCGCGCCGGGCTGCTCCGCCTCGGCGTCGGCAAGGGCGACCGGGTCGTCGCGTACCTGCCGAACATCCCGGAGACGCTGGTCGCCTTCCTCGCCACGGCGAGCATCGGGGCGGTCTGGGCGGCCTGCGCACCGGAGTTCGGGCCGCGCAGCGTCGTCGACCGCTTCGCCCAGCTCGAACCGAAGGTGCTGCTCACCGTCGCCGGCTACCGCTACGGCGAGCGGGACGTCGACCGCCGCACCGAGGTCGCGGAGATCGCCGCCGGGCTCCCCACCGTGGAGCGGATCGTCCACGTCCCGTACGGCCCGAACGCACTGCCCGACGCGCTGGGCTGGGCGGAGCTGCTCGCGGAGCCGGCCCCCGGGCCCGTGTCCTTCGAGCCCGTGCCGTTCGACCATCCGCTGTTCGTGCTGTTCTCCTCCGGCACCACCGGCATCCCCAAGGCGATCGTCCACCGCCACGGCGGGATCCTCCTGGAGCACCTGAAGAACAACGCGCTGAGCTGGGACCTGAAGCCCGGCGACCGGATGCTCTGGTTCAGCACCACCGCCTGGATGCTGTGGAACACCCTGGTCTCCGCGCTGCTCGTGCGCGCCTCGATCGTCATGATCGACGGCAATCCGGTCCATCCGGAGCTGCGGGAGCAGTGGCGGATCGCCGCCGAGACGGGGGCGACGCTCATGGGCGTCAGCCCCGGCTATCTGATGGCCTGCCGCAAGGCCGGGGTGCGGCCCGCCGAGGAGTTCGACCTGTCGCGGCTGCGGCAGCTCGGCGCGGCGGGCAGCCCGCTCGCCGCCGAAGGCTTCCACTGGGTGGCCGAGCAGTTCGGCGACCGGGTCCTCCTGAACGTCGGCTGCGGCGGCACCGACGTGTGCACCGGCATCCTCCAGGGCAGCCCGCTCCAGACGGTGCGCGCCGGGGAGATCTCCGGCCCGTGCCTCGGGGTCGCCGCGTACGCCTACGACGCCGAGGGCAAGCCGGTCGTCGGGGAGCTGGGCGAGCTGGTGATCACCGAGCCGATGCCGTCGATGCCCGTCGGGTTCTGGGGCGACACCGACGGCTCCCGCTACCGGGCCGCCTACTTCGAGGAGTTCCCGGGGGTGTGGCGGCACGGCGACTGGGTGCGGTTCGCGCCCGAGGGCCACTGCGTCGTCGCCGGACGCTCCGACGCCACGCTCAACCGGGGCGGGGTCCGGCTCGGCACCGCGGAGTTCTACGCCGTCGTCGAGGACCTGCCCGAGATCGACGACAGCCTCGTCGTCCACATCGAGGACCCCGAGGGCGGCAACGGCGAACTGCTGCTCTTCGTCGCGGGCCCCGTCGAGCTCGACGACGCCCTCCGTACGAGGATCGCCCGGGCCCTGCGGTCGGCGCTCTCGCCCCGGCACGTCCCCGACGTCATCGAGCGGGTGCCCGCCGTCCCGCGCAACCGGACCGGCAAGAAGCTGGAGGTGCCGGTGAAGCGGATCCTCCTCGGCGCGGCCCCCGAGTCCGTCGCGAGCACCGACGTCCTCGCCGACCCCCGCTCGCTCGACACCTTCGTCGCGTACGCCGCCAAGCGCGCCGGCGCGCCGAACGACGGGCGCGCGTCATGAGGATCGCCGTCGTCGGAACCGGCGTCATCGGGGCCTCCTGGACCACCCTCTTCCTGGAGTACGGGCACGAGGTCGTCGCCACCGACCCGGCGCCCGGCGCGGAGGACCGACTCCGGGCGGCCGTCACCTCCGACCAGACCCGGCTGACGTTCACCACGGACCTCGCCGGGGCCGTCGCGGACGCCGGCTTCGTCCAGGAGAACGGCCCCGAGCGGCCGGAGCTGAAGGACGAGGTCTTCGCCGTCCTCGACGCCGCCGCCCCGCCGGAGACGGTCCTGGCGAGCAGCTCCTCCGGGCTGCTGCCGTCCCGGATCCAGCGGGCCTGCGCGGCCCACCCCGAACGGGTCCTCGTCGGGCATCCGTTCAACCCGCCGCACCTCATCCCGCTGGTCGAGGTCGTGCCGGGGGAACGGACGGGCGAGGCCGCCGTGGAGGAGGCCATGGCGTTCTACCGCGGCCTCGGCCGGCGGCCGATCAGGCTGCGCCAGGAGCTGCCCGGGCATGTCGCGAACCGGCTCCAGGCGGCGCTGTGGCGCGAGGCGTACTCCCTCGTCGGCCGGGGCGCGGCGAGCGTCGCCGACATCGACACGGCCATCGCCCACGGGCCCGGTCTGCGCTGGGCCCTGCTCGGGCCGTTCCTCAACCAGCACCTCTCGGGCGGCGCGGGCGGCATCGCGCACGTACTGGAGCATCTCGGCCCGCCCATGGAGGAGTGGTGGGCGGACCTCGGCGCGCCGCGCCTCACGCCCGAGCTGACGCGCGCGATCACCCGAGGCGTCGCCGAAGAGCTGGCCGGGACCTCCGAGGCCGATGTCGTCGCCGAGCGCGACGCGCTCCTCGCCCTTCTCCTCGACGCCAAGAACCGGACCGACCACCTGTGAGCACCCCGATGAGCCTGCCGATGAACCCGTCGATGAACCCCGACGAGCTGACCGCGATCGACTTCCACGTCCATGTGGAGCAGGACGCCCATGGCCATCTCGCGCTCGACGCCGAGCTGATGGACGCCTCGGCCGCCTACTTCAAGTCCGGCCAGGACCGCACCCCGACCGTCGAGCGCCTCGCGGCGTACTACCGCGAGCGCCGGACGGCCGCCGTGATCTTCACGGTGGACGCCACCACGGGACTCGGCCACCCGGCCCTGTCCAGCGAGGAGATCGCCGCGGCCGCGGCCGAACACCCCGACGTCCTCATCCCGTTCGGATCGGTCGACCCGCACCGGCCCGACGCCGTCGACCGGGCCCGGGCGCTCGTCCTCGACCACGGCGTCCGCGGCTTCAAGTTCCACCCGAGCCTCCAGGCGTTCGCGCCGAACGAGCGGGAGCACTACCCGCTCTACGAGGCGATCCAGGAGCTGGGCGTCCCCGCGCTGTTCCACACGGGGCAGACCGGGATCGGCGCGGGCCTGCCCGGCGGGCGCGGCATCAAGCTGCGCTACTCGAATCCGATGCTCCTGGACGACGTCGCGGCCGACTTCCCCGGTCTGACGATCGTCCTGGCGCACCCGTCGGTGCCGTGGCAGGACGAGGCGATCTCCATCGCCACGCACAAGGCCAACGTCCACATCGATCTGTCGGGCTGGTCGCCGAAGTACTTCCCGCCGCAGCTCGTCAGGGCGGCCGGCTCCTTCCTCCGGCACAAGGTGCTGTTCGGCTCGGACTTCCCGGTCGTGACGCCGGACCGCTGGCTGGCCGACTTCGACACCCTCGACATCAAGCCGGAGGTCCGGCCGCTGATCCTCAAGGAGAACGCCGTACGTCTTCTCGGCCTCTAGCCTTGTGCAATATCTTGCTGCAACACTCAGCAAGATATTGCACAGGGCAGTACGACGAGAGGAACCACGATGGCCGGCGAGTACGACGTCCTCGTCCTGGGAGGGGCGGGCGTCGACACGATCGTGTACGTCCCCGAGCTCCCCCTGCCGTACGCCGACAGCTACATGATCCGGCCGGGCATCGAGACCCGGGCCGGGCAGACCGGCGACTTCGTCGCGCTGGGGCTGAGCGCCCTGGGCCTGCGGACGCACCACCTCGACATGGTCGGCGACGACGCCCAGGGGGACCTCGTCCGCGCGTTCCACCGCGACCGGGGCATCGGCTTGACCGAAGTGCCCCTGACCGGGGGGACGAAGCGGGCCGTCAACCTCGTCGGCCCCGACGGCCGGCGGCTCTCGCTCTACGACGACAGCCGCTCCCGGGAGTCGGACCGGCTGCCCGAGGAGCTGGTCCGCTCCCTGGCCGCGCGGAGCCGGCACGCGCACGTCTCGATCACCTACCCGTGCGCCTTCGCCCTGCCCCAGCTGCGCGAGGCGGGCCTGACGATCTCGACGGACCTGCACGACTGGGACGGCGAGAACCCGTATCACGAGCCGTTCGCCTACGGCTCCGACGTCGTCTTCGTGTCCGCCACGGCCCTGGCGGACACGGAGAAGACCATGCGCCGGATCCTGGAGCGGGGCCGTGCCGAGGTCGTGGTCGCCACTGCCGGGGCCGCGGGCGCGTACCTGCTGACCGCGGACGGTCTCGTCCACGTCCCGGCCGTCACTCCGCGCGCCCCGGTGGTCGACTCCAACGGCGCGGGCGACGCCTTCGCCGCCGGTTTCCTCTTCGGCCGGCTGACGGGCGAGGCCCCGGCCCGGTGCGCGCTGTACGGCGCGGTGGCCGGCGCCTACGCCTGCACCGTACCGGCGACCGACTGCGACGCCATCGACCGCGCGGGGCTCCTCCGCGAGGCCGGCGAAACGGCGCCTTAGGCCTTCCCGTCCTGGGCGCGGTGGCCGTCCACGTACGTCGCCACGATCTCGATGTCCCCGATCCGGGACGGATCCACGCGGCGCGGGTCGTCTCCGAGAACCACGAGGTCCGCGCGCTTGCCGGGGCTCAGACTGCCGGCCGTGTCGTCCCAGCGGCAGGCGTACGCGCCGGCGACGGTGTAGGCGTGCAGGGCCTCGTCGACGGTGACGGCCTCGTCCGGGCCGATCCGCCGGCCGGAGAGGGAGGCGCGCTCCACCATGAACTGGACGGCCCGCAGCGGCGAGCCGTCCGTGACCGGCCGGTCCGAGCTGCCGACGAGGGTGACGCCGTGGTCGAGGAATCCCCGGCCCCGGTACATCCACGGCGCCCGCGACTCCCCCATGATCTCCGCGTAGTCGTCGCCGAAGGACCGCAGGAAGTTGGGCTGGACGACGGCGCCGGCGCCGAGGCGCCCGAGGCGCGGGAGCTGGTCGGGGCGGATCAGTCCGGCGTGCTCGATCCGGTGCCTGGCGTCGGGGCGGGGCCGCAGCTCCTGGGCGCGCTCCAGGGCGTCGAGGGCGAGGTCGGCGGCGCGGTCCCCGATGGCGTGGACGGCGAGCTGCCAGCCCGCGAGATGGCCGTCCATGATCAGCTGCGCGAGCCGCTCGGGGTCGTCCTGGAGCTGCCCGGTGTGGGACATCCCCTCGTACGGGGCGGTGAGGGCGGCCGTACGGGCCATCATCCCGCCGTCCGTGTAGATCTTGAGCGCGCCGAGAGACAGCCAGTCGTCGCCGAAGCCCGTGCGCAGGCCCAGGTCGAGGGCGCGGGGGATGCCGTCGTCGCGGTGCGCGTCGCGCGGTCGCAGGGTGTCGCCCGCGGCCATGAGCTGGACCCGCAGGGGCAACCTCCCCTGGTCGCGCAGGAGTTGGTACGCGCCGAGCTCGACCGGGCTGTGGCCGAGGAGGCCGCCGCCGATGCCCGCCTCGGCCACGGCGGTGATCCCCTCGGCGAGGCAGGCGCGGCCCGCGAGCTCGATGGCGTCGGCCAGCTCCTCCTGGGAGTACGGCAGCCGGAGGCGGCGTACGGCGGCCATGGCGCTCTCGACGAGGAAGCCGTCCTGGTGCGGCACGTCGGCCGGGAGGAGGTCCAGGACGGCGCTGTTGACCACGCACGCGTGTCCGGAGTCGTGCAGGACGAAGAGCTTGCGCCCGTGGGCGACCCGGTCGAGTTCGGCGGCGGTGAGGTGGCGGCCGAGCGCCCGCTGGTCGTATCCGGCGATGTCCACCCAGGCGCCGGGCGCCTTGCGTGCGGCGGCCTCCTGGACGACGGCGAGCACGTCCTCGACGCGCTCGCACGGAGCGATGCTCGGGGTGTTCGCCTTCAGCCCGGTCCACGCGAGGTGCACGTGGCTGTCGATGAAGCCGGGCAGCACGGTGGCGCCTTGGAGGTCGACGACCTCGCGGGCGGGCAGCGAGGTCACGGCCTCGTCGAGGCCGACGATCCGGCCGCGCCAGATCCCGAGGTCATGGGCGACGGGGTGGTCCGGGTCCATCGTGAGGATGTGCGCGTTCGTCAGCCTCGTACAGAGCATGGGCGATCCGTCCGGTTCGTCGTCGTCTTCGGCGGCGGCAGCGACGTCGCCGCCGCCGTCAGGAGGTCGGGGCGAGCTCGGTTGCCTGGGTGGCCTGGGTGGCCGTCTGGGTGGCCTGGGGAGTCTCCGCGGCCACGGTGGTGGGCGCGTACCGCTTGGGGGCCGCCGGCACCATCAGCGGTGTTCCCGTCTCCGGGTCGTCGATGATCCGGCAGGGCAGGCCGAACACGTCCTCGACCAGCTCGGCGGTCATGACGGTCGACGGATCGCCCTCGGCGGCGATCACGCCCCCGGGCCGCATCACGATGAGGTGCGTGGCGTAGCGGCACGCCTGGTTGAGGTCGTGGAGGACGGCGACGATCGTGTGGCCCTCGCGGGCGTGGAGTTCGGCGCACAGGTCGAGGACCTCGACCTGGTGGGCGATGTCCAGGAAGGTCGTCGGCTCGTCGAGGAGCAGGATAGAGGTCTGCTGCGCCAGGACCATGGACAGCCAGACGCGCTGGCGCTGGCCGCCTGAGAGGTCGTCGACGGGCCGGTCGGCGAGTTCGAGGACGCCGGTCTGCCGCATCGCCTCGACCACGGCCGCCTCGTCGTCGGCGGACCACTGCTTCAGCATGCCCTGGTGCGGGTACCGGCCGCGGGCGACGAGGTCGCCGACGGTGATGCCGCCGGGCGCGGTCGAGGACTGCGGGAGCAGCCCGAGGCGGCGGGCGACCTCGCGGGACCGGTAGGAGCTGATGGCGCGGCCGTCGAGGTAGACCTGTCCGGCGCGGGGCTTGAGCATCCGGGCGAGCGCGGTGAGGAGCGTGGACTTGCCGCAGGCGTTCGGGCCGATGATCACGGTGAACGAGTGGTCGGGGATGTCGACGCCGAGGCCGGTCGCGACCGTCCGCTGGTCGTAGGAGAGGGTGAGGTTCTCGGCACGCAGGCGGGAGGCGGGGCGGTGCGCCGGGCGGCCCGACGGACCGTTCACCGGGCCGTTCGTCGAGCGGTCCGTCGGGCGGTTCTCTGTTGCTGTCATGCGCGGCTCTTTCGCGACTCGGTGACCAGTAGCCAGATGAGGTAGAGCCCGCCGACGCAGCCGGTCGCCGTGCCCACGGGAAGCAGCGCGGGGGCGAAGAGGCGCTGCACGGCGAGGTCGCTCAGGGCGAGCATCAGCGCGCCCATGAGGGCGGACGGCAGCAGGGCGGGCCCGGAGGAGCGGGTCAGCTTGCGGGCCACCTGGGGCGCGGCCAGGGCGATGAACCAGATGGGGCCGGTGACGGCGGTGGCGAACGCGGCGAGGGCGACGCTGATGACGAGGAGGAGGGTGCGGGTGCGGGCCACGTCGACGCCGAGGGCCATGGCGGTGGTGTCGCCCATCTCGACCATGGAGAGCCGGCGGGAGAGGAAGAAGGCGAGCGGCAGCAGGACGGCGACGGCGATGCCGATGGCGTTCGCGTGGGTCCAGAGGCGGTTGCCCAGACTGCCGATCAGCCAGGCCTGGGCCTCCAGGGCCTCCTGGAAGGTCGCCCGGGTGATCAGGTACGAGTTGACGGCGAGGAGCAGGGCACTGACGCCGATGCCGACGACGACCAGGCGGAATCCCTGGATCCCCCGGCCGAGCATGAGGAGGTGGACGGCGAGGGCGGTGGCGAGGCCACCGGCCAGCGCACCGAGCGCGATCTGCGTCATGCTGCCGTGGAGCACGACGATGACGACGAGGGCGCCCACGGCGGAGCCGTTGGTGAAGCCGATGATGTCGGGGCTGCCGAGGGGGTTGCCCGTGACGCTCTGCAGGATGGCCCCGCTGACGGCGAGGGCGGCGCCGACGCACAGCGCGGTCACGAGCCGCGGCATGCGCAGGGTGTTGACGACGAAGTCGGCGATGCCGGAGCCGTTGCCGGTGAGGGCCTGGAGGACCTCGCCGACGGAGAGGTCGAAGTCGCCCGTGGTCAGGGTGGTGCCGACGACGGCGAGGAGCGCGGCGAGGATCCCGGCGGTGACGGCGACGGTCCGGCCCCGGACGAGCAGGGAGACGGTCCCCGAGGGCGTACGGACGACCCGGCCGGTGACGACGCGGGGCGGCGACGGGGGTCCGGAGGCCTTCGCCTCCCGTACGGCAGTCACAGCATGACCAGCTTTCGGCGGCGGCAGAGGGCGATGAAGAGGGGCGCTCCGATGAACGCGGTGACGATGCCGACCTGCACCTCGCCGGGGGCGCCGATGACCCGGCCGATGACGTCCGAGCCGATGAGGAGGACGGGGGCGATGAGCATCGAGTACGCGAACACCCATCGCTGGTCGGGTCCGACGACGAACCGGGCGACGTGCGGGACGGCGAGCCCCACGAAGCCGATCGGTCCGGCGGCGGCGGTGGCGGCGCCGCACAGCAGCATCACGGCGACGGCGCCGAGGGCGCGGGTCCGGCCGACGTTCACGCCGAGGGCCCGCCCCATCTGGTCGCCCATGGCCAGGGCGTTGAGCGAGGGTGCGAGCACGAGGGCGATGACCAGGCCCACGGCGATGAACGGCAGGGCCATCAGGACGACGTCGCCGTAGCGGCCCGCGAGCGAGCCGACGGTCCAGAAGCGGAACTGGTCGAAGGCCCTGGGGTTGAGGAGCAGGATCGCCCAGTTGAAGGCGTACAGCACCGCGGTGACGGCGGCGCCGGCGACGACGAGCCGCTCGGGCGAGGCGAGCTTCCGGCCGGAGGAGCCGAGGAGGTAGACCCCGACGGACGCGGCGGCGGCGCCGGCGAGGGCGAACCACACGTAGCCGAGGGGCGCCGCGATCCCGAAGAAGGCGATGGCCACCACCACGCCGGCGGAGGCGCCGAGGTTGACGCCGAGCATGCCGGGGTCGGCGAGCGGATTGCGGGTCAGGGCCTGCATCAGGGCGCCGGCGAGGCCGAGCGCCATGCCGACGAGCATGCCGAGGAGGGTCCGGGGGATGCGGTAGTCATGGATGATCACCGACGTCTCCGACCCGTCGGGGTTCCACAGGGCGTTCCAGGTGGCGGTGAAGGGGATGCCCCGGGTGCCGACCCAGACGCTGAGGAGGGAGACGAGGACGAGTAACGCGACGCCGAGGACCAGGCCGAGGCTCCGGAGCGTCGCCCCGGTGCGGCCCGAGTGGGGTGGCGCGTCGACGGCCTTCCCGACCTGATCGCGGGACTGGACGGACAACAACAGCTCCCCTGACGGCAGTTGACACGCGGGGCGAGCCCCGCGACACACGGACTGACGGGTCGATACGGAGGCGATACCGAGACGATGGCGAGGCGATACTTAGGTGAGGCTAACCGAACGCAAACGGCCGGTCAACGCGCAAGACAGTCAGAGTAGGCTTACCTAACCATCACCTACCTCTCCGTGGAGGAGTCCCATGCCAACGGGCGTACCGACAGGGGCAGTTGTCCTCCGTCGAGCGATCAGAGGGCAGCGTCCGCGCATCGTCGCGGCGTCCCTGCTCGGCATGACCCACCAAGGCTGCGAGGCCCTGGTCCCCGTGGTCATCGGCGTCATCATCGACACGGCGGTGGCGACCGGCTCCTCCGACGCCCTGCTGCGCTGGCTCCTCGTCCTCGCGGCCCTCTTCCTCGTGCTCTCCACGTCCTACCGCACGAGCGCGCGAATCACCGAGGGCGCGGGCGAGCACGCCGCGCACCGGCTCCGCGTGGAACTGGCCGCGCGCGTCCTCGACCCCCGGGGCGGCGCCGAGACCAACCGGCTCCCCGGCGCCCTGACCAGCATCGCCACCAACGACGCCCGCCGGGTGGGTTCGGTGGCGACGATCATCGCGTACGGAGTGTCGGCGGTCGCCGCCCTCGTGATCAGCGCCGTCGCGCTCCTCAGGATCTCCGTCCCGCTCGGCCTCCTCGTCCTGCTCGGCATCCCGCCGCTGCTCTGGCTCGGGCACCGCATCAGCCGGCCCCTGGAACGGCGCAGCGAGACCGAGCAGGAGCGCGCCGCCCACGCCTCGGGCGTCGCCGCCGACCTCGTCTCCGGTCTGCGCGTCCTCAAGGGCATGGGCGCCGAGTCGGCGGCCGTCGCCCGCTACCGCACCACGAGCCAGGACTCGCTGGCCGCCGCCCTGCGCGCGGCCCGCAGCCGGGCCGGGCACGAGGGCGCGGTCCTCGCCCTGACCGGCGTCTTCATCGCCGTGATCGGCCTGGTCGGCGCCTACCTCGCCATGGACGGCACCATCAGCGTCGGCGACCTGGTGGCGGCCGTGGGCCTGGCGCAGTTCCTCCTCGGACCGTTCCAGCTGCTCACCTACGTCAACGCCGAACTCGCCCAGGGACGGGCGTCCGCCCGGCGGATCTCCGAGGTCCTGGCCGAGCCCGCCGCCGTCCGGGGCGGGGAGACGGTCCCGGCCGAACCGGCCGCCGGACACCTCGCCCTGCGCGGTGTGTCGCTCGGCGCCCTGCAGGGCGTGGACCTCGACCTGCCCGCGGGCGGCCTGACCGGCATCGTCGCCAAGGACCCGGCGGCCGCCGCCGACCTGCTGCTCTGCCTGGCCCGGGAGCAGGACCCCGCCGAGGGCACGATCGAGCTCGACGGCGTCCCGCTGACCGGGCTCGACCCCGACGCGCTGCGCCGGGCCGTCCTGGTCGCCCACCACGACGCGGACCTGTTCGAGTCCAGCCTCCTCGACAACGTACGGGCCGGGGCCGACGGCGACACGGCGGCGGTCGACCGGGCCCTCGGGGCCTCGGCCGCCGACGACGTGGCCCAACTCCTCCCGGACGGCGTGGACACCCTCCTCGCCGAGCGCGGCCGGTCCCTGTCCGGCGGCCAGCGTCAGCGCGTCGCGCTCGCCCGGGCGCTCGCCGCCGACCGGCCCGTGCTCGTCCTGCACGATCCGACGACCGCCGTCGACACCGTCACCGAGTCGCGGATCGCGAGCCGGCTGCGGGAGGTCCGCCGGGGCCGGACGACCGTCCTCGTCACCACGAGTCCCGCGCTCCTCGCGGTGACCGACCGGGTGGTGGTCCTGGAGGACGGGGCCGTACGGGCCGCCGGCCACCACAACGACCTCCTCGTCGCCGACGAGACGTACCGCGCGACGGTGCTGGCATGACGGCGGCCGGCACGACGACCGACGAGGGACCGCGTACGACCCCGCCCAAGGAGACGGAACAGACCATGACCGGAAGCAGCCCGGACCGCACGCTCCTGCCGACCGCCACGGGCGCCGCGTGCCTGGCGGCGCTCCGCACGATGCTCCACGGCCACCGGCTCCTGGCCGTGGCCGCGACGGCCGTCCTGGTCGCCGGAACCGCGATCGGCCTGCTGACCGCACCGATCCTCGGTCACATCGTCGACCTGGTCGTGGACCAGCGGGGCGCCCAGGCCCTGACGCTTCCGCTCGTCCTGCTCATCGCCGTCGCCGTGGCCCGGGGCGCGGCCACGGCCGTCGGCAGCACGCTCGTCGCCCGGCTCGGCGAGACCGTGCTCGCCGCGCTGCGCGAGCAGTTCATCGAGCGGGCGCTGCGGCTGCCGCTGGAGCGCGTCGAGGCGGCCGGCTCCGGCGACCTCGTCTCGCGGGTCACGAGCGACGTGACCATGATCGCGAAGTCGGTGCGCCAGGCGCTGCCCGAGTTCAGCCGGTCCGCGCTCACCATCGTGCTCACCTTCGTCGGACTCGCCGTCCTCGACTGGCGGTTCCTGCTCGCGGCGCTCCTCGCCGCGCCGGTCCAGGTGTTCTCCGTCCGCTGGTACATGCGCCGCTCCTCCCCCGTGTACGGGGCGCACCGCATCGCCACCGGCGCGCTGCAGCACCAGCTGCTCGACAGCGTCGGCGGCGCGCGGACCGTCCGCGCGTTCCGTCTCGGCGGGACGCACGCCGGCCTCCTGGACGAGCGGTCGGCGGCGGCGCGCGACCTCGGCCTGCGGGGCATCCACCTCGTCACCGGCTTCTTCTCCCGGCTGAACCTCGCGGAGTTCATCGGCCTGGCCGCGATGCTCGCCACCGGATTCGTCCTGGTCGACGGCGGTTCGGTCAGCATCGGTACGGCCACGGCCGCCGCGCTGTACTTCCACAGCCTCTTCAACCCGATCAACGCGACGCTGTACCTCCTGGACGACGCGCAGTCCGCCGGCGCGAGCTTCGCCCGCCTGGTGGGCGTCTCGGCCCTCCCGGCCGAGCCCGCGCCGCAGGACGCGGACGCTCCCGTGGACGGCTCGGTCACCGTCTCGGCGCTCAGTCACGCGTACGCCACCGGGGCTCCGGTGCTGCACGAGGTCGACCTCGTCGTCCGCAGCGGGGAGCGGATCGCGCTGGTCGGCGCCAGCGGGGCCGGCAAGACGACCCTCGCCAAGGTCATCGCCGGGGTCCACACGCCGACGTCGGGCTCGATCACCCTCGGCGGGGTCCCCGTCGGGAAGCTGGGCCCGGCAGGGGTACGGCGCGCGGTGGCCCTCATCAGCCAGGAGGTGCACGTCTTCGCCGGGCCGCTCGCCGAGGACCTGCGCCTCGCCCGGCCCGACGCCGGTGACGAGGAGCTGCGCGCGGCCCTGGACCGGGTGGGCGCCCTGGAGTGGGCGGAGGCCCTGCCCGAGGGGCTCGCCACGGTCGTCGGGGAGGGCGGGCACCGGCTGACGGTGACGCAGGCACAGCATCTCGCGCTGGCCCGGCTGGTCCTCGCCGATCCGCCCATCGCCATCCTCGACGAGGCGACGGCCGACGCGGGCAGCGCGGGCGCGCGCGTCCTGGAGGACGCGGCGGCGCGGGCCCTTGAGGGCCGTACGGGCCTGATGGTGGCCCACCGTCTCCCGCAGGCCGCGACCGCCGACCGCGTCGTCGTCCTGGATCAGGGCCGGGTCGTGGAGATCGGCACCCACGAGGAGCTGATCGCCGTGGGCGGCCGGTACGCCGACCTGTGGGCGGCGTGGTCCGACAGCCGACGGCAGCCCGCGGAGAAGGTGCCGGGACCGGCCTCGGGTTCCGACTCCGAGGTGCCGGTCGCGCCGGCTCTGTAGGAGCTCTCCGGCAGCTCGCCAAGAGCCGCTGAGAGCGACACGAAGGAGGGGCGTCACGACGGATCGTCGTGACGCCCCTCCTTTTGTCGCTCAGCCCTGTTGGGCGAATTGTTGCTCAGCCCTGCTCGGCGAGTTGTCGCTCAGCCCTGCTGGGCGACGAGGCTCACCGGGCGCAGGTCGGTCCAGTGGGACTCGACGTAGGCCAGGCAGGCCTCGCGGGTGTCCTCGCCGAAGACGGTCCGCCAGCCGGCGGGCACGGCGGCGAAGGAGGGCCACAGCGAGTGCTGGTTCTCTCCGTTGGCCAGGACCAGAAAGCGGCCCTGCGGGTCCTCGAAGGGGTTGGTCGTCATGCGTTCTCACTCCTCGTGGATGTGACGTGGTACAGCTCGGACAGCGGCAGTTCGGAGTCCGCTGTCACCGTGCGCAGAAGGGTCTGGAGTTCTTCGGCGAGCCGGCGGGCCTTCGCGGCGCCGATCCGCTCGTGGGCGTGGACGAGCCCGCAGTGCACGGGCCCGTCGCCGCGCGGTTCGTAGAAGGAGAGCGTGAGCTCCACCCGTGCCGTGCCGGTCGGGACGGCCTGGAGGGCGCCCACGCCGCCTTGCAGCGGGTCGAGGTCGGCCTGCTCGTGGTGGATCACCATCACCTGCGGGCCGGCCGGACGCAGGCCGGCCGCGCGGACGACCGCGTCGAAGGGGACGTCCTGCCGGTCGAGCGCGGCGAGCGTGGTCTCCCGTACGCGGGCGAGCAGTTCGGCGAAGGTCGGGTCTCCGGCGGTGTCGGTACGCAGGAGCACCGTGTTGAAGAAGCAGCCGACCAGATCGGCGAGCCGGTCGTCGGTGCGGCCGGCGACCATGGTGCCGATGGGCAGGTCGGTGCCTGCGCCGTGGGCCGTGAGCAGCGCGGCGAGCGCCGAGTGCAGGACCATGAACATGCTGGTGCCGGTGGCCTGCGCGAGCCGGTCGACGTCGGCGTGCAGCCGCTCGTCGAGGACGAACTCGACGACCCCGGCCGCCCCGCGTCCGGTGCGGCCGTCGGCCCCGGGGGCGGGGACGTCGGCCGGCAGGGCCAGTTCGCGCGGTGCTTCCCTGAGCGTCCGCCGCCAGTAGGCCAGTTGACGGCCGCCCCGGCTGTCCGGGTCGTCGAGGTCCCCGAGGACCTCGCGCGCCCAGCGGGTGTAGTCGGCGTACGTCACGGGGAGCGGCTCCCAGCCGGGTGCCCGGCCGGCGGTCCGCTCTCCGTAGGCCGTGGTGAGGTCGCGGAGGAGCGGGACCACGGACCATTCGTCCACGGCCAGGTAGTGCATGGTCAGCAGGACCGCCTGGGTCCCGTCCGTGCCGGTGAGCAGCCTGACCCGCAGGGCGGGTTCCCGCTCCAGGTCCGGTGTCTGCCCGGCCAGTTCGGCCAGTCGGGCGTCCAGGTCCGCGCAGTGCTCGGAGGCGAGCGCCGGTGCCTCGGCGGCCCGCCGCAGCACCGTGCCGTCGCGCTGCTCGGTGAACGCGGTGCGCAGCGGCTCGTGCCGGGCCGTCACGTCGGCGAGCGCCGCGGCGAGGGCGTCGGCGTCGAGGCCGCCGGGCGAGCGGAGCACGAGCGCGTGGTCGAAGCCGGGGCCGCGGCGGTACGCGTCCCACTGCCACTGCTGGACGGGCGCCACCGGCAGGTCGGTGCCGTCGGCCGCCGCGTCGTGTGCCGGGTCTGCCGGGCGCAGGGCGGGCCGGGCGGCGGTCGCGCCGTCCAGCTTGCCGGCGATGCCGGCGACGGTGAGGGCGTCGAAGACGTCCCGGATGCTCAGCTCGACGCCGAACTCGGTGCGGATCCTGCCGAGCAGCCGCATCGACGCCATGGAATGGCCGCCGAGCGCGAAGAAGCTGTCGTGGACGCCGACGCTCTCCAGCTTGAGGATCTCGCAGAACAGTTCGGCGAGCCGGGTCTGGGTCGGGGTCGCCGGGCGGGCGTCGCCGGTCATCGCGGACCACTCCGGCGCGGGCAGCGCCTTGTGGTCGAGCTTGCCGTTGGGCGTGAGCGGCAGCGGGCCGTCGAGGGCGACGACGAGGGCGGGGACCATGTACTCGGGGAGCTGCCCGGCGACATGGGCGCGCAGCTCCTGCGGGTCGAGCTCCTTCGGCGCCCCTCCCCCGGTCTCGGGTACGGCGTAGCCGACGAGCCGGACGATGTCGCCGTCGCGGTCGGGCAGGACGGCGGCCTGGGCGACGGACGGGTGGCCGGCGAGCGCGGCCTCGATCTCGCCGAGCTCGATGCGGAAGCCGCGGATCTTCACCTGGGTGTCGACCCGGCCGAGGAAGTCGAGGTTGCCGTCGGCGCGCCAGCGGGCGCGGTCGCCCGTGCGGTACATGCGGCTGCCGGGTGCGCCGAACGGGTCGGCGACGAACCGCTCCGAGGTGAGCCCCGGCTGCCCGAGGTAGCCCCGGGCGATGCCGCGCCCCGCGACGTACAGCTCGCCGACGACACCGGGCGGCACCGGCCGCAGGTGCTCGTCGAGGACGTAGCAGCGGGTGTTGGGGTCGGGGCGGCCGATCGGCACCCGGCCGGTGGCGCGGCCGCCGTGCTCGCGGGCGGGCCAGAGCGTCGAGTTGACCGTCGCCTCGGTGAGTCCGTACGCGCAGATCAGGTGCGCGGTGACGCCGAACCGCTCGAAGAGGTCCGGCGGGACGGTCTCCGTCCCGACGAGGACGGTCGAGCCCTCGGGCAGGGCGCAGCCCGGGGGCAGCGCCGACACCAGCGACGGCGGCAGGATCATGTGGGTGATCCGCTGGTCCGCGAGGAAGTCGGTGAGGGCGGGGCCCGCGACCCTGGCCTCGTCGGTGATGAGCACGAGCCGTCCGCCGTGGCAGAGCGCCATGGCGAGCTCGAAGGCGAAGACGTCGAAGCCGATGGAGGCGAACTGGAGGACGCTGCTGTCGTGGGCGAGACCCATCCGGTCGACGGCGGTGGCGACGAGGCTGGCGATGCCCTCGTGCGGGACGACGACGCCCTTGGGGCGGCCGGTGGAGCCGGACGTGTAGATCACGTACGCGGCCTGGTCCAGCCCCACCGGTCCGCCGGGCGGCGGTGTGGCCGGCAGCGCGGCGAGTTCGGCCGCGGTGTCCGGGGCGTCGAGCAGGAGCACCGGGACGCCGGGCACGTCGGGGATCTTCCCGGCGACGGGCTCGGTGCCGACGACGACGGCCGCGCCCGAGTTCTCGATCATGTACGTGAGCCGGTCGCCGGGGTGGACGAGGTCGAGCGGGAGGAACGCGGCGCCCAGCTTCAGCGCGGCGACGACCGTCGCGATCATGTCCACCGAGCGCGGCACGGCCACTCCGACGACGCTCTCGGCGCCGACGCCGCGGGCGGCGAGCAGCCGGGCGAGGCGGTCGGCACGGGCGTCGAGCTGGGCGTACGTCACCGACCGGGAGCGGTCGACGACGGCGACGGCGTCCGGGCGTTCGGCGACCCGGCGGGCGAACAGCCCGGGCAGGGTCTCCTCGTCGACCTCGCGGGGCGGGCCGTTGAAGCCTTCGAGGACCAGTCGGCGTTCCTCTGCGGAGAGGATCCCGGCCCGCGACACCGGCTGGTCGGGGGCGGCGACGAGGGCCGTGACCAGCCTGCGGAGGCGGTCGGCGACGCGCTCGGCGGTCTCCCGGTCGAAGAGTTCGGTGGCGAACTCCAGGCGGCAGCCGAGGGAGTCGGCGGCGCCGTCGGCGCCGGTGCGCTCGGTGAAGCTGAACACCAGGTCGAACTTGGCGGTGCCGATCCCGCAGGGGACGTAGGAGGCCTGGAGGCCGGGCAGCCGCAGCTCGTCGTCGGTGCGGGCGTGGTAGCCGACCATCACCTGGAAGAGCGGGTTGCGGGAGAGGGAGCGGGTCGGGTTGAGCTTCTCCACGACCGACTCGAAGGGGACGTCCGCGTGGGAGAACGCGGCCAGGTCGGTCTCCCGCACCCGGGCGAGCAGCTCGGTGAAGCTGGGGTCGCCGGTGAGGTCGGTCCGCAGGACCAGCGTGTTGACGAAGAAGCCGACGAGCTCGTCCAGGGCCTCGTCGCCCCGCCCGGCGATCGGTGCGCCGAGGGGGATGTCGGTGCCGGCGCCGAGCCGGTGGAGCAGGGCGGCGACGGCCGCGTGCACCACCATGAACATGCTGGCGCCGGTCTCGCGGGCGAGCCGCTTGAGGCCCTCGTGGACCGTGGGGTCGAAGGCGATGTCCAGCTCGGCGCCGGTGAACGCCGGGCGGGCGGGCCGCGGCCGGTCGGTGGGCAGCTCCAGCTCCTCGGGGGCGCCGGCCAGGGCCGTGCTCCAGTGTTCCAGCTGCCGGGCGGCGAGGCTGTCCGGGTCGGCCGGGTCGCCGAGGAGGCGCTGCTGCCAGAGGGCGTAGTCGGCGTACTGGACGGGCAGCGGTTGCCAGTCGGGGGCGGCGCCGTCGAGGCGGGCCCGGTAGGCGGTGGCGAGGTCCCGCAGGAAGGGGCGGTCGGACCACTCGTCGGTGGTGATGTGGTGCAGGAGCAGCGCGACGACGTGGTCGTCGGGCGCCACCTCCACGATCGTGGCGCGGAGGGGGAGTTCGCCGGCGAGGTCGAAGGGCCGGCGGACGGCGGCGTCGACGATGGCGGGCACCTCCTCCTCGGCGGCGCGCAGGTGCTCCACGACCGGGCGGACGTCGGCGGGCAGGACCCGCTGGAACGCCTGGCCCTCGCGCTCGGCGAAGACCGTGCGGAGCGCCTCGTGGCGGGCGGTCACGTCGGCGAGGGCGGCGCTCCAGGCCGTGCGGTCGAAGGCGCCGCGCAGCCGCATGACGAGCGGGAAGTTGTACGCGGCCGAGGTGCATTCGATCTGCTGGATGACCCACAGGCGCTGCTGGGCGTGCGACAGCGGCAGTTCGTCGGGCCGTTCGGCGGCCGTGAGGGCCGTCAGGGCCGGGCGGCCGGTGCCGCGCGAGGCGGCCGTGCGGGCGACGAGCTCGGCGACGGTGGGCGCCTCGAAGAGGTCGCGGATCGCGAGTTCGGCGTCGAGCGCGGTGCGGGCGCGGCTGACGAGCCGGGTGGCGAGGAGCGAGTGGCCGCCCAGCTCGAAGAAGTCGCTGTCGATGCCGACGCTGCCCTCGGCAAGGCCGAGCACCTCCGCGAAGAGCGCGCACAGCGTCTCCTCCTGCGGGGTGCGCGGGGCGCGGGTCTCGCCGGTGCCGGCGAAGTCCGGGGCGGGCAGGGCCTTGACGTCGAGCTTGCCGTTGACGGTCAGCGGCAGCGTCGCCACGGGGACGAGCGCGGACGGGACCATGTAGTCGGGCAGGCCGGCCTTGAGGTGCTCGCGCAGCCGCTGCACGAGCGTCTCGTCGACGGGATCGGCGCCCTCCTCCCGTACGAGGTAGCCGACGAGGCGCTTGGTGCCGGCGGTCTCGTGGACGACGACGGCGGCGTGGGCGACCTCCGGGTGCGCGGACAGGGCCGTGGAGATCTCGCCGAGTTCGATGCGGTAGCCGCGGAGCTTCACCTGGTCGTCGGTGCGGCCGAGGAAGTCGAGCAGGCCGTCGGGGCGCTGCCGTACGAGGTCGCCCGTGCGGTACATGCGCTCGCCGGGCTCGCCGAACGGGTCGGCGACGAACCGCTCGGCCGTGAGCCCCGCCCGGTCGTGGTAGCCGCGGGCGAGGCCCGTACCGGCGATGTACAGCTCGCCGGGGCAGCCCGGGGGGACGGGCCGCAGCATCGTGTCGAGGACATGGGCCCGGGTGTTGCGGATGGGCAGGCCGACGGTGGGCGTCGCGCTGTCGGTGGTGGAACCGCCGAGGGTGTTGATCGTGTACTCGGTCGGGCCGTACAGGTTGTAGCCGTACGTGCCGTCGGTGTCGCGCAGGCGCGTCCAGACCGTGTCGGAGACGGCCTCGCCGCCGAGCAGGACGAGCGCGGGCCGGTGCCGGCCCGCGCCACTGCCCGTGCCACTGCCCGTGCCACTGCCCGCGCCACTGCCCGTGGCCTCGTCGCGGTCGAGCAGGCCCTCCTCGATGAGGAGCTGGGCGTAGGTGGGCGTGACGTTGACGACGTCGACGCGGTGCTCGTCGCAGTACGCGACCAGGGCCTCGGCGTCGCGGCGGAGCTCCTCGTCGCAGACGTGGACCTCATGGCCCTCGACGAGCCAGAGCAGCTCCTCCCAGGACATGTCGAAGGCGAAGGAGACGGTGTGCGCGATGCGCAGGCGCCGTCCGCCGGCCGAGGCGATGGCCGGGTCGAAGATCTCCTTCTGGTGGTTGAGCTGCATGTTCGTCAGACCCCGGTAGGGGGTGACGACGCCCTTGGGGCGGCCGGTGGAGCCGGAGGTGTAGATGACGTACGCGGGGTGCTCCAGCCGGTCCGGCACACCGCGGGCGAACGCGGGCCGCTCGGCGTCGCTGATGCCGTCGCCGGGCAGCGCGGCCAGTTCGGCCGCCACGGCCGGGTCGTCGAGGAGGAGCTCGGGGGCGACGGGCCCGTCCTCGCCGCGCAGGGTCGGGGCGACGGCGGTCGTGGACAGCAGGCACAGCGGTCCCGTGTCCTCGGCCATCAGGCGCAGCCGGTCGGCGGGGTGGTCGAGGTCGAGCGGCAGGTAGGCGGCGCCCGTCCGCAGGACGGCGAAGAGCGCGGCCACCATCTCGATGGACCGGGGCAGAGCGAGCGCCACGACCGTCTCGGGTCCGGCGCCGCGGGCGAGGAGCAGCCGGGCGAGCCGGTTGATCTGCGCGTCCAGTTCGGCGTACGTGAGGGCGCGGTCGCCGAAGACGAGCGCCACGGCGTCGGGGGTACGGGCGACCTGGGCCGTCAGCATGTCGGCGACGGTCTCGTCCGGTACGTCCTCGCGGGTGGCCGCGCGGCCGGAGTCGAGGGCGGCGCGCTCCTCCGGGAGCAGCAGGTCCACTCCGGCGGTGCGGGCGGACGCCGTGCCGTCGAGGGCCTCGCCCAGGCGGTCGAGGACCGTCGTGAAGCGGGCCAGGATCGTGGCGGCGGCCGCGGCGTCGAAGAGGTCGGGCCTGGCCGCCAGGGTCACCCGCAGCCGCGCGCCGGGCGTGACGATCAGGGTGAGCGGGAAGTGGGTGCCGTCGACGTTGGAGACGCCGGTGATGCCGTGCCGCGCCCGGAGCTCCGCCGCGCGGTCCTCGCCGTCGGCCGAGCGGAGCACGAAGAGCGTGTCGAAGAGGCGGCGGTGGCCGGTCTCCTGCTGGAGCGTGCCCAGGCCCACGTACTCGTACGGCATGACGGAGGCGCGCTCGGTCTGCATCCGCCGCAGCAGGTCGAGCAGCGGCTCGTCCGGGGCGAAGGCGACGCGGGCGGGGACGGTGTTCAGGAACATGCCGATGATGCCGGCCACGTCCGGTACGTCCGCCGGGCGCCCGGCGACCGCCGTGCCGAAGGCGACGTCGCCGCGGCCCGTCATCGCCGAGAGGACCAGGCCCCAGGCGGCGTTCAGGACGGTGTTCAGGGTGAGTCCGTGGCGCCGGGCGAGGGCGCGGAGCCGGTCGCTGCTCTCCTGGGTCAGGTGGGCGTCGAAGTCGGCCGGGATGACGGGGCCGGCGTCGCGTCCGGACGGGGCGACGAGCGTCGGTTCGTCGAATCCGGCGAGCGTCCCGCGCCAGGCGTCCAGGGCGGCCGCGGTGTCCTGGGCGTCGAGCCAGGCCAGGTAGTCGCGGTACGAGCCGGGCCGCGCGAGGCCGGTGGCGTCGCCGGCCCGCTCGTACAGCGTGAACAGCTCCTCCAGGAACAGCCAGGCGGACCAGCCGTCCCACAGGATGAGGTGGTGGGTGACGACGAGCCGGTCGCGGCCGTCGCCGAGGCGGATGAGCAGCAGGCGGCAGAGCGGGGCGGCGGACAGGTCGAAGCGCCGGCGGCGGTCGGCGGCGAGCAGCTCCTCCACCCGGGTCCGCTGTTCCTCCTCGGGCAGGTGGCTCAGGTCCTCCTCGGTCAGCGGGATCTCGGCGCCGTCCGCGATGAACTGCACGGGCCGGGGCAGGCCGTCGCTGGTGAATCCGGCGCGCAGGCTGGTGTTGCGCGCGAGGAGGGCGCGGCAGGCGGCCCGCAGCCGGTCGGCGTCGACCCTGCGGTCGAAGTCGAGGGCCTCCTGGGACTGGTAGACGTCGAGGGCGTCGCCGGCGTCGTAGGTGGCGTGGAAGTACATGCCCTCCTGGAGCGGGGAGAGCGGCCAGATGTCCGCGACGGGGAGCCCGGCGGCGGCGTGGACGCGCTCGGTCTCCTCGGCGGTGAGCACGAGCCCGCCCAGCGGGGCCGGGGGCGGTTCCGGGGCCGGTGCGGAGGGCTCCGGGGGCGCGGCGGCTGTCAGTTGGTCGAGCAGGGCCTTCAGGGCGGGGTCGACGGCGGCGCCGGACTGCTGCTGGAGGGCCAGGACGGCCTGGAGGGCGGCGGCGGCCTGCCCGGCGTCGGTGGCGGAGACGGTCACGCCGTCTGAGTGCACGGGTACCTCGGTTGTCTGGGATGCGGTGGGGTCGGCCGGCGTCGCGGTCGGAGTCGCGGTCAAAGTCGCAGTCGGGGCCGCAGTCAGGGCCGTACGCGCGGCCGTCTCGGCGAGCGCGGCGGGGGTGCGGCACGCGAACACGTCGCGCGGGCTGAGCGTCAGCCCCCGCTCGCGGGCGCGGGTGGCGACGGTGATCGAGGTGAGGCTGTCGCCGCCGAGGACGAAGAAGTCGTCGTCGACGCCGATCCCCGGCATGCCGAGGACGTCGGCGAAGATCGCGCACAGGGCGCGCTCGCGCTCGTCGCGGGGCGCGCGGCCGTCCGCCCGGGGTGCGGCCTCGGGGGCCGGCAGGGCGTTCTGGTCGAGCTTGCCGCTGGGCGTCAGGGGCAGTTCGGCGAGGACGACGAGGGCGCCGGGCACCATGGGGGCGGGCAGCGCGTCGGCGAGCGCCGCGAGGAGCGCCCCCTGCTCCGGGGCGGCGCCGGGGGCCGAGACGGCGTAGCCGACGAGGGCGCCGTTGCGGACGGTCACGGTGGCGCGGGCGACGCCGGGGAGTGCGGCGAGGGCGGTCTCGATCTCGCCCAGCTCGATGCGGTTGCCGCGGATCTTGACCTGGCGGTCGGTGCGCCCGAGGTACTCGACCGCGCCGTCGGCGCGCCGCCGCACCAGGTCGCCGGTGCGGTACATCCGGCTGCCGGGCTCGCCGAAGGGGTCGGCCACGAACCGCTCGGCGGTAAGACCGGGCCGGTGGTGGTAGGCCCGCGCCAGCTGGACGCCCGCGAGGTACAGCTCGCCGGGCACTCCGTCGGGCACCTGCCGCAGGAACGGGTCCAGGACGTGGAGCCGGGTGTTCCACACGGGTCGCCCGATCGGGACGGCGGGCTCGTCGCCGCCCTCGTACGGGAAGTACGTGACGTCGACGGCGGCTTCGGTGGGGCCGTAGAGGTTGTGGAGGGGGACGGGTCCCCGGCCGTCGCGGGAGGTCCGGGACGTGAGGTCTCGCCAGCGGCGGGCGTCGGCGCCGGTGAGCGCCTCGCCGCTGCAGAACACCCGGCGCAGGCTCGCCGCCCAGTCGGGGAGGTCCGTGGCGGACTCCGCGACCTGGACGAACGCGGCGAGCATCGACGGCACGAAGTGGGCCGTGGTGACGGCCCGTTCGTGGATGAGGCCGGCCAGGTAGGCGGGGTCGCGGTGGCCGTCGGGGCGGGCGAGGACGACGGTCGCGCCCTCGGCCAGCGCCCAGAAGAACTCCCAGACCGACACGTCGAAGCTGGACGGGGTCTTCTGGAGCACCCGGTCGTCGGCGGTCAGCCCGTACGCGTGCTGCATCCAGGCGAGCCGGTTGACGATCGCCCGGTGGGTGACGGCGACGCCCTTGGGCCGGCCGGTGGAGCCCGAGGTGTAGATCAGGTACGCGGGGTGGTCGGGTCCGGCGGCGCGCACGGGCGCGTCGGGGGCGGCCCCGTCCCGCTCCTCACCGTCGACGAGCAGGTGGTGGAGGTCCGGGACGGCGGGCAGCCGGCCGGCGGCCTCCGCCGTCGTCACGACGGTACGGGCGCCCGAGTCGGTGAGCATGAACGCGACCCGGTCGGCCGGGTAGTCGAGGTCGACCGGCAGGTAGGCGGCGCCCGACTTGAGGACGCCGAGGAGCGCGACCATCAGCTCGGCCGAGCGGGGCACGGCGACGGCGACGTACTGCTCGGGGCCGGCGCCGCGGGCCCGGAGCCGCCGGGCGAGCGCCTCGGCGCGCCGGTCCAGATCCGCGTAGGTGAGGGTGGTGTCGTCGAAGACGACGGCCGGGGAGTGCGGGGCGTCCGCGACCCGTGCGGCGAAGAGGGAGGCGAGGGTCGCCTCGGGGACCGGGTGCCCGGTGGCGTTGAGCTCCGCGAGGTGGTCCCGCTCGCGGAGGGAGAGTATGCCGGTGCGGCCGACGGGGTGGGCGGGTTCGGCGACGACGGTCCGCAGCAGGGCGGTGAAGCGGCAGGCGAGGACCGCGACGGCGACCTGGTCGAGGCGTGCCGCGTCGTGCTTGAACCGCAGCAGCAGCCCGTCGTCGGCGGGCTCGACGACGAGCGCGAGCGGGTAGTGCACGGCGTCGAGGATCTCGGCGCCGGTGACGAGCGGCTTCTCGGGCCCCTGCCCCGCGGTCCGGTCGCCGGTCGGGTAGTTCTCCACCACCACGAGCGTGTCGAAGAGTTCACCGCCGCCGCCCGTGACCCGCTGGATGTCGGCGAGGCCGAGGTGCTGGTGGTCGAGCAGGGCCGCGTGCTCGTCCTGGACGCGCCGCAGGAGGTCGGTGAGCGACTCGTCGGGGCGCAGGGTCACCCGCGCCGGAACGGTGTTGATGAACAGGCCCACGGCGGCGTCGAGGTCCGCGACCTCCGTGGTGCGCCCGGAGACGGTGGTGCCGAAGACGACGTCCCGGCTGCCGGTGAGCGCGCCGAGGAGGAGGCCCCAGGCGCCGTGGAGGACGGTGCTCAGGGTCAGGCCGTGGCTCCGGGCGTAGGCGGTCAGTCCGTCGGCGAGGCCCTGGGGGAGCCGGGTGTCGACGTGCTCGGGGCGGGCCGGCGCGTCGGCGGTGCCCGGGCGGGAGAGCTCGGGCAGCCGGGTGGGCTCGTCGAGCCCGGCGAGGGCCTGCCCCCACGCCTCGCGGGCGGCGTCGCGGTCCCGGCCCGCGAGCCAGGCCAGGTACGGCTCCGGGGCGACCGGCTCCGGGAGCGTGAACCCCTCGTACGCGGCGGCCAGTTCGCGGAGCAGGACGGAGACGGACCAGCCGTCGGCGACGATGTGGTGCAGGGTGAGGAGGAGCCGGTGGCGCTGCCCGTCCCTGATGAGGGTGGCGCGCAGCAGCGGCGGCCGGTCGAGGGCGAACCGCTCGGCGCGGTCGGCGTGCAGGAGCGCGTCGAGTCCGGTGGTGGCGGTGTCGGCCTCCCGCCACGGCAGGGTCACGTGCGCGGCGAGCCGCTGGACGATCTCGCCGCCGGGCAGCTGGCGGAACGACGCGCGCAGCAACGGGTGCCGGTCGAGGAGAAGTTGGAGGGCGTCGCGGAGCCGGTCGGGGTCGACGGGGCCCGCGAGGTCGAGGAGTTCCTGGACGACGTAGAGGTCCTTGGCCCGGTCGTCGAACTCCGCGTGGAAGAAGAAGCCTTCCTGGAGCGGGGAGACGGGCAGGGCGTCCGCGTCGAGCTCCACCGCGCGGGCCGGGGCGGTGGGGGTCTCGCCGGTGGTCCGGGCGGCGCGGGCGAGAGCGGCCACGGTCCTGTTCCGGAACACCTCGCGCGGGGTGATCGCGAGCCCGGTCTCGCGGGCGCGGTGGACGAGCTGGATGGCGACGATGCTGTCGCCGCCCAGTTCGAAGAAGCTGTCGTGGACGCCCACCGACGGCAGGCCGAGGACCTCGGCGAACAGCGCGGCGAGCGCGGTCTCGGCCGGGGTGCCCGGGGTGTCGGCGCCGGTCAGGGCCGTCCACCGGGGCTCGGGCAGGGCCTTGCTGTCGAGCTTGCCGTTGGGGGTCAGCGGGAGCGTTCCCTCGAGGACGACGACGGCCGACGGGACCATGTGGTCGGGGAGCGCGTCGGCCACGTGGGCGCGCGCGGCCGTCACGGCGGCCTCGGCCTCCGCGCCGGCCGCCTCCGCGACCAGGTAGGCGACGAGGCGCTTCACGCTCCGGTGGTCCTCGCGGGCGAGGACGGCGGCCTGGGCGATGCCCGGGCAGGCCATCAGGGCGCTCTCGATCTCGCCGGGCTCGATCCGGTGGCCGCGGATCTTGATCTGGCCGTCCGCGCGGCCGAGGAACTCCAGGTTGCCGTCGGCGCCCCAGCGGACCCGGTCGCCGGTGCGGTACATGCGGGTGCCGGGCTCGCCGTACGGGTCGGCGACGAACCGCTCCGACGTCAGCCCGTGGCGGCCCAGATAGCCGCGGGCGAGGCCGCGGCCGGCGACGTACAGCTCGCCCTCCGCGCCGACGGGCACCGGGCGGAGGGCCGTGTCGAGCACGTAGGCGCGGGTGTTGGGGTCGGGCCGGCCGATGGGCGCGGGGCCGGGCCGGTCGGGCTCGGCGAGCCAGAGCGTCGAGTTGACGCTCGCCTCGGTGAGGCCGTACGCGACGACGACCCGGAGCCTGCCGTCCCAGCGGGCGATCAGTTCGCTCGGGACCGCCTCGGTGCCGACGACGAGCACGGCCCCGGCGGGGAGTTCGCACTCCTGCGGCAGGGCGGAGACGAGCGACGGCGGGAGGATCATGTGGGTGGCGCGGTGGCGGGCGATGTAGTCGGTGAGCGCGGGGCCCGCGACGCGGCGCTCGGCGGGGACGACGATGATCCGGCCGCCGACGCACAGCGACATGATCAGGTCCCACACCGTCACGTCGAAGCCGACGGAGGCGAACTGCACGACCCGGCTGTCGGCGGTGATGCCGATGCGGTCGGTCGCCGTGGCGACGAGGCTGCCGACGCCGTCGTGCGGGACGACGACACCCTTGGGGCGGCCGGTCGAGCCGGAGGTGTAGATGACGTACGCGGCCTGGTCGAGGGCGACGGGGACACCGGGGTCGGTGTCGGCGAGGGCGGCGAGCGCGTCGGCGGTCTCCGGGTCGTCGAGCAGGAGGTGTGTGACGCCCGTGGGCCGCGGGAGTTCACCGGCGAGGTCGCGCACGGTGAGGACGGTCCGGGCCCGGGCGTCGTCCAGCATGTAGGCGATGCGGTCGCGCGGGTGGTCCGCGTCCAGCGGCAGGTAGGCGGCGCCGGCCTTCATCACGGCGAGGAGGGCGACGACGAGTTCGGGCGAGCGCGGCAGGGCCACCCCCACGACGTCCTCGGCGCCCACGCCTCGCGCGGCGAGGAGCCGGGCGAGCCGGTTGGCGGCGGAGTTGAGTCCGGCGTACGTCAGCTCCCGGTCCTCGCAGACGAGGGCGACGGTGTCGGGCCTGCGGCGGACCTGCCGCTCGAAGGCGGCGGGCCAGGAGAGGTCCGCGACCTCGCGCGGGGCGACGCCGAACTCGTCGAGCACCAGGGCGCGTTCGGCGTCGGAGGTGACGTCGAGGAGGCCGAGGGGGCGGTCGAGGTCCGCGGTGAAGTCACGCAGCACGGCGAGGAAGCGGCGTTCGTGGTCCGCGAGCTCCCGCTCGTCGCACACGTCGGCGTCCGCGTCGAGGTGGACGGTGACGCCCCGGCCGTGCCGGGTCTCGGCGAAGGTGAAGGCGAGGTCGCTGACGGGCCCCAGCCATTCCGGGCGCAGCTCGGCGTCGAGTTCGCCGCCGTCGGCCGCGAAGCGGAGGCCCTCGGAGCGCGGCAGGACGTTGACGGTGGGTCCGACGAGCTCCGGCACGCCGTCGACGAGGCCGAGGTCCCTGGCCAGGTCCTCGGCGCGGTAGCGGCCGTGGGCGACCGCGTCGGCGACCCGGTCGCGGACGTGGGCCACGAGGGCGGCCCCGGTGGCGGCGGGCCCGGCGGCGAGGCGCAGCGGGAGGATGTTGGACACCATGCCGGGGACGGTCGCGGAGACCTCGTCCCGGCGGGCGGTGATCGGCAGGCCGAGGACGAGGTCCTGCTCGCCGCTGACGCGGTGGAGGTAGGCGGCGACGGCGGCGACGAGGACGCGGGACGGGCGGACGCCCGCGCTCCGGGCGGCGGCGTGCAGCCGGTCGACGTCCTGGGCGGCGAGTTCCGTCGTACGCCGCAGGCGTCGCGTCATCGGGGACGCGGCGCGCTCGACGAGGCGTACGGGCTCGGTCCTGCCGGCCATGCGGTCGGCCCACCAGGCGCGGTCCTGATCGTGCCCGTCCGACGTGCGGTAGGCGCGGTCGGCGGCGACCAGGCCGGCGAGGGTGCGGTCGCCGGGGGCCGGCGCCTGCTCCCCCGCCGTGTAGAACTCGCCGGCGCGCCGGGAGACGAGGGCGGCGCCCATGCCGTCGTTGACGATGTGGTGGTAGCGCTGGACCCAGAGGACGTGGTCGTCGGCGAGCCGCAGCAGCGCGTGGCCGGAGAGCGGTCCGTGGGCGAGGTCGACGGTCCGGTCCCGGTCGGCGGCGGTCCACGCGGCGGCGGCCTCCTCCGGGTCGGCGGCGGCGCGCAGGTCCACGACCGTGAGGTCGAGGGGGTGGGTGCGGGGCGTCTGGCGCGGTCCGTCGCTCCCGGGAACGACGTTCACCCGCAGGCACTCGGCCTCGTCGACGGCCCGGCGGACGGCCGCGGCGAGCCGGTCGAGGTCGAGGTCGCCGCGGAGGTCGAGCGTGAACACGATGTTGTAGGCAGAGCTGTCCGGCTCCAGTTGCTGGGCCAGCCAGATACCGGATTGCCCGCCGGTGAGGGGGAGCCCGTGGGCGGACGTCCGGTCCGACTCGACGTCAAACATCGTACGAAGTGGCCTTTCCCTGGAGGTGCGTCGGTGTGAGTGGTCCCGGTCGCGACTCGACGGCGTGGCGGGACCGCCACGCCGTCGGTAGGACCCACGCTCCCTGACGCTGCGTCAGCGACGAGCGGGGCAGCGGTGCGTCGTCACTTGATGGCCGCGAGCAGCGGCTCGATCTCGTCGATGGCGTACGGGATCGACAGGACGGTGTTGAAGGAGAACGCGGCGCCGATGTCCGGGTCCTGGTAGGGCACGAACAGGTCGCGCTTCTCCTGGTTGACCTTCAGCTTCTTGTAGAGCGGCTCCGCCTTGATGCGGTCGTTGGCCTCGGTGCTGGAGGTGACCCAGACGAGCCGGTCCACGTCGAGGACGTTCAGCTTCTCGGCGCTGAGCTCGGCGACGTTCCAGCCCGGCTTGGCCAGGCCGTCGATCTCCGGCTTCAGCTTGAAGCCGAGCCCGGAGAAGAAGATCGCCTTGGGGTCGGTCCTGGTGAACGCCGAGTACTTGCCGGCCTCGAAGGAGTCGGCGACGGTCAGCGTCTTCTGCGCGAACTCGGGGTGCTTGTCGCGGACGGCCTTGAAGCGGGTGTCGATGTCCGCGATCAGCTTCTCGGTCTCGGCGTCCTTGCCGAGCGCCTTGCCGATCTGCCGGGTCATGACCTGCCACGGCGCACCGTAGTCGGGGTGCTCCTTGGGCTGGGCGACGACCTTGGTGAACTTGGAGAGCGTGTCGTACTGCTCCTTCTTCATCCCCGAGTACTGGGCGATGACCAGGTCCGGCTTGAGCGCGGCGATCTTCTCGATGTTGTACTCGTCGCGCTCGCCGACGATCACCGGCTTCGTGTCGCCCCACTTGTCCTTCGTCCAGGGCCACTTGCCGTACGGCTGCTCCTTGAACCAGTCGACCGAGCCGGCCGGCTCGACACCGAGCGCGAGCACCGCATCCTGGTCGGAGAGGCCGAGGGTGACGATCGTCTTCGGCTCCTTGTCGATCGTCGTGCTGCCGTACTTGTGCGCGACCGTCACCGGGAACGCGGCGGGCTTGCCCGCTCCGTCGGCCGACGCCGGCGCGGAGGGCGTGGAGGACGAGCCGGACTTCTCCGTCCCGCCCCCACAGGCGGCGAGTGCGAGCGCCGCCACCGCGAGGACGGCCACGCGGGGAGCGGATCTGGCGAACCGCGCGAGCGCGGGACGTGCACCAGTGGACACAGACTTTCCTTTCACGGGGATTCACAGTGCGTGCCGCCCCCGCCGGGCGAGAGCGCTGCCCGGCGGGGAAGCGGCGGGTGTTGCGTGGGGGGCGCGGAGAGGTGCGAGGGGTGCGGCACGGGGGTTCCTCGCGGGGGCCGGTCCCGGCGGACCGGTTCCAGCGGACCGGGTGTGGCGCAGACCGGGCCTCGCGGACCGGTTCCTGCGGACCGGGCCTGAGACGGACCGGCTCCAGCGGGCCCGGGGCCCGGCGCGGGTCGGGTCTAGCGGGCCGTGCCGACGCCGTCGGCGACGGGCCGGTTCTCGCGGGCGGCCGGCACGGCGGCGGGGCGGTGGCCGACGATCGAGTCGAGGATCTCCCCGACCCTGATCGCGGTGTTGGAGAGCAGCGACGACGTGATGCCGTGGGTGTGCTCCGTACCGCCCTGGAGGTAGATGCCGCAGCGCAGTTCGGGGTCGGTGGCGACGCGGTAGTCGCGCTCGACGCGTATGCGGCCCTGCTCGTCGCGGTGGCAGCGCTCGGCGACGTCCCCGAGGAGGCCGAGCGGGTCGGCGGGGCTGTAGCCGGTGGCGAGCACGACCACGTCGGCGTCGAGCGTGGTCTCCTCGCCGCTGACCAGGGACCTGACGGTGGCGCGGGCTCCGTCGGGGCCGTCCTCGACGCCGACGAGCCGGGAGATGTTGAGGAAGCGCAGCCGCTCGGTGCCGAGGACCTTCTCCTGGTACGACTGCCGGTACAGGTCGTCGATGAGGTCGATGTCCACCACGGAGTAGTTGGTGTTGCCGTGGTACTCCATCAGCTTGCGCTTGACGTCGTCGGGAGCGGTGAAGTACTCGTCGACCGCTTCGGGGTCGAAGATGCGGTTGGCGAAGGCGCTGTCGTCGGCGGGGCTGTAGCCGTAGCGGGAGAAGACGGCGCAGATCTCGGCGTCCGGGAAGCGGCGGTGCAGGTAGGCCACGTTCTCGGCGGCGCTCTGCCCGGCGCCCACGACGACGAACCTCTCGGGGGCGGTGCCCTCCAGGCCGTCCACCTTGGCCAGCAGGTCGGAGTTGTGCCAGACGCGGTCGCTGCGCTCGATGCCCTCCGGCATCCGGGGGCGCAGTCCGGTGCCGAGGACGAGGTTGCGGGCGCGGTGGACGACGAGCTCCGATCCGGCGCGGGCGGTGACCTCCAGGTACTCCACCACGCCGTCCTGGACGACCGGTTCGACGGCGATGATCTCGTGGCCGTACGAGACCATGTCGTCGACCTTCGCCGCCGCCCACTCGAAGTAGTCGTGGAACTCCACGCGCAGCGGGAAGAGGTTCTTGTGGTTGACGAAGTCGATCAACCGCCCCTTGCTCTGCAGGTAGCAGAGGAAGCTGTACTCGCTGGACGGGTTCCGGAGCGTCACGAGGTCCTTGAGGAAGGACACCTGCATGGTCGCGTCGTCGATCAGCATGCCGCGGTGCCAGCCGAAACACGGCTGCCGCTCGAAGAAGTGCGCGGTCACCGCCTCCTCCCTGCCGACGCGTGCGTTGTGCTCGCTGAGCGCCAACGCCATGGCCACGTTGGACGGCCCGAAGCCGATTCCAATGAGGTCGTGGACCAGAGGTGTGTCGCCAGGAAGAACCTGAGACATGTCACTCCCATCGTGCGTGCCGCCTGTGGGGGGCGTGGCAGGGAACAGGGCATCGGGGCACACCGGAGAGGGCGACCCGAGCGGAACTTAGGTAAAGCTAACCTGATTTGATGGCGCCTGTCGACGGGGTGTCGCGAACAGCACCGAAACCATGGCTTCGAACAGCCTTGAAACATCACCCAGTTGTGATGTTAGGTAAGCCTTGCTTTACTTACGCCGATCAATCGCTCTTCCGAGGAGGAAGCCCATGCGGGTCGTCATGTTCGGTTATCAGACCTGGGGCCATCGCACCCTCCAAGCGCTCCTGGACTCCGAGCACGACGTGGTGTTGGTCGTGACGCACCCCAAGAGCGAGCACGCGTACGAGAAGATCTGGAGCGACTCGGTCGCCGACCTGGCGGCGGAGCACGGCGTGCCCGTCGTCATCCGCAACCGGCCGGACGACGAGGAGCTGTTCGAGCGGCTCAAGGAGGCCGATCCGGACATCATCGTGGCCAACAACTGGCGTACGTGGATCCCGCCGCGGATCTACGATCTCCCGCGCCACGGCACGCTGAACGTCCACGACTCCCTGCTGCCGAAGTACGCCGGCTTCTCGCCGCTGATCTGGGCGCTGATCAACGGCGAGCCGGAAGTGGGCGTCACGGCCCACATGATGGACGAGGTGCTCGACGCCGGCGACATCGTCCGGCAGGAGTCGGTGGCCGTGGAGCCGACCGACACGGCGACGGACCTGTTCCACAAGACGGTCGACCTCATCGCCCCGGTCACGATCGGCGCCCTCGGCCTGATCGCCTCCGGGCAGACCGAGTTCACCCGGCAGGACAGGTCGCAGGCCAGCTTCTTCCACAAGCGGGCCGAGGAGGACATCCGGATCGACTGGAGCTGGCCGGCCGAGGTGCTGGAGCGCCTGGTCCGTGCCCAGTCCGACCCGTATCCGGCCGCCTTCACCTTCCACCGCGGAAGGCGTCTCGAAGTCCTCTCCGCCGTGGTCTCCACGGGCCGTTACGGCGGGACGCCCGGCCGGATCTTCTACCGCGAGGGCGACGGCGTCGTCATCGTCGCCGGAGCCGACGCGCGCACGGGCCGCAACCACGGCCTGGCCGTCACCCGCGTCCGCACGGACGACGGCCGCGAGCTGTCCGCGGCCGAGTACTTCACTTCCATGGGCGGCTACCTCACCGGCCGCCCCTGACATCGAGGACCCTCACCATGCGTACCGCACGGCCTCGGCACTACCTCATGTGCCGGCCCACCCACTTCGACGTGGTCTACTCCATCAACCCCTGGATGGACCCGGCGAAGCCCGTCGACACCCAACTGGCCATCACCCAGTGGGAGAAGCTGCGCGAGGTCTACCTGAGCCTCGGGCACACCGTCGACACGATCGACCCCCTCCCCGGCCTCCCCGACATGGTCTTCGCCGCCAACGGCGCCACGGTGATCGACGGCCGGGCGCTCGTGGCGAGGTTCCGCGACGCCGAGCGCATCGCGGAGGGTCCCGCCTACCACGACTGGCTGCGCGACAACGGGTTCCCCGACCTCCGCACCGCCGACGTCGTCAACGAGGGCGAGGGGGACTACCTGTTGACCGGCGACTGGCTGCTCGCCGGTACGGGCTTCCGCAGCGACCCGCGCTCGCACGACGAGGCGCAGGAGTTCTTCGGGCGCCCCGTCATCGGGCTGACGCTCGTGGACCCGGACTACTACCACCTCGACACCGCGCTGACGGTGCTCGACGAGCGGACGATCGCGTACTACCCGGCGGCCTTCTCGCCGGGCAGCCTCGCGGTCCTGCGGCGCCTGTTCCCCGACGCCGTCATCGCCACGGCCGAGGACGCGGCGGTCTTCGGACTCAACGCGACCTCGGACGGCTACAACGTGGTGCTGCCGCACAACGCCACGGGAATGACCGAGCAGTTGCGCGCCCGGGGCTTCCACCCCATCGGCGTGGACCTCTCGGAACTCCTCAAGGCCGGTGGCAGCGTGAAGTGCTGCACGCTGGAGCTGCGGACGGCCACCGCATAGCCACTGACGTGCCCCGGAAGGTCCCGGGGTGCGTCGCTGAATGAATATTAGGTTAGCCTCACCTAAGGATGAGTCATGGAGCAGTCGGTCGTCTCCGGGACGGCACACGACCCGGAAGGCAAGCAGTTCGCCTTCGTCGGCCTCTCGAACGTACCGACCGACTGGGCGCGGGTCCTCGCGGCGCTCGCCGGTACCGACCTGACGCTCCCCGCGCTCCCGGGCGAGACACCGGTCGCGCCGCCCGCCACCGGTGCCCCGGCGCGCACGACGCCGCCGAGCGTCCTCGACCTCCACGCGTACCTCCTGACCGCCATCGGCAAGGCCGCGCGTCGGCGGCTTACCGACCGGCTGGCCGCCCGGGGGCTCCGGCTGTGGCACCTCACCGTGCTGGCGCTGCTCGGCGACCTCGGCCCGCAGATGAAGACGGCCCTGGCCGCCCGGCTCGACATCAACGCCAGCGACCTCGTGAAGATCGTCAACGACCTGGAGCGGGCCGGGCACGTGGACTGCGTCCGGGACCGCTCCGACCGGCGCCGCGTCGTCGTCGCACTGACCGACGAGGGCAGGGCCGCACTCGCCGACCTCAGCGCCGACATCGCATCGGCGGACGACGAGATCCTCGCCCCGCTGAACCCGGCGGAACGCGACCAACTGGGCTCCCTGTTACGGCGGGTGCACCGCCACCTCGAACCGGCACCGGCCGGCGTCGTGCACGAACCGGCGGGGAGCGACCGTCCCCGAGGGCGGGGCGCCGACATCCCCGTACGGACCCACTCCGTCGAGGACGGCCGGATCGACTGGTCCCTTCCGGCGGAGTCCCTCGCGCGGTTCGTCGACGCCCGACGGAACGCGTACCCGGCCGCGTACACCCACCACCACGGCCGGCGGCTCGACATCCTCGCCGCCACGGTCACGCGCCACACCTACGCCGGAACGCCCGGACTGGTCCTCCACACCGAGGACGAGGGCGTCGTCATCGTCACGGGAGCCGCCGCCCACACGGGCCACAACCACGCCCTCGCCCTCACCCGGGTCCGCACGGAGGAGGGCCGGGAGGTCGCCCCGGAGGAGTGCTTCGGGGCGACGGACCCGGAACCCGTCGGCGAGCGCCGAACTCTCAGCGACGGGTGAGGACTTCGGCGATCCGGATGAAGCCCTCGGCGCCGTGGCCCAGGCCCACCGTGCGGCGCGCGAGCCCCTCGGCCGCCCGCATCACGCCCGCGTCGATGCCGTGGGCCTCGGACGCCTGGACGATGTGCGCCATGGACGACACCGCGGACGTCAGCGGATTGCCCTCGCCCGAGTAGGCACCGCTCTCCAGGTCCTCGGCCAGTTCCTGGAACAGCGGCGGCAGGATCGCGCCGATGCCCTGGGCGAACGGGGCCAGTTCGCTCGGCGAGACGCCCTCCGCCCCCGCCAGGGCGACCGCGTGGACGTACCCCGCCATCGACGTCCAGAAGATGTCGAGCAGCGCGATGTCGTACGCCGCCGCCCGGGCGATGTCCTCACCGAGGTGCGTGTGGCTGCCGCCCAGGACGTCGAGCACCGGCCGGTGTTCGGCGTAGAGCTCGGCCGGGCCGCTGTGCAGGAACACAGCCTGCGGCGTGCCGATGGTCGGGGTGGGCGTCATGATGGCGCCGTCGAGATACCGGATGCCGTGATCGCCGGCCCAACGGCCGGTGTCCCGGGCCCGGTCCGGGGTGTCGGCCGTGAGGTTCACCAGGGTGCGGCCCTTCAGCGCCGCCGTGACGGCGACCTGACGGAGTACGGCGTCCGTCGCGTCGTAATTGACCAGGCAGACGACGCTGAGCGGGCTCGCGCCGACCGCTTCCTCGACCGTCGCCGCCCCGATCGCGCCCCGCGCGACCAGCTCACGGTCCCGGCCCGGGGTGCGGTTCCACACGGTGGTACGGACCCCGGCGGCCACGAACGCACCGGCCAGCGCACGGCCCATGGGGCCGAGTCCGACGACCGTCACGGACGGCACCTCGGACGAGGTCGGGGAAGAAGAAGGGGAGGAAGAAGGGGAAGAAGACATCGCGGAACTCCCTTGTACATGAGGTAAGAAGAAAAGACATGACCGAGGTACGAGGACGGGGACGAGCACGATGACGCGTGGCCGGGCCGCAGACACGGAGGTCTGCGGCGTGACCGCGGCCGTCGCAGTGATCGACGGCAAGTGGAAGACCCTGCTGCTCTGGATGCTCGAATCCGGCCCGCACCGGCCCGGTGAGCTGCGCCGGCGGATCCCGGCGATCAGCGAGAAGGTACTGACCCAGGCCCTGCGGGAGATGGAGTCGGACGGCCTCGTGCACCGCGAGGTGCACGACGTGGTGCCGCCGAAGACCGTCTACTCCCTGACCGACTTCGGCCGCGAGCTCTCCGACGCGCTGGCGCCCCTCTCCGACTGGGGCCACCGCAGGCTGGACCGGCTCGCCGAGGAGCGCGCCGCGTCCTGACCGTTCGACCGTCTCCTTTCCCTCTCCGTTCCCTCGGCCACCACCAGGTTCTCCCCGCGCCCCTCCCCCGGCAAGTACCCACAAAAAGGTGGGTGTGCCGACGGCACTCCGGCGGCCGTCGGCCGGCGCCACGTCAACCGGCGGCCTCGGGGTCCTTCGGGAGAGTGCTCCTGTTTGCCACCACGATCTGCCGCCCCCTAGGGTTCTGACCTGCTGGAACACCATTTGTCCCTGCGGCGAAGGGCGCCATCATGGCTGCCGACCGGCCTGACGACCAGGAGCCGGCCCGCGCGCTGGGCAGGGCGCTGCGCGACCTCCAGCGGCGCTCCGGATGCACGCTCCGGACCCTCGAAACGAGCGTCCGCATCAGCGACTCGTCGCTGTCCCGTTACTTCCTCGGCAGCACCGTTCCCCCGTGGTCCACGGTGCGCGCCCTGTGCGAGGTCCTCGACGGCGACCCCTCCGCGTACCGGCACTTGTGGGAGGCCGCCGACCGCAGCCAGCGCAAACCGGTCCGGCGTCAGCCGGGCGAGGGAGGCGAACCGGGCGGGGACGTACCGGTTCAGGACGCCGGTCCGACGGAGGTGGAGGCGGACGCGGAGGCGGACGCGGAGGCTCCGCAGGAGGCCGCCGCGTCGCAGGACGCCGACGGGCCCGCGATCGCCGCCGAGGCGTCGGACGCCGTCCTGCCCGAGCCGGCGCGGCGCCCGCTCTCCGTGCGGAGACGGCACGTGGCCTGGGCCGTCGCGGGGGCCGCGATCGGCCTGGTGATCGGCGTCGTGAGTGCGGTCCTGGTACTCGCCCGGCCGCAGGCCCCGGCAGGCGCCGGCGATTCCTCGGCGGGCACACAGGGCGCGTCCGCCACGTCCGCCACGTCCGCCACGTCGGAGATCACCCGCATCTTCGTGAGCCGGGCGACGGGCGCGTGCCTCGACGACAGTCTCGACCAGGGCACCCGGTCCTTCGCGTGCAACGGCATGTCGTACCAGCGCTGGACCGTCCGCACGACGGAGGACGGCAGCACCCTGCTCAGGAACCACGCGACGGGAGAGTGCCTGGACCACCATCCCGGCGGCCTGACCACCACGGTCTGCGGCTCGTCCGCGTCACAGCGGTGGACCGTCACCGCGCGGGACGACACGGCCGTCGAGGTCAGGAGCACGACGGCCCGGCACTGTCTGGCCGACAGCGCGGGCGGTCTGCGGGTGCTGCCGTGCGACGGGACGACACCTCAGAAGTGGGCCTGACACGAAGTGGCCGGACAGGCCCTACGACACCTCCACGGCGTCGAGCTCCGTGTACCGGTCGCCCTTCGTCAGACGGACCGTGTTCCACCCCTCGCGCAGGTCCACCGGCACCTCGCGCGACGTCCACTCGTCCCACCCGGTGTACGGGTAGTCGACGGCGCCCGCACGCGTGCCGTTGACGGTCAGCAGGTGCGACGCGGCGGCAGGCGCGCCCGCGTCGTCCAGCGAGCCGTTGCCGTAGCGCACGGCCAGGGTGTGGCGGCCGGGCGAGGCGGCGAAGACGCGGAACTCCACGAAGCTGTCGGGTTCGTCGATGTGCCCGACGGCCCGGTCGCCCCAGGCGTTCCGCGCCTCGCGGACAGTCGCCGCGTGCACCCGGGCGAGCTCTGCCTCGTACACCGCCTTGCTGCCGCGCACGACCGGACGGCCGTCGGCGAATCCCAGGTCGGCGGCGTACAGCACCCGTCGTGAGGCGTCGGCGCCCCGGCCGTGGAAGAGGAGCCGGTCCCGGCCGTCGGGGCCGGTCACGACGTCCTGGCCGCCCGGTCCGCCGATCGCTCCCGCGAAGGACGCCGTCGTCATGAACGGCCCGCTCCCCTTCACGTACGGCCCGGTGAGCGCGTCGGCGGTCGCCCAGCCCGCGGCGTAGGCCTGGGTGCGGTAGTCGCCGCCCGAATACAGGAGGACGTAACGGCCGTCCCTCTTCACGAGGGTGGGTGCCTCGACGAGGCCCTGCTCCCAGCTGTGGGGATCGTCCTGCTTGATGAGCCGGACGGGGTCCCCGGTGACCCGGGTGCCGTCCCACGAGACGGGCTGGAGATGGAGCCAGGTGTCCAACTGGCAGCAGTTCCCGTCGCTCTTCCAGAGGAGGTGGCGGGTGCCGTTCTCGGTGTAGCTCGACGCGTCGATCGCGCCGCCCTGCCCGGTCGGACAGACCAGGGGGCCGTCGCCGACCGGCCGGAACGGGCCGCCGGGCGAGGACGCGAGCGCGACGCCGATGCACTGGCGCCCGCCGGCCCGGTCGCGGGCCGTGTAGTGGAGCGTGAAGCCGTCGCCGTTGTCGAAGACTTCCGGTGCCCAGACATGGCCCGGCGGATCGAGCGTGACCCAGGCGCCGACCTCGGGCAGGACGTCCGCCCCGTCGACCGTCCAGTGGACCAGGTCGGTGGAGGTGGCGTGCTGGATGTTCCTGCCGTGGGCGTTGGTGGCGTAGGCGTGGAAGACCCCGCCGACCCGCACGACGTCCGGGTCGGCGAAGTCCTGGTCGAGGACGGGCGTGGGCGGCCCGGTCGGCGAGGGCGGCGCGGGTGCGTGGGCTGCGGCGGCCGGGGCGAGGGGTGTGGTGGTGGCGGCGCCGGGGAGCGCGGCGAGGCAGGCAGCCGCGCCGCCCAGCGCCACGGCCGCGAGGAACCCCCGCCGGGACGCGGCCCGTCCCCTGCCGATCGGTCCGCCTGCCCGGCGGCTTCTCGCGTCCGCGCGGCGGAGAAGTCCGCTCTCCCGCTCGTTCCGGTGGTCCACGGATCGGCTCACGGATCGGCTCCCTCGGTTCGGGCCGGCCCGCCGTCGCGGGCGACCTCGGTGTCGGCTGCTCTTCACTGGTCCCGCGCCTCGGTGCGCTGCGCGGGGCACACCACGAGAACGACGCGGCCGCCGTCGCGTTGCGCCGTTCCCGGCTCCTGTCCCGGGGACTCCTTTGTCCCGGGACAGGAGAGTCCCCGCAGGTCAGCGGCGCCGGGATCCCGACTTCGCCGAAGCGGGCGGGACACGGTTGCGGGCCGCTTCCCGCCCGGCACAGACTTCGGTTGTCCGGCCACGGCACCGCTCGACAGCGGCACCCGACCGGGCGTCCCGCCCCCGGTGCGAACCCGCGCCGTGCGGCGGAGCCACGTGGCCGCCGCACTCCGGCGCACCGACGCCAACGCCCTTCCCCGCCACCTCGGGCCCCGGTCGTCCCCGACCTTCCCCGCACCTCCCCGACCCTCCCGACCCACCGCAGGAGACCCTCATGCCCCGGCACAGCTCTGCCCGCCGCTCCCCCGTCGCCGCCACCCTGGCGGTCACCGTGGTGGTCACCGGCGCCACGATCGCCCTCGCCGCGACGCTGCTCGCCGGCTTCGGCGAACCGGCCGCCGGCGAACGACCACCTCCCGTGCGCCCCGGCTCCACGGGAGCGGTGACCGCCGAGGACCGGCTGCTCCACGACGCCGAGCAGCGGCTGCTGCGGGACTGCATGCGCCGGCACGGCTTCACGTACCGGGTGTTCCCGCTCGACGAGGACGCCGGGGGCACGGCCTTCGTGTACGTCCTCGACGACGCCGACCGGGCCCGACGGCACGGATACGGCTCCGACCTGCGACGGCACCGGGAGGCCCGCGCGGCGAGCGATCCGAACCGCACCTACTTCGCCGCGCTCCCGGCGGACCGGAAGGCGAAGGCGCTGGCCGCTGCCAACGGCACGTCACCCGACGGGCTGACCGTCCGCCTACCGGGCGGCGGAACCGTACGGCGCAGCGATCGGGGGTGCGTCGCGGAGGCCCAGGGCGCGCTCTACGGAGACCTCGGCGCCTGGTTCCGTGCCTCGACCCGCGTCGACGCCCTGGACTGGATCCGCCGGAGCCGCGTCACGGCCGACAGCGGCTACCTGCGGCGGCTCGGCGCGTGGCGGGGCTGCATGCGGCGCGCCGGGCACGAGTTCGCGACACCGGCCGACGCCCGGACCGCCGCGCTGTCCCCCGTACGCCCCCTCGGCAAGGACCGCGAGGTGGCCCTCGCCCTGGCGGAGGTCCGGTGCGCCCGGGAGTCGGCGCTGGCCCGTACGGCCCGGGATCTCGACGCCCACCACGGCAGGCTCCTGGCCCGCGAGTACCGCGCGGACGTCGAGACACGGGAGCGGCTGAGGACGGCGGCACTGCCCCGCGCCCGCCGTGTCCTGGGCGACGGCCCACGGGACTGACCGTCCGGGCCCCACGACTCCGCCGCGTGCCACGAGGCACACGGCGGCCCCACCGGCCGCGCCGCACACGGCGGTACGGCCACCCACCCAGAAGGAGAACCACCATGCGCATCAAGCGTGCCCTGGCCACTGCTCTCATGGTCGGAGCCCTCACCCTGCTCACGGCCCCGGTGGCCGACGCCCGCGTCGCCGTCCCCGAGGCCCCGGCGGCCGTCGCCCCGGCGGCGGTTGCCGTCCCGGACGGCTTCCTTTACGCCTGGGAGCACCCCCACGCGGGCGGATTCCACTGCAGGTGGAACGGGCCCAACGGCAACTGGGCCGGCTGCCGGGACAGGGTCTCGGACATCTGGAACAACGGCTTCCCCGGCCGCGGTGAGGACGTCAAGCTCTTCCGCGGCACCTCCTGGGAAGGCTCGTGGGTCTGCCTCCACCAGGGCCACTCGATTCCCGACCTCGGCGCCTCCGGCCTGACGTTCTTCGGCGAGGGCGTGGGCCAGGGCGAGCCCGTCAACGACCATGTCGGCTCCCACCTCTGGGTCGACGCCTGCTGACGACGCCCCACCTCGACGCCGGCCCGACGGGACACCCCCGCCGGGCCGGCGTGTGCGGTCGCGACGGCGGCCCCGGCGCGGATATCGGGTGGCCTGCCGTTCTGCGCTGCGGCTAGTGTCCGGGGTCCCCGTCGGCCGTATCCCCGGCCGCCCCTGCCAAGAGAGCGATGCACATGACCGGCCTTCAGCCGACGACGACCCTGTGGCGGCCCACCGGACCCGTGGAGCTGGACCTCGTCCGCGAGCTGAACTGGCGTGCGTGGCCGCCGCGTCTCCCCGAGCAGCCGATCTTCTATCCGGTCCTCGACGAGGACTACGCGATCAGGATCGCGCGGGACTGGAACGTGAAGCACGACGGGGCGGGGTTCGTCACCCGCTTCGAGGTCGACACGGAGTTCCTGCGCCGGTATCCCGTCCAACAGGCCGGTGGGCGGACGATCCTGGAGCTCTGGGTTCCGGCCGAGGAGCTGGACGACTTCAACGCCCACATCGTGGGCGAGATCCAGGTGGTCCACGAGTTCCGGTGAGGGCTACAGGAGTCTGCCGCCACGGAGCCGTGGCCGCCATCGCGACCGCCAGGTGTCGCGGCTGTCCCGCACGGCGAGAGAGATCGGGTGGTCCGCCCCGAGGACCCGCTCGGCGAGCGGCAGGAGCACGGCACATTGCCGGGCGGCGGCGTTCGCGTCCCCGGCCACGCCCGTCCAGGTGGACAGGTCCAACCGGAGGTGGAGCGTGCGGGGGTGTTCCGGGCCGAGTACCCGCTCGAAGACCGGTATCAGTGCGGCGCACTGGTCGCGGGCGATCGTCTCGTCGCCGGCCCGGCCGATAGTGGTTGCGAGATTGTGCCGGAGCCCGATCACATCGGGGTGCTCAGGTCCCCACCCTCGTTCGAGCACCGGCAACACCTCGGCCTGCATGTCACGGGCCGTTGCCGGATCGCCCGCCCGCGCGGTCGCACTGGCGAGATTGCAGCGCAAGGTCAGCGTGAGCGGGTGTTCCGAACCGAGCACCCGATTCATCGCAGGGAGCAGCTGTACGTCCAGGTCACGCTCGCCGGCCGGGTCCCCCGCTGCCCCCGTCCATCGGGCGAGCCTCTCCCGCGCTCTCAGGGTGTCCGGATGCTCCGCTCCGAGGACGCGTTCTCGCACACCCACCAGCTCGACGCACAGCGCCCTCGCGTTGCCCGGGTCACCCGACTCTCCGATCCAGCCGGCGACGTGGTCCCAGCAGGCCAGGGTCACCTCATCGTGCAGACCGAGCACGCGCTCCAGGTCGGGGAGCAACTCCTCGCTCAGGTCGAGAGCGGCGTCCCTGTCGCCCGCGGCCGCGGTCCACTTGGCGAGCTCGCTCCGCAGGGTGAGCGTGTGGCGGTGTTCCGGGCCGAGCACCTGCTCGAAGACCGGCAGAAGTCGGGCGCACTGGTCTCGCGCGGATGTCTCGTTCCCGGCCGTCCCGATGCTCCGCGCCACGTTCAACGCGACGGCCAGCGTGTCCGGGTGTGACGCCCCCCTGACCTCGGTGAAGAGGGGAAGCAGCTCGCTGTGCCGATCGAGCATGCCGGTCGTGCCGCCCGCCGCCTCCGTCCAGTCGATGAGGTAGGTACGAAGGACCAGCGTGCTCGGGTGCGCGGGACCCAGCGCGCGCTCCATGACAGGGAGTAGTGCGGCGTACTGGTCACGGGCCGAGGCCGCGTCTCCGCCCATCCCCGTCCATCGGGCCAGCTCGGACCGGGCGTAGAAGGTGTTCGCGTGCTCGGGCCCGAGCACCGCGGCGAAGGCCGCCGGCCAGGGCTGCCACCGTTCCCGTTCGTCGACGACGGTTTCGGCGGGGCGGCCGAGCAGGCTGTGGATGACGGCCGCGGAGTCGTGGGAGGCGTACCAGCGGTGCCGGGCCTCGGACCGGAGGGCGTACCGGTGCAGCGGGCTCTGCGGCGTGTGCTGGGCGAGGGGTGCGCACTCGTCGATGGCCGCGACCATGGCGGCGTGGCAGTCGGCCGGGTCGATGCCGAACTGGGCGTCGCCCGGCCGGAGCAGGTAGTCCTCCGCGAGGCTCGCGTGGAACAGGCCGACGTGTTCGTCCAGTTGCCCCGGTCGGGTGCGGACGACGAGCCCGGAGAGGCGGACGAGGGTGTCGCGCACCTGGGTGACGGTGCCGGGGCCGTGCAGGTGGCGGCTGGCGGCGACGAGCAGCGGGAGGGGGACGGTGGGGCCCGCGGCGGCGACGGCCAGTGCGCCGATGACGGGCCGGATGGCGGTGCGCCACTCCGTCGGGTCGTCGGCACCCGCCGCGATGAGTTCGCCCTCGTACAGAGCTCGGAGGACGGCCGTCGTGTCGTCGCCCGGGGCCGCCGGGGAGTAGCCGGGGCGCAGTGCGCTGTCCGTGAGGAGGTGGGCGAGTAGCCAGTTCCCGTCGGCCCGCCGGACGATGGAGGGGACGTGGGCCTCCGCGACGCCGCGTCCGCGCGCGTACGCCTCGATGGCCTCGGGGCCGGTCCGGTCGGTGTCGACGAGGACGCTTCCGGTGACCCGGACGGAGGCCGGTCTGCCGGTGGTGACGACGTGCACGTGGGGGCCCGCCGCGCTCAGCGCTCGCACGAGAACGCTCCGGGTCGCGGTGGGCAGTTCGTCCAAGGCGTCTATCACCAGGCGTACGGGGGAAGGGGGTCGAACGAGCGCGAGGGGACCGAGGACGTGCTGCTCCAGCGCGTCGAAACCCTCCCGCTCGGCGGGGCTGAGTCGTGACAGGTAGTCCTGGGCGGCTTCGGGGAACCCGGGAACCGTGATGCGGAGTTCGGCGGCCAGTGTCTCGGCGACGCTGGCGACGGTACTCGACCGCGTACCGAAGACGATGCCATGGAGGAACTCGTCGGGCCCCAGGGCGAGGGCTGCGGCGAGGGTCGACTTCCCGCTCCCTCGCGGGCCGACCAGTGCCACACGTGTGCTGGACTCCGTCGCGGCCACCAGCTCTCCCAGGACGGCCGTGGGCTGGATGTGGCCGGTGAGCTCGGTGATCCTGTCCAGGACCGCGACAGCGGCGTCGGATCCCGCACCGACCAGGGCGCGTGCCGCGTTGTGGGCCCACCACAGGCCCTCGTCGCCGTCCGCCGCCCAGCTGCCTCCGTCGTGGGTGATGCGCTGGGGCCGCTGGTCGCCGGCGGCCTCCATCATGGGTTTCCGCAGGTACCGGGAGTCGACGGTGGACCCGGCGTTGCCGACTCCCCGGCGCACCACCTCGATCAGGCACTCCGTGACCCTTCCGCCGAAGGCGGGGGCGTCCGCGCTCGCGGTCAGGATCTCGTAGCGTCTCAGGTGGCGGCCGAGGCCGACCTCGCGCCAGGCACCGGCCTGCGCCGCACCCACGCCGGCGTGACAGGTGTCGAGGAGGACGAGCAGTCCGTCGAGCCGCGGCGAGTCCCGCAACTGCTCCTTGAGGAGCTGGGAGAGCAGCACGTCCTCGCCGGAGCGGCCCAGGCCGGTCCCGTCGACGGGGAGGAAGTAGAAGTCCTCGCCGCTGGAGACCCCATGGCCGATGAGCGCCAGGACCAGCGTCGATTCCGTCCTGTCGGCGCTCCGGAAGGCTTCGTCGAGCGCGCCGACCAGGGCGGAACGGGTCGGGTTCAGGAGGACGGGCCCCGACTCCAGCGCGCTGGTGCAGTCCCCCAGCCGGGGAGCGGTCAGGACGTCGGCCAGCTCCTGCGCGAGCCCGGGCAGGAAACCGAGCGTACCCAAGGCGTCACACTGGGATCCGATCACCAGGGCTCGCCGGGATGCTCGCTCGCCCGCCATACCTCCACAATGGAACACAGGGGCCGAGAACGCAGCTCCGCACAGAGGAGTCCGGGTATGACTTCGATCATCCTGGTCCACGGCATCGCCCAGGAACAAGAGGCGGCCGACACACTCGAAAGCGCCTGGCTGCCCGCACTCGCGGGAGGCGTGCGCAACGCCGGACACGCGACCCTGGCCGACCGGCTCTGGCCCCCGGCACCCAACGGGCCCCGTCTCATCCGCATGGCCTTCTACGGGAAGAAGTTCGGCGTCCCCGACCAGGGCGGGCCCGCCGACGGGATCCCCGTCGCACAGCAGGACGCGGCCGAGGAGGTCGCGTACGCCTGGCTGGTCAACGCCACGGACTCCAGCAGCAGGAGGGACGCCGGGAACGCGCGGCTCGAACTGCGGGCGCTGGAGCAGGACATGGAGCAGGCGCAGGGCATCGGCGCCGTCAAGGGAAGGGTGATCGCGGCGGTCGACCGGCTTCCCTGGCTCAGTCAGGCGGGCCTCGCCGGAGCGGGACGCGTCAACAAGACCCTGGGGCAGGTGGTCCGTTACCTGACGGATCCCGATGTCCGCACGTACGCCCTCGACCAGGTCCGGCAGTGCCTCGACGACGACACCCGCGTCGTCATCGGGCACAGTCTCGGGTCGGTCGTCGCCTACGAGGCGGTTCGGGAGCGGACGTCGCCCCTGCCGCTGTTCATCACCCTCGGGAGCCCTCTCGGCCTGAGCGCCGTCAACCGCCGCCTTCTCCAGCCCCCTTCGTTCCCGTCGTGCGTCGCCCGCTGGATCAACCTCGCGGACCGGGACGACTTCGTCGCCGCCCGCCCCGACCTGGCCACCGTCTTCGACACGAACCGCCCGCCGGGTGCCCGCTTCGACAGCACCTACACGGTCGACAACGGATCCAGCCCGCACAAGGCGAACTTCTACCTCTCGAAGGTCACGACCGGGCAGGCGATCGCGGAGGCCATGGCGGACCGGTGAGGTCGACCGCCGGATTTCACCCGGTCCAGAGCCGGAGGAGCGCCGTGACCCCCACCGCGCCCAGGAGGGCCACCGGCATCGGCGCCTTGTAGTGGCGCAGGGCGACCACGGCCGCGAGTCCGGCGAACAGGGTGGGGTCGACGGCGCTCCAGCCCGGCCCGACGAGGCCCGTCACGAGGAAGCCGGCGAGCAGGGCCGGCGCGAAGAGGGCGATCACGGACCGGGCGCGTGCGGGCAGTTCGCGGCTGCCCAGCACCGCCGGCCCGACGGCCTTGAAGGTGAAGCTGACCAGGGCGACGGCGCCGATGGCGATCCAGAGGGTCATGCATCCACCTCGGCAGCGGAGTCGGCGGGGCTGTCGGCGGGAGCGGGCCTGGCGGGGGCCTCTGTGGCGGGCCTGACGAGGGCGATGAGGGCGGCGGTGGCCGCGCCCATCAGCGCCGGCCCGGTGGGGAGGAAGAGGACCAGTCCTGCCGCGATGGCCCCGCCGAGCAGCGCCGGCAGTCGGTTGGCCCGCTCCTTGTGGAGCTCGCCGATCAGGAACGTCACGAAGAGGGCGGGGGTGAGGACGTCGAGCCCGAGCGTGTGCAGGAGCTCCGGCTCGGGAGCGACGGCGACGCCCAGCGCGGTCCCGGCGACCCACGCCGGCCACTGGATCAAGGTCGCGCCGAAGAGCACGTACCGGTCGAAGCGTCCGCCGCCGCGGTGCGCCGCGGCCCACGAGCCGTCGACCACCGCCTGGCCTTCGAGGGCCCGGCGCAGCGGGCCGCCGCGGAGGTCGCCGGCGACGGCCATGCCCATGGGGAGGAACCGGCTGTTGATCAGAGCCGCGGCGGTGACGGCGGAGACGATGCCTCCGCCGGTGCCGAAAGCCGCCACCAGGGCGAACTGCGCGGAGCCGGAGAAGACCACCAGGGAGCAGAGGACGGGCGCGAGGGTGCCCCAGCCCTGCGCCTGCGTCAGCGCGCCGAAGCTGGTGGCGAGGAGGAACGAGGCGGCTGCCAGTCCGGACCCGACGTGGAGCCCTGAGCGGAAGCGCTCACGAGGTGTGGCGACGTCTCGCGTCACCGGCAGGGAGCTTGTCATGCCCCGCAATCTAACAGCCATAAGCGCTTATGGCTGTTAGAAGGGTAGACTGATGCCGTGGCAGCAGAGAAGAACGGATCCGACGTCGGGGTACGCACGCCCGACACAAGTGCCGGTGTGACGCTCATGGGCGGACACCCGGTACTGGACTTCGCCAACACCGTCGCCTGGCGGACCGACCCCGACCGCCGGGCCGAGCGGGTGAAGAGCGGCACGGCATGGGCGCGGTGGGCCGTCGCCGCCGGACTGCTCACGTCACGGCAGTCCGCGGAGCTCCAAGAGGCGCTGGCGACGGCCGAGGCCGAGGAGACCGAGCGGCAACTGGCCGCGCTGCACCACCTCCGCGCCCTGCTCTGGCCCGTCCTGGACGCGCTCACCGAGGGCGAACCCCCGCCGCCCGACCCGTGGAACGACCTCCGGCAGGTGATCCTGCTGGCCCACGAGAACGCGGAACTGCCGCCCGCGTTCCCGCTGCGCTGGCAGCCCGGCACGGGGCGGCTCGCCGACCTGGGCCACGCACTCGCCCTGGAGGCCGAGGCCCTGCTGGCCGGCCCGGGCCTCGATCGCGTCCGGCGCTGCGGAGGGCCCGGCTGCGGCTGGTTCTTCCTCGACCGCAGCCGCAGCGGCACCCGGCGATGGTGCAGCTCCGGCGACTGCGGCAACCGCGACCGCGCCCGCCGCCACTACGCGCGCACCCGGCAGGCGCAATGACCGCGCCGAGCAGCCGCTCCTGACCCCACGGCAGCACGCCGCCCTCTACGCGCCACCCTGCCGTCTCCCCTGGTCAGCAGCGTTCATTGGATCTTCCGCCGAGGGCGTTCCGCGCCCTTGGTCGGGAAGGCGTCTTGTCCGTGGAGGTGCCGGCGGATTTCATGGCCGAAGCCAGGACGGCGGGATTCCCCCTCTGTCGGAAGTGCAGAGGAAGCGGATGCCATCCATGCTCGACGGCTGTACGCCCTGGCCCGAGGAGTTCGCCGACCGCTACTGGGCGGCCGGGCACTGGCGCGGCAACACGCTGGACAACCTCCTGCGCGGCTGGGCCGTGCAGTACGGGCAGCGGACCGCCCTCGTGCACGGCGACACCCGCGTCACGTACGCCGCCCTGAACCGGCGTGTGGACCGCATGGCCGCCGGGCTTCGGCTGCTCGGCCTCCGCCCCGGGCAGTGGATCGTCGTCCAGCTGCCGAACGTTCCCGAGTTCGTCTCCACCGTGTTCGCGGTGATGCGCGCCGGCCTGGTCCCCGTCTTCTGCCCCCTCTCGCACCGCACGCCCGAGGTCGCCCATCTCGTACGGGCCACCGAGGCCGTCGGCTACGTCGGCCCGTCGACGTACGCGGGCTTCGACCACACGGCGATGGCCGCGGAGATCGCCTCCCAAGGCCCCTTCCTGCGGCGGGTGTTCACGTACGAGGCGCCCGGCGACTACTCCCCCTACGGGGGCCTCACGGTCGACGCGTCGAACTGCCACTACCTCCCGCTGAACTCCCTCGACTCCCCGTCCGAGCCTCCGCTCCCGCAGAGCGCCGACCGGGTGGCGTTCCTCCTGCCCTCCGGCGGTCCCGAGACCGCACCCCCGCTCGTCCCGCGCACCCACAACGACTCCGCCTACCAGGCGCGGGCCGCCGCCGAGCTGGTGTCGCTCACCGAGGACGACGTCTACCTCGCCGCACTGCCCGCCGAGTCGCCCCTCGCCTTCGGCTGCCCCGGCATCGTCGGCACCCTCTCCGTCGGCGGCACCGTCGTCCTGGCCGACGACCCGGGACCCGACGCCTGCCTGCCCGCCATCGAGCGCGAGCGGGTCACCGTCACGTCGGTGACGCCCGCCGTCGCCGAGCGCTGGCTCGACGCGCTCCCCACGGCCGGGGCCGACGTGAGCAGTCTGCGGCTCGTCCAGGTCGGCGGTGCGCCCCTCCCCCGGACGACCGCCGAACGGATCGGCTCCGAGCTGGGCTGCCGTCTGCAGCGGTTCTCCTGCGCCGCCGAGGGGCTCCTCACGCTCACCCGGCTCACCGATCCGGACGAGACGGTGCTCACCACCCACGGCCGCCCGCTCTCGCCCGACGACGAGATCCGCATCGTCGGCACCGACGGCCGGGACGTGCCCGACGGGGAGCCGGGCGAGCTCCTCGCCCGCGGCCCGTCCACCCCGCGCGGCTACTACCGGGCACCCGACCACACCGCGCGCGCCTTCACCGCAGACGGCTACGTCCGCACCGGCGACGTCGCCCGCCGCACCCCGGACGGCAACCTGGTGGTGATCGGCCGCGTGGAGGACGGGCCCGCACCGGGTCCGGCGCGCGTTCGCCCCACGCCATAGGCACGCGGAGGAACGCCGTACGCCCCGGTCTGGATCACGGAGATGGTGCGGCGGCAGCACGCCGAATAGCCCAGCGCATGGCGCACCACCATGCGGCGCCGCACGACGCCACATGGCACTACATGGCACCGCATGGCACCGCATGGCGCCAGATGACACCCGGCGGCGCCATTTGGCGCCACGGGGACTTGCAATGGCGCCACAGTGGTGCCACTATCTCTTCATGGACCTGACCCCCTACGTCGACCACCTCCGCAACGAGCTCGCGGTCGCCGCCAACGCCGGCGGTGACGAAGCGCGCGCCCTGGCCGAGCGGCTGACCGCCCCCCTGGAGTCGGCCGCCCGCCTGACCCTCCTCAACGCACTGTCCGCCGCCTCGGAGGAGATCACCCGCGAGCTGGCGCCGGGCTCGGTGGACGTACGGCTGCGGGGGACGGACCCCGAGTTCGTGGTGACGTCGCCGCTCGGCTCCGAGACGCCGAACGAGGACGCCACCCCCATGGCGGCACCGATGGCGCCACGGACGGCACCGGTGGCACCACTCGCCGGGGACGGCGACGACGGGAGCACCGCGCGCATCAACTTCCGGCTCCCGGCCCACCTCAAGGCCCGCGTGGAGGACGCCGCCGGCCAGGAGGGCCTGTCGGTCAACGCCTGGCTCGTACGGGCGGTGGCCGGCGCCCTGGAACCGGCCGGCACGGACCGGCCCGCCCCGCGCGCCACCCGGGTGGGCCAGAGCTACCGGGGATGGGTCCGCTAGCCGGACCACCGCTTCCCCACGTCACCCGCACCACCTGCGCATTCACACACCAGAGCCAAGAGGACGGGACAGCCATGCCTTCTTTCGAGACCCCCGAGCCCATCACCGCGATCCTGGACTTCGAGGTCGGGAACGTGCGGCTCGTGGCCGGCGAGCGTACGGACACGGTCGTCGAGGTGCTGCCGAGCAACGGAGCCGAGGACGTCGACGTACGCGTCGCCCAGCAGACCAAGGTCACGTACGCCAACGGCACCCTGACCGTGAAGGGGCCGAAGAAGCGCTCGCCGTTCGGCAAGCACGGATCGATCGAGATCACCGTCGAGCTGCCGGCGGGCTCGCGCCTCAACGGCACCGCCTCCATCGGGGACTTCACCAGCGAGGGGCCGCTCGGCGAGTGCCGGGTCAAGGCCGCGCTCGGCGACATCCGGCTCGACGAGGCCGGCGCCACCCATCTGCGGACCAGCCACGGCGACATCCAGGTCAACCGGGCGACCGGCCGTGCCGAGATCCACGGTCAGGGCCGGATCGAGTTCGGCGAGATCGCGGGCACGGCCGTCATCAAGAACGGCAACGGCGAGATCGAGATCGGCGAGATCACCGGTGACCTGAAGGCCAACTCCTCCAACGGCCGCATCACGGTCGGCCTCGCCCACGCCTCCGTGGACGCCAGGTCCGCCAACGGCGCCATCCGCGTCGACGAGGTGGTCCGGGGCGTGATCCAGCTCCAGGCCGCCGCGCACGACGTGGAGGTCGGCGTACGGGAGTCCACCGCGGCCTGGCTGGACGTCAACACCCGGGTCGGCACCGTGCGCAACGCGCTCGGCGCCGCCGAGGGTCCCGACACCGCCGAGGAGACCGTCGAGATCCACGCCCACACCGGGGTCGGCGACATCGTGATCCGCCGCGCCTGAACTCCCCGCCACCGCACGTCATCCACCACGGAGGACACCATGCAGCAGGAGCGCTTACCCCACCCCGAGCCCGTCACCCTCCCCACCCGGCGCACCGCCGGCTGCCCCTTCGACCCGCCCGCCGGGCTGGCGGAGCTGCGCGAGGAACGGCCGCTCGTCCGCATGACGTACCCCGACGGGCACGTCGGCTGGCTGGCCACCGGCTACTCCACGGTCCGCGCGATCATGGGGGACAGCCGTTTCAGCTCGCGGTACGAGCTGATGCACTACCCCTTCCCCGGGGGGCCCGAGGGCCCGCTGCCGCCCGCCCCGGTCGGCGACATGACCGGGATGGACGCGCCCGAGCACACCCGCTTCCGGCGCATCCTGACCGGCAGGTTCACCGTCCGCCGGATGCGGCAGCTCTCCGACCGGGTCGCGGAGATCACCTCCGAGCACTTGGACGCGATGGAGCGCGGCGGCCCCGGCGCCGACCTGGTCGAGGCCTTCGCCCGCCCGCTGCCCGCGCTGATGATCTGCGAGCTGCTCGGCGTCCCGTACGCCGACCGCGGGCGCTTCCAGGGGCACGCCGACATCCTCATGTCCAGGGACGTGTCACCCGAGGACCAGTACGCCGCCTACGTCGGGCTCCAGGAGTACATGGCCGAGCTGGTCGCCGCCAGGCGCGCCGCACCCACCGACGACCTGCTCGGGGATCTGGCCCAGGACTCGGACCTCACCGACGAGGAACTGGTGGGTGTCGGGGGCTTCCTGCTCGCCGCCGGGCTCGACACCACCGCCAACATGATCGCCCACGGGACGTTCGCGCTCCTCACCCATCCCGCCCAGGCCGACGCCCTGCGGGCGGACCCGGAGCTCGCCCCCCAGGCCGTCGAAGAGCTCATGCGCTACCTGACCATCGCCCACACCAGCGTGAAGTCCGCGCTGGAGGACGTCGAGCTGGACGGCCGGCTCGTCAAGGCGGGCGAGAGCGTCACCCTCTCCCTGGAAGCCGCCAACCGGGACCCGGAGCGGTTCCCCGACCCCGACACCCTCGACGTCCACTGCAAGGCCACGGGACATCTGGGCTTCGGGCACGGCATCCATCAGTGCCTGGGCCAGCAACTGGCCCGCGTCGAGATGGCGGTGGCGCTGCCGGCGCTGCTGAGGCGGTTCCCGACGCTGCGGCTCGACGTGCCGGCCGACGAGGTGCCCCTGCGGACGGACATGAACATCTACGGCGTACACCGGCTGCCGGTCACCTGGGACGAGAGCTGATCCCGTGGATTCCATGGAATCCACGGATCCCCTGGTCATCCGCGTCGACCGCGCACGCTGCCTCGGCGCCGGCATGTGCGCCCTCACCGCCCCTCAGGTCTTCGACCAGGACGAGGAGCAGGGCCTTGTCCTCCTCCTGAACGCCCGACCGCCGCAGGAACAGCACGCGGCCGTCCGCGTCGCCGCCGGCGTCTGCCCGGCCAAGGTCATCACCCTCGTGCAGCGCGGCTCCTCCCCCGCCTCGTAGCCGCATCCCTCCCCACCACACCGGTCCGCCGCCGTCGGCGTCTTCGGCATGCCCTCGGCGGCGTCCCGGCCCACCCACCGACCAACCCACGCACGAACCACCCCACCCACCCACCGACCACCTCACCGACAGGATTCCTCCACCGTGGCCACTTTCCTCGCCCAACTGGGCCGCTTCGCCTTCCGACGGCGGGGCCTGGTCGTCCTCCTGTGGCTCCTGGCCCTCGTCGGCGCGGGCGTCGCGGCCTCCACCGCCGCCGCACCGCCCGCGGACACCTTCTCGATGCCCGGCACGGAGTCGCAGAAGGCCTTCGACCTCCTCCAGGAGAAGTTCCCCGACGCCCGCGCGGACGGTGCCGCCGCCCGCGTCGTCATCCGCGCCCCCGGCGCCGAGAAGATCACCTCCCCCGCCCGCAGGGCGCAGGTCCAGCAGCTCGTCAAGGATCTGTCCGAGGCGCCTCAAGTAGCGCGCGTGGCGGGTCCGTTCGAGGCGAACGCCGTGAGCGGGGACGGGACGACCGCGTACGCGTACGTCACGTACGAGACGCGCGCCACCGAGCTGACCGACGCGGCGCACGACGGTCTCACCGACGCCCTGGAGCAGGCCCGGGACACGGGCCTCGCCGTCGAGGCGGGCGGCGACGCCGTCGCGATCGAGCAGGCGATGAGCGGGACGGGCGAGAAGATCGGCATCCTCGTCTCCGCCGTCGTCCTGCTCCTCACCTTCGGTTCCCTGGTCGCCGCCGGCATGCCCCTGCTGACGGCCGTGATCGGTGTCGGCATCGGCGTCAGCGGCATCGCCGCGCTGGGCAGCACCCTCGGTCTGTCGTCCACGACCTCGATGCTCGCGATGATGATCGGTCTCGCCGTCGGCATCGACTACGCCCTGTTCATCGTTTCCCGCTACCGCTCCGAGATCACCGAGGGGCGGGAGCGCGCGGATGCCGCCTCCCGTGCCGTGGGCACCGCCGGCTCCGCCGTCGTCTTCGCGGGCCTCACCGTGATCATCGCCCTGTCGGGGCTCGCCGTCGTGAACGTCCCGATGCTCACGAAGATGGGCCTCACCGCCGCCGGCACGGTCGCCGTCGCCGTACTCGTCGCGATCACCCTCGTGCCCGCGCTCCTCGGTTTCGCCCCCGTCAGGGTCCTGGCCCGCAGGGACCGCAAGCAGTACACCGGCAAGCCGCTGTCGAAGCGTCAGCAGCGCAAGGCCGACAAGCGCGCGGCCCGCGACAGGCCCAACCTCGGCGCCCGCTGGGCCGGACTCGTGCTCCGGCACCCCGTCGCCGTCCTGCTCCTCGGCGTCGTGAGCCTGGGCGCCGTCGCCGTACCCGCCGCGAGCCTCGAACTGGGCCTGCCGGGCGAGGGATCGATGGCCCCGCACACCACCCAGCGCAAGGCGTACGACCTGCTGTCCGACGCCTTCGGTCCCGGGTTCAACGGGCCGCTGACCGTCACCGTCGAGGCCGGGGACGCGAAGGCCGCGGCGGAGCGGGTCCGCACGGCCCTGGAGGGCGTCCGCGGGGTCGACGCCGTCTCCCCCGCCACCGTCAACGCCTCGGGCGACACCGCCCTCGTCACCCTCGTCCCCGCCACCGGTCCCACCGACGCGAGGACCGAGGACCTCGTCCGCTCCCTCCGAGGCATGACCGAGGGTCTGGAGTCCCGGTCGGGCGCCTCCGAGATCCTGGTCGCCGGGCAGACCGCGATGTTCATCGACTTCTCCCGGACGCTGGACGACGCCCTGCTCCCCTATCTCGCCCTGGTCGTCGGCCTCGCCTTCCTCCTGCTCATGCTCGTCTTCCGCTCCGTGCTCGTCCCCCTCAAGGCGGCGCTCGGCTTCCTCCTGTCGGTGTCCGCGGCGCTCGGGGCCGTCGTGGCCGTCTTCCAGTGGGGCTGGCTCGCCGACCTCTTCGGCGTCGACCAGCCGGGCCCGGTCATGAGCACCCTGCCGATCTTCATGATCGGCGTGGTCTTCGGTCTCGCCATGGACTACGAGGTCTTCCTGGTGTCCCGGATGCGCGAGGCGTACGTCCACGGCGCCCGCCCCGCCGAGGCGGTCGTCACCGGGTTCCGGTACGGCGGCCGGGTCGTCAGCGCGGCGGCGATCATCATGACCAGCGTCTTCTCGGGCTTCATCGTCGAGGACAACGACTTCGTCAAGATGATCGGCTTCGGTCTCGCCGCCGCCGTCCTCTTCGACGCGTTCGTCGTCCGCATGGCCATCGTGCCCGCGCTCTTCGCCCTGCTCGGCAAGGCCGCCTGGTGGCTCCCGAAGTGGCTCGACCGGCTCCTCCCGAACATCGACGTCGAGGGCGAGAAGCTCGCGCAGCGGCCCGCGGTGCCCTCGGAGGGCCCCGCACGCGAGAACCACCTGGTGGGCTGACCGCCCGCACAGCAGGTCGCTGAAGCCCCGCCCGGCCGACCGGGCGGGGCTTCTCGATCACGCGGACCGTCGGACCCGCCGGGCCGTGTCGCGGAGCCACAGGGCGCTGCGCTTCGGCGTGCGGGTCTGGGTGGGGTAGTCGACGCGGACGAGGCCGAAGCGCTTGTCGTAGCCGTAGGCCCATTCGAAGTTGTCCAGGAGCGACCAGGCGAAGTAGCCGCGGACGTCCGCTCCGCCGGTACGGGCCCGGGCCACCGCCGCGAGGTGGGCGGCGAGGTAGGCGGTGCGGTCGGTGTCGTCGACGAAGCCGTGGGCGTCGGGGCGGTCCTCGTACGCGGCGCCGTTCTCGGTGACGACCATCGGGGTGCCGGGATAGTCGCGGGAGACGCGCAGGAGCAGCTCGGTGAGGTCGTGGGGCATCACCTCCCAGCCGAGGCCGGTGACCGGGAGGCCGCCGTGCGGGAGGTTGCGGGTGACGGGCAGGCCCCGGGCGTCGGTGGTGGCGCCGTGCTCGTCGGCTCCGGACGTGCGCATGGAGCGGTAGTAGTTGACGCCGAGCGTGTCGATGGGACCGGCGATGATCGGCAGGTCCCCGTCCCGGACGGGGATCTCGATGCCGTGTGCGGCGAGGTCGTCGATCAGGTCCTGCGGGTAGCGGCCGCGCAGGATCGGGTCGAGGTAGAAGCGGAAGCCGATCGCGTCGGCCCGGCGGGCGGCCTCGCGGTCGGCGGGGCTGTCGGTGGCGGGCCGGCTGGTGCCGAGGAGGTGGGTGACGGCCAGGTCGAGGGGACGGCGGGCGGCGGACCGCAGGCGCTGGACCGCGAGGCCGTGGGCGAGGTGCAGGTGGTGCACGGCCCGGACGCCGTCGGCGAGGGAGCGGCCGCCGGGTGCGTGGATCCCTTCGACGTGACCGAGGACGGCCGAGCAGAAGGGTTCGTTGAGGGTGGTCCAGTGGGTGACGCGGTCGCCGAGGCGCTCGTGGACGAGTTCCGCGTAGTCGGCGAAGCGGTACGCGGTGTCGCGGGCCGGCCAGCCGCCGGCGTCCTGGAGCTCCTGGGGCAGGTCCCAGTGGTACAGGGTCAGCCAGGGGGTGATCCCGTACCCGAGGAGTTCGTCGACCAGGCGGTCGTAGAAGCCGATGCCGGCCGGGTTGGCCGGGCCTCGGCCGCCGGGCTGGACGCGGGGCCAGGAGACGGAGAAGCGGTACGTGTCGAGGCCGAGCGAGGCGAGGAGGGCGACGTCCTCGGGCATGCGGTGGTAGTGGTCGCAGGCCACGTCGCCGGTGTCGCCGTTGTCGACGGCCCCGGGCACGCGGCAGAAGGTGTCCCAGATGGACGGGGTACGGCCGTCCTCGGCGGCGGCTCCCTCGATCTGGAAGGCGGAGGTGGCGGCGCCGAACCGGAAGTGCGGGGGGAGGAGGTCGATGAGCGCGTCGTGGTGGGCGGTGGCGGACGGGGCGGGGGCGGTCACGGGATCCTCCTGGTGCCGAGAGGCGGACGGGAAAGCGGCCCGGGCGCCCTCGCGGGCGTCCGGGCCGTGTACGGGAGACGGATCAGGGCAGGCGGTGGTCCGCGTTCAGCACGGCACCGCGTTCGGGGCGGTACAGGTCGAAGCCCCGTGTGTCGCACTGGAGGCCGCCGACGATGCAGTGGTCGACGAGGGCCTTGAGGGTGGGCTCCTCCCACGCGTTGAAGAAGTCGTAGTGGAAGGAGTAGCCGCGGCCACTTGCCAGGCGGACCTGGCTCATGTCGCCGTTGACCGGCCACGCCATCTTGAACTCGATCATCGGCAGGGCGACGGGGTGGGAGGCCGGACACATGTTGTCGTTGGTGCCGGGCTTGACCACCGTGTACGCCATGTGGCTCTTGTGGTCGGGGGTGTCGAGGTAAAGGCCGTCCCAGCAGCTGGGGGCCTGCATGCGCAGGTTGAGCTGTACGTCGGGCCGGCTCGGACAGCTCGCCGGGATGTCGGTGTTGAAGAAGCTGTCACCGCATTCCCAGCCCTCGACGAAGCCCTTGTGGCTGCGGAACTCCTCGGCGGTCTGCATCGGGTTGCCGACGACGAACCGCAGACCCTTGGGGAAGGGCCGCACGCTCCGGTAGTCGGTGACGCCCGCCTTGTAGTAGATGACCTGCGGGCCGACGGGCAGGATCTTCTGGTCGCCCTTGTACAGCGAGGGCATCCAGTACGCGGAGGCGTCCGCGGGCGCCTTGCACGTGGTGCTGCCTCCGTAGAGCGAGCCGGTGGTGCTGGCGGCGTCGGTGGAGGTGTTGCCCATGAACGTGTGGTCGTGGGACTTGCCGAACTGGCCCGGGTAGACGATCGGGTCGTCCGGCGCGGTGTGGGTGACGGAGCAGCCGGCCTGGAACTCGTGGTGGTAGGCCGGGGGCGGGGTGGCCGTGGACGGGGTCACCCCGGTGACCTGGGGTACGGCCGGGATGTAGCCGTCGCCGTCGGGGTCGTCCCCCGAGGGGAGCGCGGAGGCCACCATGACATGGCCCTTGGCGGCGCCCGCCGCGTGCGCCCCGTGGGCGCCGGCGACCGGGGCGGTGGTCTCCCCGCGGGCGGTGGCCGCGGTGTAGGTGTTCACCGTCAGGGCGGAGACGCCCAGGGCTGCGCTGAGCAGTAAGGCGGACAGGGTCCGGCCGCGGATTCTCATCGTGATCTCCTCGTTCTCCTCAGGGGGTCAGCTGTAGATGCCGAACTCGTGGAGCGAGTAGCCCCAGCCGGTGCCGCGCGCGGTGAGCTGGAGCCGGACGTACCGTGCGGTGGCACCGGTCTCGATGGCGTCGATGTCGCCGTTGCCGGTGGTGGTGGCGTGGATGGTCCGCCATGTGTCGCCGTCGTCGGAGACCTGGACCTCGTAGGCGCGGGCGTAGGCCGGGTCCCAGACCAACTGGAGCCGGTTGAAGGAGCGGACCGAGCCGAGGTCGACCCGGATCCACTGCGGGTCGCTCCAGTCGCTGGCCCAGCGGGTAGTGGCGTTGCCGTCGGTCGCGTTGGTCGCCGGGCAGGGGCAGTCGCCGTAGGAGGCCTGCGCGGAGGAGGCGATGGTGGGCCGGTTCAGGGCGATGTTGGTGCCGGCGACCGGCGGGCCGACGACCTTGACGGACTTCGTCTCGATGCCCGCGTTGCCGCGGCCGTCCTCGGCCTGCACGTACACCTTCCACACGCCGAGCTTCTCCGGCGCGGTGACGGCGAAGGCGCCGTTGCCCAGGGACCGGTACGTCGCCTCGACGAGCCGCTTGTCGCCGCTGGCGTAGTTGCCGCTCAGGAAGATCCTGGTGGTGACGGCGTCGCCGTCGGGGTCGCGGACGTCGGCGCGGACGGTGAACTCGCCGCCGGCCGGGGCGGATCCGGCGCGGTCCACCGTCATGCCGCTGATGACCGGCGGGGTGTTGTCGCCGGCGGTGCTGCCCGCGTACGCCTTCTTGACGGCGTAGTAGGAAAGGCGCTTGAGGCCGTCGGGGAGGAGGTTGAACCAGACGCCGCCGAAGTCGTGCTCGGTGCCGTAGTGGAAGACGGTCGCGCCGAGGCCGACGCCCTGGTGTCCGATGACGCAGTTCCAGGCCTTGGTGTAGCCCTCGGCCTTCTGGACGTCGGTGGGCTCGTCGGCCACGCCGTTGGCGTCCTTGGGCATCTCCCACTCGCCGGCCGGTCCGGTCTCGGTGATGATGTACGGCTTGGTGTAGCCGCCCTCCTGCCAGTCCTGGCGCACTCCGCAGATGTCTCCGTAGGAGTTCATCGAGTAGAGGTCGAGGTCGGGTGCGTTGCGCTTGTAGTAGGGCCAGGCTCCGGTCCAGGCGTCCGTGGAGGTCACGGGGTGGTCGGGGTCGATGGTGTGGATCTTCTTGGCGACGTCGTTGACGAAGGTCGTGTACGCGTTGCGCTGGGCTTCGAGTTCGGTGCCGCCGTAGCAGTTCTGCAGGCCGAGGACGGACTCGTTGCCGACGTTCCACATGAGCGTGGCCGGGTGGGACTTGTAGGTGTCGACCCACTTCGCGAACTCGGTGAGCATGGTGTTCTTGTACGCGGTGTCCGTCACGTAGTCGACGCAGCCGCCGGAGCCGGGGCCGCCGCCGGGCTGGAGCCAGAAGCCGTTGATGACGCGGATGCCCTGGGCGGCGGCGGTGTCGAGCAGCGGTTTGGTGCCGCCGTCGGTGCCCCAGGTGCGGATGGTGTTCACGCCCATGGACTTCACGTCGGGCATGTACCGGCCGGCGTCGGCGATGGCGGGGCCCCAGGTGACGCCCTTGACGGTATAGGGCTGTCCGCCGACGGTCAGCTGCCAGTTGCCCTGGGTGCCGGTGACGCGGACGGCGCCGCCGGGGCCGGGGGGCGCCGCGGTGTCGCCGTAGACCTGGAACTCCCACAGGGAGTAGCCGTAGCCGGTGCCGCGGGTCACGCCCTGGAGGCGGACGTAGCGGCCGGTGCCGGAGACGGTGAGGTCGTCGGTGCCTCCGTCGCCTGCGGTCACGGACTTGACGGTGCGCCAGTCGCTGCCGTTGTCGGAGAGCTGGATGTCGTAGGCCTTGCCGTAGGCGCCCTCCCAGTTCAGGACGACGCGGCTGATGTTCGCGCTCGCGCCCAGGTCGACCTGGAGCCACTGGCCGTCGCTCCACTGGCTGGCCCAGCGGGTTCCGGTCAGGTCGCCGTCGACGGCCGCGGCAGCGGAGTAGGCGGCGCCCTCGGCGGAGGAGGCGGTGGCGGTCTTCCCCTGGGAGAGCAGGGTGGGGGCGGCGGTGGCCGGTGCGGCCGTCAGCACGGTGGCGGAGGTGGCGAGCAGCGCGCCGAGGGAGACGAGGGAGGCGGTGGTACGGGCGCGGGCGCGCCTTCGTCGCTTCGGGGCGGTGATGCTGGTCATGGCGGCTCCTGGACGGACGACAGTGGGGGTGGGGTGGGGACGTGGGGTTGGGGGGCGTGGGGTTCGCCTTCCGGGCGGCGCGGCGGGGACGGTGGCGCCGCCCGGAAGGGGTGTGGGGAGCCGGGGCGCGCCGCATGGGGTGCCCCGGCCGGGCCGTCAGGGGAAGCTGACGACGGTGGACGGCACGGTCGAGGTGCCGGCGGGCACGGTGGACGCTCCGGTCTCGTTGATGACGTGCTCGTAGTGGCCGTTGCCGCCGAGCGAGACGGTCAGGAGGCTGTGGAACTTCACGCCGGGCTTGACGGGGGCCTTGAAGCCGTGGTCCTGGCGGATGTTCGGGTCGACGTTGTAGTTGCAGTAGCTGCCGAGGCCCCAGGCCTCGTGGGTGTTCACGGAGTCGTCGACGCGGTAGGCGGCGTACCCCTTCGTCGAGCCGTTCTGGATGGCGGCCTGGTTGGGGGCGTCGTACGCCTTCTCGTTCTGGTAGAAGATCGTGCGGCCGCGCTCGCCGTACCACTCGACGTCGTACTTGTTGAAGTGCTCGACGAACAGGCCGGTGGCGAGCACGTCGTCGCCGTTGACGCGGACGCCGTAGTCGGCCCGGTTGGTCTCCCAGCCGACGCCCTCGCCGTGGTCGGCGCGCCAGACCCAGGTGTGGTCGACGATCGTGTCGTCGTTGTTGACGACCATGCTGGTGGTCGCCTTGCCGGCGCCGGCGCCGCCGATGCGGATGTACACGTCCTGGACGGTGGTGGGGTTGGCGGCGTGGTCGGCGGAGGCGTTGCCCGGTCCGATCTCCAGCAGGACCGGGGAGTTGACCGGGCCGGCGTCGATCAGGAAGCCGGCGAGGCGGACGCCGTCGACGTCGGCGACCTTCATCGCGGTGACGCCGTTGTCCGGGATGATCGTGGCGAGGCCGAGGCCGAGGACGATGGTGTTCGCCCGGTTCACGTTGATCGTCCGGTCGACGTGGTAGATGCCCGGGGTGAAGAGCAGGTGCAGGCCCTGGGCGAGCGCCTGGTTGATGGTGGCGGCGGTGGCGCCGGGCTTGACGACGTAGAACTGGCTCAGGGGGACGGACTCGCCCTGCGGGGTGCCGTTGGCCCAGGTGGTGCCGCGCGCGTTGGTCCGCTTGGCGGGCGCGAAGACCTTGTACTCGTTGCCGTCGAGGTAGAGGTAGGGCTTCTCGCGGGAGACGGGCGTGGTGTCGAGCGTGGTGTAGCGGGGCTCGGGGAACGAGGTGGCGGGTGCGCCCTCGACGCCGGAGAAGGTCTGGTTCCAGACGCTGTTGGACCAGCCGCCGATCGAGCTGTCGCGGGTGTACCACTGCTGCTGCGAGTAGTTGCCGATCTGGCCGTCGACCTTGGAGTCGGCGATGTAGCCGCCGCTGGCCCAGCCGTAGCCGTTCGGCGCGAGGTTGAGCCCGCCCTTGACGTGCATGCGGCGGAAGGCGGAGGCCTGGGAGACCGCCCAGCGGTCGGTGCCGTTGACCGGGTTGAGGGTCAGGCCCTCCGCGCCGCGCCAGAAGTTCTGGGTGGCGTTGCCGTTGAACCAGCCGGCGTCGACGGTCACGTCGCCGTTGATGGTGGTGTCGCCGGGGCGCAGGCCGAGGCCGGCGATCTGGGTGTAGAAGCCGATCTGGGCGTTGAGGCCGTTGTACGTGCCGGGCTTGAGGAGGAACGCGTGGCGGCCGGTGCCGAACTGGGCCGACTCCTGTTCCCGGAAGACCTGGTCGAGCGTGGCCTGGATGTTCGGGGTGGAGGGGTCGAGGACGTGCACGTTGGGGCCGAGGTCGCCGCCGCCCGGGAGGGTCGGGCCGCCGCCGTCGGTGGAGCCGTACACCTGGAACTCCCAGAGGGAGTAGCCGTATCCGGTGCCGCGGGTGAGGCCCTTCATCCGGACGTAGCGGCCGGTGCCGGAGAGGGTGACGTCGTCGGTGCCGCCGTCGCCGCCGGTGACGGTCGTGACGGTCCGCCAGTCGGTGCCGTTGTCGGAGGCCTGGATCTCGTAGCTCTTGCCGTAGGCCCCCTCCCAGGTCAGAAGGGCGCGGCTGAGGGTGGCGCTCTGGCCGAGGTCGACCTGGAACCACTGGGCGTCGGTCCACTGGCTGGCCCAGCGGGTTCCGGTCAGATTGCCGTCGACGGCGGCGGACGCGGCGTAGGCGGCCCCTTCCGTGGACGAGGCGGTGGCGGTCCTGCCCTGCGAGAGCAGGGTGGGGGCGGCGTGGGCCGTCGCGGCGGGGAGGACGGCGAGCAGGCCGCCGGCGAGGGAGGCGACGAGTGCGCCGACGGTGGCCCGTCGGACGGCTGAAGCGGGGCGCCGGAAGGCCGGCGGGGACCCGACGGAAGACATGGGGCTCCTCGGTGTACAGAACGGAAACATGGGAGAGCGCTCTCCGAAACCTTGCCCGGCGGCCACAACGACGGTCAAGGCATGCGACACGGCTTTTCTTTTGGCTTTCATTAAGTGGCAGCGCCATGTGGTTCGGGATGGCCCGAGCCCGTACCACCACCGGACACGGAGCCCCGATATGGTGCACGCGTGGGGAATCGACAGAGCGCGCGGACGGGGAACCGAGGACCGACTCTGGAGGACGTCGCACGTGAGGCGGGGGTGTCGCGGGCGACGGTGTCCCGTGTCGTCAACGGCGTGCGCAACGTGGACCCCGGCATCCAGCAGGCCGTACGCGACGCGGTCGCCCGCACCGGCTACACGCCCAATCAGGCCGCCCGGTCCCTGGTGACGCGCCGCACCGGAACCGTCGCCCTGGTGCTCTCCGCGACGGGAAAGGCCTTCGCCGCCCGGGTGTTCTCCGACCCGTTCTTCGGGCGGGTGGTCGACGGAGTGCTCCCGGTCCTGCGCGAGCGCGCGATCCAGCCGGTCATGCTGGTCGCGGAGTCGGAGCAGGCCAGGACCCAACTGGTGGAGTACCTGCGGCGGGGCGGCGCCGACGGAGCCCTCGTGGTCCCGCTCGACGGGGACGACCCGCTGCCGGCGATGCTGGTGGCGGCCGATGTCCCCACGGTGCTGTTCGGCCGCCCCCACGACGCCACGCGGTGCGGCTTCGTCGACCTCGACAACACCGCGGGCGCCCGGCTGGCCGCCGAGCACCTGTGGGCCACCGGCCGGCGGCGCCCCGCCACCATCGCCGCACCGGTGACCGCCCCCACGGCGAACGAGCGCCTCGACGGCTTCCGGGACGCGTTCGCGGCCCGCGGCGTGGCGTCGGTTCCCGTCGTCCGGGGACGGTTCTCGGTGGACAGCGGCAGGCACGCCATGGCCCGGCTGCTGAGGGAACACCCGGGGATCGACGCGGTGTTCGCCGCGAACGACCTGATGGCGCAGGGCGCCTGCCAGTATCTGCGCGAGGAGGGGATCGCCGTCCCCGGGGCGGTGGCCGTGGTGGGCTTCGACGACTCGGTGGCCGCGCGGCGGGCACGGCCGCAGCTGACCACCGTGCGTCAGCCGGTGGAGCGCATGGCGGCCGCGATGGCCGGCCTGCTGGTCGAGGAGCTCGCCGGCGGCCGCTCCGAGCCCGCCTCGAAGGTGTTCGAGCCGGTGCTCGTCGTCCGCGACTCCACCTGACCCCGCCGCGCCGGCACGTCAGGCCTCCAGGGCGTCCAGGGCGGCGAGCTGTTGTGTGACGCGCTCGGCGGACCAGGTGTCGAGCCAGGCCGCGAGCTCCCCGCCGTAGACGCGGGGGACGGCTTCCACGCGCATGACCAGGGCCAGGTAGACGCGGTAGAGGGCGAGTCGTACACGGGCGCCGGTGTCGATGGTCAGGCTCGGCGCGAGGGAGCGGTAGCCGGCCATGAGGTCGGGATCGTCCTCGGCGGAACCGAGCGGGTCGAGTCCGACGAGTTCGGCCAGGGGGTCGCCGAAGAAGGCGCGTTCGCCGTCGATGAGGCCGCTGAGCCGCCACGGGCCGTTCCCGGTCCCGGCGAGGACGATGTTTCCCTCCCAGGCGTCGAAGTGGACGAGCGCGGGGCGGCGGACCTCGGCGAGCCGGTGGCCGAAGCGTACGGGCAGGGCGGCGAGGAGTTCGGGCGGGGCGGGCAGGGCGACCTCGAAGCGGATCGCGTCGGCGAGGACGGCGTGCAGCATGGCGGTGAACGCGGAGGGCCAGTCGGGGCCGGAGAGGCCGACGGCCGGTCGCGGGTAGCCGTAGCCGGCCCCGGTGACGGTGGCGATCCGGGCCAGGCACTCCCCCAGCCGCCGGCGCAGCGCGGCACGCTCGGCGGGTGCGATCCGCTCGCGGGCGGCGTCCCAGGTGATGCCGTCGACGTGGGTGAGGAGCAGCCACTCGGCGGGGGTGCCGGGGCCCGGCGGCTCGTGGTGGAGGACGGTGGGGACGGGGGCGCCCGCCCGGGCGGCGAGGCGGTGGAAGAGCGCCTCGGTGCCGAGGAGGCCCTGTTCGTGGGTGAGGGCGGGGGTGCCGGTCCGGGGAGCCGTCTTGAGCACGAGCCGCCGTCCGTCGGCGAGTTCGAACACGCGGGCGGAGTTGTAGAGGCCCCCGCTGAGGGCGGTGCCCCGGACGACCGCCACCGGGCCGAGGGCGTGGCGCAGCCGCTCGACGGCGAGCGCGTGGGCGCGTTCTTCGGCGAGCTTCTCGGCGTCGTCGTCGGGGCCCGGCGGAGGGGACGGAACGGCGGTGGCGGCCATGGGGCGCTCCTGTACGGGAAACCTCGGAGGGGATCGGAGAGGAAGGGTAGGGCGGTGGCGACGTACCGGGGAAGGCCGCCCCGTCCGTACCAGGGAAGGCCGCCCCGTTCGTGCCGGGGCGGCCTTCCCTGCGTGTGCGAGGACCGTCCGGTCAGCCGGTGGTCGCCGCCCGGTGGGCGCGGATGATGTCCGCGTACCGCCGTCCGCTGGTCTTCACGGTCCGCTTCTGCGTCGCGTAGTCGACGTGGACGAGGCCGAAGCGCTTGTCGAAGCCGTAGGCCCACTCGAAGTTGTCGAGCAGGGACCAGGCGTAGTACCCGGCGAGCGGGGCGCCCTTGCGCAGGGCGCGGGCGCAGGCGGCCAGGTGCTGCTCCAGGTAGCGGGTGCGGTCCGGGTCGTGGACCTCGCCGTCGGGGCCGACGGTGTCGGGGAAGGCCGAGCCGTTCTCGGTGACGTACAGCTCGCGTACGCCGTAGTCCTCGGTGAGGCGCAGCAGGAAGGCTTCCAGGCCGCCGGCGTCGATCTGCCAGTCCATTCCCGTGCGGGGCACGTCGGGGAGGCGGACCTCGCGGGCGTACGGGACGGGGCCGGCCGGGTCGTCCGTGACGGTGACCGGGAAGTAGTAGTTGAGGCCGTGCCAGTCGAGCGGGGTCGCGATGGTGTCCATGTCGCCGGCCCGTTCGGGCAGTTCGACGCCGTACAGCTCGCGCATGTCGGCGGGGAAGCCGCGGCCGTACACCGGGTCGAGCCACCAGCGGTTGGTGTGGCCGTCCATGCGGGCGGCGGCCGCGACGTCCTCGGGCCGGGTGGAGGCGGGGGCGACGGTGGAGTGGTTGGTGACCAGACCGACCCGCGCGCCAGGGGCGGCGGCGCGGATGGCCTGGGTGGCGAGTCCGTGGCCGAGGAGCAGGTGGTACGAGGCGCGGACCGCGGCCGTCAGGTCGGTGTGTCCGGGGGCCATGCGGCCCTCCAGGTGGCCGATCCAGCCCGAGCAGAGGGGTTCGTTGAGGGTGGTCCACTGGGTGACGCGGTCGCCCAGGCGCTCGGCGGCGACGGAGGCGTACGCGGCGAGGTGTTCGGCGGTGGCCCGCTCGGTCCAGCCGCCGCGGCTGTCCTGGACCCGGTCCTGGAGGGCCTGCGGCAGGTCCCAGTGGTAGAGGGTGACGGACGGGGCGATGCCCGCGTCGAGGAGGGCGTCGACGAGCCGGTCGTAGAAGTCGAGTCCGGCGGCGTTGACCGGTCCGTCGCCGCCGGGGACGATGCGCGGCCAGGCGAGGGAGAGGCGGTACGCGTCGGTGCCGAGGCCCTTCATCAGGGCGACGTCCTCGGGCCAGCGGTGGTAGTGGTCGCAGGCGGTGTCGCCGTCGTCGCCGTTGTCGATGGCGCCGGGTGTACGGGAGAAGGTGTCCCAGATGGAGGGGGCGCGGCCGTCCTCGGCGACGGCGCCCTCGATCTGGTAGGCGGATGTCGCCGTACCCCAGGCGAAGGACGGAGGGAAGGCCTCCAGGTCGAGCGGGGTGCGGGAGTCGGGGGATGCGGACACGGAGGACCTCTTCGTGATGGGAGGAGACAAGACCGAGAGGGCGGAGGAGGACGTCACTTGACCGCACCCGCGGTGAGGCCGGCGACGAGGTAGCGCTGGAGGAAGAGGAAGCCGACGACGACGGGGACGCTCACGACGAGCGAGGCGGCCATCACCTGGTTCCAGTACACGTCGTTCTGGGTGGCGTAGCCCTGGAGTCCGACGGCGAGGGTGCGGGTGGTGTCGTTGGTCATGACGGAGGCGAAGAGGACCTCGCCCCAGGCGGTCATGAAGGCGTAGACGGCGACGGCGATGATGCCGGGGGACGCGGCCGGGACGATCACCCGGAACAGGGCCTTGATCGGTCCGCAGCCGTCGACCTTGGCCGCTTCGTCGAGTTCGCGCGGGATCGAGTCGAAGTAGCCGGTCAGCATCCAGATCGAGAACGGCAGCGAGAACGTCAGATAGGTGAGGACCAGGCCCTCGCGGGAGCCGAAGAGCGCGATGCCGGTGGCGTTGCCGATGTTGACGTAGATGAGGAAGAGCGGCAGCAGGAAGAGGATGCCGGGGAACATCTGCGTCGACAGCACGGTCACGGTGAAGACCCGCTTGCCGCGGAAGTCGTAGCGGCTCACCCCGTAGGCGGCGGAGATCGCGACGACGACCGAGAAGACGGTGGCCGAGCCGGCCACGACGATCGAGTTCACGAAGTAGTCGGCGAGCGGGACGGTCTCCCAGATGTCGATGTACGGGCGGATCGTGAGCCCCGAGGGGATCCACTGGAACTTCCCCGAGACGTCCTCCAGCGGTTTCAGCGAGCTGGAGATCATCACGAAGACCGGCAGCACCACGAAGGTGGTGAGCAGGGTGAGGAAGATCCGCCGGGTCCACAGGAACGAGCGGGGCGCGGCCATCGGGGAGCGCGGGGCCTTGCGCCCGCGGGCGGGCGCCGTGCGCCGGAGTGCGTTGGCGTTCTCAGACATCGGAGGTCTTCCTTCCGCGGGTGGTGAGCAGGAGGTAGACGCCGGTGACGACGAGGAGGAAGAGCAGCAGCAGGACGGACATGGCCGAGCCGGTGCCGAAGTTCCACGTCTGGAAGGACGACTGGTAGATGTGCAGCGAGATCAGGTCCGCGGCCTCGGGGGCCGCCTTGCCGAACAGGACGAACGGCGTGTTGAAGTCGTTGAACGTCCACAGGAACAGCACCAGGACGAGGACCTGGTTGACCGGCCGGAGCGACGGCAGGGTGATGTGCCGGAGCTGCTTGAGGACGCCGGCGCCGTCGAGGGCGGCCGCCTCGTACATGTCCCGGGGGATGTTCTGGAGGCCGGCCATGACGGTGAGGAAGGCGAACGGCCAGCCCTTCCAGACGGAGACGACGAGCAGGGTCCAGAAGCTGTTGTCGCCGATGAGCCAGAAGGCGGGGCTGTCGCCGATGCCCAGCTGGTCGTGGAGGACGTGGTTGATGAGGCCGTTGTCCCGCTGGAACATGAACGCCCAGGTGATGACGGCGGCGTAGACGGGCAGGGCGTACGGGACGAGGAAGAGGGTGCGGAGGATGCCGCGGCCCCGGAACTCCTCCTGGAGGAAGACGGCGGCGGCCGTCCCGAGGAACCAGCACATCCCCACGGAAAGGACGGTGAACAGACACGTCGTCAGGAAGGACGAGAGGAGCGCCTGGCCGACGGGGGCGTCGAAGTCGATCGAGACGGTGTAGTTGTCGAGGCCGGCCCACGGGGCCTCGGACCAGTTGCGGATGAAGAACTGGGTGAGCTCCTTGAAGCTCATGCCGATGCCCATGAGCATCGGGACGAGGTGGACGAGGAGTTCGAGGAGCAGGGCGGGCAGGAGCAGCAGGTACGGCAGTGCGAAGCGGCGACGCCCGGAGCGGCGTGGTGCGGGTGCCCCTCCGGGTGCGGCCTTGCGCACCACCGGCTCACTCGTGGGAGTGACGGCGGTTCTGGTCATGGAGGTGCGGCCTACTTCTTGGGCATCTGCTGCTGGGCCTTTTCGAGCTTGGCCCGTACGGACTCGGTGGTGACGGGCCGGCCCGCGGCGGCGTCCGCGAACAGTTCCTTGACGGCCGTGCCGACCACGGTCTCGAACTGGGACTCCTCGGGGACCTGCGGGAGCGCGGCGGCGCTGCCGGCGAGGGTCTCGCGGATGACGGTGAGCGACGGGTCGGCGAACGCGGGGTCCTTCTGGGCGCTCTTGACCGGCGGCACCGATCCGTAGGCCTTGTTGAGGAGGATCTGCTCCTCGTCGCTGGTCATGAACTTCACGAACTTGAGGGAGCCGTCGAGGTTCTTGGTGTTCTTGAAGACGGCCATGTTGATGCCGGCGACCATCGAGTTGGTCTGCTGGTCCTGGCCGGGCGTGCCCGACGGGACCGGGGCGGGGACGACGCCCCACTCCTCGGGGGCCATGCCCTGCGAGGCGAAGGTCTGCTGCGGCGTCTGCCACAGGACCATGCCGGTGCGGTCCTTGGCGAAGTCGCTCAGCGACTGGTTCTGGGCGTACTCGGCGTTGCCGGGGGCGACGATCTTCTGCGTGGCCATCAGGTCGACGTACTGCTTGACCGCGGCGACGGCGCCGTCGGAGGTGAAGTCCGGCTTGCCGTCGGCGGTGAAGAAGTCGGCTCCGTGCTGCTTGGCGAGGACGAAGACCTGGTGGATGTTGTTGGACAGGTTGGAGCCCTCGACGCCGATGCCCCACTTGCCGCCCTTGCTGATCTTCTTGCCGGCGGCGATCACCTCGTCCCAGGTGGTCGGCGGCTTGGCTATGCCGGCGTCCTTGAACATCTGCTTGTTGTAGTAGAGGGCGTAGGCCATGGAGTAGAGCGGGACGGCGGCCGGGTCCTTGCCGGGGGTGCCGGTGGAGCCGAGGGCGGAGTCGACGAAGCGGTCCTTGCCGCCGACGGCCTCGAAGTTCTTGGCGTCGAAGGGCAGCAGCGCGCCGGTGGACTGGAGGGAGGCGCTCCAGGTGTTGCCGATGTTGAGGACGTCGGGGCCCTGGCCCGAGGTGGTCGCGGTGAGGATCCGGTTGAGCAGGTCGGACCACGGGATCACCTCCAGCTTGACCTTGATCCCGGTCTCCCGCTCGAACTGGTCGAGCTCGGGCTGGAGGACCTTCTTGTCGACCTCCAGGCTGGAGCCCTGGTTGGTGGCCCAGTAGGTGAGGGTCTTCGGTGTCGCCTCGCCGCTCTCCCCGCCGCCGCAGGCGGTGGCGGTGAAGGCGAGGGAGAGGGAGACGGCACCGGTGACTGCGGCTCTGATTCTGCGCATGGCTCCTGGGCCCTTTCGGGGGGACGGCGGGGTTGCCGATCAAGGAGAGCGCCTGGACCGCTCTCCGTGACATCGGCTTAATTTAGGATGTGAGTTAAACCCCACGGGAAGGTCGCGTCAAGGCCTGTACTGCGGGTATGTTGCAACGAACGACTTCAGAGACGGGGACCAAAGTGCACGCGAGAAGTGGCCGCACGGTGCGTGACCTGCGGCGTGAGAACCGCACCGCCGTTCTGCGCAGGCTGTACTTCGACGGGCCGGAGAGCCGCCTCACGCTCGGCCCCGCGACCGGCCTGAGCTCCGGCTCCGTCAGCAACGTCGTCGCCGAACTCCTCGCGGAGGGACTGGTCGAGGAGGCCGGCAGCGTCGACTCCGCCGGCGGCCGCCCCCGTACCCTCCTGCGCATCACCCCGGACAGCGGGTTCATGATCGGCGTCGACATCGGCGAGACCCGCATCAGGATCGAGCTCTTCGACCTCGCCCTCACCGAACTCGCCCGCACGGAACGGGCGCTGGCCTGCTCCGGGCCCCGCACCGAACGCTACGACGTGGACCTCGTCGTCGCCCACCTGTGCGAGGGCATCGCCGAGGTGCTCCGCGCCGCGGACGTCCCCGTCGAGCGCCTCCTCGGCATCGGCGTCGGGGTCCCCGGCATCGTCGATCACGGCGAGGACGGCGCCGTCGTCCACGGCCAGACCATCGGCTGGGACACCGTCCCCCTGGAACGGCTCCTGCGCCGGGCCGTCGACCTGCCCGAGACCGTGCCGTACTGGATCGACAACGGCGCCAAGACCCTCGGCCAGGCCGAGATGTGGTTCGGCGCCGGACGCGGCGCCCGCAGCGCCGTCGTCGTCCTCTTCGGCTCCGGCGTCGGCGCCTGCTCCGTCAGCGACCCGATGGAACCCGGCCGCGCCCTCGAATGGGGACACCTGACCGTCCGGGTCCGGGGGCGGCGCTGCCGCTGCGGCTCCCACGGCTGCCTGGAGGCGTACGCAGGCGCCGAGGCCCTCCTGGAGCGCTGGCGCGAGGCCGGGGGGCAGCCGCCGGCCGGGGCGGACGAGGAGACCGCCCTCACCGCGATGCTCGCCGCCGCCCATCCCGCCGACCCGGGAACGGCACCCGACACCACGGCACTCGCCGTCCTGGAGGAGACCGCCGAGTACCTCGGCGCGGGCTTCGCCGACCTCATCAACCTCTTCCAGCCCGAACGCATCCTCGTCGGCGGCTGGGCCGGCCTCCAGCTCGGCACCCGCTTCCTCGACACCGTGTCCCGCCACGCCGGCGCGTACGCGCTCCGCTACCCGGCGAGCCGCACGCGCATCGACCTCGGCACCCTCGGCCCCGAGGCCGTCACCGTCGGCGCGGCCCTCCTGCCCCTCGCCGACTTCTTCGCCCGGGGCGGCCGCAGCCCCGAGACGGAACCCAGCACCCCCGCCCCGGCCTGGCAGGCCGCCCTCCGGGACCGCGTCTGACACAACCGTTCGGCCACTCCGGCGCACCGTCACGCTCCGTGTCCGCCGTTCGCTCGCGCGGGTGGTTCCTGACCGGTGAGGGCGGTGACGGGGTCGAAGATCGTCGTACGCTCCGCCCGTAACCGTTCGCAGGAACAGAGGAGTTGTGGTGTCCACAGCAGTGGTGGTCGGCGCCGGGCCGGGGATCGGGAAGGCCGTGGCCGCGCGGTTCGCCCGGGAGGGGTACTCCGTCGCCGTGATCGCGCGGACGCAGGAGACCGTGACACAGGTCGCCGAGGAGATCCGGCGGGACGGCGGCAGGGTGCTGGCCCTGACCGCCGACAGCACGGACGAGGAGGGCCTGCGGGCCGCCCTCGACAGGGTCGGCGGCGAGCTCGGGCCGGTCGACGCGGCCGTCTACAACGCCGCGCTCATCCGCAGTGACGCCCCGGGCGAGCTCGGCGCGCAGGGGCAGTTGGACGCCTGGGCCGTGAACGTGGTGGGCGCGCTCACCACGGCGAGCCACGTGGCACCGGGCATGGCCGAGCGGGGGCACGGAACGATCCTGGTCACGGGCGGAATGCCCCGGATCAACGCGGGCTGGGTCAGCCTGGGTCTCGGAAAATTCGGTGTCCGGACCCTGGTCGACCTGCTCGACGCGCAGTACGGTCCGGCCGGGGTGCACGTGGCCTCGGTGACCGTCCCCGGCGCCGTGGCGCCCGGTACCGCGTTCGACCCGGACGACATCGCCGAGCACTACTGGCGCCTGCACACCCAGCCGCGGGACGCCTGGGAGCGCGAGGTCGTGCACGGGGGCGTACCGGCAGCGCGCTAGCCTCCGCACGCGCCACCCGGCGCCGCCGTCAAGGCAGCCTTTCCGGCCTCCGCGCCCCAGGCCCGCCCAGGAACACACCCTGAACGCGCCCGGAAGGTCCCGGGACAGGAAAGCAAGAGCCCCTTCGGTCACGCACCGACGGGGCTTCAGCCATGTCCGGGACGAGCGGAGATTCGTGAAGGTTCCATGAACTACACACTGCGACAGGGGCCGCGCGCCCTTCCCGTGGATATACACGAAGCAGGAATCCTTGTTCGAAGAGCGCTGACGCAAATCCAACTGCCGGGCGACCGAGCCCATGGAGCAGGATGAGGAGCATCTGTGCACAGAACCGGTAACGGTCCTCTGGAAAGGAGAAAATTCATGCCCCGAGAGCCACAGGGCAACTGCATATCTCTTTCGGCGGCACCGGGACGATTCACATGAGCGCTGTCCTGCTCGACCCGCCCGGCCCGGTGCGCACCCTGCGCACCGGGGAATCCGCTCTGCAACGGGGATTCCACGCCTGGGGGGATCTCGTCACGGACACCTGCGGTCCGCTGCGCGTCTACCGGACCGAGCCCGGCCACTTCGAAGGGACCATCGCCACGGGCACCTTCGGCACCGTGCAGCTCGCCGAGGTCCAGGCCGGCCCGCACGCCGTGGAGCGCACCCCGCTGCTCGCCACCAGGGCGACGGCCGCTCCCCTCTACCTCGCGTGCGTCCTGGAGGGAGAGGTCCGCGTCCAGCAGGGCGACATCACGGCCGTCGCCCGGGCGGGCAACCTCTTCTGCTACGACAGCTCCCTCCCCTTCACCCTCTGGATGCGGCAGTCCATCCACATGGTCACCGTGAAGTTCGACCACCAGCTGGTCGATCTCAGGGCCGGAGTCGAGCACCCGCTGCGGGCGGCCACCTGGTCCGGCTCCGAGGGGGCCAGCGTGCTCCTCGCCGACCTGCTCCGCAGCGCCGCGCGGAACATGTCCCGGCTGGACCCGGCGATCGCGGACCACCTGGGGAGCAGCGTCGCCAGCCTGGTCGGCGCGGTCTGCTCGGAGAAGCTCGGCGAGGCGGTGAGCGACCCCGTCCTGGCCCGCCGCGCCCTGCTGCACCGGATCAAGACCTTCGCCCGCGCCCGCCTCAGCTGCTCCGAGCTGAGCCCCCGGCTGCTGGCCAGGAATCACAAGATCTCCCTGCGCTACCTCCAGCTGCTGTTCCAGGACGAGGACAGCAGTCCCGCCCTGTGGATCCGCAACGAGCGGCTGCGCCGCTGCCGGGACGACCTCTCCGACCCGCGCACCGCCCATCTGACGGTGGCCAACATCGCGGAGCGCTGGGGCCTCGACAGCGCGTCGCACTTCAGCAAGCTGTTCCGCGAGCGCTACGGGGTGGCCCCCCGTGAGTGGCGCCGCCAGTCCACGCGCGGACTCCCGTAGCCCGGACTCCCGCGGACTCCAGCAGCCCGGCGGCGGGCCCGGCCGGCCCGCCCGCCCCCTCCCCACCGTCACCCCATCCCCCACTTCCCCCATCACCCCCGCCTTCCCCACCTTCTCCTTCTCCCTCTCCCCTCCTTGCTTCCCGTGCGGATGCACGTGCATCTCAGCGGTGTGCGCAAACCCGTTATGTCGTATGCGTGTTCGCGCCAGCGGCAGCAGTGGGGAGCCAGCAGACTGGAGCCCGATTTCACAGGTTTTGCGGTTCGGTTCTCCCGATGTTCCGGCACCCACCTTCCGCATTTCTTTCCGCGCCTGTTCCGATCGGTTTTCCCTCTGCAAAAGAACGGACATCATCCGCGCCATTGAACGGGGTTCGCTCGAATGTTGTTTCCTGCGAGAATCGGCATCATCGGAGGCGGCGCCTCCGCCGTATGCCTGCTCGACACTTTGAGCCAGCGCGAAGAAATTCCCGAGTCGGTCACGGTGTTCGACCCCTCCCCGCACCTGTGGCGGGGTCGTGCCTACCAACCCGACGCGGCGACCCTGCGGGTGAACGCCCCACCCGAGGACATGACCGTCCGGGCCGGCGACCCGGAGCACTTCACCCGGTGGCTGGAAGCGCGGGCCGTGGTCCTCGGCACGCGCACCGACCACGTCGACGCCCGGTCGGGCATCACGTTCCCGCCCCGGGCTCTGTACGGCGACTATCTGGAGCAGTGCGCCCGCAGCGCGCTGAACCGGCTCGCGGCCTGCGGCTCCCGCATCCAGCTGGTCCGGGCCGCCGTGGTCGACCTGGCGCGCGAGGACGGCTCCCTCGTCGCGTACACGGCCGACCGCACCCCGTACGCCCTCGACCACACCGTGCTCTGCGTGGGCACCGGCGAGCCGGCCGACCCGCACGGGCTGACCGGCACTCCGGGGTTCGTCGCCGATCCCTACCCAGTCGTGCAGCGGCTCGCCGGCATCGGCGAGCGGGACCGGGTCGTCGTGATCGGCAGCGGCCTGACCGCCGTGGACGTGGTCCTGCAGCTGACCGCCGCCGGGCACACCGGCGAGATCGTCATGGCCTCCCGGCGCGGGGTGCTGCCGAGCGTCCGCCAGCGGCCCGTGGAGCGCGAACCGCGGTACTTCACCGCGGCGCACTTCCGTGCCGTCGCCGCGCGCGGCGAACGGCTCTCCGTCGACGAGGTGGTCTCCCTGATGGGGGCCGAGCTCGCGGACGCAGGATCGGGGCTCGACTCCGTCACGGAGGAGATCGCCTCCTGCGGCGTCGAGGAGCCCATCGCCCGGCTCCGGCGCCAGTACGACCTCGTCGACGGCTCCGACCCGGGCCTGCGGCTCCTCCAGCGCGCGGTCCCGGACACGGGCCCCGACGTCTGGCCGCTGCTGCCCGAGCACGAGCGGACCCGGCTGCTGCGGGACCACTACCGGACCGTCATGAGCCTGTGCTGCCCCATGCCGCCGGCCAGCGCGGCGACGCTGCTCGACCGGGCCGACCAGGGCCGGCTGCGGATCGTCCGCGGCGTCGAGCGCATCACCGCCCTGCCGGACGGGGGCTTCCGGCTCGTGGGCGACGCCGGTGTCCAGGACGCCGATGTCGTCGTCAACGCCGTCAGCCCGGGCTCGGCCCGCGTCCCGCGCGGCGCGTCGGCGCTCGTCGACGCCCTCGTCCGCAGGGGACTCGCCGCCCGGCATCCGCGCGGCGGCGTCCACGTCTCCCGGTCGACCAGCGGGCTACTCGCCGCCGGCGAGACCGACCGGCGGATCCACGCCCTCGGCGACCTCGCCTCGGGATCGCTCTTCTTCACCTTCGGTGTTCCCTCCCTGGTGGACCGGGCCGTCGACATCGCCGACGCCGTCCACGCGGAGGCCGCCCGCACCCCCGTCGCGTCCGCGAACCCGGTCCGGGCCCTGTGACCCGACACCATCAGCCACACCCCGCACCCCCACGCGCACCCGACTCCCCCCTGCCCGCCTTCCCCGCACCCACCCTCCCCGGCCGGACACCGGCCGCCCCACACGACCGAGGAGCCCGCACATGACCGAGATCGCGACGCAGGAACGGGCCGACTACCTGGCCGACACCCACACGGGCCTGCCCATGCCTACCGAGCCCGTCTTCGACTCCGTGGAGGACGACCGCAGGCACCGCAAGCAGCGCCTGACCGCCGCCCTGCGCCTGTTCGGCAAGTACGGGTACGGGGAAGGCGTGTCGGGACACATATCGGTACGAGATCCCGAGGGCGACGACCTGTTCTGGGTCAACCCGTTCGGCGTCCCCTTCAGCCGGGTGAAGGTCCGTGACCTGATCCTGGTGAACTCCGAGGGGCGGGTGGTCGAGGGCCGTCACCGGCTCAACCCCAGCGCCTTCGTGATCCACTCCGCCATCCACCGCGCCCACCCGGGCGCCGTCGCCGCCGCACACGGGCACACCCCGTACTCGCGGGCGCTCGGCGCGCTCGGCCGGCTGCTCGAACCGCTCGACCAGGAATCCGCCGCCTTCTACGAGGACCAGGTCCTCTACAGCGACTACGAGGGCCCGTCCATCAGCCTCGCGCAGGGCGAGGACATCGCCGCCCGGCTCGGCGACAAGCGGTCGATCCTGCTGCGCCACCACGGTCTGATCACCGTCGGCGGCACGGTCGACGAGGCCGTGCACTGGTTCTTCACGTACGAGGCCGCCGCACAGGTGCAGTTGCTGGCGGCCGCCGCCGGACAGGTGAAGCCGATGAGCCACGAGCAGGCCGTGGCGGCCCGCGACGGCTTCGGCGACCGGCACCTCGGCTGGTTCAGCTTCCAGCTGCTCTGGGACGAGATCGTCCACGAGCAGCCGGACCTGCTCGACGAGTGACCGGACCCGGGCCGGCAGGCCCGTGACCAGGCACGGAAGGCCGCTCCCCTCGACGGGGAGCGGCCTCTCGCGAACCGGCACCTGTTCTCCGGAGTCCGCTCCGGACCGGATCAACGCGCGGACCGGATCAGCGCGCGGACCGGCCGGCGGATTCGGCCGCGCGGCCGTCCGCCTTCTCCGCACCGGACCCGTCCGTGGCGCCCTCGGACGGGGAGTCCCCGGCCGGGGAATCACCGTCCGAGGAGCCGCCGTCCGTGGCCGCCCCGTCCGGGGCGCCGCTGCCGGCCCGCCGCCGGGCCGCGAGCGCGGCGATCGGCACCGAGAAGGCGGAGACGGCCGCGATGAGGATGATCACCCAGGTGCCCTGGTGGTACCCGGTGAGCGCCTCGGCGTGCGAGGGGCTCTCCTCGCCGCCCATGCGGACGGTCACCACGGCGAGCACCACCGCGGCACCGACCTGGTAGCCGGTCTGCAGGATGCCCGCGGCGAGGCCCTGTTCGTTCTCGGCGACGCCCGAGGTGGCCCGCACGTTGGCCGCGGTGAAGGCGAACGGGAAGCCGACGCCGATGAGCACCATGCTGGGCAGGATGACCAGCCAGTACGAGGAGCCCTCGCCCACCCGCAGGAAGAGCAGGAAGGCGACGGTGTAGGCGAACATGCCGCCGAAGACGGGCCAGCGCAGTCCGGTCCGGCCGAGCCACTTCCCCGCGCGGGGCGCGAAGGTGAGGATCATGAGGCCGATCGGCAGGAAGGCGAAGGCCATCTGCAGCGGCGACCAGCCCCGGTAGGACTGGAGGTAGAGGCTGCCGATGAACTGGTAGCTCATGTAGGTGCCGAGGATCGCCGCGGCGATCAGGCTGGCGCCCACGAGGGACTTGTTGCGCAGCAGGCCGAGCCGGAGCAGCGGCTGCGGGCTGCGGGTCTCGATGACGACGAAGGCGGCGAGCAGCAGGGCCGCGGCGGCGAGGACGCCGAGCGTGACGCCGGAGAACCAGCCGCTCGTCGGGGCCTGCACGATGCCGTAGACCAGGAGCAGCATGGCGGCGGTGACCGTGACCGCGCCGGCGGCGTCGAAGTGCCGCTTGGAGCCGTCGTGCGCCGGGTCCTTGGGGACCAGGATCAGGGCGCCGATCAGGGCCGCGAGGGCCACCGGCACGCCGAGCACGAAGGTCCAGCGCCAGCTGGCCTGGGTGAGGGCGCCGCCGACGACCACGCCGATCGAGTATCCGATGGCGCCGCAGGCCGTGTAGATGCCGAGGGCCCGGTTGCGCTGCGGCCCCTCGGGGAAGTTGCCGACGACGATCGAGAGGGCGGAGGGCGCGGTGAGTGCGGCGCCGATGCCCATCACGAGCCGGCCGACGATGACCAGGATGCCGCTGTTCGCCAGTCCGCCGAGCAGGGAGCCGGCCGCCAGGACGGTGAGTCCGACGAGGAACACCCGGCGCCTGCCGAGCAGGTCGGACATCCGGCCGCCGAGCAGCAGGAAGCCGCCGAAGCCGAGGACGTACGCGCTCACCACCCATTGCGCGGCGGACGTGCTCATGCCGAACTCGTCCTTGATCTGGGGGGTGGCGATGCCGACCATGATGTTGTCGAGCGCGTCGAGGGAGAACGCTCCGCACACCACCACGAGCATCAGCCATTCCCGCAGGCCCCACCGCACGCGGGCGTCGGGACCGCTCGTGCCGGGTAAGGCGCCGCCCGCCGTGGCGTCGTCCGCGATAGTCATGAACTGGTTCTCCTTGTCGGATGGGGCTGGGGAGGGGGACGCCGTGCCACCGTGGTCGCCCGACGAGGTGGGCGGGGGGACGGACCGGTCGTAGAGTCGAGGGCAGGACGCGGTACCGCCGATTTCCCCACTCGGGGGGCAGCGGACAACACCACTTCTGTACTAACCTCTACAGAAGAGGCTATCGACCGGCTGATCGGCCGTCAAGGAGGACATGTGGCCCGCACCGGACGCCCCCGCAGCTTCGACCGGGACGCCGCACTGCACACGGCGATGCTCGTCTTCTGGGAACGCGGGTACGCCACCACGTCGACGACCGACCTGAGCGCCGCGATGGGCATCAACCCGCCCAGCCTGTACGCCGCCTTCAAGAACAAGGAACAGTTGTTCCGGGAGGCCATCGAGCTCTACGAGCGCACCGAGGCGGAGTCCTCGCGCCGGGCCATGGACGAGGCCCCGACCGTGCGCGAGGCGATCGCGGCGCTCCTGCACGGGAGCGTCGACCGCTTCACCGCCGACGACCGGCCGCGCGGCTGCATGATCGTGCACGCCGCCAGCAGCTGCACCACCGACCACGAGTCCGTCCGGGACTTCGCGCTGCGCTGCCGGGCCCGGACCAAGTCCACCCTCAAGGCCCGGCTGGACGCCGCCGTGGCGGACGGGGAGCTCGCCGGGGGCACGGACACGGACCGGATCGCCGCCTTCTACACCACGTTCCTCAACGGTCTCTCGTTGCAGGCACGCGACGGGGCCGAGCGTGCCCAGCTGCACGAGCTGGTGGAGATGGCGATGTCCGTCTGGAGCGTCCACACCGGTCCGCTGCCGCTGGTCGCCGCGTAACGCATCGGACATCGGAAAGACGGCCGGGCCGTGCCGTCCGGACTCCTCCCCCGCGGGGGAGGTTCCCGGCGGCACGGCCCGGCCGTGCGCGCTGCCTGCCGTCAGCAGACGCTCTTGATGTCCGTCGCGTCCGTCATCCGGCGTCCGTGATCCTGTCCAGCCAGGCCCGTGTGGCGTCCGGCGTCTTGACGGCCTCCCACATGTCGGCCGGGTGGTTGAAGTTGGCGACGAACGCGTCGGCGACCCGCTGGTCGGCGGTGGCGGTCACGAAGATCCCGCCCACGTGCTCGACCGGCGGCGCGACGTTGAGGTTCGACCAGGCGACGACCGGCTCGGCGGTCCGCCACAGCCGCTCGGCCACCCGCTCGGCGAACGCCTCGTCGAACGGCCCGCCGGCGACGATGAGTTCGGCGATCTCGAAGGCGCTGCGCGAGCCCAGGTTGGCGCCCTGCCCGGCCAGCGGGTCGTTGACGATCCAGGCGTCCCCGAGGGCCAGGGCTATCCGGCCCGAGTCGAGCGTGGTCCAGCTGCGGCGCACCACCGGGGTGAGACCGCCCTGGATGACGTCGCCGGGGCGGCGGATCCCGAACTCCCGGTCGGAGATGCGCTCGCGCAGGTCCGGTGCGAACTCGGCGATGAGCGCCAACAGGGTCTTCTCGAAGCCGGCCTGGTCCTCCAGGTGGTCGTAGGAGGCGAGCTGCTCCAGCGCACCGCCGGGCAGGCCTTCCACGACGATGCCGTGCGCGGGACCGTCGGCTGTGAGGATCCGGGTGGAGAAGATCTCGCCCGCCTCGGTGACCTGGAAGTGGATGTGGCCCGGGTCGACGGGTGCGATGCCGTGGAAGAGGCCGGCGGTCAGGACGCGCTGGGGCCCGGTGTACGGCGAGCGCTCCGGGTCGCGCGGGAAGAGCCCGGTGGTGGCGGCCCGTCCGGTGGCGACCACGACCAGATCGTGGTCGCGGGAGATCCGGTCGATCTCGGCCGCGTCCGGCCGCAGCACGACCACGCGGCCGCCCCGCTCCAGGTAGTCGGCGGTGAGCGTGGGCAGGTAGAGGCGCAGGTCGACGCCGCTCGCGGGTGCGTCGAGGCGGCCGAGGAACTCGATCCCCGGCTCCCCGCGCGCCACGAGGCGGACGCCGAGGGTGTCGTCGTCCCCTCCTTCCCAGTGCGAGACGCCCAGCTCGCGCTCCCGCTCGCGGGTCTTCCCGAAGCGGACGGGGAGGCTCAGCGGGCGTCCCGCCGCGAGCTCCTCGGTGCTGCGCTCGGCGTAGACCGTCGTGGTCACTCCGGCCTGCTGGAGCCGCAGGGCGAGGTGGAGGCCCGAGATGCCTGCTCCGACGATGGCGATGTCTGACATGGTTCCTTGCTCCTTCATGGGTCGGGCGAGCGGGAGAGGCCGTCGGCCCGCGCGCTCAGGCGAACTGCGGGAGGACGTGCTCGGAGAACAGTTCGAGCGAGCGGCGGGCCCGGTCGGCCGGCAGCCCCGGGGCACGGCCGAAGAAGATGATCCGTTCGACGTCTCCCAGGGGCTTGATCCGGTCGCGCAGCCCCTCGGCGACGACGTCGGGCGGGCCCACCAGGAAGAATTCGCGCGGCAGGTCGTCCACGGACGGCAGGCCCGGGTTGCCGAACCACTCCTGGAACTTGTTCAGCAGGTGCCAGTAGTGCTCCCTGATCTCCTGCCAGCCCTCCTCGGCGTCCTCGCACACGTAGACGCCGGGCGTGACGATGGCCGTGAGGGGGAAGCCGGCCGGGTCGTGCCCGTGCTCGGCGAGGGTGCGCCGGTACAGGTCGAGGGTCTCCGGCGGGGTGCCGAGGTCGGGCAGGAAGCGCAGCCCGTGGCGGCCGGCCCGGCGCGCCGCGGCCTCGCTGCCGCCGCCGATCCACACCGGCGGCGGGCTCTGCGGCACCGGGGTGACGACGACGTCGTCGAGGGCGAAGTGCTTCCCGGCGTACGAGAACGGCTCGCCGGTCCAGGCCTTGCGGAGGATCTCGACGGTCTCCTCGGTGCGGGCGCCCCGCTTGGCCCGGTCGAAGCCGAGGGCCTCGAACTCCTTCTCCCGGTAGCCGGGGGCGATTCCGAGCTCCAGCCGGCCGCCGGAGAGCAGGTCGGTGACGGCCGCGTCCTCGGCGAGCCGCAGCGGATGGGTGAGGCCGGCCAGGACCATGGCCGTGCCGAGCCGGACCCGGCTCGTGCGGGCGGCGATGGCGGCGAGCGCCGGGAAGAGGGAGGGCAGGTAGCCCTCGTCGGTGAGGTGGTGCTCGGACAGCCAGACGGACTCGAACCCGAGGGTCTCGGCGTCGGTGGCGAGCGACAGCGTCTCCTCGTAGACGTCGGTCCAGGGCTGCCGCCACGGGGCCGGGTTCCGGAAGTCGAGCCAGATGCCGAATTTCACTGCTTCTCCTCGGAGTTGGTGGTTCGGTGCGCGTGGGTCGGGGTGCGCGGTTCGGGGTGCGCGGTTCGGTGTTCGGGGTGCGCCGGTCGGAGTTCGGGCCGGGTGCGGTCAGGCCTCGGACAGTGCGCGCAGGCTGCCGTTGACGAACACGAGCGGGGGCCTGCGGTGCCGGCCGCCGGTGGACAGGACCTCCCCGATCAGGACCGTGTGGTCGCCGGTGTCGTGGCGGTCGTACAGGGTGCACTCCAGCCAGCCCGGAGCGTCGAGGACCAGCGCCCCGGTGCGCTCCCCGGGCGATGCCGTGCAGGTGAGCAGGGCCCGGGCGCGGGTCTCCCGGTCGCCGTCCAGGGCCTCGGCCATGTCGATGCCGGCGACGTCGAGGATCGACACCGCCCAGACCTTGGTCGTGAGCAGCGTCGCGAGGACCTCGGAGTCGCGGGGGACGGCTAGGGAGACGAGCGGTGGGTCGAGGGAGACGGAGGTGAAGGAGCGGACGGCCACCGCGTCGTGGCGCCGCCGGTCCCCCTCCTCCTCGTAGGTGGTGACGACGCAGATTCCGGTGGCGAAGGTACGCATGGTCGCGGTCAGGTCCAGGGACATGGCAGGCCTCTCGGTGGGGGGTACGGGGTCAGCCCGGGGCGCCGGGGTGCCGGGCGGCGAGGACCGAGCGGCGGAGCTTTCCGGTGGCGGTCCTGGGCAGTTCGTGCTCCGCCAGGGCCTGGGCGTGCACCGGGCCGGCCCCGAAGCGCCGCCGCACCCGCTCGCGCACCCGCTCCGCCGCCTCGTCCGGGGAGACCTCCGGCCTGGGCCGGAAGAAGACCGCGAGCCCGGTGGAACCCGTACCGTCCGCGGCGAGCGGTCGGGCGACGGTGAAGGACGGGAGCACGCACGGGAGTTCCTCGACGGCGTCCTCGATCTCGTGGCCGTGCCACCGGGCGCCGCCGACCTCGATGAGGCCGTCGGCCCGGCCGGTCACGGTGAGCTCGCCGTCCGCCACGAAGGCCAGGTCGTCGGTGACGAGCCAGCCGTCGTCCGAGAGCGGGGCCGGCTGCGGCACCCCGCCCACGAGGTACGTGCCGGCGACCGGCGCCCCGGTGATCTGGAGCCGGCCCACGACCCCGGCCGGCACCACCCGCCCCGACTCGTCCACGACCCGCACGGACACGCCGGGCTGCGGCGTCCCCACCGGCACATGACGCCGGAGCGGGCCGTCGGAGAGGCGGAAGACGCTGTCGACGACGCCGGACGCCGTCTCCGGCATGCCCCACCCGGGGTGCACGGCGGTGGCCGGCAGCCCGTGGGGGGCGAGCGCCTCGACGAACCGCCGGACGACACGGTCCTTGACCGCCTCGCCGCCGTTCATCACGTACCGGAGGCGGCTGAGGTCCCAGGACCGGTCCGGTTCCTCGGCGAGCCGGTCGACGAGGAGCGCGAGGACGCGGTTGGGCGCCCAGGTGGTGTCGATCCGTTCGGCCTCGGCGACGTCGAGCCAGCGCAGTGGGTCGGCGCTGACCCATCCGGGATCGGCGTGCACCTGGTGGCAGCCGAGGTAGACGTCCCGTACGTGGAACATGACGATGCCGCTGACGTGGTCGAGAGGCATCCGGTTGAGGCTGCGGGTGTCCGGGCCGAGGCCCCGCGCGAGGGCGGTGCCGTGGGCCCGGGCGAGCACGTGACGGTGGGTCAGCTGTACGGCCTTGGGCCGGCCGCCGCTGCCCGAGGTCAGCGTGAGCACCGCGGGGTCGTCCGGTCGCGCCTCGACCGGCTCGCGGGCTCCGGCGGACGCACGGTCCGCCTCGTCCCCCGTGCCCGCCACTCTCGCCGCACCCACCGGCCGGAGCGGACGCAGCCCCGGCGGGGGCGGGCCGGGCGGCTCGTCGCCGAGCAGCCACGCCTCCCCGACGGCCTCGACCGCCTCGGCGAGCCCGTCGGCACCGGAGCCGTACGACACGGGCAGCGGGACGAGTCCGCCGAGCACGCACGCCCAGAAGGCGGTGAGCAGGTCGGTGGTGCGGGCCGTGCGGAGGATCACCCGCGCGCCGGGCCGTGCGCCCGCGGCGGCCAGCTCCGCCGCCGCCCGCGCCGCGTCCTCGTACAGCTCGGCGTACGACCTGCGGACGGCCGTACCCGTGCCGTCGATCACGACCACGCCGTGCGGGGTGCGCGCGGCACGCCGGAGCGCCTCGCCGAGCGTGCCGACCGCCGGCGCCGGCAGCGGCCCGCCGGTCAGCTCCGCGCGCGGGTGTCCGGTCATGCCACGATGCCCAGGCTGAAGGGGTTGTACGGGGTGCCGCCGAGCAGATGCGCGCCCGCCGACTGGAGGACCTGGTCCTGGGCGATGACGTGCTGGCGCATCGTCGTCAGGTCGCGCAGCCAGCGGTCGAGCGGCGAGGGCCGGTAGACGGCCGTCGTCGCCACGAGGTCGTAGAGCCGGGTGACGATGGTGCGGGCCACCCGGAAGGCGTTGACGCGCGCCAGGACGGTGTCCACCCGGTCGTCGCGGCCGATCTCACCGCCCTTCTCCAGGATCTCGGCCTGCCTTCGCAGGCTGCCGTAGACGGCGTGCCGGGCGGCGCCGAGTTCCATCTCGGACTCGGCGATGGCCATCTGCACCCGGTAGGTGTCGGCCCACGGCGTGGCGGCGTTGCGGTCGGTGCGGCCGGCGGCCAGCTCCCGTACGTGGTCGAGCGCGGCCCTGGCGACGCCGAGCGGCACGCCGGGCATGTTGCGCAGGATCGCCTCCGCCGTGGAGTGCGGGCCCTCGACGCGCGGGGCGCCCAGGCTGAAGGAGTGCTCCTCCGGGACGAACAGGTCCTTCGCCTGGTAGTCGTTGCTGCCGCTGCCCGCGAGGCCGGTGGTGTGCCAGGTGTCGAGGACCTCGAACTCGTCGCGGCGGGCCAGCATGATGCGCCAGTGCCGGGGCGCGCCGTCGGGCCCGGACTCGGGCCGTCCGTCCTGGTGGACGAAGGTGCCGGCGACGACCCAGTCGGCGTGGGTGATGCCGCTGCCGAAGCCCCAGCGTCCGGTGACCCGGTAGCCGCCGGGCACCCGGTCGGCCCGGCCGAGCGGCAGGATCAGTCCGGCCGTGATGGCGTCGGGGTCGCTGAGTTCCTCGCGGGCGACGGACTCGGGCAGGAACTGGGCGTAGAGCGGGGTGTCCATGCCGATCATGGCGCACCAGGCGGCGGAGGCGTCGCCGCGGGCGAGGGTCTCCACCACCTCCGTCTGCTGGACGGAGTCGAGGCCCGGGCCGCCGAGTTCGGTGGGCACGCCCATGCGGAAGACGCCCGCGTCGCGCAGCTTCTCCACGACCGTGTCGGGCAGCCTGCGGGCCTTCTCGATGTCGTCGGAGAGGCCCCGCAGCACCGGGACGAGGTCCTCGGCGCGCCTGAGCAGTTCCTCCGGAGTGGTCGGGCGGGCGGTGTCGGGACGCCGGGCGGCGACCTCCTGTGAAGTGACCATGTGCTGTAGTCCCCTGTCTCACTGGGGCCGGTGGTCTCCCGCTGTCAGCGGTAACGTCCCGGCGCGATGGCGTTGTTGGGGTCGAGTACGGCTTTGAGCCGACGGGTCAGTGCGAGGGCTCCGGGGTCGACGGCGAGGGCGTCGCGCCGATGGGCGTGGTCGACGTCCAGCCGGTACGGCGCGAAGCCGGCGTCGGCGAACGAGGTGTGGAGAAGGTCGAGGGCGCGGTGGGCCCGCTCGGCGGCGTCTCCCTCGCGGGAGAACTTCATCGCGACCACGCAGTCGATCAGGTCGGGGCCGAGGAGGTGCAGCGTCGCGGAGAGCCGGGTGCCGGTGGCCGCGGCCGCCTCCCTCAGCAGCCCGTCCGCGCGGGAGACGTCCGCGCCGTTGAACGGCAGCAGCGGAAGGAAGAAGACGAAGCCGGCATCCGTGTCCACGCGGTCGGCGGGCACGCCCATCTTGGCCCGGAAGAGGACGTCGGCGATGTCGGGGTCGCCGGCGTAGCCGCGCTCGACGAGCCGGGCGACCTCGTGGTTGGGGTGGGCGGGGTCGATCGCCTCGGTGGCCGTCACCTGGGTGAAGAGGCCGGTGCGGTGGGCCTCGGCGGTCAGGATGCCGGTGAGCGCCTCGACGACCTCGGCGGTGCCGTCGACGGGGAGGTGGGCGAGGAACTCGCCCTCGGTGCCGCCGTACGACCGGGCTGCCGCCGGATCGTAGATCCGCGGGACGCCCCGCGTGAGGCCTTGCGCGACCCAGCGGCGCACGGCGTCGGTCACCGCGCTCAGGGCGGACTGCGGGAAGTCGAGGCGGACCACGCGCAGCGCCTCGGGCCGGGCGGGCAGCCGGATCACCGCGGCGGTGACCACGCCGAGGGCGGACTGGACGAAGAGCGGCAGCGGTGACGGGCCGAGGCCGTGCGGGTAGACCGGTGCGGTCCGGTCGGCCGTGGGCCACCAGCCGACCCGTACGGTCTCGCCGTCCGGCAGCACGACCTCCAGGCCGGCGAGGTCGTCGGTGCGCTGGCCGCGCAGGCCGACGCCGCGGTCCAGGGCGTTGCCGAGGACGCTGGTCGCTGCGGCGGAGACCGTGACGTTGACGAGGCGCGGGGTGTGGGCGAGGAGCCGGGAGAGGTGGCCCTGGGTGACGCCGGGTTCGACGACGGCCCAGCCGGCGTCCAGGTCCAGTGCGCGGACCTTGTCGAGGCCGCCGAGGTCGAGGACGACCACGTCGTCGTCGGCCGGTTCGCGGGAGCCCAGGCCCCAGTTGCGGCCGGTGCTGACCACGTGGAGGCTGCCCGATTCGGTGTCCTTGGAGAAGAGTTCGACGAGCTCGGGGACCTGTCCGGCGGTGGCGGGCCGCAGGACGGCGGCGATCCGGCGGGACCGGAAGAGGCTCGCGTTGGGGCCGAGGAGCCGGGTCGCCCACTCGTCGCCCTCGGGGCGCAGCACCCGGTCCTCGCCGAGGATCCGGGCGGCCGCGTCGAGGGCCTTGCGCAGCGCGGGGCTCCCGGACGCGCTCCGGGGCGCGGGCGGCGCGGCGGGCTCGTCGAGGGCGCTGGACTGTTCGGTCATGCTGGTCTCCCTGGCGAAGTGGCGGTACGAAGACGGGGCCGGGGTCGGGTCGGGGTTCGGGTCCGGGTTCCGGGCCGGGTCCGGGGCCGGGTCACGGTCCGGGACCGGGTCACGGGCTGGTGGCGGGGGTGAGTGCCCCGTGCAGGAACACCAGCGGGTCCTGCGGTGCGCCGACCCCGGTGGCCAGCACGGTGCCGATCACCATGAGGTGGTCGCCGACGGTGAAGGAGTCGGCGAGCGCGCACTCCATCCAGCCGGGTCCCTCGAAGAGCAGGGCTCCGGTGTGCGGCCCCGGCGCGGCGGGCAGGGCGGTCAGCGCCTCGGTCCGGCTCTCCCGGGAGCCGGCGAGGCGGCGGGCGGTGTCCGCCCCGTCCGCGGCCAGGATCGACACGCCCCACCGCCGGGAGGCGAGGAGGTCGGCGAGGAAGGCCGACCCGTGGCGCAGGGAGAGCGACACGAGCGGGGGGTCGAAGGAGACGGGCACGAGCGAGTTGACCGTGATGGCGTCGTGGCGGCGCCCGTCGGGGCTGTCCTGATCCTCGGTCCAGGTGCTCACCACCCCGACACCGGTGGCGAAGTGCCGCATCACCGTGCGCAGATCGAGTTCCACGGCGTTCCTCCTTCGTTCGCTGACGGCCCCTTGGTGACAGAAAACTATGGTCCGGCGCCGGGCGGTTTTGCTGTCCCCGCGCATGCGCTCTGTCGCGTTCGCGAATGCCCGAAGTGCGCTGATGCGTCACTTGCCGTGCGCGGTCGGCCGAGAACCGGACACCCGCTTGCGGTCAGACTGCGACCGTCGACGAACCGGCCATGAGGGGGATCCAGTGATTCGCAATGCGGCAGTGGTGGGGGCCGGGCTGATCGGCACGTCCATCGGGCTCGCGCTGACCCGTCGCGGCGTCCACGTGCACCTGATGGACGCGGACGAGTCGGCGGCGCGGGTGGCCGCGGCGCGGGGGGCCGGTGTCTTCGGCCCGCCTCCCGGGCCGGTGGACCTGGCCGTCGTCGCCGTACCGCCGACGCGGGTGGCGCAGGTGCTCGCGGACCAGCAGCACCGTGGGCTCGCCCACGCCTACACCGATGTGGCGAGCGTCAAGTCCGCCACCGCACTGGCGGTGGCGCGGGCCGGGGTGCACCACGCGAGCTATGTGGGCGGCCATCCCATGGCGGGGAGCGAGCGGTCCGGTCCGCTGGCCGCCCGGGCCGGGCTGTTCGAGGGCCGCACCTGGGTCCTGACCCCCGGCCCCGAGACCTCGTCGGGCACGCTCAACCGGGTGCTCGCCGCCGTCGCGCTGTGCGGCGCCGTGCCCTTGGTGATGGAACCGGGCGTGCACGACCGGGCGGTGGCCCTCGTCTCCCACGCGCCACACCTCGTGGCGACGCTGATGGCGGCGCGCCTCGGTGGGGCGTCCCGCGAGGCGCTCGCGCTGGCCGGGCAGGGGGTACGGGACGTGATCCGGGTCGCCGGCGGCTCCCCTGAGCTCTGGACGGACATCGTCCGGTCGAACGGTCCGGCGATCGCGGAGATCCTCGGCGACTTACGCAAGGACCTGGAGGCGCTGACGCGCGCGCTGAACGCGCTGGAGGTGTCGGGGCCGGAGTCGGAGGAGGCGCTGGCCTCGCTCGTGGACCTCCTGGAGCGCGGCCGGGAAGGCTGGGAGGCGGTGTACGAGCCGGGCGGCCGGACCCCCGTGGAGCGGGTGACGCTGACGGTCCCGCTCGGCGGCGGGCCCGGCGAGGTGGACCGGCTGATCGACGCGGCGGAGGGCTCCGGCATCGACGCGGACGGCATCCGGCTGAGCTGGTCCGACGCGGACACGGAGCTCTCGGCCCTCCTCGCGGCCCCCGCCCCGACGGCCGAGGCGGTCCGCCGCCGGCTCGCGGACGACGGGTGGCGGGTCACGGTGGCGGCGGGTTCGTGACGGGCCGTCGCTGACGGCAGGTGAAGAGGCCCTGGCCCCGGTGGGGGGCCAGGGCCTCTTGCGCGGTGACGTCACCTCAGCCCGAGGTCACCTCCCCCGACGTCCCCTCACCCGGCCGTCACGTCGGCCGGCATGCCGTAGGCGTCGGCAATGAGTTCGTAGGAGCGCACGCGGAAGTCGGGGCTGTGCGAGTTCATCGCGAGCATCAGCTCGTCCGCGTCGGTCCGCTTCTGCAGTTCGTCCAGGCCCGCCCTGACCTCGTCGGCCGTGCCGTACAGGGCGTTGTCGAGCCAGGTGCCGAGGACCGCGCGCTCCTGCTCGGTGAAGACGTGCCGCTCGGCCTCCTCGGGCGTCGGTACGAGACCGGGCCGGCCGCTGCGCAGCCGTACCGTCGCGAGCGCCCCGGTGAGCGCCTGCCGTCGCGCCTCCTCGGCCTCCTCCCCGGCGAAGGCGAAGACGCCGAGCACCACGTACGGCTCGGCCAGGGTCGCGGAGGGCCGGAAGCTCGACCGGTACAGCTCCAGGGCCGGGAGCGTGTTCCGCGCGGAGAAGTGGTGGGCGAAGGCGAACGGAAGGCCCAGCTCGCCGGCGAGGCGGGCGGAGAAACCGGAGGAGCCGAGCAGCCATACCTGCGGCTGCCCCACCTCTCCCTGCACGGGCCCGGGCACGGCGTGGATGCGACGGTAGGGGTGCCCGTCGGGGAAGTCGTCGTGGAGGAAGCGGAGGAGCTCGGCGACCTCGGCGGGGAAGTCGTCGGCCTGCACTCCGTCGGCCCGCCGCAGCGCCGCGGCGGTGGCGCCGTCGGTGCCGGGGGCCCGCCCGAGACCGAGGTCGATGCGGCCCGGTGCGAGCGCCTCCAGGGTGCCGAACTGCTCGGCGACCACGAGCGGGGCGTGGTTGGGCAGCATGACCCCGCCGGAGCCGAGCCGCAGCGTGCGGGTGTGGGCCGCCAGGTGCGCGAGGACGACGGCGGGGCTGCTGCTGGAGATCCCGGGCATGGAGTGGTGTTCGGCCACCCAGTACCGGAGCAGACCCCGGGCCTCGGCCAGTCGGGCCAGCCGCGCCGAGGCCTGGAGCGCCTCGTGGGCCGTGGTGCCCTCGCCGACGGCGGCCAGGTCCAGTACGGAGAGCGGGACGGGGGCGGTTCCTCGGGCGGTGCCGCGGAGGAATTCGGTGTGGGACGCAGTCATGCCCGCGACAACGGAGAACGGGTCGCCCGGATTCCCAACCGAGTCACTAGGGAAGGAAAGTTGGCCGAACACCACACCTTGCGCGGCCGGTCCGGACCCGTACGGCCGGACCCGGAGTCCGGGGCACGGAGTCCGGGGCACGGAGTCCGGGGCACGGAGTCCGGGGCACGGAATCGAGGTGAATCCTTTCCGGCCCTCCCCGCCTCCTATGTGCGTACCGGCCGAACGGGCCGACAGGATGGGGAGGAAACACCATGATGATCACCGGCATCGTCGTGATCGGAGCGCTGCTCGTGGGCGCGTGCAGCTGGCACCTGATGCGGCGTTACAAGAGCCGAAGCTGACCTGAACCCGTGCGCGGGGCGCCTTCCCGGAACGAGTACCGAATGAGGACCAGATGAACCGACGCCTGCCCTGGCCGGACGAGCGGCTGATCAAGGCCGCCCAGGACGGCGACGTCACGTCGCTCACCACCGTGGTCATCGAATCGCAGCCACACGTGCGCAAGTTCGCCCTGTCCCTGTGCGCCTCGCCGCAGGACGCGGAGGACGCGGCGCAGGAGGCGCTGATCATCCTCTACCGGAAGATCGGCACGCTGCGGGCCAGTGGCGCGCTCGCCTCGTGGATGTTCCGGATCGTGCGCAACGAATGCCTCCGGCACGTACGGATGCTCCTCGCCCGGAGCGACGAGGCGCCGGCCGGACCGGAGGCGTCCACGGAACCGTCCGCCGAGGACTCGGCGCTGCACCGGCTGGAGGCGGAGCGGATCGCGGCGGCGGTCAGCGCCCTCCCCCGCGACCAGCGGCAGGTCCTGATCATGCGGGACGTACAGGGCCTGCCCGGCAGGACCGTCGCCGATGCGCTCGGTCTGAGCGGCGCGGCGATGAAGTCGCGGCTGCACAGGGCGCGCGCGGCGCTGCGTGACGCACTGGCGGCGACGGACCCGGCACCGACGCAGACGTAGCCACAGGCACCGACACAGACGCAGACGCAGACGCAGCCATAGACACAGACCCTCGATCATGCCCTCGACCGACGAGCCGGAGGAGAGTCACGACCGTGAACACCTTGCATTCCGTGAAGTCCGCGCCGAGCGCGAAGGCCCCGGCCGCCGCACGACCCGCGGCGCCCGGAACGAACTTCGCCAGCAAGTCCGTCCCGCGCCACCTGGCGCGCGGCGCCGTCGGATTCGGCCTCGTCATCGGCTCGATCGCCCTGGTGCCCGTCGCCGGCCCGGCCACCCTGCTGGCGGCCCCGCTGGCCCTGATCGCCTTCCGCGGCTGCCCCACCTGCTGGATGGTGGGCCTGGCGCAGACCGTCTCCCGCGGCCGTCTGGAGCGCCGGTGCGCGGACGGCGTCTGCACGATCGCGAAGGCCCGGCCGGAGGCCACGACCGGGAAGGAGCACCCGGCCGACGCCGAACCCTACGCCGCTACGCCCTCCCGGTGAGGGGGCGGACGATCCCGGCGTCCATCCGAAGGGACTCCACGAGTTCGCGGTACAGCTCGTCGGTCGCGAGGAGTTCCCCGTGCGCGCCCTGCGCGCGGACCCGCCCGTTCTCCATGACCACGATGGTGTCCGCGTCGACGACGGTGGAGAGCCGGTGGGCCACGGTGACCACCGCGCCGTCCCGGGCCCGCGCCCGTACGCACTCCTGGACGGCCGCCTCGGTGAGCCCGTCCAGCTGAGCGGTGGCCTCGTCCAGGAGCAGGACGTCGGGCGTGGCGAGCAGGGCGCGGGCCAGCGCGATGCGCTGGCGTTCGCCGCCCGAGACGGACGCGGAGGCCAGGGGGGTGTCCAGGCCCGCGTCCAGGGCGGCGATCCTGTCGTCGAGGCGGACGTCACGCAGGACGGCACGGAGCTCGGACTCCGTGGCGTCGGGGCGGGCGAGCAGCAGGTTGTCGCGGAGGGTGCCGGGCACGACGGGGGTGTCCTGTTCGACGTACGCGAGGCGGGCCCGGACGTTGGCGTGCGTGAGGTCGCGGTACGGGCGCCCGTCCAGGAGCAGTTCGCCGCCGGTGGGTTCCAGGAAGCGCAGGACGAGGGAGAGCAGGGTCGTCTTGCCCGCCCCGGAAGGTCCGACGATGGCGAGATGACCGCGCCGGGGGACGGCCAGGTCCACGCCCCGGACGGCGGGCGGCACCCCGGGGGCGTGCGCGGCGGTGACGTCCCGGAAGAGCAGGACGGGGGCGTCGTCGCCCCGCGCGCCGACGGAAGCCGGGGTCTCCTGGGCGCGCTCTTCCAAGGGCAGGGCGTCCGTCTGCCGGATGCGTTCGGCGGCCGCGATGCCGGACTGGAGGGAGGTGACGTTCCGGCTGAGTTCGGTGACCGGGTCCATGAGGGCGAACGCGTACAGCAGGAAGGCGATCAGGCCTGACACCTCCAGCTGCCCCTGGGAGACCCGCCAGGCGCCGACGGCGAGCACGGTGATGATCGCGAGGTTCACCCCGGTCCAGGCGATCGTCCAGGCCAGCGCCTCGCGGCGGACCGCGCGGACGCCGTGCTCCGCCGAGGCACGGGCGTCGGTCAGGATGCGGTCGGCCATCCGGTCCTCGGCGCGGTGGGACTTGACGGTACGGATCGCCCGCAGGGCTCCCTCCAGGGTGCCGCCGAGCCCGCCGACGTACTCCTGCGCCCGTTCCTGCGCACGGGCGATGCCCGGCATCAGGAACACGAAGGCGGCAGCGACCAGGCAGATCGCGAGCAGCGTGGTGGCGAGCAGTACCGGATCGAGGACGGCCATCAGGGCCAGGCAGCCGACGAGGGTGACCCCGCCGTTGACGAGGCCGACCAGGGATTCCGCGGCGGCCTCGCGCAGCAGCACCGTGTCGGAGGTGACGCGGGTGACGAGCTCGCCCGGCGGACGGCGGGTCACGCCGGGGACGGCGGCGCGCAGGAGGTGCCGGACCATCGACTCCCGGGCGTCGAGGACGACCCGCTCCCCCAGCGCGCCCAGGATGATCCACTGCCGGTAGGCGACCGCGCCGCCGGTCACCAGGAGCACCAGAAGCGCGGCCACCGGGCCGGCGAGCGAGGCTCCGTCGCCCAGGGCGTCGAGGACCTGCTTGGTGACCATGGGCGTGGCGAGCCCGAGGGCGGACGCGACAAGCGCCAGGGCCAGGCCGTGCAGGAGAGTGCGCCGGTGCGGGCGGGCGAAGGACCAGAGCACGCGCAGCCGCGGAGCAGAGACAGCGGGGGTAACGGAGGCAGCGGAGCGCTTCATACCCACAAGGGAACATCGATGTTCCATAAAAGGCAAACACTGCCCCTATTCGGTGGAGCGGATACCGTTGCCCCATGCCGAAGGGGACCGATCTCACCGTCACCCGCGAGAGCGCCACCCGCGCCCGCACCCGCCGCGCCATCCTGGACGCCGCCGTCACGCTGCTCTCCGCCGACCCGGCCGCCTCGCTGGGCGACGTCGCCGAGGCCGCCGGGGTCGGCCGTACCACCGTCCACCGCTACTTCCCCGAGCGCTCCGACCTCATCGCCGCCATCGGCGCGGACATCACCGAACGGGTCGCGGTGGCCACCGACCGGGCCCGGCTCGACGACGGACCGGCTCCCGAGGCCCTGGAGCGCCTCTGCCAGGAGTACTTCGAGCTGGGCGACCGGCTGATGCTCCTCTACGACGTGCCGCAGTTCGCCGAGTGGTCCGGGTTTGAACAGGAGACCCCCGCCGACCGGGCGATCCTCGCCCTGCTCCGGCGCGGCCAGGACCAGGGCACCCTCGATCCGCAGACCGACGCCGGCTGGATGCGCGAGGTGCTGTGGGCCCTGCTGTACGCGGCGTGGCTCCGGACCCGCGACCACGGCACGCCCCGGCACGCCGCCCTCACCCAGTGCCTGCACACGCTGGGAAAGGCGACCGCTTCCTGAATCGGCTCCCGGAGCGCCTGCCGGTGCGGGGTGACGGCGTCTACGCCTCGCCGGGAATCCGGACCGTGACGAGGAGACCGCCGCCGGGGCGGGCGGCGAGGTCGAGGGTCCCGGCGTGGGCGCGGACGATGCTGTGCACGAGGGCCAGGCCGAGGCCGACGCCGGCGTGCTCGTCGGTGCGGACGCGTTCCGTGCCGCGCTGGAAGGGTTCGGTGAGCGTCGGCACCAGTTCCGGTGGCAGCGGATGGCCCGTGTTCTCGACCCGGACCACGCTCGCGTCGCCCTGCTCCTCGGTGTGGACCGTCACGGTGCCGCCGTCGGGGAGGTTGTGGACGAGGGCGTTCTGGACGAGGTTCGTCATCATCCGCAGGAGGAGCTCCGCGGAGCCGCTGGTCCGTGCCGCTCCGCCGGTGACGTCGAGCGTGATCCCGCGCTGTTCGGCGAGGGGCAGCAGCGTTTCGGCGGCCTCTTCGGCGACGAGGGAGAGGTCGACGCTCTCGCGGGCGAAGGTCCCGCGGTCGCTGCGGGCGAGCAGCAGGAGGGCCTCGGTGAGGTCGATCGCGCGCGTATTGACGACGTGCAGCCGTTCGACGAGTTCGCCCCGGTCCCGCGTCGGGTCCTTGCGGGCGACGTCGAGAAGCGTCCGCGAGATCGCCAGCGGGGTGCGCAGTTCGTGGGAGGCGTTCGCGGCGAACCGCTGCTGCTCGGCGACGTGCGACTCCAGTTGTTCGAGCATGCCGTCGAACGCGTCGGCGAGTTCCCGGAATTCGTCCTGCCGGCCTGTCATGCGGATCCGGTGGGACAGCGAGGCGTTCCCGGCCATGCGCGCCGCGTCGGTGATCCGGGTGAGCGGTGCGAGCATCCGGCCGGCGAGGAGCCATCCTCCGACGAGGCCGAACACGAGCAGGAAGGCCATCGCGACGGCCGCGGCGGGGGCGAAGGTGCGGACGAGGAGGTAGCGGTTGGGCGAGGTCCCGAGCAGGCCCTGGGTGTTGTCGGGTACGTAGCGCAGCAGGAACCCCCACACCACGGCCAGCAGGAGCGCGCCTGCGACGGCGAGGAACCCTGCGTAGCTGAGGGTGAGTTTCAGTCGGACGCTGAGCCCTGGCCGTCTACGCATGCGTACGGCCGGGGCGGGTGGTGTCCGGACCGGCATCGGGGCCGGGACCGGCGTCGGGACTGAGGCCGGCTTCGGGGCCGGGACCGGCGCCGGGGCCGAGGCCGGCGTCGAAGCCGGGACCGGCGTCGGGGCCGAGGCCGGCATCGGGGGTGGCGTCGATGCGGTAGCCGACACCCGGCACCGTGGCGATGATCCACGGTTCGCCGAGCCGTTTGCGCAGTGCGGAGACGGTGATGCGGACGGCGTTGGTGAAGGGGTCGGCGTTCTCGTCCCAGGCCCGTTCCAGCAGCTCTTCGGTGCTGACGACCCCGCCTTCGGCGGCGACGAGGACGTCGAGCACGGCGAACTGCTTGCGGGTGAGGGCGACGTAGCGTCCGTCGCGGAAGACCTCCCGGCGGAAGGGGTCGAGCCGCAGGCCCGCGATCTCGCGGACCGGGGGCCGGGCGTACGCGCGCCTGCGGTCGAGCGCCCTCAGCCGCAGGACGAGCTCCCGCAGCTCGAACGGCTTGGTGAGGTAGTCGTCGGCGCCGAGCGCGAACCCGGAGGCCTTGTCGTCGATCCGGTCGGCGGCGGTGAGCATGAGGATCGGGATGCCGCTGCCGGACGCGACGATGCGCCGGGCGATCTCGTCGCCGGAGGGGCCGGGGATGTCGCGGTCGAGGACGGCGAGGTCGTAGGAGTGGATGCCGAGCAGCTCCAGGGCGGAGTCGCCGTCGCCCGCGATGTCGGCGGCGATCGCCTCCAGCCGGAGGCCGTCACGGACGGCTTCGGCCAGGTAGGGCTCGTCCTCCACGATCAGTACGCGCATGCCCGAAGCCTAAGCAGCACTCCGTATCGCCGATGTATGCGAGGGCCTGGTCCGCCACCAGCGGCGGGACGCCAGCGCGGCCAGTACGGCGCCGGTGGCGTTGACCAGGACGTCGTCCACGGAGGACACCCGGTCCAACCGGAGGACGTACTGTGCGGTCTCGACCAGGATCGAGCAGCCCGCGCCGAGCGCGAGGATCCGTGGCGCGGTCGCCAGCGCGGTGAAGCGCATCGGGGCGAAGAACCCCAGCGACGCGAAGACCAGCAGGTTGCCGACGATCCCGAGGGGCCCCATCGTGACCAGGTCCCGCAGCGGCACCAGGCTCACCCGGGCGGGAACGATGCCGGCCCCGCCGCCCGGCATCATCGTGATCCAGAGGAACGGCACCGTCCCGTGGACCATGCCCACCTCGGCCAGCGACAGCCGCCACGCCGAGGCGACACCGACGGCACGCCGACGCCGTGCCAGGGCCCACACCAGCAGCAGGGACAACGGCAGTGCGACCAGCGTCATGAGCACCACGCCGTTGAAGGTGTCGAGGCAGCCGTGCCACTGCCCTGTCATGCACCGCGGAGCGGACATCAGCAGCGGCCCCCGCACGACGAACAGAGCGCTCGCCAAGCCGAGGACCGCCAGGCCGATGAGCACGATCCTGCGGAGGGGGCGGGGCGGGGCCGTCAGGGATGCGGTGTGATCCATGCCCCCATGAGAACCGGAGGTCCGTTGCGCGGGCGTATCCGATTCTCGATACGCCCGCGATACATCAGATCAGATACGGACTTGTTCCCCGGTCCACGAGGTGGAGCCGGTGGCGATGTAGCCGTTGTCGGTGAACTTGACCTTGCCCGTGGCGTCGGCGGTGTTGGCGAAGGCACGGGTGGCACCGTTCGCCTCGACGATCACGTAATCCGCCCGCTGATCGGCATTGACGTCCGCGAAACGCACCTGATCACCCGACCAAGACGTCGAACCCGTCGCGATGTACCCGCTGTCCGTGAACTTGACCTTCCCGGCGGCATCCGCCGTGTTCACGAACGCACGCGTAGCACCATTCGCCTCGACGATCAGGTAGTCCGCCCGCTGATCGGCATTGATATCGGCGAATCGCACCTGGTCGCCGGACCAGGTTGTCGAGCCGGTGGCGATGTAGCCGTTGTCGGTGAACTTGACCTTGCCCGTGGCGTCGGCGGTGTTGACGAAGGCACGGGTGGCACCGTTCGCCTCGACGATCACGTAATCCGCCCGCTGATCGGCATTGACGTCCGCGAAACGCACCTGATCACCCGACCAAGAACG
>NZ_JBVJEH010000005.1:0-141620 GCF_055581845.1 Streptomyces sp. NPDC042346 | reverse complement strand
AAGACGTCGAACCCGTCGCGATGTACCCGCTGTCCGTGAACTTGACCTTCCCGGCGGCATCCGCCGTATTCACGAACGCACGCGTAGCACCATTCGCCTCGACGATCAGGTAGTCCGCGCGCAGATCACCATTGATGTCGGCGAACCGCACCTGGTCGCCGGACCAGGACGTCGAACCCGTCGCGATGTACCCGCTGTCCGTGAACTTGACCTTCCCGGCGGCATCCGCCGTATTCACGAACGCACGAGTGGCACCGTTCGCCTCGACGATCAGGTAGTCCGCCCGCCGGTCGCCGTTGATGTCGACGTTGTAGTCGCCGATTCCCGCCTTGCGCTTCGGCGGCGCGGGGTTGACCACGACGTTCTCCTTGACCCAGCCCCTTCGGATCAGCGTCTGGATTCCTCCGTGGAACGCCGCCGCCATCTTCGTATAGCCGCCGTTGTTGGGATGGAGGTTGTCGTTGAGGTCAGCGGTGGTGAGTTCACCCATGCTGACCTGGACGATGTGGCGCCCCTTGGCGGTGCGCGCCGAGACCAGCCCGGGAATCGCCTTGTTGTACGCGTCGACCCGGGCCTGGACGGCGGGGTCGGTGGCCGGTACGAGCGAGGCGAGCACGATCGCGGTGTCCGGGGACGCGGCGTGGATCTGGTCGAGCAGCGCGCCCAGGCGATCAGGGGCCGTGCTCACCATGTGGTCGCGGTTCATGTCGTTGGTGCCGATGTGCAGCGTGACGACGTTCGGTTTCGCCGCTGCCAGCCATGTCTCGATGTCGGCCTGGATCTGGTCGATGCGCCAGCCCGAGTGGCCTTCGTGGCGCGTGCCGTCGGCATCCGCCTGGGAACCGACGAACTCCACGCTGCCCGCGGCGCCGGCCAGGCGACCGGCGAGTTCGGGGCGGTATCCGGTACGGGTGGTACTGCCCACGCCCAGGGTGATCGAGTCGCCCAGCGGCATGACGGCCAGCCGGGCAGTCGTGGGCGAGCCCGCGGCGGGCGGCGCGTGCCAGACGGAATCGGCCGGGATCTCCAGGGACAGATCGGTGCTGGAGGCGACCAGGTGCAGCCACTGGTCGATGTCGCCGCTGTCGCACGGCCTGCTCTGGACGGCCGCGATCACCTCGCCCACGTCGGGGGCGTCGGGCTCCAGGTGGACGCAGTTCCCGTCCGGGAGGCGGATCTGGAACCAGCCGGCGGTGAGTTCCACCACGTCGAGGCCGACGTCAGGCGATACGCCCATGGCCTTGTACGGGTCGGCGACGTTGACGAAGTTCCATCCTCCGTTGGCCGCTTGCCGGGCGATCCATCGCGACCTCGCGTCGGATCCGCTGTGCGTGCCGAAGAATCCGCCGTTCGCCTCCGCGTAGCCGATGACGGTGCCATTGGCCGAGGCGATCTCGTTGTGGACCTCGTGGAGCTCGCGCTTCTTCAGTTCGTCCTTCGCCGGGGGGTTCCCGAAGGGGTCCCTGGCCGGGATCTCCTCGAACTTCTTGGTCAATTCCTCGGGCATCCCCACTTCGTTGAAACCCTGGTACAGGATCCCTGCGTCGAGGTAGTTCAGAGCCCGGTCGATCGGCACGAAGGTGAAGGCGCTCGTGCACACCTTCACGCCTGCGAGCGGCCCGCTCGGGCAGGCCTTGACACCGCCGTGGCTCGCGGAGACGATCCCGGCCGCGTGCACCTTGGTGCCGAGTCTGACCTGGTCTTCCGTTCCGAAGACGACCGGGCCGCCGCTGTCCCCTCGCATGGCGGCCCACACCGAAGTGCCGACCGACATCAGCTCGGCGACCATCCCGTGGTTGTAGCGGGTCTGGACACCACCCTGGTTCTCGGCGGTCCAGTAGTACAGCTGTGAACTGACGACCTTCAGGTTGCACTTCGTGCCCGACCGAGCCCCTGACTGGCAGACGAAGTTCCCGATCTGGGGAGCCTCCGCGCCGATCACGCTGGCCACGCTCTGACCCGCGGGGTCGTTGTACGACTTCCCCGCCCAGATCTCCGGGTTGACCCACTTGTTGGACCTGGGCCGGATGGTCGCCACATCGACGCGCGTCGTACTCTCGCGCACGGTGTCCCGCGGTGACGCCAGCTCACCGAACAGGTTGAACGAATCCACTCCGAGGCGCTCGTCGAGACCGAATCGTTCGTCCGTCTCGGCCCATCCGGGGAAGCAGTGATCGGCGGTCATCATCATCTCCTGGCCCCGGTACACGACCGCGAACCCGGTGCTGCAGATCGGCGTGCTGATGGCCGCGCCGCCCGCGAACTGGCCGTCCCTCCGGTCGGCCATCGCGAGCTGGGGCTCCGCACCCGGAACCACCTCGACGGGAACGCCCGCGGTCGCCACGGCGGTACGCAGCCTGGCCGCTTCCGACGCGCCGCCCTCGATCGAGGCCCGCAGACCGCCGCCGCCCTTGACCTGGGTGACGTCCACCATTCTGACCTTCGCGGTCTCCGCGGCCTTGACCACCCGCTCCGCCGCCCGCGTCAGTTCCTGCGCCGTGTGCCCTGCCGGCTTGACGACCACGGGTACGGTGCTCGCCGCGATGACGGCCTCGGCCGCGGGCGTCAGGTCGCCGTGCCAGTACAGGACCACCCGCCGGTCGTCAGGACCGGCGGTAACGTCGACGAACGACCCCTTCGTTCCCTGGCCCGGCGACGACTTGAGGGCCGCGGCCGTCGCGTTCATCTTCTGCTGTACGTCCAGCACTTGGCCCCAGGAGGTGTAGGGCGCGGGGACCGAGCCGCCCGAACGCCCGGACTGGGACACCGGACCCGCCGGCAGGGGCGAGGCTTCACGAGCCGGACGCGGCTTCCTCTCGTCCGGCGCACCCCGTCCCGCAGGCGGCAGGACGGTGGAGGCCGAGGAGGCGGGGGCGGCCCACGCCGTCGCCGCCCGGGATGCGAGCGGGGACACGGCGGGGGGCGCGGCGGCCGGTACGGCGAGCAGCGCCAGCACCCCCGCGAGCACGGCGCTCCGGCGCATCCGCCTTCGGCGGTCGGCCACGGCCGCCGGGGGCGACTCGTACGCGGGTTGTCCATCGAACGGCAAGGAACACACCTTTCCTGTCGGGGCTTTGGCTTCGGGCGGCTCCGCCCGCTGCGCGCGGCGGGCCGTCGAGGCACACTTCGACGTCGAGTCCACCTCCTGCGAGGTGGCTGTGACCAGGCAGAACACCCGGCAGAATGGCGGCCCGTGATACTTCTGCCGGACCATCCGGAGCCGCACGCGTGGGGTGGGTCATGAATCGCACAGAGGAGCCCGAGGAGTTCGGGGCGTGCCTGCGCGCCCTGCGTGTCCGTGCCGGGCTCAGCCAGGAGCGGCTCGCCCATGCCGCGGGGGTGAGCGTGCGGGCGCTGGCGGACCTGGAGCGGGGCAGGACCCGTGGGCCGCAGCGCCGTACCGTCCAGGCCCTGGCCCGTGCGATGGAGTTGGGTACCGTCGAGGAGGCGCGCCTCGAATCGGCGGCCGCACTCGGCCGGCCCCGCCCCCGCGCGCGTACCGACCTGACATTGTCGGGACTGCTGGCGCTTCCGAGGGACGCCGCCGACTTCACCGCGCGGAACCAGGACGTGGCGGCGCTGCGCAGCCTGGCCGTGACGGCGGATCCCGCCCACCCGCCCGTCGCGGTCGTCTCCGGCTCGCCCGGGCTCGGCAAGACCGCGTTCGCCGTCCACGCGGCGCACCTGCTCGCCGCGGACTTCCCCGACGGGCAGTTCTGGCTCGACCTGCGCGGGATGGATCCGCGACCGGTCGGTCCGGGCGACGCCCTGGCCCGGCTCCTGCGCGCCCTCGGTGTGGCCGAGCGGTCACTGCCCCGTGATCTCGCCGACCGCTCGGGGCTGTGGCGCTCGCTCGTCGCCGGGCGCCGGCTGCTCCTGGTGCTGGACAACGCCGTGGACGAGCAGCAGGTACGCCCGCTGCTGCCGAGCGCGGGCGCCGGTCTCACGGTCGTGACGAGCCGTCACGCCCTGGCCGGCCTTGAGGCGGTCCACCGCGTCGAGCTCCCCCTGCTGCGACGCGAGGAAGCGGTCGAGCTCCTGACCCGGATCGTGGGCTCCGAGCGGGTGACGCGGGAGGCGCAGGCCGCGCGGGATCTGGCCGATCTGTGCGGGCGGCTGCCCCTGGCCGTCCGGATCGCCGGGCAGCGCCTGGCCGCCCGCCCGCGGGAGCACCTCGCCAGGCTGGCCGCCCTGCTGGAGGACGAGGAACGCCGACTGGACGCCCTCCAGGCCGGCGACCTGAAGGTACGGGCCGCCTTCGCGCTGTCCTACCGGCAGCTCGATCCGGCCGCCCGGCTCCTGCTGCGGCGGAGCGCGCTCGCCGCGGGTCCGGACTTCAGCCCCGAGACGGCCGCCCTCCTGTCCGGAACGCCGCTCGACGACACACGGCTCCACCTGGAAGGGCTGTGCGACCAGGGGCTCCTCCAAGCGGACCCGGCGGCCGAACGCTACGGCTTCCACGACCTGTTGGGGCTGTTCGCGGCCGAACGCCTGGCCGCCGAGGACGACCCCGAGACGCGGCGGGAGGCCGTGGACCGGACTGCCCGGTGGATGCTCTCCCGGGCGACCGCGGCCGCCCTCCACTTCGACGCCGAGCGGCACGACGAGCCGACGGGCGATCCCGACCCGTCGACCGCCCCCGCCGGGCGCACCCGCGCCCGGGCATGGCTGGAGGCCGAACAGCCCCAGTGGCTCGCGGCGCTCGCGCACGCCGGTGCCGCCGGATGGCACCGCCGGGTCGTCGACACCGCCGAGGCGATGCACTGGTTCTCCGACAGGACCCAGCACTGGCAGGAGTGGGTGGACGTCTTCCGGTACGCGGCCCACGCGGCCCGCGCCCTCGGCAGCCCCCGCGAGGAGGCCACCCACCTCAACTACCTCGCCTGGGCCCACAACATCTGTGCCCACGACCCCCGGGCCGCGTTCGAGGCCGCTCTCGGCGCGCTCGACGCGGCCCGCGCCTGCGGTGATCTGCTGCAGACGGGCTGGGCACTGGGTTACGGAGCGGGCGCGTTGCGCCGCCTCGGCCGGACGGACGAGGCCATCGCCTGGCTCCGCGACTCGGAGGTCTGCCACCGCGAGAACACCTCGCCCGGGGGCAGGCTCGCCCTGCTGAGCACCCTCAACACCCTCGGCGAGACGCTCCGTTGCCGCGGCGACGTGCGCGAGGCGCTCGCACATCACCGTCGCAGTCTGGCGATCTGCGAAGAGGGGATCCCCGGGCAGGCCCCCGACCTGCTCGCCATCTACCAGGCCGTCGCCCTGCGCCACCTCGGCGACGACTACGCGGCCCTCGGTCGCTGGCCCGACGCGGAGCCACCCCTGCGGCAGGCCCTGGGCACCTTCACGCGGCTCGACATGCCCGCCTGGACCGGACCGATCCAACTCGACCTGGGACGCGTCCTGCGCCACCTCGACCGGCCCCTCGAAGCCCGTGCCGCCGTCACCGCCGCCGTGCTGACCCTCACCGAACACCACAGCCCACGTCAGGCCGAGGCCGCCGCCGAACTCCGGACGATCATCGGCACACCTCACGCTCCGAGCACCTCGGAGATACCGGCGCGGCCCGGACCGCCGCCGCGCCCCTCCGCCGCTCACGAAGGGTGAGGGGCCCCTCGGAGAGGAGCCCCTCAGGTCAGCGTCGGCGGGTCGGTTCCTCGCCGTGCGGCAGGCGGCTCAGGGCGAGGCCCAGAAGCGTCACCGCGTACGCACACAGCACCGCCGTCCCGGCCCACCACGGAAGCGGGAAGTATCCGGTGGAGGGCGCGTAGTGGGCCACGACCTGCGGGAACTCGGTGAGGGTCTGCTGGGCGGCGAAGCCGGCGGCGGGCGTGACCCGCAGCAGCCACCGCGCCAGGTCGTCGCCGAGCAGCGGGACCGAGGTCACCACGTACGGCACCGCGATCGTGAGGACGGCGACGAGGATCGCGAGCCAGGCGCGGCGCAGCAGGGAGCCGAGTGCGAGGGCGAGCACGGCGGCGAGGGCGAGGGCGGCGGCCGTGGCGACGACGACCCGCACCCCGGTGAGCGCGGACACCGCGTGCACGGGGATCCCGTTGCCCTTCAGGATCGTCGCGCCGACCGGGATCGCGATGCCCGTCGCGAGCAGTCCCGTGACGAACGTGACGGCCGCGAGGACGAGCGCCTTGGCCGCCAGCCGGCGGCGCGTGACGACCGACGCGCCACTCGCGGTCCCGGAGGCGTGCTCTGCGGCGTGCTCTGCGTCGCGCTCTGCGTCGCGGCGCCCGGTGGTGCCGAACCGCACCGCGACGACGAGCACGACGAGCAGCGCCAGAGCCAGGCCCCCCAGGGTGCGCTCCACCGGGCGGGCGCCGTCCTCGGTACCCGCCGGCCCGATGTCACCGGTGCCGGTGACGGTGATGGTGCCGTCCTTCTCCACCGCCCCGGACGCCTTGTGGTACTTCTCCCAGTCCGTACGGTTCCGCTCCCCCACGCCGTCGTCGGTCCAACCCCCGGCCGTGGCCGCACCCCGGAGGGCGACGTGGTCGAACGTGCCGCCGGCCTGCGTCCAGCGCACCTGTTCCGTCGCCCCGCCCAGGCCGGCCGCTCGCAGCGTCAGGTCGCCGGGAGAGGTGGCGAAGAGCCCGACCTGTACGGTCGCGGGCAGCCCGGTCAGTCGTACGGTGCCGACCTTCGCCCACCGCGTACCGTCGGCGGACTCGTAGCCGGTGACGGTGTCGCCGGACCGGGTGAGCCGCAGCCAGCGCGGCGCCCCGGCGGAGACCGGCCCGCCACTGCCGGTGCTCTCGCCGCTGCCGGCGATGTCATGGCGGTAGTCGTACTGCATCCGCACGCCGTGGCTGCCGGTGAGCATCAGCGCCGCGTAGGAGGATCCGGGGCGCACACCGTCCTTGATGATGATCCCGGCCTTCGCCCAGGGCACCAGGCCCGGGACGATCTGGTCGTGGTGCGGCGGCGGGTACGTGATCGTACCCGTCATGGACGTCATCCGGACCGTGATGCTGCCGTCGGCCCCCAAGTCGCGGTGCAGGAACGAGAACTGGTCGTTGACGAGGGAGCCGTCCGGCCCGATCGGCTCGGCCGGGCACGGGCCGTCGCAGGACGCGTGGTTGCCGGACGCGTAGAGCAGGCCCAGGACGACGACGGCCAGAGCGGCGGCCGCCATCGCGATCAGCCGTCCCGGACGCCGGAACCCGGTCCACTCCCGCTGGAGTAGTTCGTTGGTCGAAAGCATGACTCCGGTTCTACGGAGCCGGCCCTAACGTCATCCGAACCGCACCTGTCACCTCCCTGTTAGGTCCGGACGGGCATGCTGGATACCGGAGACCGGTCACGAAAGGGAAGAGGACCATGGTCAAGCTGCGGGGCGGGACCGTCCGTCGGCGATTCACCATCCTGTACGCCACGGGGTACCTCGTGTCCGGCGTGGTGCTGCTCTCCCTCACGTACCTCATGTCCGGGACCCAGGTGACCACACGCGCCCCCGAACAGATCCCGACCGGCCCCTCCACCCTGCCCGCCGCCCAGCAGCGGATCCGGGACCTGGAGGGTCAGCTCTCCGCCGTACACGAGCAGCAGGACCACCAGCTGGTGGTCGGCTCCCTCATCGCGCTGGTGGTGACGGCGGGCCTCTCGCTCCTGCTCGGCCACCTCCTGGCCGGCCGGGTCCTGCGGCCGCTGCGGCTGATCACGGCGGCGACGCGCCGGATCACCGCGGAGAGCCTGGACCAGCGGCTCGCCGTGGCCGGACCCGCCGACGAGGTCAAGGAACTCGCCGACACCGTCGACGGGCTCCTGGAGCGGCTCGAAGCCTCGTTCGTCGCCCAGCGGCGGTTCGTCGGCAACGCCTCGCACGAACTGCGCACCCCCTTGGCCACGATGCGCGCGTCCCTGGACGTCGCCGTCGCCAAACCGGAGCCCGCCGCGCAGACCCTCGCGCTCGCCGGTCGGCTGCGCACCGAACTGGACCGGGTGGACCGCCTGCTCGACGGCTTCCTCGTCCTCGCCCGAGCAGAGCATCAGCACGGCGAAGCCCTCACCGACCGGACCCTCCTGTCGCTCGGCGAACTGGCCGAGGAGGCACTGACGGCCCGGGCCGCCGACATCACCGCGAGGACCCTGACCGTCGACAGCGCGATCCGGCCGGACGCCTGGACGCACGGCAGCGCGGTCCTGCTGTCCCGGATGGTGCAGAACCTGTTGGACAACGCGATCGTGCACAACCAGGAGGGCGGCTGGATCCGGATCTCCACCGCGCGCGACGCCACCGGGGCACGCCTCGTCGTCGAGAGCGGCGGGCGCCTCCTGGACCAGGACGAGGTCGACCGGCTGGGCCGGCCGTTCGAGCGGCTCGGGGCCGCCCGTACGGGATCGGAGGAGAGTACGGGCCTGGGGTTGTCGATCGTCGCCGCGATCGTCACCGCGCACGGGGGCCGCCTGTCGCTCCGGGCCCGACGGGAGGGCGGCCTGTCCGTCACGGCAGCGCTGCCGGCGGCCACCGGTCCGCGAGGATGACCCGATGAGGATTCTGGTGGTGGAAGACGCGCGGTCGCTCGCCGAGGTCGTCGCGGAAGGGCTGCGGGACCAGGGAATGGCCGTCGACCTCGCGTACGACGGCCTGGCCGCCGCCGCGAAACTCGACGTGAACGCGTACGACGTGGTGCTCCTCGACCGCGATCTGCCCGGCATCCACGGCGACACGCTCTGCCAGATGGTCACCGAGCGGGACGACCGGCCGATGGTCCTGATGCTGACCGCGGCCGGAGCCCCCGGCGACCGGGTCAGCGGCCTCACGCTGGGCGCGGACGACTACCTCGCCAAGCCGTTCCACTTCCCCGAGCTGATCCTGCGCATCCGGGCCCTGGCCCGCCGCAGACCGGCCGCCCGGGCCCGTACGCTGCGCGCCGCGGGCGTCGAACTCGACCCGGTACGCCGCACCGCCCTGCGCGACGGCCGCCCGCTGGACCTGTCGGTCAAGGAGTTCGCCGTCCTGGAGGCCCTCCTCCAGGCCGGCCCGGGCTTCCTCAGTACCGAGAAGCTCCTGGAACAGGTGTGGGACGAGAACGCCGACCCGTTCACCAACACCGTGACCGTCACCATCGGCCGCCTGCGCCGCAAACTCGGCAGCCCGCCCCTGATCACGACGACGCCCGGGGTCGGCTACCGCATCGCCGAAACACCGACCTGACAGGAGGCGTTCGACATCTCCGGTACGGGTACGGGACTAGGCTGCGGCGATGGACCAAGTAGCCGACGTATCCGAGAGCTTCGCCCAGTCCGCAGATCCGGCCCGGGTGAACGACTACGACAGTTTCGCCGAGGCGTACGCGGCGGAGAACGAACACAGTCTCGTGAACGCGTACTACGAGCGGCCCGCGATGACGGCGCTGGCCGGAGACGTGTCCGGCCGCCGGATCCTGGACGCCGGATGCGGCTCGGGCCCCCTGGCCGAGGCCCTGCGCGAGCGCGGTGCGGTCGTCACCGGCATCGACGCCAGCGCCGCGATGCTGGCTCTGGCCAGGCGGCGGCTGGGTGACGACGTGGCCCTGCACCTGGGCGACCTGAACGACCGCCTGCCGTTCGACGACGGCGCGTTCGACGACGTGACGGCGTCGCTGGTGCTGCACTACCTGGAGGACTGGGGGCCGACCCTGGCCGAGATACGACGCGTCCTCAGGCCCGGCGGCCGGCTGATCGCCTCGGTGGACCACCCGGTCGTGGCCTACACCTTCCAGGACCCCCGGCCCGACTACTTCGCGACGACCAGCTATACCTTCGACTGGGCGTTCAACGGCCGGTCCGTCCCGATGAAGTTCTGGCGCAGGCCGCTGCACGCGATGACCGAGGCCTTCACCACCGCCGGATTCCGCGTCACCACCATCAGCGAACCCCAGCCCGACCCGACCGCCCGCGAGCTGTTCCCCGACGGCTTCCACGACCTGTCGACCAACCCCGTCTTCCTCTTCTTCGTCGCCGAGGTACCACCGACGACTACCGGCTCGGACGACTAGGACCTGTCCGGCCGATGAGATGACCACACCGTCAGCGGGCGATCGACCACCTGAAGCAGTCCCGGGCAGTCGCGACGCGCTACGACAGAAGCGGCTACGTCCTCCTCGGCACCGCCCTTGCAGCGTCCGTCGCGATCTGGCTACGAACGTGCTTCTGGAGACGATGCCTCGGTGTCGTTGCAGCCGTGGTCGGCCCACTCGGTGAGGAGCTCGGCCAAGCCTGCGAGAGGCGTTGTCATCGGCCAGGGCACGTCCTCTTCGCGACCTGTCCACGTCAGGTGAACCACGGCCCAGGGGAACGACCGGTTCGCGACCCTGAACAGGACGTCGTCACATCCTTCGCATCGCGCCGCAGCGGTGACCACTGCTTCGTACAGTGGGTGCCCAGGGGGAAGCTCGCGATGCAGTTCCCGCTCGAAGTCGTGCATGGCACCGTCGGGCACCCACCACGGAGGGGGCAGGAGCGACGGGTCATCCGGCATGTGCTGCACCACAGCATCCTTGCAGAGCTCCGGGACCGGTCAAGCAACTCGCCCTGCGGGGTGAGGACCTGCCTCTGATTCACCGGCGAACACGTCACGCGAGCGCGAGTGGCCGGAGCCCCAGCATCAGGGGAGGGCGTACGTGACGACGGCGCGCGCGGGGGCCGGTAAGGCGTCGGGGGCGAGACGGGAGCGTTCGACCAGGACGCCGACGGAGTCGTCGCCGTACGACCAGACGGGACCGTGCAGCCCGCACGTTCCCGGCTCCGCCCGAAGCGGGCCGCTCAGCGCGCGCCGCGCCGGGTGTTGCGGGCCGTCAGCCAACGGCTGTGGTCTGGTGGGCGAAATGGCAGGCCGGCGGCCGGTAGCGCTGGTTGGGGCCGGAGAAATCGCATGCTGTGGAGCCGGCAGGACTGGGATACTCCGCGCCGTGACGACTGACCAAGGCTTCGGCCCGACCCTGACCATCGGCGAGCAAGACAGCGGGCTCACCGGCCGATTGACCGAGGAGTTGGTCGCCTTCAACACGACCGCCACGGGTGCGAGCGAGCGGGGAGCGATCTCCATCAAGGTCGCGGATGACACGGGTGAACTGGTCGGCGGGCTGACCGCGTGGACGTGGGGCGGTCTGTGCGGCATCGACCTGTTGTGGGTTCGCGAGGACAGCCGCAAGGACGGCTGGGGCGGCCGAATCCTGCACGCAGCCGAGGCGGAGGCGCGGCGACGCGGTTGCGATCGCGTGACCGTCTCCTCGTTCACCTTCCAGGCTCCCGGCTTCTACCAGCGCCACGGCTACGTCGAGACCGGTCGGACACCGGGCGTCCCGGGAGGCCACGCGGACGTGCACCTGTTCAAGACGCTGACTGGTGAGCCCGGGTGATGTTTCCGCACGGGGGTTGAACGGCCGGGGTGGCGGCGACGGCGCGTTCACTCTCAATCCATTGCAACGTCAAGGTGTTGGTTGTTGCGTTAGGCCGCATCATGGTTGCAATGAAATCTTGACCTTGAACTGGGATTATGAGGTTTGGGTGCGGCATGTGTGTTGCTCGATCTTTGAACGCAACGTAGCTTTTCCCTTGTCGGAAACGACGCGGACAGCGAGTCCGAAAGCCGCAAACAAGGAGAACGCCATGCAGAAGTTCCAGACCCCCGCCGCCATCGTCACCACCCTCGACATCCCCGCCGGCCTCATCCGGCTCATCGCCGCCGACCGGGCCGACACCACCGTCGAGGTCCTCCCCGCCAACGCCTCCAACAGCAACGACACGAAGGCCGCCGAGCGGGTCCTGGTCGCCTACGCCGACGGCGTCCTGCGGATCGAGGCCGCCGAGGCCAAGAACAAGATCCTCGGCACCTCCGGAAAGGTCGAGGTCACCGTCCACCTCCCCGCCGGCTCCCGCGTCGAGACGAAGACCGCCGCCGCCGAACTCCACAGCGTCGGACGCCTCGGCGACGTCACCTTCGACAGCGCCCAGGGCACCGTCAACCTCGACGAGACCGCCGCCGCGCACCTCACCCTCCAGGCCGGCGACATCACCATCGGCCGCCTCGGCGGCGCTGCCGAGCTCCGTACCCAGCAGGGCGGGATCCGGATCGGCGAGGCCCAGGGCGGCACGATCGTCCTGCGCACCGAGTCCGGCGACCTGGAGGTCGGCGCCGCGACCGGCGTCTCCGCCACGCTCGACGCCGGCACCACCTACGGCCGCATCACCAACACCCTGCAGAACACCGAGGGTTCCGCCGCCGTTCTCACCATCCACGCCACCACGGCGCACGGCGACATCATCGCCCGCAGCCTCTGACCCCCACCCCCACGCTCTCCAAAGACGTCGAAAGAGCACCACCAACGCAGCCGCCGTCAATGAGCAGCCCGCCGCATGAATCGGCTGCCTCTGCCGCCTGCGCACCGTCGTCGACGGGCTCCGTGGAGCTTCAGCACCACGATGCTGATCGGCACGGTGAGGATCATCAGCGCCCCGCAGCCGACGAGGACGGCGTGGGCACTGGTTCGGTCGAGGAGGAGGCCTCCCAGCGCGGCTCCGAGTGGAGAGGCCGTCAGGAGGACGGCGCTGCGCGCGGCCAGAACCGTGGTCAGCGAGTCGGCGGGTGCGCGGTCCTGGATCAGGGTGAAAGAGAGCGCGGAGTAGGGGCCGTAGACGAGTCCGGCGAAAGCGAAGCCGATCGGCCTTGCCCCAGGCATGGAGCAGCGAGGAGGCGCCCAGGAGTCCGACGTACACGGCCGGGGTGAGCAGCCCCGCCATGTGTGCGAGCGGGACCGCCCCCAGCATTACGGCCCGTAGCGCGGAGTCGGTGACGAGGAGCCGTCGCGCGGGAAGCCGGCGCATCCACCTGCCCAGGACCAGCGCTCCCAGCGCACCGGGCAGGACGTAGGAGGCGACAGCGATGCCGGCGAGCGCGCCTTGACCGCCGTCGGGCCCCAGCGCGAACGCGAGCCACACGACCGCGACGACGTTCATGCCGTCGCCCAGGTCGGACAACGCGAAGACCGGCATCGACCGCCGAAAGGTGCGGTCGGCGAACAGGGAGCGGTAGGGGCCGGGCGGCAGGAGACCCGGCGTTGCTGAGAACATGCAGGTCACCGTCGTCCTTCAAGCACGCTTGAAGTCAAGGCCGGACCAAGGAACGGGGAAGGGACGGGCATGCGGTATCTGCCCATCGGCGAGCTCGCGGACCAAGCCCACGTACGGGCTTCAGCCGAGTGCGGCTGCATGAAGTTCGATCAGTGCGTCCTGCTCGACACCACGGACGCGGCGTCCGGCTTCTCGGAGTCCGCTCCGCTCTGAACCGCCGTTTGGATCTGCCGTTTGGATCTGCCGTTTGGATCTGCCGCTTGTCATGTCGCACCCATGGGTCCCGCGAGCCGCTGAGAGTCCTGACGGCCCGGCGGTCGTACTGTCGACCCGTCACCGAGGAGGACTTCTGATGCGCAACGTGACCTATTCGATGGGCGTCTCCCTGGACGGCTACATCGTCGGGCCGGACGGCTCCTTCGACTGGACCGCCCCCGACGAGGAGGTGTTCCGCTTCTGGATCGACGAGATCCGGCACGTCGGCGTGCACCTGTTGGGGCGGCGGCTGTACGAGACGATGCTGTACTGGGAGACCGCCGACCAGGACCCCACGCTCGACGAGCCCCAGCGCGAGTGGATCGCGCTCTGGAATCCGCTCCCCAAGGTGGTGTTCTCCACCACGCTGTCCGCCGTGCAGGGCCATGCCCGCCTGGCCACCGGCAGCGTGGCGGAGGAGATCGCGCGGCTGCGGGCCGAGCCCGGAGAAGGCGACATCGCGATCGGCGGTGCGACTCTCGCCGCCGAGGCGGCCGCGGCGGGGCTGATCGACGAGTACCAGATCATCGTCCACCCGGTGCTGGTGGGCGGCGGCACGCCGTTCTTCCCCAAGGACGAGCGCCACGTGGATCTCGAACTCGTCGAAACCCGAACCTTCAACTCGAAGTTCGTCTACCTCCGGTACCGCGTAGCGCGTTAGCCGGTCGAGGACACCGAGCGAACCCCTTGCGACAGTATTGCCTGTCGCAAGGAGCCTCTGACAGGTACCCTTGTCGCATGGATGACGTGACAGGGATCCCGACTCCCGACAAGAGCGACGAGAACTTCTGGACCGTCGTGATGACCCTGCTGGAGCCCGCCTGGAGCGAGCCCACCAAGGACGACACGTTCGCGATGGACGACAAGGTCCTCGACGCGGTCCGCGCGCTGGCCGAGCGGATCTCGACACGCGCGCTCGCCTATCGCGCCGCGGACAAGCCCTTCGACCCCGCACTCCTGACCTCGCCCGATGTGCAGCTGGCGCTGCTGCGGGCGTTGTACGAGGCCAAGCAGTCCGTCGACCGGCTGGCGGAGAGCGCCGCCACGGTCGCCGGGCGCAGCGGGGCGAACTACGCCCAGCTGGGTGCGGCCTGGGGCGGCATCAAGCGACAGTCCGCCCGCCTCAAGTGGCCCCACGCCGTGGTCAGGAAGTCCGCGGGCGAGTCCATCCCCCTCCACTACGCGGGCGGTTCCGCGGTGGTCCACCACGACCCGGACGCCGACGCCTGGTGGTACAGCGCCACCGGTGCGGACCAGCAGGAGGCGGAGTCCGGGGCCGTCCACCACACCTACGCCGAGGCCATCGCCGGGGCGACCGAGTTCCTCTTGGCACACGCCCTGCCCGGCCGGCAGAAGTCCGCATGACCCGTGGCCCGGATTGATCCCCGCTTGATCCTGGCTCGATCCCGGCTTGATCCCCGCTTGATCCCGGCTTGATCCCCGCGGTTTCGGACCTCCTCGCTTCGGCATCCCGGCACGGTAAATTAGGTATGCCTTACATCCCAGGGGTTCCGGAGAACGGAGAAACATGCCGGCCAGAGGTGGGGACGAGAGACGTCCTCACGGTGAGCTCGTCGCGGACGTGCTCGCCGTGCTGTGGCAGTCGGGCAAGCCGATGAGTGCGCAGGAGGTCAACACCGCGCTCGACAAGGGGCTGGCCAGGACGACGATGGCCACCATCCTGACCCGGCTGTACGAGAAGGGCACGCTCCGCAGGATCCCGGCGGGGCGTGGCTTCGCCTACGAGCCGGTGGAGGACGCCGCCGGGCTCGTGGCCGGCCGGATGCGTCGCGAGCTGGAGAGCGACCCTCGGCGGGATCTGGTCCTGAAGCGCTTCGTGTCCTCCTTGTCCGAGGACGACGAGGGGACACTGCGGCGCCTCCTTCTTGAGGCCGAAGGCAGCTCTGAGTTCTGAGTGACGTACGTGCTGGTCCTGGTCGTGCTGACCCTCGTGTTCCCGTGGGGCGGGGCGGCCGTCGCACGGCGTCTTGCCGCGGTGCTGCCGCCCCGGTGGGCGTGCTGGGTGGTGACGGCCGCCGCTGTCCTGCTGGCCGGGGGGACGGTCTCCGCGCTGATCGGCCTGTTCCACGTGCCGTTCCTCGCCTCGCTGGAGCAGCTGTCCCTGTCGCGCGTGCGGGAGGAGTGGCCGGCCGCGGTGCCGGCCGCTGCTGCGGCCGGAGCGGTGATGCTCGTCCAACTGGTGCTGCTGGTACGGCGTTGGCTCCAGCACCGCTCGCTGCTCAGGCGCGCCTGGCTGTCGGTGGACGAGGGCACCGGCGACGGCGATCTGCTGGTGGTCCCGGGGAGTGACGTGGACGCCTTCGCGCTTCCCGGGTACCGGGGGCGCCGTGGTCGGGTCGTCGTGACGGCCGGGATGGTGCGGTCACTGAAAGCGGGCGAGCGCGAGGTGCTGCTGGCCCACGAGCGGGCGCACCTTGCCGGGCGTCATCATCTGCTGTCGGCATCGGTCGACCTCACCGCCGTGGTCCACCCCGCGCTGCGGAGCCTGCGGGAGGCGTTGGCGTTCCATCTGGAGCGGTGGGCGGACGAGGAGGCGGCCGCGGTCACGGGCAGCCGGCGCGTGGCGGCCGCCGCCATCGCCCGGGCTGCGCTGGCCGGGGCGTCCCACGGTCGCGTCGGCGGGTACCCGCTGCTGTCGGCGACGAGCGGTCCCGTACCGCAGCGCGTGGAGGCCCTGCTTCTGCCTGCGCCCGCGGCACCGCGAGGCGGTGCGCGGCGTGCCGGCGTCGCCGCCCTGGCGGGGACGGTGGTCGCCGCGGCGCTCGGAGCGCTCGCCCTGGCCTACGGGCTGCACGAGTACGTGGAGTTCGCGGCGCGACGGCTGATCGGCGCGGACGAGGGCGGTTCGAGTCTGTGAAGTGCGCTGGACACGCTGTTCGGCTCGGGCGCGGCCTGACGATTCGGGGGCCCCTTCGTCGTCCGCGATGCCTGCGGCCGGCGAAGGGGCCGCCGCCCGGTCGCCGAACTCGCCGCGGACCCGAACGACGAGACGGTCCTGGCCCTGCCCCCCGAGTGCCGCCTGCCGGTGGACACCGGCATCGCCGCCCGGCTCGGCCTGCGCCGTCGTCGGACCTTCCGGGTCCGGAATGACGACCCTGCTGCGCGTCCCGGCCGGGCTCGACACCGCCACTGCCACTGCCACTGCCACTGCCACTGCCACCGGCGTCATGGACCTCCTCACCCGCCTGCGCGAAGCAGCGGGTCGGGCCCCCGATCGTGACCGGGGGCCCGCGTGATCCCTAGCTCTGCCTGCCGTTCACGCCCGGCGCAGCGCGGAGCGGCCGGCGAAGCGTGCCGAGGTGCCCAGCTCCTCCTCGATCCGGATCAGCTGGTTGTACTTCGCCGTGCGGTCGGAGCGGGAGAGCGAGCCGGTCTTGATCTGGCCGCAGCCTGTCGCCACCGCCAGATCCGCGATGGTGGTGTCCTCCGTCTCGCCCGAGCGGTGCGACATGACGGCCGTCCAGCCCGCCTCGTGGGCCGTGGCCACCGCGGCCAGCGCCTCGGTCAGGGTCCCGATCTGATTGACCTTGACCAGGACCGAGTTGCCGACGCCGGTACGGATGCCCTCGCGCAGCAGTGACTCGTTGGTGCAGAACACGTCGTCGCCGGTGAGCTGACAGCGGTCGCCGACGCGGGCGGTCAGCTCGCGCCAGCCGTCCAGGTCGTTCTCCGCCATCGGGTCCTCGATGGAGACGATGGGGTACGCGTCGATGAGCTTGGCCAGGTAGTCGGCGTTCTCTGAGGGGGTACGGCGCACCCCCTCGCCCGCGTAGTCGTACACCCCGTCACGGAAGAACTCCGACGACGCCGGATCCATGATCAGGCCGATGTCCGTGCCCGGGCGGTAGCCGGTGCGCTCGACGGCGGCCATCACGAAGTCGAGCGCCTCCTCGGCGGTACGCAGCGCGGGCGCGAAGCCGCCCTCGTCGCCGACGCCCGTGGAGTGCCCGGCGGCCAGGAGATCACGGCGCAGGGTGTGGAAGACCTCGCTGCCCATGCGGACGGCTTCGGCGAAGGTGTCCGCACCCACGGGCGCGATCATGAACTCCTGGAAGTCCAGCGGATTGTCGGCGTGCGCGCCGCCGTTGACGATGTTCATCATCGGCAGCGGCAGGAGGTGGGCTTCGGCGCCGCCGAGGTAGCGGTAGAGGGGCTGACGGTGGGCCGCCGCCGCGGCCTTGGCGGTGGCGAGGGAGACGCCGAGGATCGCGTTGGCGCCGAGCCGGGACTTCGTGGCGGTGCCGTCGAGGGCGACCAGCGCGGCGTCGAGACCCGCCTGGTCCGCCGCGTCCCGGCCGCACACGGTCGCCGCGATCTCGCCGTTGACGTGGGCCACCGCGCGGTCGACGCCCTTGCCGTGCCAGCGCGTGGCGTCTCCGTCGCGCAGCTCGACGGCCTCCCGGGCACCGGTGGAGGCGCCGGAGGGCACGGCCGCGCGCCCCAGGGATCCGTCCGCCAGGACGACGTCGACCTCGACCGTGGGGTTGCCCCGGCTGTCGATGATCCGGCGGGCGGTGACGTTCTCGATGACGGCGTTGACGGCGTTGACGGTTTCAACTGCCTGCGTGGACATGGGAGTTCCTCCCCGTTGTCGTATGCCGAGGCCCTGTCTGCGACAGCGGTGGCGCTGAGCCCGACAAGCCCAAACAGTACAGCAATGCTGCTCAGTTTTGCTGTACAGCATTGCTGTACAGCTCAGATGCACAGCCGTGCTGGTCAACGGGGTAAAGTGCCCTATGCCCACCTCGGAAGCCGCCGCCATCGCCGCAGAACTGCGCACCGCGATGGGCAAGCTCACCCGACGCGTCAAGCACGAGGACCGCATCCCGCTGGGCCAGGCCGCGGTGCTCGGCGCACTCGACCGCAACGGCGCCATGACCACCAGCGACCTCGCCGCCGATCAGCGCGTACGCCCTCAGTCCATGGCCCGGTCGGTGGGGCTCCTCATGGAGCAGAACCTGATCACGCGCCGGGCGCACCCCACGGACGGCCGCAAGTCGCTGGTCGAGCTGTCGGACGCGGGCCGGGCCGCGCTCGAAGCGGAGCGCGGCCGCAGGGCGGGCTGGCTCGCGCAGGCCATCGAGGCCGAACTCACCGATGAGGAACGGGTGTTGCTGGCGCGGAGCGCCGCCCTGCTGGAGCGGCTCGCGACCCGCTAGCGACCCCGACAGCGGACACACGTCCCCGACAGGGCAGGTGCGCCTCGTCGCGGCGCTCTCCTGACGTCACCGCCGACCGGCATCGCCTTCCGGGGCGTCGTGCGCGCCGCGCCGGACCAGACGGAAGCCCGAGGGAGCCGGGGACTTCCTGCCGGGCTGGCGCGGCCGGTAGGAGCCGGGTACGTAGGTGCCGTGCGTCTTCGACGGCCGTACGCGACGCGCCGCTTCCAGGAGGGCCCTGAGCAGGGAGGAGGAGTTCAGCAGCGTACGGAACCGGCGCTCGCGGAAGTCCGCCGCCTTGATGGCGTCGAGCGTCGTGGCGCCGTTGCCGACCGCGACGAGCACGGTACGGACCATGGCCGGTGTGGGGTGTCCGCCGCCCGGCTCGACCTCGTGCGCGGATGCCAGGGCGCGGGCCGCGTAGAGGGCGGACGCGAAGGCGGGGTCCTTGTCGATCCAGCCCTGGAGCACGTGCTCGGGAACGCCGGCCCACACCGCCGCGGCCGGTGAGCCCAGCCCCTGGGCGGTGGCCTGGAGGACATCCCCCATCCGCGCCAGAGTGACATCACGTTCGCTGGGCAGTCCGCCCAGCGAGGTCTGCAGCGCGTGCTCGACGGCGCCGGCGTCCTTCAGCCAGGCGACCACCCGATCGGCCTCCGGCAGTCCCTGCTCCGGCGTGGCTCCGGACTCTCCCGGTTCGTACACGGTCCTCCGCTCACACGTACTCCTGAGCGCAAGGCACCCAAGGCCCATCGGAGTCTACATAAATGTAGTCACACAGGAAACGCCCCCTGCGTTCACGGTGCCACCATGGGTGACATCCAAAAGTTGTCGGCTTTGCTTGTTCGTTGTTGGCTCGCGGGGCGGTCGCGCGGGTTGCATCACCTCCATGCAGAGACTGATTCCCACGGGAGAAGCGGCGCAGCCGGTCGCGTTCGCCGAGTTCCCCCAGCCCGTGCCGGAGCCCGGAGAGGCGCTGATCAAGGTCGAGGCGTTCGCGCCGAACCGGGGCGAGACGTTCCTTCTCGAACGCCCCCGGCCGGGACTGCTCCCGGGCAAGGACCTCGCGGGGCTCGTCGTCCAAGCGGCCGCCGACGGCTCCGGCCCGGGCGTCGGCGCCCGCGTGGTCGGGCATCCGGCGCAGGGCGGCTGGGCCGAGTACGCCGCCGTGCCCACGCATTCGCTCGCGGTGCTCCCGGACGGCATCGACAGCGTACGGGCGGCGGCCCTCCCCCTGGCCGGGATCACCGCCCTGCGGCTGCTGCGCACGGCCGGTTCCGTGGCCGGCCTGCGGGTGCTTCTGACCGGTGCCTCCGGTGGCGTCGGCCATTACGTCACCGAGCTGGCCGTCGGCGCGGGCGCCGAGCTGACCGCCGTGACGGCCACGCCGGCGCGTGGCGAACGGCTCGCGGAGCTGGGCGCGAAGGTGGTGCACGAAGTCGAGGCGGCCCAGGGACCGTTCGATGTCGTGCTGGAGTCCACGGGTGGGTCGGCTCTGCCCCTCGCCCTGTCGAAGGTACGCCCGGGCGGCACCCTGGTGTGGTTCGGCCAGGCGAGCCGCACCCCGGTGACCCTCGACTTCTTCGACCTCCTCGGCGGGCCCGAGCGCGTCACGATCCGGCACTTCCACTACGCCGGCGCCCCGTACGGCTCCGATCTCTCGGCACTGGTACGCCTCGTGGAAGAGGGCCGGCTGCACCCGGAGATCGACCGCGTCACCGACTGGGCGCAGACCGCCGACACCCTGGTCGACCTCCGGGAGCGCCGGATTCGCGGCAAGGCCGTCCTGCTGACCGGAGGAGCACGATGAGCGATACGAGGACGAGCAGTACGAGCAGTACGAGCAGTAGGAGCGGTACGAGGGGCACGAGGAGCGAGCGCAGCACGATGAGCACCGCCGACTTCGCCGCCGCCCAGTGGACCCGCGCCCTCGGCGCGGGCGTGGACCCTCACGAGTACCGGCGCGTCACCGACGGCCTCGCCTCCGTCGCCGACTGGGGCCCGTCCTTCCTGCGCACCGGACACGGCCACCTCCGGCGCGCGGAGGAGGCGGGATCGGCCCGCTCGGCGGGTGAGTACCTGCTGACGGCGGCCCGGTGGTTCCACCTGGCCACCCTGGCGCCGTACGCGGAGGCACATCGCGCTGCCGCCGAGGCGGACCGGGCCCTGGGCCGGGCGCTCGCGGTGCTGGAGCCCGGTGCGCGGCGGGTGAGCGGCGAGGGTTTCACCGGCTGGCTGCGCGGCCCCTCCGACGCGCCGGGGACGGTGGTCGTCGTCCCCGGCCTGGACTCGGCCAAGGAGGAGTTCCTCGATCTGGTGGACACGCTCCTTGCCAGGGGGCTCGCGGTGTTCGCGATGGACGGCCCCGGGCAGGGCGTGCTCGCGGCCACCACGACCTTCGTGCGGGACTACGAACGGGTCGTGGGCCGGGTCATCGACGCTCTCGGCGTCGCACGGATCGGACTCGTCGGTCTGAGTCTGGGCGGCTACTTCGCGGCCAGGAGCGCGGCGCTCGAGCCGCGCGTGGCGGCCGTCGCCACCGTCAGCGGCCCCTTCCGCCTCGACTGGGAGGCACTGCCCCCGCCGGTACGGGAGATCATGGCCCGACGCGCGGGGAGCGCCGACGCCGCCCAGGCGTTCGTCCATGACGTGGACCTCGCCGCCCTGGCACCCCGCATCGCGGCCCCGCTGCTGGTCGTGGACGGAGGCCAGGACGTCATCCCCGGCGTGACGAACGGGGAGCCACTGGCGGGCCTGGCACCGCACGGCCGCTACCTGTCCGTCCCGCACGGCGACCACCTCCTCGGCAACGCGCGACCCGACTGGCTGCCCCACCTCGGCGACCACCTCGCGCACGCCTTGACGGGAACACCGGCATGAACCGCCGACCCACATCGCCGTCACCACGCCGTCACCACGCCGTCACCGGCCGTACCGTCGTCACCGGTCGTACCGCCCGGTGACGACATGCGGGGCGGCGGTCGGCGTGCGAGCATCCCGGGAACGAACACCGTCCGGAGAGGCGAGGTGGCATGTCCTCCCCCAAGTCGTCCGACGACCACGACGCTCCCCTTCTGGTGATGGATTCGGACGGGGTGCTGCGGTTCTGGAGCGACCGGGCGAAGGACGTCCTCGGTCTTCAGGGCGCCGAGATACTGGGGACGTCCGCCCTCGCCCTGCTGGAGGCATCCGATCACGGCACGGCCTGGCGCATCGGCCCCGTGCCCGGGCCGGGCCCCACCGCGTGGGGCGTCTGGCCGGATGACCGGGAGGGCCTGGACGAGGCCGTCCTGGACGCCGTCTTCACCCAATCGGCCGTAGGGCTGCACGTGCTGGACCTCGACCTGCGGGTCGTCCGGGTGAACACGGTGGCGGCCGGGATGCGCGGCGTCCCCGAGGAGCACGTACTCGGGCGGCCCGTGTCCGAGGCGTACGCGCGGTTCGCGCCGTACCTGGACGAGGAAGCGCTGCGCGAGGTCCTCGCCACGGGGCGTCCGAGGCGCGACGTCCCCCTCCGGGGCAGGCCGCCGTCGGATCCGGACCGCGACCACGTGTTCTCGACGTCCGTCTTCCGGCTGACGGATCCTCGCGGCCGGCCCATCGGGCTCGTGGCCACGGCGATCGACGTCACCGAGAACGACCGGACCGAGCGACGCCTGCGCCTGCTGCACGCCGTGCGCGAGCGCGTCGGCCGGAGTCTCGACGTGCTGCGCACCGCCCGCGACCTCGCCGACGTGACCGTGCCGGGCTTCGCGGACTGGGCCGTGGTCGCCCTCACCGACGACGTGCTGCGCGGTGAGGATCCGGCGCTCTCCGTACGGACCGTTCCCCCGGTGCTGCGCTGCGCCGCCACCGCCGGTTCGGACCGGTCGGAGCACCTGCCGGAGGTCGGCGCCGTCCTGCTGCCCGGACTCTTCGGCGAGCCCCTGCCGGAGCGGCCGACGCTGCTGCCCGCGCCGGCGGGGGCGTCCGCGTCCCAGGTCCTGGTGGCGCCCTTCACCGTGCGGGGTGCCCTGCTGGGGGCGGTCGCCCTGCACCGGCTCCCGAACTCCGATCCCTTCGAGGACGAGGATCTCGCGCTGGCCGCCGGTGTCGCGGAGCGCACGGCGACGTGCCTCGACAACGCCCTCCTGTTCTCGCGCGAGCACATCGTCATGACCACCCTTCAGGGCTGGCCGCGCCGGCAGCCGGAGGGGACGCAGAACGCCGTCGAGGTCGCCCAGCGGCAGCGTTCCGAGGCCAGCGGCGCCGGCACCTGGTGCGACGTGATCGCCCTCCCCTCCGCCCGCGTCGCGCTGGTGGCGGGCCGGGTGGAGCAGTCAGGAGTCAGCGCCGTGGCGACGATGAGCCAGCTGCGCACGACCGTGCACACCCTGACCGGTCTCGATGTGGAACCGCACGAGCTGCTGGCCAGGCTCCATCTGACCGTGCGCCGGCTCGCGCGGGAACAGGGTGAACTCTCCGATGTCGAGGAACCCTCGGCCGATTGCACGATCGCGGTGTACGACCCGGTGAGCGGGCGGCTCGACGTGGCGCGCGCCGGGGACTGTCTCCTCGCCTTCGTCCGCCCCGACGGGTCGGTGGAGCCCTCGCCCGTACCGGTGGGCCCCCTGCTCGGCGCCGAGCAGCCGCCGTTCCCCAGCGCCTCGTACACGCTGGAAGCCGGCAGCACGGTCTGTCTCTCCTCGCGGGGGACGGACGGCCCCGGGTTCTCCCTCGCGAGCCTGGCGGAGGCCATGTCGCATCCCTCGCACCGCCCCGACACGATGGCGGACGCCCTGGAGCGCCTGCTCAGCCCCCAGGACGTCCTTCTGACGGCCCGTACGCGCCATCTCCCCGCGGACCAGGTGTTCACCTGGGAGCTCCCGGCGGACCCGGCGGCCGTGGCGGACGCCCGCCATGCGGTCGACCGCTGTCTGGACCGCTGGGGCACTCCCGTCGACCCGTTCACGGTGGAGCTCGTCGTCAGCGAACTCGTCACCAACGCCGTCCGTTACGGTACGTCGCCGATCACCCTCCGTCTGATCAAGGAGCCGCGCCTGCTGACCTGCGAGGTGTCGGACGCCGCGCAGACGGCTCCGCACCTCCGTCACGCCCGGGAGAGCGACGAGGGCGGCCGCGGCCTCTACATCTGCGCGAGCCTCACGGAGAGCTGGGGTGTCCGGTACTCGGAGGACGGCAAGGTGGTCTGGGCGAGCTTCGGCTTCGAGATCGGATGAGCAGCGGGACGGTGGGCGCTGGGTGAGGGGTGATGAGTGATGGGCGGTGGACGGCGTAGGACGGACGCCCGACGGCGTACGACGGACGCCGGACGGCTGGCTCAGGTCGTTGTCGGCTCGCTCGCAGGGAAGCCGTAGGCGGCCCAGTTCCCCACGACCCGTTCTCGCAGATCGTCGGGGAACGAGTGCCGGAAGGACGCGGTGCGGCCACGGGTGGTGCCTGCGAACTGTTCCGGCAGCAACAGGCTGGTGACGGACTTCCCGCCGCGGCCGGTACGCACCTCCTCGGGAGTCAGGTACGGGACCATGGGGATGCCCGGCGCCTCGGGGTAGACGTACTCGCCGGTGCCGGGGTGGTACCGGGTGGCCAGGGCCCACACCACCTGATCGATGTCGGTGATGTCGATGTCGTTCGCCACCAGGAGGACCTTGGGCACCAGCCAGCCGGTGTGCGAGCCGAAGAGGACGTCGGCCACCGCGTCGGCCAGTTGTCGTTCGCTCAGGTGCGTCAGGGCCAGCCGCTCGATGTCGACGGACACGACGATCCAGCACGTCGCGGCCTCGTACGAGCACCAGGCCAGATCGACGGGCAGGCCGTGGGAACGCAGCAGATCGAGGCTGACGGCGGAGATCATGGTGCCCCAGACGGTGTGGTTCTCCTCCGGGGGAAGGCCGGCCGCGCAGACGGGCAGGATGGGGTCGTCACGGTGGGTCACCGCCTCGACGTGGAAGACGGGCTGCTGCTTGCTCTCGGCGAAGGAGTATCCGTGGTACTCGCCCATCGGCCCCTCGGGGGCGGTCTCGTCGGGGCTGATGTATCCCTCCAGCACGATCTCCGCGTTGGCCGGCACGAACAGGTCGTGCAGCTCGGTGCGGACGACCTCGACGGCACTGCCCGTGAGGGCTCCGACGTAGCCGTCCTCGTTCACCTCGGCGGGAAGCGGCATACCCGCCGCGGCCAGCGCCGCCGGCGGGGCCCCGAGCACCATCGCCCAGGGGGTGGGCAGGCCCTTCTCGCGCCACATGGCATGGATCATGCCGAGGTGCTGCTGCGCCATGGCCGGACCGACCAGGGTGGTGCGCCCGTGGAGCATGGTGCGGCTGACCGACCAGCTCGTCCACCGCCCGTCGGGTGAGCGCACCACGTGGAAGCCGTAGGTCCCGACGTACCGGCCGCCGTCTTCCTGGTGCAGCAACGGCACCGGGAAGCGCTCCAGGTCGACGTCGTCGCCGGTCAGGACGTTCTCCTTGCACGGCCCGGTCTCCACCACCCGCGGGGGGACGGGGTCGGCGTGCATCGCGCGGATGAGGTGTTCCAGCAGCTGACGGGGCTCGGTCTCGCGTCCCAGTCCGAAGTGCGCGGCGAGTCGGCCGTACTGTCCCTTGCCGATGCCGGTCAGGCCGGCGGGCGCTCCGAGGATCCGGCAGCCGGCCTCGCCCTCGGTGAGATTGCCGAACAGGGGGGCGGGGCTCCTCGTCTCGTAGACGCGCCGGGTGATGGCTCCGACCTCCAGCGTGGGGCTGACCGGCTTGCCTATCTCGATCGCGTCGCCCGAGGCGAGTGCGTCCTCCACGAAGTCACGGAAGTTGAGCGCGCTGCCGCGTTGTGTCATGACGGAACCTTTCTTGCCGGGGAGTCAGGAGGGGTCCGGATTCCGGAGGGTCCGGAGTCCGGTGGGTATGGAGTGCGGAGGGGTCCGGAGTCAGGCGGAGTCCGGAGTACGGAGGGGTCCGGAGTCAGGCGGAGTCCGGAGTACGGAGGGGTCCGGAGTCAGGCGGAGTCCGGAGTACGGAGGGGTCCGGAGTCAGGTGGGGTCTGGAGTACGGCGCGGCGGCGCCGTGCGGTGCGCGGGCACCTTCATGCCCTGCCACCGCCGGGCGGTGGGCATGTCCAGGTCGAATTGGTCCAGGATGCGAGCGACGACGTGTTCGACGACATCGGCGATCTTCGAGGGCCGGTTGTAGAACGCGGGGACCGGCGGCATGACGACGGCGCCCATCCGCGTCACTTCGAGCATGTTCTCCAGGTGGACGGCCGACAGCGGCGTCTCCCGGGCGACCAGGACGAGCTTGCGCCGTTCCTTGAGCGTCACGTCCGCGGCCCGGCCGATGAGCCCTTCGCCGTAGCCGGTACGGATCGAGGCGAGTGTCTTCATGCTGCACGGCACGACCACCATGCCGTCCACCCGGAACGAGCCGCTGGAGATCGACGCCCCCTGATCGTCCGGGCTGTGACACACCGAGGCGAGCGCCTGCACGTCACGCAGCGTGTAGTCGGTCTCCTGCGCGAGCGTGGCCCGCGCCCAGCGGCTGACGACCAGATGTGTCTCGACCCCCAGTTCCCTCAGGGACTCCAGCAGGCGAACTCCCAGGGGCGTGCCGGTGGCCCCGGTCATCGCGACGACGAGCTTCACGCCACCACCTCCTCTCTCTTCCGGACCACACACAGTTATGGCGTGTGCGTCCTAATTCCTGGACGGTATAGTACGTGTACGTCCTAATCAATTCGACGGAGCGGCGGCGGACCATGCCGGCACAGAGCCAGGACCCCCACGACCTGCTGACCGCGATCGGCGGTCTCGGCCCCTTGGTCCGCCAGCTCAACCAGGTGCACACGCGCCTCTGGTACGAGCAGGTGCACCAGGATCTGACGGGGCCGCAGTTCACCGTCCTGAGCCTGCTGGACGCCCGCGGCACCATGGATCAGGGCATGCTCGGCGCCCTGGCCAACCTCGACAAGTCGACGATGGCGCCCCTCCTGGACCGCCTGCGGAAGCGCGGGCTGGTGGACATGGCCAAGGACGACGCCGACCGACGGCGAAAGCTGGTGAGCATCACCCGGGCCGGCCGGGAACTGGCCACCGGCCTGGCGCCCGCGGCCATCGCGGTGAGCGACCAGATGCTGGCGCACTTCTCCCCGCACGAACGGGACGAGTTCCTCACCCTGCTGCGCCGCGCGATCGAGGGGCCGCGGAGGGACACCCCCGCGACGTGACCAGCACGACCGCCCAGCCGACTCCACTCCACTCCACTCCACTCCACTCCAGCAAGGAAAGCCCGGCCATCCAGTGGAGCCCGGGCAGAGGCCGAGGGCTCCACTCCGGCACGGGAGAGCAACTTGTCAAGACAAGTGCTTGCCCCGCCGGGCCGTCTCGTGCCATGTTGAGCGCTGTGACACCTCTGACACTCCCCCCTGACACCGTCCACGCCCGATGCGCACGCTGGGAGGGTGTGGGCCGGCCGTTCTCCGTCGTCTCCGTCGGGACACCCCGCACACCCGGCGCCGGCGAAGTCCTCGTACGGATCGATCTCGCGACCGTGTGCGGCAGCGATCTGCACACCGTCGGCGGACGGCGGGCCTCCCCCGTGCCCGCGCTCCTCGGGCACGAGCAGGTGGGCACGGTGATGGCCGTCGGCGCAGGTGGTCCGCGCTGCGCCGACGGGACTCCTGTCGCCCCCGGCATGCGGGTGGTGTGGTCCGTGACCGCGTCGTGCGGGACGTGCGACCGGTGCGGACGCGGCATGCCCCAGAAGTGCCGACGGCTGCTCAAGTACGGGCACGAGCCGTGGGACGAGAGCGCGCCGCTGACCGGCGGATTCGCCACCCATTGCGTCCTGCTCCCCGGCACGACCGTGGTCTCCGTCCCCGACGCCCTGCCGGACGCGGTGGCCAGCCCCGCCTCGTGCGCCACGGCCACCGTCGCCGCCGCGCTCCGCGCCGCCGGACCGCTCGACGGGCGGCGCGTACTCGTGACCGGCGCGGGCATGCTCGGGCTGAGCGCGGTGGCGATGGCGCGGGAGGCCGGGGCGCACGTGGTCGCGATGGACCCGGAGCCGCGCCGGCGGGAACAGGCCCTGCGCTTCGGGGCCGCGGAGGCGCGGGACACCGGAGCCGCACCCGGCGACGTCGACGTGGCCCTGGAGCTGTCCGGACAAGCCGAGGCCGTGGAGACCTGCCTGGCCGCCCTCGCGGTGGGGGGCGGGCTCGTCCTGGCGGGTTCGGTGTCGCCGGGGAGGCCCGTCGCCCTGGACCCCGAGCGCGTCGTACGCGGCCTGCACTCCGTGGTCGGTGTCCACAACTACCGGGCGGAGGACCTCCAGACCGCGGTGGACTTCCTCGCCGCACACCACCGCACGTACCCGTTCGCCGAGCTGATCGGCGGGACCTACCCCCTGCACGCGCTGGACGCGGCCGTGGAGGCCGCTCGCCACGCGGCCGAGCCGCGGCAGGCGATCGCGCCCGCCCTCCAGGGCCTGTCCGCCGGATCACGGCCGGACAGGCCCTAAAGGTCCGTCACAGCATGGCGGTGCGTGAACTGCGGGTGTTGGTGACCGTGATGGTGGCGACGTCGGGGCGGTAGCGGTCGTCGGACCACTCGATCGGGACGCCCTGGGAGTCGGTGGTCAGCCGCCGCTCCCGCAGCAAGGGCGAACCCTCCGGCACGTCGAGGAGCTGGGCGTCGACGGCGTCGGCCGCGACCGCGTCGAAGGTGTGGCGGGCGGAGTGCAGATCCACGCCCTGCCCGGTGAGCAGGGCGTAGATCGATCCGGCGTCGAGATCGGCGTCGATGAGCAGGCGTCCGACGGGCGCCGTGTAGGTCATGCGTTCCAGCATCGCCGGACGTCCGTCGAGCAGCCGCAGCCGCAGGAGCTGGACGGCGAGCTCGTCCGGGTCGATCTGAAGTGCGGCGGCGACCTCCGGCTCGGGCCGCCGCCGTGCGATCTCCTGGAGCCGCTGGCCCGGCGCGTACCCCGTCATCTCGGCGCGCCGGGTGAAGGAGAGGAACGACTCGAAGGGCTGGGCCGGGACGGCGTCGAGCACCACGGTCCGCTTGCCCTGCCCGCCGCCGATCAGCCCCTCCTCCCGCAGCGAGGCCAGGGCCTGGCGCACCGGGCCGCGCGACGCGGAGAACTCCTCGCACAGCTGCGACTCCGAGGGGAGCGGCTCGCCGATGCGGATCTCTCCGCTGCGGATGCGTTGACGCAGCGTCGCCTCAATGGCCCGGTGCAGGGGTGTCGCCATGCACGTGACCTTACTGGTTCCCCCCTGCCGATCAGCGGGTTCCCTGAACCGGTGAACTTCAGATGACTTGTAAATACAAGCTATTGAATCCGGTCCACCACCTCTGCCAGCGTTCCTCCCGGGACGGAACCGTCCGCACACCCACCCGCGCCACCCGCGCCTCCGAGGGGACGAGACATGACCGAAAAGGGCTTCGACAGACGGCTGTTGCTGACCGGCGGTGTCGCCGCCGCGCTCGTCGCCGCCACGCCGACCACCGCGACCGCCACCGCAGCCGCCACCACGACCGCCACCGGTACCGCGACGCCGTCCGCCGCGGCCGGCCCGCTGCGCGCCGCCGTGCTCGAGTACGCCGACCAGTGGACCAAGGCCACGGGGCTGGCCGAGTTGCTGCGGCGGGCCGGCTTCACCGTCGTACCGCTGGACCTCACCCGGTCCGCCGTCGACCAGCCCGAGCCGGTGGACCTGATCGCCTTCGGCAGCTTCACCAACAACGACCCCCGCTACGCCACCTACCTCTCCGCCCACGGCGGTTCGCTGCGCTGCTTCGCCGAGGGCGGCCGGGTCGTCCTGGACCTGGCGCAGTCCGACCAGTTCGGCGCGGAGGTGTCGTACCTCCCCGACTCCCTGGGCGCGGTGCGCACCGATGCCGACTACGACACGATCCACCCCGTCGTCGCCGACCATCCCCTGGTCGCGGGGCTTCGCACCAGCGGCGGCCGGCTGTTCACCGGTCGCAGCACCTCGATGCGGGTCAGCTGGGAGACCGTCGGCACATGGCGGTCCCTGCGCGTCCTGATGGCCTGCGCCGCCACCGGCCACCCGCCCGCCCTGCTCGAAGGCGCCCACGGCGCCGGGCGGTTCCTGATCACGAGCCTGACGATCGACAAGTGCTTCGACGCCACCGGCGCACCGGTCCAGCCGGAGCTCGCCGTGGCGGACAGCGTCGCGTTCTTCGAGGCGCTCGCCGGCTACGTGGGCCTCGTACGGGAGGGCAGCGCGCCCCCCGTCACGCCGACGCCCATGCCGCCCGACCCGGCGACCGGCCCGCTCGTCGGACACGTCGACTTCACGACCGCCCGCGTCTGGGCGCGCCCCGGCCTCGATCCCACGCTGCACGCCCGCTGGACCTGTACGTACCAGAAGGAGAAGGGCGTACCGCACTCCGTCGAGGCGGCGCTGTCGACGGCCAACGACAACACCCTGCTCTTCGACCTCCGCGGTCTGAACCCGGACACGACGTACGAGATCGTCATCGCACCCGCCACCCCGGTGGCCGGCTTCACCCCGCTGACCGGCTCGTTCGCGACGTCTCCCGCCCCGGGCCGGCCGGCCGTCGTCACGATGGGGATGGGCTCCTGTGCGCCGTCGACCCCGGACCACGTGTGGACCAGGATCATGGACGAGGGCTGCGACAGCTTCGTCCTGCTCGGCGACACACCCTACCTGGACACCTCGGACCTGACGGTGGCCCGCCGCAAGCACCGGACGTTCCTCCAGCAGCCGGAGCTGGCGCGGCTGGTCGCCTCCCGGCCCGTCTGGGCGACCTGGGACGACCACGACTTCGGTGGTAATGACAAGCACGGCGACCACCCGGGCAAGGGCAACAACCGGACCGCGTTCGTCGACTACCGCGCCAACGCCACGTTCGGGCACGACGCCGACGGCGCCGGCCTCACCACACGCGCCGACGGCCTCGGCGTCTACACCTCCTTCCGCCGCGGCCCCATCGAGGTCTTCCTGCTCGACCCGCGCTGGTTCAGCCGTACGGAGGCCAGCTGGGCCGACCCGGCCAAGCCCGGCTGCCTCGGGCAGGTGCAGTGGGACTGGCTGCGCGAGCGACTCCTCCGGAGCACGGCCCCCTTCAAGGCGCTGGCCAGCGGCATGATCTGGGACGACAAGCAGAACGGGGAGTCGGACGACTGGGGCACCTACGCCCACGAGAAGGAAGCGCTGCTCGACTTCATCGCCGCCGAGCGGATCCCCGGCTGCTTCCTCATCGGCGGGGACATCCACGTCTCCCGTGCCCTGAACTACGGCCCGCGCGTGGGCTACGACCTGTGGCAGTTCATCGTCAGTCCCCTGCACAGCAGCACGATCCCGAGCCTGAACGTGCCCAGCCCGTACCTCGTGCACAGCGCGGTCGAGCCGCACGTGTTCCTGAAGCTGGTGGCCGACACGACCGGCGCCATGCCGACCCTGACCGCGACGTGGATCAATCGCGACGGGCGCCGCCTCTTCGAGGTGCGCCGCACGGCCGCCGACCTGGGGCATGTCAGCACCTGACCCGTACGGCAGCCGCGTCCCAGATGAACAGCCGATGACTTGTAGATACAGGCTCTTGACCCGGGTCGGCCCGCGCTGAGACCTTCGTCCTGGCCGGCCCGGCGAGATCTCCGCCGCAGCACCGCCCTCCCCCTCCCCCTCTCCCCCTCCCCCCCTCCCCTCTCCCTGCCCCCCTTCTCTTCTCGCCAGCCCGCAATCATCCCGGAGTACACCGTGTCCGTCCGTCGTCTCGCCCTCGTCGGCTCCGTCGTCGGCTCCCTCGTCGCCGCGCTCACCCTGACCGCCTGCGGGAGCGACGACTCCGCCGGGGCGGAGTCCGCCACCTGTCCCGGCGGCAAGGTCCGCTTCGGTGTCGAGCCCTTCGAGGACCCCGAGCGGCTCACGCCCGCCGCGAAGATCCTCGCCGACGCGCTGGGCGAGAAGCTGAACTGCCCCGTCGAGCTGACCATCACCGAGGACTACTCCGCCGAAGTCCTCGCCATGCAGAACCGCAAGCTCGACATCGGCATCTTCGGCCCCCTCGGCTACGTCTTCGCGGAGAAGCGGGCGCACGCCGAGGCGGTCGCCTCCTTCGGCGACGCGAACGGCAAGCTCTCCAGCTACACCGCCGGCATCTGGGTCCCCAAGGACTCCCCGCTCACCTCCATCAAGGACCTGCGCGACCACAGCCTCGCCCTGGGCGCGCCCGGTTCCACCTCCGGTGACGCCCTGCCCCGTAAGGCCCTCCTGGACGCCGGCCTGGCGGCGGACGACGTGAAGGTCAACTACGCCGGCGGCCACCCCGAGGCCCTGCTCGCCCTCAAGAACGGCGCCGTGGAGGCCGCCGAGATCAACTCCCAGCAGCTGGCGAGCGCCACCGCCGCGGGGACGTTCGACCAGAGCGGGTTCCGCCGGATCTGGACCTCGGACCCCATTCCGAACGACCCGATCACCGTCCGAGGCGACCACTCCCCCGAGTTCAAGAAGGCCGTACGCGAGGCGCTGCTGAAGCTCCCCTCCGACAAGGTCGCCAAGATCGGCGCGCTGCTCGACGTCGACCCGCCGGGCCCTCTGGTCGCCGTCGACAAGTCCACGTACCAGCCGCTCTTCGATCTCGCCGAGACGCTGAAGCTCTCCGAGAAGGACGTCTGATGCTCGCCCTGTCCGGCATCACCGTGCGGTACGGCGAACGCCGCGTCCTGCACGGTGTGGACGTCCGCGTCGCCCGCGGGGAGCTCCTGACCGTGCTCGGCGCCAACGGCTGCGGCAAGTCGACGCTGCTGCGCGCCGCCGCCGGTCTCGAACCGATGGAGTCCGGCCACGTGACCGTGGACGGCAAGCCCGCGGGCCCGCTCGACATCGCCATGATCTTCCAGCACATCCACCTCGTCCGCCGTCGCACCGTCCTCGACAACGTGTGCGCCGGCGCCCTCGGCCGGCTGTCGCTGCGCCGGTCGCTCGTCCCCGCGCTGTTCCCCCGCGAGTTGCGCGAGGAGGCCATGGCCTGCCTGGACCGCGTCGGCCTGGCCGACCGTGCCCACGACCGGGCCGGCAGCCTCTCCGGAGGCCAGCAGCAGCGCGTCGCCGTCGCCCGGGCCATGTGCCAGCGGCCCCGGGTCCTGCTCGCCGACGAGCCGGTCTCCGCGCTGGATCCCGCCGCGTCCGAGCAGGTCCTCGCGCTGCTCGCCGAACTCGCCCGGGTGGAACGGCTGGCCGTCCTCGCGGTGTTGCACCAGCCCTCGCTCGCCGCCCGGCACGCCGACCGGGTCGTGGGTCTGCGCGAGGGCCGGGTGGTCCTCGACGGGGATCCCCGGCAGAGCGTCGACGTCCTGTACCAGCCGACGGTCGTGGAGGCCGCGTCATGACCCTCGTCGACCCCGACACCTCAGCCGACCTGGCCGCCCCGGTCGACGACGGCCCGGCCGACCGCGACGTACGCCGTCTGCCGGTGCCGCCCCGACCCCGCCGTCCCCGCAGGGACGTGAAGGTCACGGTCGTCGCCGCCGTGGTGGTGGCCGTGCACGTGATCGCGTGGAACGCCACGGACGTGTCCTTCGCCGCGCTGGTCGAGGGGTGGCGCGGCATGGCCGACTTCCTCGGTGAGGCCTTCCCGCCGGACCTCTCGTGGGAGGTCCTCGAACCCAGCCTGTCGGGCGCGCTCGTCACGCTCTGGATCGGCCTGCTCGGTACGACGCTGTCCATACCGTTCTCGCTGGTCCTGGCCCTGCTCGCGGCGCGCGGCACCTCGCCGTCCACCGGGGTCTACCAGGGAGCGCGGTCGGTGCTCTCGTTCCTGCGGGCCGTGCCCGACGTGGTGTTCGCGCTGATCTTCGTCACGGCCGTCGGTCTCGGCCCGTTCCCCGGCGTGCTCGCCCTCGTCTGCCACAACGTGGGCGTGATGGGCAAGCTCTGGGCCGAGGCGCTGGAGGACGCCGACCCCGGGCCGTCGCGCGTCCTGCGATCGGCGGGAGCCGGCCGGATCCAGATCGCCGCGCACGCGCTGCTGCCGACCGTGACACCCCAGCTCGCGGGGCTGCTGCTGTACCGCTTCGACGTCAACGTACGGTCGTCGCTCGTGCTCGGCCTGGTGGGCGCCGGCGGCATCGGGTTCCTGATCAACCAGTCCATCCGGCTGTTCAAGTTCGACGAGATGCTCACCCACATCCTCGTGGTCGTCGTCATGATCGTGGCCGTCGACCGGCTGTCCGCCGCCGTCCGCACCCGTCTGTCCTGACCCCCCTTCCGAAGGAACAACGATGATCAGCCTGGCCGTACTCGACATCGCCGGCACCACGATCGACGAGAAGAACGCGGTGTACGGCGTCCTCGCGTCCGTGGTCGCGGACCACGGCACACGGGTCGAAGAAGCCGACATCCGGCGCTGGATGGGGGCCGACAAGCGCGAGGCGCTCGCCGCTCTGACGGGCGACCCCGACTCGGTGGAGGACCTGCACTCCACGTTCGTCGACCGCCTCCACGACGTCTACGCCACCGTGCGGCCCGCTCCCCTGCCGGGCGTCCCCGAGGCACTCGCCGCGCTCCGCGCCGCGGGCGTGCGCGTCGTCCTCACCACCGGTTTCGACCGACAGGTCACCGACCCGCTGCTCGCGGCGGTCGGCTGGCGCGTGGGCGACCGTCTCGACGCCGTCGTCTGCGCCTCCGAGGTGGCAGCGGGCCGCCCCACGCCGCACATGATCCACCGCGCGATGGAGCTGACCGGGGTCACCGACCCCGCCGAGGTGGTGGTCGCCGGCGACACCGCGCTCGACATCCGGGCCGGGCACGCGGCCCGGGCGGGCATCGTCGCGGGCGTCCTCACCGGGGCCCAGTCCCGCGACGAACTCACCGCGGAACGCCCCACCCACCTCCTCGACGGCGTGCACGAACTCCCGGCCGTCCTGCGCCTCTGACCCACCGCCCGCCGCGCCCCCCTCCCCGACCCCGCCGGGTTCCCTGAAGGAACGAGGTCTTCTACGCGCGTCCAAGGGGCCCCGGCATATCGGAAAACACCATGCGGAATCCCGTCACTTGGAGCTATGACCACAACGTGCGGCAGGGGGCGCAATTCCCCCTCTGACCAGGAGAGAATTTCAGCCGCACTGTCCAAAAAGATCCAAAGGAAAGACCCATGCGACGAAGACTCTCCGGTTTGACGACCTCCGTGGCCGCGTTCGGACTACTGGGTTCCCTCGTCACCGGCTGCGGCTCGTCCGACAGCGACGCGACGACGTTGCGCCTGGTGGCACCCGAGTACGGCGCCGGCCCCGCGACCACCTCCAAGGCGTACTGGGACAAGCTGACCACGGCCTTCACCGCCGCTCATCCCGGCTTCAAGGTCGAGGTCACGATCCACCCGTGGGCCGACATCGACCGCCAGGTCACCCGCATGGTGCAGGACGGCAACGCCCCGGACGTGGCGCTGATGGGTGCGTACTCCGACTTCGCCGCGCAGGGCCGCCTCTACGCCGCCAGCGAGGTGATGTCGGTCAGCACGGAGGCGAACTTCCTGCCGCCCCTCGCGGAGGCGGGCTCGTTCGACGGCGACCTCTACGGCCTGCCCTTCGTGGCAAGCAGCCGACTGCTCTTCTACAACGAGGAGCTGTTCGACGAGGCGGGCGCGAAGCCGCCGAAGACCTGGTCGGAGCTGAAGGACGCGGCCCAGGCGCTGAAGCAGGAAGGCGTGCTCTACCCGTACGCCCTCCCCCTCGGCCCCGAGGAGGCGCACGCCGAAGCCCTGATCTGGGAACTGAGCAACGGCGGCGGGTACACCGACGAGAACAGCGGCGGGTACAGCATCGCGTCCGAACAGAACGCGCGGACATTCCGCTGGATCAAGGACAACCTGGTCGTCCCGGCCCTGACCGGCCCGGTCCCGCCGGCCGAGCTCAACCGGCAGGACGCCTTCGACGCCTTCCTGCGCGGCGACGTCGGCATGGTCAACGGCTATCCCTCACTCCTCCACGAGGCGACGGCGAAGGGCATGAAGGTCGGCACCCTGCGCATGCCGGTGTCGGACACGCTGGACGTCAGGGAGACCCCGCCCGCGGCGGGCGTCGCCGACTGGATGATGGCCTTCAAGCACGACGGCAATCGCGAACTGGTGGGCTCGTTCCTGAACTTCGTCTACCAGGACAAGAACATCAGCGAGTTCGCCGGGCGCTACCACCTGTTGCCGTCGACGGTGTCCGCCACCGAGACGTCCCAGTACGCGACGGACCCCAGCGCCGAGCAGTTCCTCAGCGCACTGCGCACCGCCCGGCTCTACCCGGTCGACGACCCGTCCTGGCTGCAGGTCAGCGACACCATCAAGCGGAACATCGGCAAGGCCGTCGCGCCCTCCGCCGACCCGAAGGCCGTCCTGGAACACATCGCCCAGCAGGCCCGGGACGCAACGCAGCAGAGGTAGCGGTCCCCGAAAGTGGAGGGTCGGGAGATCACCCATGGTGGCCGACACACAAGGAGGTGGCCCTCCATGGCGCGGAGGGCCACCTCTTGTCGGTCGGTTCACCGGCGTGCGGCCGTCACGCCGGGCCGTGGTGCGACGGTGCCGTTACGGGGCGACCTTCAGCAGCTTGTTCGCGGTGCCGGAGGAGGCGTTCTTGATGGCGTCCGCGGTGGCCGCGCCGGTCAGCGCGGCGGCGGTGTCGGCGGGCGTCGCGGACGGGTTGGCCGCCAGGTACAGGGCGGCGGCACCCGCCACGTGCGGGGCGGCCATGGAGGTGCCGGAGATCGTCTTGGTGCCGGTGTCGCTGTCGTTCCAGGCGGACGTGATGTCCGAGCCCGGCGCGTACAGGTCGACCACCGCGCCGAAGTTCGAGAAGTCCGACTGCTCGTCGTCCTTGGTGCTGGACGCCACGGTGAGCGCGTCCGGCACCCGGGACGGCGAGCCCTGTCCGGCGTCGGAGGACTCGTTGCCGGCCGCGACCGCGAAGGTCACGCCTGAGTCGATGGCCCGCTTCACCGCCGCGTCCAGCGCCTCGTCGGCGCCGCCGCCGAGGCTCATGTTCGCGACCGAGGGCCCGGAGTGGTTCTGGGTGACCCAGTCGATGCCCGCCACGACCTGTTCGGTGGTGCCGGAGCCGTTGTCGTCCAGGACGCGCACGGCGACGACCTTGGACTTCTTGGCGACGCCGTGGGAGGTGCCGGCGATGGTGCCCGCGACGTGGGTGCCGTGGCCGTTGCCGTCGTCGGCGGTGTTGTCGTTGTCCACGGCGTCGAAGCCGTGGCTGGCCCGGCCGCCGAAGTCCTGGTGCGAGATCCGTACGCCGGTGTCGATGACGTACGCGGTCACGCCCTCGCCGCCGTTGTCGGGGTAGCTGTACTTCTGGTCGCCCGCCGTGTCGGCCTGGTCGATCCGGTCCAGGCCCCAGGACGGGGGGTTCTCCTGCGTCGCGTTGATGCTGAACCGCTTGTTCTGGACGACCGTTCCGACGGCGGGGTCGGCGGCGAGGCGCTTGGCCTCCTCGACGCTGAGGCCGGACGCGGAGAAGCCGTTGACCTCGGAGCCGTAGGAGCGAACGAGGGTGCCGCCGTACTTCTTCGCGAGGTCCGCCTTGTTCGCGGATGCGTCGAGGATGACGACGAAGCTGCCGGAGACGGCGCCCGGGGCGCCGAGACCGTGCACGGTCCCTTCGGCCGGGGCGGCCGCTCCGGCGATGTTGCTCGCGAACAGCGCCGCGGCGGCGGCGCCTGCCACACCAGTGGCTATGGCCGCGTTGCGAAGACCGTGGGATCGCTTGTGAGTTGCCATGAAAGGGGATCTCTCCTCGTGTTGACGTGTGGGGCGTCAAACGTTCGAGAGAACCCTGTGCAGGTTGGCAGGAGCAAATCAAGTGCGTACCCGAGGTTCGGACTTGTTCAACAAGGTTTCTTAATGATCTCTCCGCACCGTCTCCACGTCGCACACGTGGTCTGGCGAACTCCCGCCTGAAATGGGCACGTTCTCACCGCCCCCGCCGGGCCGGGCTCGCTGCGCGGCGAGCGGGACGGTTACGAGCCCGGCGCCGGCGCCGGCGTCCAGGGTGAGGACGAGGAGTGACGCCTCACAGATCGGTGCCCGGCAGGAGGGTTTCGGCGGCTGCCGCGGCCGCGTCCCTCTCGTGGTCGCGAGCGACGGCGGCCAGGGCGGCGTCGCCCAGGGCATCGGCGAGGCGAGCCCGAGCCGCCCAGTTGTACGAACTGTCGGGCCGAAGCCCGATCCGCTCGCTGATGAGCGCACGGGCCAGTTCGTGCCGTCCAGAGCTGAGCGCGGAGTCGAGCAGGGTCTTCTGGAGCGCGTCGCGCTGCGCGTGACTCCCTCCGAACGCGTGCAGCCTACGGCGCAGCGGCCACAGGATCTCCACGACGGTGGCGTGCTTCCCTTGCCCGTGCGCCACCAGCGCTTCGCACACGGGCAGACCGATGTCCGCGGTCATCCGCCGGTTGGTGACGGAGTCCGGCCCTCCCTGGGCAAGCCATCGCCGCCGGTCGGCGATGAGCCGCTCCGCCTCCCCCAGCCGCCCGGCACCCACATAGGACATGACGGCGTGCACGTCGTTGAACGCGTAGAAGGGGGGATCGGCCCGCGAAGCCCACGCGTCTGCCAGGGCCCCGCAGCGGAGGCCGGAATCCCCTCCCCCGAGCCTGATCCGCCACAACAGCGCTGCGGCATCCAGCAGTTCCATGGCCTGACCGGCCGACGAGTCGTTGTGCAGCGCGGCGTCGTAGATGCTCAAGGCGGTGCCGGTGTCGCCCGCCTCCAAGGCGTACAGGGCGTAGTGCCACCAGTTGTGGACGTTGAGGTAGTTGCCCCGCGCCCAGTCGTCTCGGCGCGCATCGAGGTAGCCGATGCCTTCCGACACCCGTCCCTGCATCTCATAGGTGTGCACCACGGCGTGGATCGCCCAGACGTCGCGAGGGTTCTGCTCGACCGCGGCGAGCCCCGCCTCCTCGGCCAGGCGGTAGTGACCCGACTCCTCCAACCCGAACGCGTACATGCCCAACACCAGGCCACGGTGAGGATCGGCGGCGTCCCAGGCCGAGAGGGCTCCACCGATGCGATCACGCAGGCGGACCGAGTCACCGGTGAAGAAGTCCAGTTGGTGCCCCACGGCCAGGGCGAGCGCGTCCCTCGGGTACGCCAGGGACAGCTCCTCCAGCAGCCCGCCGGCGCGAAGCAGATCTCCGGCCAGCCACGCCCCGGCCGCGGCGACGTGCAGGCGCTCCCGCGCGGGCAGGGACGAGACGTCCACACCGGCCGCGTACCGGTCGAACCGCCGCCGCGCGGCGAGGGCGTCGCCCGGCTCCGTGCCCAACGCCCCCAGATAGGCCGCGAAGGACTGGGCGACGGGCGAGGTCGGCGCGCTTTCGAGAGCGTCGGCGACCGCTTGCTCCACCTCGGGGCTGAAGTGGAGCAGGGACTCGACGGCTCGGTCCAGGTGTGTGGCCGTCTCCAGGGTGCATGCGTGCAACGGGTTGCCGTACTGGTCTGTCACCATCAGGGGTCACCTCGGCGCGTCGACGGGGTGGTGCGAGGAGCACGGCAGCACGAGCGTCACCGCACCTCTCGACCGGGCGCCCCGCCGCCGGACGTCCAGGACCTAGGATGCCCGGGTTCGGACGTGCAGGACATCGGGGGTAAGTGGCATGAGCGGTTACGGCAGCGGTGGGTACGGCGACCCGGCGGACAGCGGCGGCGCGTACCTACGGCAGGGACACCCCCACGCTCCTCCGGTCCCCCCGCCGGGACACCCGAACGCCCACCCCCGTCCGCCGCAGGGATATCCGTACGCACAGTCCGGCCCTCCGCCGCAGTACCCGTACGCGTACCCGTACCCGCCGACCTACACACCGGTCCCGCCGCCGCGCGCAGAGCCCTCACGGGCCCGGAAGATCCTGCGCGGCCTCTACAACCCCCTGTACGCCGCCCAGCGGACCTTCCGTCCCTCACGTCCCGGGATCGTCGACGATCGGGAGGTCCGCAAGCTCCAGTTGTGGCGGACCGGGCTGGGACTCGTCGCCTGGGTGGGTTTGATGCTCACCTACAACGCCATCGCGAGTGCCGACGACGTCCAGGGCGTGGCGAGCGACCGCCTCGACCAGAGCTGGTCCAGTGTGCTGGTGCTGGTCTGCACCTTCCCCGTGGTGGTCGGCGCCTTCGTGGCAGCCGCTCGGGACGGCCTGCGCCGGGTGTACCTGCGCCGGGCCCTGCGCCCCCTCGGCTCGGTACTGGCCATCATGGCGTCCATGGGCAACTCCGCCCTCGCCATGGCCCCGGAGTTGGCCGGACTGCGGGAGGCCGTGGGGCTTCCCGGCAGGACCGTCATCATCGTGCTGTGCCTGTGGTCGATCACCTTCGCGCTCTACGGCATCGGACTGTCATTGGTGCACGTGTTCCGCACCGCCGACATCCACGAAGTGCTGCCGCCGATCCTCGCCGGCGTCCTGGTGTGGGAGATGGCCCTGCTGGATGTGATCACCGGTGCTTACGCCCAGGTCCCGACGGGCGCCCGGATGATCTTCATCCTCGGCGCCCCCGTCACGGTGACGGCCCTGTCGTGCTGGGAGCTGTACCGGCTGCGGCGCAACCACGGACTCACGCTGCGAACGGCCCTGCGCCGCTGACCCCTTCGGCCGCGTGCCGGACGACCACGCGCGAGCGGCATCGAGCCGGTCTCGTGCACGGCACGGGCGCGACTCGCGTGCCGTGCAGACAGCGACTACAGTGATGTAGACAAACGGTAGAGATGATGCGCGGCGCGCCGGACACATTCGCCCGGCATCCCGACACTCGCGCTCACGGGTGCGGCGATCGACCCCCGCTTCCCTTCTCCGCGGCTCGCGCAGAACGCCCCATGAAGGCGATGTGTCCCGAGCTTTGGAGCAGTCGCAACCATCAGCCCCTCCCCTACGGAGAGCGGCTGTGTTCGCGGGCCACCAGACGGGCCGAATCGGACAGGGCGCCGCGAAGGAGGGTCGATGCAATCCCGGAACAGGGGGGATCCACTTCTGATCGCGGTTTCCGGTCCGGACGGGACAGGGAAGTCCTCGTTGGTCCGGCGGGAGGAGGCCCTCCTTCGCGAGCTCGGCTGGGCCGTGGGAACCACGTACTGCTACGGCTGCTTCCTCTGCCGCCGGTTCCGTACGCCCCCGCGGGCCACGCAACAGGGCCAGGGAACGTCGAGCGCGCGCGGACGCACCCGCAGTTGGCCGTGGCTGCGCCGCGTCCACGCCCTTGTCGACGCGGGCGAGCTGGACCTGCGAACGCGCGTCGCGCGGATGGCGGTGGCGAGACGGGCAAGGGGGCGCCCCATGGCCGTGGTGACAGATCGCGGACCGCTGGACGGACTCGTCAAGTTCGATCTCCGGCCACGACTTCCTTCAGCCGTCTACTTCGCGCGGCTCGCCGACCGTTACGACGTGACGCTCCTCGTCGAAACGACGCCCGCGACCCTGAAGCGTCGCGGCTGGGACGACGCGGCCGGATCGCCCGAGGCATGGTGGGCCCGCTATCACCTCTGGGCGGCCCGGATACCCCGGGTGACGCCCGTCGACGGTGGGCCGGCCCCCGCCACCGTGGCCCTCAGCGCCTTGGACATCGTGGTGTCCGCCGCCGGTGGACCTCCAGGCCCCTACCTGAACCCTGCCGGTGCGTACCAGCAGCGATAGATTAGGTACACCTGAGAAATACGTATATCTACGTACATCAGCGCAGTCGCCCGAACGGGCGGTCCGAGAGCCGCACGGGGCCGACTGCGCGGAGCAAGGGTGCGGGGAGATCGGGCCGAGAATGTCGGGCAAGGGTCAGGACGAGAGACGGCCGAGCGGCGAGCTCGTCGCGGACGTGCTGGCGGCGCTGTGGAAGTCGGGCAAACCGATGACCACGCAGGAGGTGAACGCCGCCCTCGACAAGGGCCTGGCCAGGACGACGACGGCCACCATTCTGACGCGGCTGTACGAGAAGGGGACCTTGCGCCGAGTCCCGGCCGGGCGGGGATTCGCCTACGAGCCGGAGGAGGACGCGGCCGGGCTCGTCGCCGGCCGGATGCGGCGGGTGCTGGAGAGTGAGCCGCAGCGTGATCTGGTGCTGAAGCGGTTCGTGTCGTCGCTGACCAAGAGCGATGAGGAAACGCTGCGGCGTCTGCTGCTCGCGGCCGAGGACGGACCGTCGTGACGTTCGTCCTCGTTCTTGTGCTGCTGGTCCTGGTCTTTCCCTGGGGCGGAGCGGCGATCGCCAGGCGTCTCGCCTCGGTCCTGCCGCCCCGCTCGGCGTGCTGGGCGCTGACGGGGGCGGCGGTGCTCTTGGCCGGCGGGACGATCGCCGCCCTGATGGGGCTGTTCCATGTGCCGTTCCTGGCATCCCAGGAGCAGGTGCCTCTGCGGCGGGTGGTGGAAGTGTGGCCCGCGGCGATTCCGTTCGCCGGTATGGCCGGGGTGGTGCTGCTCGTTCAGTCGGTGCTGCTGATGCGCCGGTGGATCACGCACCGTTCGCTGCTCAAGCGGGCCTGGCTGACTGCCGAGGAGGGAACCGGGGACGGGGATCTGCTGGTGGTTCCGGGTTCTGACGTGGATGCATTCGCGCTGCCCGGGTACCGGGGCCGCCGCGGCCGGATCGTCGTGACGTCCGGGATGGTCCGGGTCTTGAAGGATGGCGAACGGGAGGTTCTGCTGGCGCATGAGCGGGCCCACCTGGACGGGCGTCACCACCTGCTGTCGGCCGTCGTGGATCTGGCCGCCATGGTGCACCCCGCCTTGCGAAGCCTGCGTGAGGCGCTGGCCTTCCACCTGGAGCGGTGGGCGGACGAGACGGCCGCGGCGGTCGTGGGCGACCGGCGGGTGACTGCCGCGGCCATCGCGCGGGCGGCACTGGCCAGGGCGTCGCGCGGCCGTGCGGACGGTTATCCGCTGCTCTCGGTGACGAGCGGCCCGGTGCCGCAGCGGGTACAGGCTCTGCTGCTGCCGGAGCCAGCCGCACCTCGGGGAGGCGCACGGCGGGCTCGTGCCCTGGGGATGGCCGTGACGGTGGCCGCCGTGGCGCTCGGTTCGCTGGCTCTGGCGTACGGGCTGCACGAGTACGTGGAGTACTCGGCGAGTCAGCTGCTCGGCGCTCCTTCGGGCTCCTCCGGCCTGTGGAGTGCGCTCGACACGCTGTTCGGCTCGTAGCCGGGCGGATCACGGGCCGAGGACCTGCCGCGCAGCCCTGCCCTCAGCAGGGCCCGCTGCGGTGCGGCCCGTCATTCGGAGGGATGCTCGCCCTGGGCGATCTCCACCCCTCGGTGCAGCCAGACGGCCCCGGCGGCGGAGGAGACGCTCGCCGCGGAGCAGAGCAGGATGACGGCCAGCAGCGCAGGGGCCATGCGGCGCGTGGGCGCCTGAGCGAGGAGTGCCCTGACTCGTGCCGGCACCGGTCCGGTGGTAGCCCGTGCGGCGAGGACGGGGAGTTCCGGTCCCGCCGGACGCGCGCTCACCGCAAGGGCGGCGCGGCCGACGGCGCGGGCCGCCAGGCGGCGGTCCCCGCAGGCCCGGGCGGCGGTCTCGTCGGCGGCCCGTTCGACCGCGAACGAGACGTGTGGGACGACGGCCGCCAGGGCCGGGTGGCACCAGCCGGCCAGCCGCGCGAGCCCGAGGAAGAGGTGGTGCCGGCCGGCCAGGTGGGCGCGTTCGTGACCGAGGAGCGCCTCGCGCTCGTGGCTGTCGAGGGCCCGGAGCATGCCGGCGGTGACGACGATCCGCCCCGTGCCACGAGGCCCGCCGGGCAGCGCGAAGGCATCCGGGCGGTCGTCGTCGATGACGCACATCCCCCCGGCCTCGGGGAGCCCCGCCACCCTGCGGCGGGCCGTGCGCAGCTGGGCCGCTTCCGCCAGGGCTCCGCGGACGGCGGCCGTCAGGGTCACGGCGAGGGCGCCGGCCGCCACGGCGGACGCCGTGGACACGAGGACTGCCGGACCGGCCTGGAGCGGCTGGAGGAGGTGCAGGAAGGCCGCGAGCCGAGGAACACGGACCGCGAGCGGGAGCAGCAGGACGCCGAGGCATGCGACGACACCGAAGGCCAGTGCGGCGTCGGCGCCCGTGATCGCCACGAGGGCGATGTCCGGCCGCACGCGCTCGACGGTCCTGCGCGCCAGGGCCGGCAGGGCACAGGGCAGCAGGAGGGGGATGAGGAGGAGGGCGATCATGGACGCTCTTCCCGCAGAAGGCGGCGTAGGTCGGCCTCGTCGTCGGGGCTGAGGCCCTCGACGAAGCGGGCCAGAACGAGGCTGCGATCGGGGTACCGGGAGTGGCGTCAGGTCGACATGTCCACACCCGAGTTCATCTACCGCGTGGTGGCTGATCCGCAGTTCGAGCCCTTCTCGATCGCGGCCCTGGTACCGGAGCCCTTCTTCGCGCCCGCTCCGGAGAGCACGTTCTGAGCTTGACGTCAGTTCGTCGGACGTGACCGGGCCTACGGACGGCCGGGGTCATTCCTGACCTCGGGGTGGTCCGGGCCGTGGTCCCGGCCGTCGTGCGTCGCCTCGGGAACGCCCTTTTCACGGGCCGGAGATCGGCCCGTGAGCGTCTCGCAATAGACCGGCACGGCCTCCTTCCCACCAGCCGCCTCGACCAGGCGCCGAAAGGCGGTGGAATCCGAGGACTTGCCCGCGAGCCCGGCCTTCTGCTCGTACGCACGGCACAGCGCCTCGTGGCTCTTCGCGGCACCCGGAGGCACCCGCTCCAACCCCGTCGGCCCCGGCACGGAGGTCTCCCGTACCGGTGCCGTGGACGGAGCCGGTGCCGTGGACGGAGCCGGTTCCGAGGGCGGTGCGGGCTCGACGGCATCCTTGGGCGATGTCGGCACGACCGCGCTGACACTCGGCTCGGGACGGCGTTCCGGCGCATCCGGAAGAGGACTCGGGAGGTGGCCCGTGGCCACTGCCACGCCGCCCAGCGTCATGCCGGAGACCAGCGCGACCAGCACCGCTCGTGGCCAACGTCCCGTACGTCGGTCCGCGACCGGCCGCCAGTCGTCACGGCGGCGCGTCCGAGGCGCGCCCGACCCGGAGTGCATGCCCGCGTCGCGAGCGGCGCTGAACGCGGCGACCGCCTGTTGCGCCTCGTTCTCGCTCATGGGCTGGTTCGGACGCAGGGCAGCCCTCAACGCCGCCGCAGCCGCGTCGCTTTCGTGGTCGTCGTCCCCTGCACGGCCCCGCCTCATCTGTCACCTCCCCGTAGCTGGTTCGCCAGTCGCCTCAGTCCGCGATGCGCAGCGGACCGTACCGCACCGGGCCGTTTGCCCAACACTCGCGCCGCGGTCGGCCCGTCGAGTCCGACCACCACCCGCAGGAGCACGGCCTCCGCCTGCTCCCGGGGGAGGCCGGAAACCAGCTCTAACACCCGTCCGGTGGAAAGCGTCTCCATGGCATCGCCCGCGGTGTCCCGCTGCGCGGGCAGTTCCAGCACGTCCTGGTCGAACAGGTCGTGGCGCGGCCGGGAACGCACTCGCCGAAGGTGGTCGAGCGCCCGGTGACGGGCGATGGTCGCGGTCCAGCCGCGGAAGCCCGCGCCGTCACCGCGGAACCGTCCGAGGTCCCGTGCTATCTCCAGCCAGGCGTCGGAAGCGACGTCCTCGGCGTCCTGGCCGACCATCCCCCGCAGGTATCCCAACAGCCCCGGGTGCAGGATGTGGTACGCCTCGGCGAACGCCGCCTCGTCGCCGGCTTGGGCTCGCTCGACAGCATGCCCCAGCGCAGCATCGTGAGCCTTCATCGGTGCCAGTCGATCTTCCTGCCGGACGTCGTCTAGGAGCGCGGCGGCTGACAGCGCCGTCAGACCGCTCCCGGCCCGCTACCTTACGCGTCCGGCGGCGCACCCCGTGAGGGGGGACGTCCGGGCTCGCCCCGGGAACAGGAAGGAAAGCTCGTGCATGGACTCGGCGGCGCCCCGCTCGAAGCGGTTCACGACCTTGCCCAGCGGGTTCCAGGCCCGCCCGTCCGTGCTACGGACGCCGACCGGCTGCTGGAAGAGCCCGTAGGTCTCCTCGTCGAAGTCGACCCAGCGCGCGCCGTATCTGCGAACGAACACCTCGCCGGCGTAGGCGCCGAGCCCTTGGAGGGTCTGTCTGACGGCGGAAGGGTCGTCGGTCGTCCGTCGCAGCCCGTCCACCACGCGGTCCACGATGCGCAGGCTGGTCACCGAGTAGTCCAGCGGCAAACGCGCCCTCGCCGTCGCGCGGGAGACGAAATCGGCGGCATGCCCACTCATCTCGGAGGCTCGTAGCGTCCGACTGTCGCGGTCCATCATTCCCACCCCTCGTACGCGAACCGGCGCGGCGCCCGGTCCTCCGTGGTCCTCGGAGGGCACTGGGTTCTTCGTGGCCCTCGCGGAATCCAGCGGAACGCGAACAGGGATCATCACGGCTTCGCGCTGTGATCACCGCCACATCCCGAGGACAACCGGCAGTGGACAGGGGATCCCGCATCGACGCCGAGTGCTTTTCAGAGACATCACACTCAGCCGGAATCATCGGCGTCCCGGGAAGGGCCGGTGGGGCGGGCGGTCGCGGAGGGGCTGATTCGGGCGCAGGGGGTCGGGGTGGCCCCGGGGCCATTACCTGGTCGTCCCTGCACGGGCGGCCGACGGGGCATCAGCCTGGATGGCCGGTTGACGCTGGTGACGATGCGTCTGATCCCTGGCCTGAACTGGCCGTCCGTGCTCGACGAGGCGCGTGCTCCCCTATGCAAACCTCACCGCTGTCGCTTACCAAGTAGAGGCCTGCGCCCGGTGAGCGCCCATCGGCGCAGGTGCCCGGTTGCCCTGTCGAGCAGCGAGATGCCCGTATCGAGCACGCGCGAATGGTGAGGGGTCATGAGTCGACTTGATCGAGCACGGAACGGCCCGGGCACACCCGAGGACGGGGAGGCCGTGGGACACCGGATGCGGGCGGCCGGAATGACCGTGCTGCCGGTGCCGCGCATCGCCACCGGGGATCCGCGAGTCCTGCGCCGTGCCGTCGCCGACCGCTCCGGGCCCGTGCTGTGCACCGGACTCATGGACGGCTGGCGCGCGCGCCACGCGTGGAGCCCGACCGAGCTGCGCGGCCGCCACGGTGAGCGGCGGGTGACCGCCCTGGTCGACCTGCCGCCCACGGGCGTGCTCTTCCCCCAGGACCAGCAGCTCTACGAGAGGGAACTCAGCTTCGCCGCGTTCGTGGACACCATGCTCGCGGCCACTCCGGCCACGCCCTGCTACCTCGCCTACCGCCGCGCCCATGAGTTCTTCGACCCCGCCGACGTCGACTTCGGCTCCCTCGTCCCGCCCGACGGGCGGCACGGCACGGACACCCGGGTGTGGATCGGCTCGGCCGGCACGCGCTCGATGCTGCACTCCGACCTCAAGGACAATCTGTTCTGCCAGGTCTGGGGAGAGAAGGACGTCACCCTGCTGGCGTGGCACGACAGCAGAGCCGCGTACCCCTTCCCCGACAATCTGGTGAACAGTCAGGTGGACCTCGGGACTCCGGATCTGAAGCGGTTTCCCCTCCTCGGCCGGGCACGCTTCCACCACGTACGGATGGGGCCGGGCGATCTGCTGTACATCCCGCGCGGCTGGTGGCACGACATCCGTTCGCGCACCGCGTCCGTGTCCATCAACCACTGGTTCGGGGAGCCTCTGGGACTCGCCCAGTACCTGCGACTGCTCGCCGTGCTCGGGCCGGGTTACTGGAAGAGCACCGCCCGCGACTTCGTCGTGCACGGACTCCTGCGCCGCGAGGAGTCCACCCGCTTCTTCTTCAGCCCGGCGTCCACCGGCAAGCGGCTGTACGACGCTCTGCGCTCGGGGAACTTCTCCCAGGGCAACGACCCGAGCGCCACCCGACAGCTCTGAGGGGAGAGAGGCCACATGTCGGCTACGGAACAGCCCCGCCGCGTGCTGATCACCGGAGGGGCCTCGGGCATCGGTGCGGCGATCGTCCGGCGCTTCGTTCGGAACGGTGACCGGGTCGGCGTCATCGACCGCGACCGCGCCGGGCTCTCGGCGCTCGGCGGGTCCGATCCCGGAGTGGGGTTGCTGCTCCCCGCGGACGTGGCCGAGGAAGAGGAGGTGACCGAGGCCTTCGCCACCGTCGACAAGGAGTGGGGCGGAGTCGACGTGCTGTGCAACAACGCCGGGGTCAGCATCCGCAGCCCCTTCCTCGACACCACGCTCGACACGTGGGAGCGCACTCTGCGCGTCAACCTGACCGGAGTCTTCCTGGTGGCGCGGGAAGCGGCCCGCCGCATGACCGACGCGGCGGGCGGCGTGATCGTCAACACCGCTTCCGTCAGCGGAATGGTCGGCATGCCCCACTACGCCGCCTACAACGCGAGCAAGGCCGGCGTCATCGAACTCACCAGGACCATGGCCCTGGAACTCGCCCCCCTCGTTCGGGTGAACGCGGTGTGCCCCGGCTACGTGCTGACGCCCATGCAGCGGGCCGAGTACACCGAGCGGCAACTCGCGGAGCAGGCCGGGGTCGTTCCGCTGCGACGCCTGGGCGCACCCGAGGAGATCGCCTCCCTGGTCCACTATCTCGCCTCCCCCGACGCCGCGTTCGTGACCGGTCAGTCCTTCGTGATCGACGGTGGCGAGACGGCGGGAGGACTGGCCAGCGCGCAGTAGACATGCCGCGGCGCACACATCGCGCACCGCACAGACGACTTCACCGAACGGCGGCCTCCGCACGGGTCGCCGGGGTTCCGCCTGAGAAGACATACGGAGGATCCGTTGGAACGGACACGCACGTGGGCAGAGACGACCCGTCGCGCCACCGACGCACCCGAGGGGGAGGTCGACCTGTCCGCCGTGGCGCTCAACTCGTACACGGAGTGGGACCCGCTGCGCGAGGTCGTCGTCGGCTCCCTCTCGGGCGGGGTGTTCCCCAGCTGGCAGGAGTCCATGGCGCACACGCTGCCCGAGTCGGCCTGGCGCAACAGCCAGGAGGAGGGTGGGCTGCCGTTCCCGGCCGCCCACCTCAAGGCCGCCGAGGAGGAACTGGACACCCTGGCCGAGGTCCTGGAGGGCGAGGGCGTGCGGGTGGTGCGGCCCGACGCGGTCAGTCACCAGCGGCCCTTCCGGACTCCGCACTGGGAGTCCGCGGGCGGCCTGTACGCGGGCATGCCCCGCGACCTGTTGATGGTGGTGGGGGACGCCGTCATCGAGGCGCCCATGTCCTGGCGGTGCCGGTACCACGAAGGGGACGCCTTCCGGACGCTGCTCAAGTCCTGGTTCCGGCGAGGAGCCCGCTGGATGCCGGCGCCCCGCCCGCAACTGACGGACGAGCTCTACCGGATGCCCGGCGACGCGGCCTCCCCCGAGGGGGAGCGGTGGGCCGTCACCGAGTTCGAACCGGTTTTCGACGCCGCAGACTTCCTCCGGTTCGGTGAGGACATCGTCGTACAGCGCAGTCATGTCACCAACGAGTTCGGCATCGACTGGGTCCGGCGCGCTCTCGGACCGGGGTTCACCGTCTCGGTCGTCGAGACCGATGACCCCCACGCCATGCACATCGACGCCACCCTCGCCCCGCTGGCCCCGGGGAAGCTGCTGGTGAATCCCGAACGGTACGTGCCCCACGATCTGTTCGAGGGCTGGGAGATCCTGCCGGCTCCGGCGCCGACGCTGCCGTCGGACTGGCCGATGTACTTCTGCAGCCCGTGGGTGAGCATGAACGTCCTGTCCCTCGATCCGGAGACCGTCGTCGTGGAGCGCCAGGAGCAGCCGCTCATCGACGCGTTGACCGCCTGGGGCTTCCGGTGCGTGCCGGTGGACTTCCGGCACGTCTACAGCTTCGGCGGGTCGTTCCATTGCGTGACCCTCGACACGGTGCGCGACGGGGGATCCGCGAAGTACCTGGCCTCCGCGGCGAAGGAGCGCTGACCCGGCGGTGGCGCGGGCGCCGCCCTCGCCACCGTCCTTCTGCGGGCCGCGATCAGGCCGTGAACAGCAGCCGCGCGTAGTCCGGGCGCAGCACCACGTTGTTGTCGTACAGGCAGTACTCCATCGCCAGCAGCGGCACCGTGCCGTCCCCGGGTTCCGTCAGTTCCTGCACGGCGCGCGTCAGGTCTTCGGCGGAGTCGAACCGGCGGGCCAGGGCGGCCCCGACGTCGTACGGGCTCCAGCGCGGCCGGTCGTCCCAGTAGCCGGGCAGCCCGATGGCCGCGAGCACGGTCCGTGTGCGGTCCGGTCGGGTCCCCACGACCAGCTCGACGAGGGACCGCGTGAGCTCCCCGAGGGGGGCGGACGAATCGGCGGGGGAAGCGGCCAGGATGCGCCGCAGCATGTCCTCGGCGTCGGCCGCGAGCGGCCGTGTGAGCGTGCCTCGGTCGAGTTGGCGGGTGAGGAAGGCCCGCCAGTCGCGGCGTGTGCGATAGGCCCGGGAGAGGAAGGTGTCCTCGACGTGGGCGAAGAACTCGTCGACCGCCCGGTTGTCGCCGAGCTCCGCCACGAGCGCCGGCGGATAGCTGAACGTGGGGTAGAGCAGGTCGACGTCGGCCAGCCGGCCGCGGGGGCTCATGGAGTAGGTGGACTCTGCGGAGTCGCCGATCAGCCCATGGCCGAGGTCGAAGACGCGCGTGGCACGAGTGATCAGGGAGTCGTCGAAGCGCTCCCCCAGGCGCAGCTCGTTCACCGCGTGCAGGGTGGTCGAGACCGTTTCGGCGGTGGCGTAGGAGTTGCCGAGGAACATGTCGAGGCGCCGGGGAGGTACGGGCTCTCCGCGCTCGCGCCGGAACCGCTCCTCCTCCTCCATCCAGTACACCTGCGCCTGTACGGCGTGCCGGGCCCGGTAGGGGACGCGCGTCTGCTTCAGGTTGTCGTCGTGGTAGGAGGCGAACTGGTTCCAGCTGGGTTCGAAGTGGGCGTCGAGGAGCGTCCGGATCTCGTCGCGGTCCAGGGCCGGGTTGGGCAGCAGGTAGCAGGTCCAGCCGACGGGTCTGGTCCGGCCCTGGTTGAGCTTCCGCATGCGCTCGGCCATCTCGAACAGCAGCGCGTTGCTGCCGATGTTGATCTCGGAGCACACCAGCCACACCCGGGTCACCCCGCGATCGGCCAGGAAGGTGATGTCGGCCATCACCACGTCGAGGTCCCTGATCCGGTGCTGCCGGCCCTTGACCACCGGCTCGGTGCAGAAGTAGCAGCGGTACGGGCAGCCTCGCTGGATCTCCACCGGGACGTGGGCGGCGTCCGGTCCGGTGAGTCCCTCCGGGCCGTAGAAGGCGAGGAGGTCGTCCAGGACCGCGTCGGAGTACTCCGTGTGGTCCGCGGGCGGCAGGAACACCCGTGGGCCGACGGCGTAGTCGTCGCCCACGGGGTGGGCCAGGTTCGCGATGCCGTCCAGATCCCGGTGGGCCAGCACGTCGTCGAGGCGGGCCATGACCTCGTCGGGCTCGCCGACGACGCCGAAGTCCGGGCGCAGCCGCCTCAACAGTGCCGGCGCCTGGGTGGAGAAGCCGAAGCCCCCCACTATGACGGGTGTGTCCGTCAACGAGCGCACCACCGTGATGAGTTGTTCGGTGTCGTCTACCGGCCAATAGCTGTTGCGCACGACCTGCGGCGCGCCCGGCAGGTCGCTCTCGGCGTAGTTCCAGATGAAGATGGAGTCCACCTGACGCAGGTGGATCCCGATGAGTCGGGGCCTGTGGCGGTCCAGGGTCCCGTGCAGCGCGTCCTCCCAGCGGTGCTTGGGCGTGTGCAGCAGATCGAGCCGCTCGACCGTCAGACCGTGCCGTGCGGCGATCGCCGAGACCTGCACGAAGGCGTAGGGATAGATGGGCACCGCCGGGTAGTTCGAGGCGCTGAGGAGCAGCAGGTCCACGCTGGTCCGCGGACCGGTCTCCGAGATCTCGACCGACATGGGTCGCCGTCCTTCGGGGGGCGTGAGGTGGCTCTGCCGGGATGGCCGATAGGGGGATATCAGGGATACCGAAGGGGTTGGCCGGTCACAAGAGGCGGGTCCCGGACAGGCTGTCCGTATCCCTCTCCCCGTCCGTACGCCGCGGGTGTCCGGATCGGGACTCCGCGCGGTGAGGGGCCCTTGACTGTGCGTCAGGTGTGCCCACAATCGACCAGAGCGCTCGCTGTCGCCCTCCAACCCCGACGCTGGAGCAAGCGTATGACCTCACCTGTCATCTCGGCGGACTCGCATGTCGTGGAGCCTGTCCGGCTATGGGCCGATCGACTCGAACGCAAGTATCAGGACAGAGCGCCGCGGATCCACTGGGATGCCGAGCGCCGTGGATGGTTCTTCTCGTGCGACGGGCTCCAGCCCGCGCTGATCAACTCGCTCTACGCGACGGACAAGTCTCCGGAGGCGTTCGCCGACACCTTGGAGTCGGGCATCGAAGCGGCCCGGGCCGGCGGCAATGACCCGGCGGCGCGGATGAAGGACATGGCACAGGACGGAGTCTCCGCGGAGGTCCTCTATCCGAGCCTGGCCATGAGCCTGTTCTGGCTGCGGGACGCGGAGTTCCAGCGTGCCTGTTTCCGCGCGTACAACGACTGGCTGGCCGAGTTCGTGAGCCACGCGCCCGACCGGCTCGTCGGCCTCGGGCTGATCTCGCTGTGGGATGCCGAGGAAGCCGTCAAGGAGGTGAACCGCTGCCGCGCCATGGGGCTGAAAGGGGCCTCGATCTGGGCCTCTCCGGCACCGGAGCGGGACTTCGCGGGTGAGGCGAACGAGCCCTTCTGGCAGGCGGCCCAGGAGCTGGGGATGCCGGTCTCGATGCACTGCCTGACCGGGTACCGGGACAGCCCCAAACTGTTCGACTACAGCACGCCACTGGGGCGGATCCAGCGGAACATGGCATATCCCGAGGAGATGCAGCACTCACTCACCGACCTGATCTTCTCCGGCGTACTGGAACGCTTCCCGCGCCTCCAGCTCGTCCTCGCCGAGAACGACATCGGCTGGATCGGCTACCACCTGCTGCACGCCGACCGCATCTACGACAAGCTCGGCCCTGTCCTGGACACCACGCTGACCATGCCGCCCGGCGAGTACTTCCGCCGCCAGGTCCACGCGACCTTCACCGACGACGGGATCGGCATCGCCACGATGCGCCTGCTCGGCTCGGGGAACTTCCTCTGGGGCAGCGACTACCCGCATTACGAGGGGAGTTGGCCGCACTCCCAGGACCTCATCGCGCGGTCCTTCCGGGAGGTTCCCGACGAGGACCGGCGCCAGGTGGTGTCCGGCAACTGCGCACGACTCTACGGGTTGGATCTGGCGGCACTGGACGCCGAATGAGGGAGCCGAAATGGGCGAGCGGACCACGAACCCCTGGTACCTGTTCATCGACGAGGACATAGAGAACAGAACAAGGCAGACACCGGGCTTCACCAACCTGATCTCCGACCGGTCCTACTCACTGGATGCCCCGACGCTTCAGGGGTTCGTCGAGCGCAACGCGCTGATCCGCACCTACCAGCGGATCACCCGCGACCTGTTCATGGCGAGCGTGCACGGCGAAGCCGATCCCGCCATCGCCGCAACCGTACTCTCCGGCCAGCCACCCGAGCGCGGCCTCGAGTACCACCGCAACCTCACCGAGCGTCAGCTCGCCCTGCCGGTGTACTTCCGCACGGACGAGGCCGCCCCCGGAGCGATCGCAGAGATTCAATGCCCCGCCTCCGGCTGGGAGATCGCCGAGCAGGTGCACAGCATGTACCAGGAGTTCCCCGCCGACTTCGGCGCCCCGACCCACGGCTTCGGTTCGTTGATCGGCGGGCTCGCCACCTCCCTGCACAGCTGGCTGGGCCCCGACCCCGTCGCCCACCACCTGACGAACAACGCCTCCCGGCCCCACGGGGTTCACTACACCGTGCAGCGACTGCGCGAGGCGGGCATCCGGCACTTCGGCTGGGACCCGGTCCACTGGAAGGACTGCAACTTCGTCCGGGCCCACGAGTTCTACGACTTGCGGTACAACGGGTTGTTCGACCAGTGGATGGAGGAGTGCGAGAAGGGAGAGCTCTTCTTCGACCATCCGCCGCTCCCCCTGTACGACGCCAAGGTAGCCATGGCGTGGCCCTTCTGGGACAAGACCCGCGCGTACTACTCGGACGAGATCCGCGGGCTCTTCCCGCACACCGAGCTCATCACCCCCGACGGGTTCCACCTGCCCGACGGCTCCTGGATCAGCCTGGACGACTACTGCACCCTGGGCGAGCGCAAGCGCACGTACTACTTCAAGTTCGGCAGCCATCACCCGACGCTCAACTGGGGCAGCCGCGCCGTGTACTACTCCGGCAGCTTCAGTGCGGTGGCCCTGCGGCAGTTGTTCGACCGCATCCTCGCCGACACCGCGGCGGGGCACCTCTGGGTGGCGCAGGACGCACGGATGCACCCTGAGTCGGCCACCGCGGTGACCAGGGAGGGGAACGAACTGAAGATCGACGCCTACACCAAGTTCAGCGGCTTCTACACCCCCGAAGGACTGGTCGGAGTGCTGGCCATGCAGGAGCGGTCCCGCAAGGTCCACGGGTCGCCGCAGACCGTGGTGAGCATCGTCTACTGACGGCCGTCCCGAAACCCCCGACAAGGGAGAACGACGCTCATGACCGAATCGGGCTCCGCCACATCGCCGGCCGGGCGGCAGAAGAGCGCAGAGTACTTCCGCTTCGTGGAGCGGGACGGCGTCGACTGGGACGCGTGGTGGGACGTACTGTGCGGGCGCGTCGCCGGCGCCGTCTTCCGCGGGGCACTGTCGCCGGACGTCTGCGAGCGCACCTGCCGCAGGTTCTGGAGCAGCCCTCTGCTCACCAGCCCGAACGCCACCCGCAGTACCGAGCGTGCCGTGGGGCCCCTCCTGCTGGCCTCCGACACCCTGGACGGCTACCTGGCCGAGTCCGAGCGCACCCGCGTCGGACTGGCGGACATCTGCGGCGACCGCGGCCGTACCCTGCCCGCCCTGCTGGACGAGTGGCGCGCCCATCTGGCCGGCCTCGGCGTACGCTTCCGGCTCGCCCAGTACGAGGGCCGGCAGGCCGGCGCGTTCAAGATCCGCTCGCGGGCGGACAGCGAGTCCTTCGGCCTGCTGCCCCACGACGACGCCATGCACAGCTGGTTGCTCCCTCACCTCGTCGGCTTCGAGATCCAGGACGTGCAGCGCGTCTGCAACGCGCTCGTCTGCCTGGAGAACGGCCCGGGCGGTGAACTGCTCTACTGGAACGCCGCGTTCAGCCAGGAGGACCGCAAGACGCTGGGGATCCGGCCGGACAGCTACGGCTACCCGCTGGAAGCGCTGAGCGGCGTGGACCGGATCACGCTGCCGATCCACGCGGGAGACATGTACATCTTCGACGGCGGCAACGTGCACGCCGTCGCACCCAGCGGGACCGAACACGTACGCCGCACCGTGGCCCTGTGGATCACCGGCCCGCTCTCCGACGGGACCGTCCTGCAGTGGGCCTGACCCTGACGGATGAGCGAGCGGAGGGGGAACAGCATGATCTCGACAACGGCGCACCGCGCCGGGATTGACGTACGACAGGTCTCGGGCCACATCGGCGCCGAGATCAGCGGGGTCGACCTCGCCTCGCCGCTGCCGGACGCGGTCCTGGCAGCCGTTCGCGCGGCCCTGCTGCGCCACAAGGTGGTCTTCTTCCGTGGACAGCGGCTCGGCCACGCCGAGCACGTCGCCTTCGGGCGGCGCCTCGGCCGGCTGACCCGGCGTCCGGGCCGCAAGCACGGCGTGCATCCGGAGGGATATCCCGAGATCCTCACCGTCGACCCGGACGTGGAGGACACCCGCTTCGGGCGCCGGTTCGAGGAACGGCTGCGGCCCAAGGAACTGCGTCCCGACTCCGGCTGGCACGTCGACCTGGCCGCCGCCGTCAACCCGCCGGCCATGTCGGTACTGCGGGCCGAGGTGGTCCCCCCGTACGGTGGCGACACCCAGTGGACCAACCTGGTCGCCGCCTACCAGGGCCTCTCGCAGCCGCTGCGCTCGCTCGCCGACGGGCTGCGCGCCGAACACACCCTGTACGCCGCCTGCCAGCTGCTGCTGTCCGACGACGAGGACGTGGAGGTCCTGCGCCGCCTCACCGAGGACACCCTGCTCTCCGTCCACCCGCTCGTGCGCGTTCACCCCGATACGGGGGAACGGGCCCTGTTCGCTCCGCCCGCCTCGGTGACCCACCTGCTGGGACTGCTGCCGTGGGAGAGCCGCCACCTGCTGGAACTCTTCCACGGACACGTCGGCCGGCCCGAACACACTGTCCGCTGGCGCTGGGCACCCGGCGACGTCGCCATCTGGGACAACCGCGCCGTCGCCCATCTGCAACCGTCCGACCTGCACCACACCGACCACCGTCGCACCCTCTACCGGGTGACCGTCCTCGGCGACCGCCCCGTCGGCCCGGACGGCTTCACCTCCGAGGCTGTCCGTGGCGAACCGCTCATCGCCTGGGACATTCCTGAGGAGCGACGAGGATGAGGCGCACCATCCGGCCCTGGAGCACGCCGTGACCGAACAGATCAGCCGTCCGTTCCCGACCGGCCGTGGAGGGGACTACTTCGTCTACTCGCCCGCCTCCTCGTACCCCATCCCCTACGCCACCCTCATCGACCGGACAGGCGCCGAGGTGCACACCTGGAGCCACACTGCCGCCCAGCACCCGGTGTCGGACGACCCACCGAGCTTCCTGCGAGGCTGGAGCCACGTCGAAGTCGACGCGGACGGCTGTCTGTTCGCGATGGTGCCGCTGCGGGCACTGATCAAGCTGGCGCCGGATTCCACGCTGCTGTGGCAAGCCGACATCCCCGCCCATCACGATCTGGCCCTGCTGCCCGGCGGCGGGGTTCTGACACTGGCCGGGGCGCCGCGTCGGATCGTGCTGGACGGGCTCGCCGCCACCGTGCTGGACAACACGATCGCAGAACTCGATGCCACTGGGTGTCTGCTCCGCGAGGTGTCTCTGTTCGACGTCCTGGCCACCGAACACGCTGTCGTGTCCATCGTGCGCCAACAGATCTCGCTGAGACAGGCCGTGTTCGCCCGCACAGGCGAGATGCCGACCGGTGAGGCCGGTGACGTGTTCTCCACCGGCTCCTTCAGCGGCCCGGTGACTCGCGCGATTGCGCACCTGCGGCAGTTGCCGGGCTCGCCCTGCGACGTCCTGCACGCCAACACCCTCGAAGTCCTGGCTGAGCACCCGGCCGGGCTGTGGCCGGACGGCGCGCTGCTGGTCTCGATGCGGGATCTCGACCTGATCGCCGTAGTCGATCTGAGCGCTCCTCGAGTGCTGTGGTGGTGGGGCCCGGGCGAAGTGTCCGGGCAGCACCAGCCCTCGATCCTGCCCAACGGAAATCTGTTGGTCCTGGACAACGGAAGCACCGTTGGTCGCTCTCGCGTGCTGGAGGTGGATCCGGTGACCCGCACGATCGTGTGGCAGTACGGAACGCGGCCCGGCGAGCAGTTCTTCACCGAGGTGGCGGGTGGCTGCGAACGGCTCCCGAGCGGAAACATCCTGATCTCCGACGCCCTGGCGGGACGGGCCTTCGAGGTCACGTCCACCAGGCACACCGTGTGGCGCTGGCAGACGGGGAAGGAAGCCGACTCCGTCGGTACGAGTCGGGCCACCTTCTACCGCTTGTCCCGCGTCCCCGACCAGGCGGCCGCAGCGCTCCTACAGGGCCGCCCGGCGCCCGTTCCGCCACCCGGTCGTGGCCTCGTCCTACCCACCTGAGGGGGTCACTGAAGAGGTCCCTTCAGCAAGAAGGGAGACCCTCGCGGTCGACGAGATTCCTGGCGGTGAACCCCAGGAGCCTGCGCGCCGCCGAGGTGTCGACCGGGGCCGCGCGGCCCGGCAGCGGGCCGCGCAGCACGGTGCCGGGGTGGTAGCGGCGCAGCAGTTCCTCCGTCGGGTACGGGACGATGATCTCGGGGGCGCAGAGGTGCACCGCGTGCGCGCCGCTGCCCCGCACGTCCAGCGCGAGCAGTGCCGCCCTCGCCGCGTCGTGGACCTCGAGGTACGTCCACAGGTCCCTGGCGCCGGCGGCCGGGTCGGCCGTGAGCCGGGCGGCGTGCGCGAGCAGCCGTTCCTCGAAGCCGCCCACGTACGGATAGCGCAGGCACACCACGCTCATGCCGTGGCGTCGCGCCATCATCCGCGCGGTCAGCTCGTCGACCTGTTTGGACAGGCCGTAGGCGTCGGCGACCTGGGAGTCCATCGCCTCGTCGACCGGAACGTACTGCGGATGCGGATTCTCGGCCGCCGTCCAGGGCAGACCGGTGACACCCCACGAGCTCGCCAGTGCCACGTGCCGGATCCCGGCCCGACCGGCCTCCTCCAGCACGGTGAAGGTGGTCAGGCTGTTGGCCGTGAAGACCTCGACCGCGGTGTTGCGTTCCGGAGTGGGGATCGCGGCCAGGTGGACGATCGCGTCGGTGCCCTCCAGGGCTGCCCGAACGGTCTTCGCGTCGGCCGCGTCGCCGGTGACGACCAGGCGGGCCGGGAGGTCACCGGGGTCGTCGAGGACCAGGGCGTTCGCCTCGACCCCGCGCTCGGCGAGCAGCGTGAGGACCGCTCGCCCGATCCGTCCGGCGGCCCCGGTGACCAGCACTCTCGCGACCATCGCGTCACTCCCCCGCCGCGTAGGCGCGTACGGCGACGAGGTGCGCCGAGTCCGTGCCGTTGGTGGCTTCGACGACGATCCGGACGGCCGATGTGGTGACCGGCTCCGACGGCGTGTGCGACCGGCGGCGTCGTCGGTTCCGCTCCGCGCGGGCGATCACGCGCCAGGTGCCGTCCGCGTCCCGCGCCTCGACGCGGTAGTCGCACAGGAGGGTGGGGAGGGTGTCGAAGGGGGTGCGGTGGTGGTGCAGGTTGATCAGGTCCTCGTTGACGTCGTCGTCGGCGATGACCTCGATGCGGCCCAGGGTGACCGGTTCGGGCCAGGTGAGCGAGAGCCAGGGCGAGGGATCGTCCGCCAGGGGCGCGGAGACCCACATGTGCGGTCCGGCGTACGGGCGGGCGTAGCCGTCGACGGCCTTGGCCGGGGCGTACGCCGCCGTCTCCCCCGCACGGAAGCAGAAGGTACGGCGCAGCAGACCGGCGTCCGTCCACTCGCGCAGCAGCTGCGGGGATTCGTCCTGGGGACGCAGCGGGACACGCGTGAAGCACAGGACGCCGGGGGTCGGCCGGTCGGCGCGGTGCAGGGCGATCGCGTCATTCGCGCGGATGACGAGGAAGGCGTTGCGCGGGGTGTCCGGGGACCAGTCCAGGCCGGTCTTGAGCCATTGCCGGCGGCCGGCGGCGACCGGCAGGGTGGTGGAGGTGACGAGGCGGCGCGGGACGTAGTTCTGGCCGAGTTCGGGGTCGTAGAGGTCGATCACGAGCTCGGTTTCACGGTCGGCGTCGACCAGGAGTTCAAGGCCGGTGAGGTCCGGGTCGGCGGGAAGGACGAGTCCGGCGTCCGCCGTTAGCGGCCACGGCTCGTCGGAGTCCTCGACTGCCAGGCAGGACAGGGCAGATGACGCGACTGCGGTCGCCCGCAGCGCCAGGTCCTCCGGGTCCGTCGAAGCCAGCCCGATGAGCGAGGCGTCCTGGCGCAGCAGCACCCGGTGCAGCTCGGATACGGAGAGTTCGCGCGGCGCGAGCTTCCCGGCAGCGCACAGGGCCGCCGCCGTGCCCGCCGCCTGCCCGATCGTGGCGCAGGTCGCCATGACCCGGGTCGAGCCGAACGCGACATGGCTGGCGGAGATGTTCCGCCCGGCGAACAGCAGGTTCTCGGTGTTCACCGAGTACAGGCTGCGGTACGGGATGTGGTAGATCCCGTCCGCGTAGAGCTGCTTGGCCCCCGACTCGGTGGCGTACATGCCCTGCGGCGGATGCAGATCGATCGACCAGCCTCCGAAGGCGACCCGGTCGGCGAACTCCGTCTGCCCGAGAATGTCCCCCTGGTGCAGCACGTAGTCACCGAGGAAGCGCCGGTACTCCCGCTTCCCGGGCACCGAACCGACCCACTCCAGCGTCATGTTCGCCGCGTCGAACTCGCCCGAGTTCTTGATGTGGTCCCAGATCCCGTAGATCACCGACCACAGCTCGTCCCGGATCCGCTCGTTGTCGTGCACCGTGTCCAGCTCGCCGCCGAACTCGATCCACCAGTACGCACACCCGTTGTCCCCCGCCTTGATGATCCGCCGCTGCGGGATGGAGGTGGTGCTGATGTCCTTGGCGAAGTCCGGCGGCACGAACTTCACCGGACGCCCGGCGTCCTTCGTGTAGAAGAGCAGCGTGGAGCCGAGAGTGATGGCGTCGGCCGACTCCGGGGCCCACGCCTCCTCGAACTCGTCGCGCGCCTCACGGCCGATGCGGTGGTGGGCGCCGGCGAGGTGGCCGATCAGGCCGTCTCCGGTGCAGTCGAGGAAGACGGGGCTCTCGAAGCGGATGCGGCGCTCGGATCCCATCATCCAGCCGGTGGCCGAGGTGATCCGCCGGGCGTCGTCCGGGCCCTCGGCCTCGACCTCGCGCACATCGGTGTTGAGGTAGAGCGTGATGCCGGGCTCGGCGCGTACCGCGTCCAGGACCACGGCGTCCCAGTAGTACGGGTTCCCGTCCGGGTTGCGGTACTGGTTCTCCACGAGCAACTCGCCCATGATGCCGCCCTCGCGGGCATGGTGGTTCTTGCCGTGGCCGGTCGCGCCGCACACCCAGACGCGGACCTCGCTGCTCGAATTGCCGCCGAGCACCGGCCTGTTGTTGATCAGTGCGACGGTCCGACCGAGGCGGGCCGCGGCGATGGCCGCGCAGACCCCGGCCAGGCCGCCGCCGACGACGGTGATGTCGTGCCGTGCGGTCTCGTTCCTCATGCGGTACGTCCCCTGGTTCCGGGCTTGCGGTCGGGATCGGCGGCGAGGCCGTAGTAGATGCGCGGGGCGCCGTCGACGGTGAGTGTGATCTTGCCGCCGGAGGCTTTCAGGGAGCGTTCCCGGCCGATGCAGTCGAGCTCGCGCACGGTGCCGGCGGCCGCTTCGGCCACGACCTCGGTCCTGGTCGTCCAGGTGTCGACCCACGGCTCCGGCGACGCGTACCAAGGGTCCTCGCCGTGCTCGGAGTTGAGGATGTAGCCGTCCTTGCGGCTCCAGAGGATCGACACCGGCCCATCGGGAGTCGTGAACAGCAGCCCCTTGATGTCCTGGTCCGCGAAGGCGAGATGGCGGACGAACTCGGCCTGGTCCAGGACCCGGGCGGCCGTGGCGAAGGCCAGCAGCGACGGCTTGGCGCTGGTGTCGCGGTTCATCAGGCCGTAGTAGTACTCGGGGTTGGCCGGGTCGGCCTCCTGCGGGTGGTGGATGATCGAGTCGTGCAGCTGGTACCAGTTGACGGCGCGCACGTTCTCCGACTTGGCGAGGGCGAGCGAGAGCAGCGTGTTCTCGGCGGCGTGCCGGTAGGTGTCGCCCCACCAGACGTTGGGGCGGGTGGGCGCGTACGCCTCGGTGAGCCAGAGTTCCTTGTCGCCGCCGTATTCCGCCATGACCTGCCGTGCCTTGCGCAGGGCGCCGAGGAAGTTCCAGTACGTGCCGGACGAGCCCTGGGTCCACTCCTCCGGCGGCGGCGCGAAGTCGGGCGTGAAGTTGCCGCGGCCGGGGTGGAAGGCGAAGACGTCGATGAGGTCCCAGCCGCCCGCGTCGTGGAAGTTCTTGGTCCAGATGTGGTCCATGCCGCCGAGGCCGGCGTTCATGACCTTCATCGTGGAGCCGGCCGCGGCGAGGCGGGTGGTGACCTGGCGCAGGCCGTCGCGGACGTAGGCGTCGGCGCCGCGGCCGGACATCCAGGGCTGGTTGACCTCGTTGCTGACCTCGAAGTACGCGGCGTCGGCGGCGAGGGCCTTGGCGACGTTGGTGTCGGCCCAGGCGGCGATCTGCTCGGGGCTGCCGCCCACGGGGATGCCGCTGAGCTGCACGTTGTGGCCGATGCCGTTGGCGTCGAGGGTCGCGATGTCGATGCCGGGGGCGCCCGCGTAGGCGATCCGGATCCACTTGATGCCGAGCGTCTTGACCAGGCCGAGTACGGCTTCCTTGCTGGGCTGGAGCAGCCAGGGGTAGTTGGCGAGGCCGAACATCGACTCCTTGCCGGCCTGGTACGCGAACTCCGGGAGCACGCTCAGATTGGTGCGGGCGATTGCCGTGTCAGCACCGCTGACCGCCTCCACACCGGTGAACACGATGTTCTGCGAGGGAGAGGTCAGCGGGAAGGAGGCGTTCCAGGCGGCGCCTGCCGCGAGGTCCTTGCAGAGGGTCCCGCCGCCGATCTTCTTGCCGCCGAAGTCCCGCGCCCACCAGGTCAGGGTCACCTTCCGGGCGGCTCCCGACCCGTTGACGACCTGCGCCTTGAGCGTCATCGTCTGCCCGGCCGACGTGTAGAGGTTGAACGGCTGGTCGGTCCACACCTCCACGCCGAGCGGCCGCTTGGCGGCGATCGTGCCCGCCGCGCGCGGCCGCAGGTCGCCGAGGACCAGATCGGCCTCGGTGACGGCGGTGCCCGCGCCGGTCGAGGTGCCGGGCGCATGGATCCATGTGGCGTTCGTGCTGGCGGGGTTGGTGGAGGAGAGGCAGAAGAAGCCCTTCGCCCCCTCCCACGTCTCCACGTACGTCCCGCCCGCGTTCACCTCGTACGGGATGCCGCCCCGGGCGTCCCGCGCCCAGACGGTCAGCGCTTCGTACGACTCCGGCGCGCTCGCCCCGTACACCGTGCGGGAGAACTGGAAGCCGGACGGGGTGAGCGTGCCGGAGCCCGCGACCTCCCACTTCAGGTGCGCCTTGCGCACGGTGACGTCGAAGGTGCCGCGCACGGTGACGCCGGGCGCGCTGCTCCCCATCGTGTACGTGACCTGGATCGCGGGCCGTCCGTCGGCGAGCGTGATCAGGGCGGGGCTGCCGCCGAAGGTGCGCTGCTGGCCGAGCGCGGTGTCCTTGATCATGAAGTGGCTGAGGAGGACGCGGTCGGTTCCCGCACCGTCCTGGACGAGGACGCTGCCGTCGCTGCGGCCGACCAGTTTGATGCCGTCGGCCTCGACGGTGACCGGGTCGGCGGCTGCGTACGCCGGAACGTTCGGCAGCAGTGCGGCGCCGGCGGTGAGGGCCGTGCCCTGGAGGAGTCTGCGTCGGGCGACTGACATGGAGGTGCCCTTCTTTTGTGTCCGGGTGCGAGTGGTGGGACTCAGCCCTTGACGCCGGTGAAGCCGAGCCCGGCGACGATGTACTTCTGGCAGACGACGAAGACAAGGACCGGCGGGGCGACGGCGAGCACCATCGCGGCGATCAGCTGGTCCTGCGGGGCCTGCGTGGCGAGCTGCGCCAGCGCGACGCTGATCGGCTGCTTCTCGGGGTCGGTGATGGCGACCAGCGGCCAGATGAAGTCCTTCCAGGAGTGCATCACCGCGAGCAGGCTGATCACGGCGATCACCGGCTTGCTCATCGGCAGCACGATCCTGGTGAGCAGCTGCCGGGTGTTCGCCCCATCGACCCGTGCCGCGTCGAACAGCTCCCTGGGCAGGGCGTCGAAGAACTGCTTGGCGAGCAGCACCGTGAAGGCGTTCGTGCCGGCCGGGAGCCAGATCGCCCAGTACGTGTCACCCAGGTTGAGGTGCAGGAACGGCACGTCGATCACGGTCATGAAGAGGCTGACCATGTTCACCGTGTACGGCACGAACATGGTGGCCAGGATCGCCCCGTAGACGACCTTGCCGAACTTCGGCCTGAGCACGGAGAGCGCGAAGCCCGCCGTGGCCGAGACGAAGAGCTGCACGAACCACGATCCGCCGACCACCAGGAAGGTGTTCATCAGATAGCGGCCGACGCTGAGGTCGGTGTACGCGGTGGCGAAGTTGCCGAGGGCCGCGCGGTCCGGCCAGAGGGCGAGCGGCTGGGTGGTGAGCTCGGTGGGCGGGGAGACCGCGCCCTTGAGCATCCAGTACAGCGGTCCGATGCCGATGAGCAGCAGCAGGATCAGGGTGAACCCCTGGATGGAGCGCACGGCGGCGCGGACGCCGGGCCGTTGCCGGTCGTTCGTCGAGACGAACGTGGTGAGTGCTGTGGTCATGACGTGCTCCAGCTGCGGGTGGCCCGCAGATAGACCGCGGAAAGCAGGGCGAGGGCAAGCACCATCAGGAAGGAGAGGGCGGCGGCCTGGCCGTACTCGCCGTCCTGGAAGGCGTATCGGAAGATCAACAGCAGGACCGTGAGGGTGGCGTTGTCGGGTCCGCCGCCGGTGAAGACGTACGGCTCGGTGAAGACCTGGACCGTGTTGATCAGCTGGACGAGAAGCAACAGGCCGATGACGGAACGGAGTTGGGGCAGCATGACGTGCCAGATGCGGCGCCAGATGCCGGCTCCGTCGACCTCGGCGGCCTCGTAGAGCTCGCCGGGGATGGAGACCATGGCGGCGAGGTAGATGAGGACGGCGCCGCCCATTCCGGCCCAGGTGGCTTCCAGGACGAGCGAGAGCATGGCGCTGTCGGAGGACTCCAGCCAGGGGTACGGGCCGAGGCCGATCTTGCCGAGGATGTTGTTGAAGAGGCCGCTGCCGGGGTCGTAGAACCATTTCCAGAGCAGGATCGCCACGACCGGCGGGATGACGACCGGCAGGTAGACGAGGAAGCGGTAGACGCCGGCGCCGCGTCGCACGGTCGACATGACGGCGGCGAGGATCAGTGGCGCCGGGAAACCGATCAGCAGGCCGAGGGCCACGAAGAAGAGGGTGTTCCCGACGGCGGTGGTGAGCAGCGGATCGTCGAAGAGCGTACGGAAGTTGTCCAGGCCGACCCAGACGGCCGGCTCCACGAGGTTGGTGCGCTGGAAGCTGAGGAGCAGGCTGCGCACGATCGGCCACCAGGCGAAGAGCCCGAAGACGAGCAGTGCGGGGACGAGGAACAGCCAGGCCGTGAGCTGTTTGCGGGCCCCGGTGCCACGCTCCCGCCGCATCGGCGGCGACTTCGGCACGGGCTCCTTGGACACTGCGGCGGTGCTCCGGGAGGGAGTGAGCAGAGTCATCGGCCGGCTACTTCTGGTCCGCGGCGAGCTGTGCGTTGACGTCCTTCTCGGCCGAGGCGAGGAGGGAGTCGATGTCGGCGTCGCGCTTGGTGAGCACGGCCTGGACCACCGGGTCGAGCGCGGTGTACAGCTTCTGCGCCTGGTACGGCGGCTCCGGCTTCAGCTCCAGCGTCGTGAGCCCGTCGATGTACGGCTTGAAGTGGTCCAGCTTCACGTTCACGTACGGCTTGATCGCGGCGTTGATCTCGGTCTGCCGCTTCCGGTCGAAGACCGGCAGGGTCGGTACGCCCACCGCGGACTTCGGGTCGGCCGAGAGCGCCTTGGCCTGGGCGGCGGCGATCTCGGTGCTGTACTGCGGCTTGGCGTAGGCGAAGGTCAGCCAGTCGACGGCCGCTGCCGCGTGCTTCTTGTCGGCGGACTTCGGGACCATGTAGATGTCGCCGCCGGTGAGGGTCGCGTCGCCGCCGGACTGCGGCATCGGGGCGGCCCCGAAGACGTCGATGTTCTCCATGCCGAACTGCATCTTCGCCAGCCGGTACGTCCCCGGGCTGCCCATGAACATGCCGACCTGTCCGGCCGCGAACTGCTTGATCACATCGTTCTGGTTGACCAGCAGCGTCTTGCCGAGCGAGTCGTCCTTCCAGCGCATGTCCTTGAGCAGCCGCAGCGCCTTCTTCGTCGGTTCCCCGGTGAGCGTGGCGGTGTACTTGCCGCCCTCCTGCTTCTGCAGCTCGCCGCCGAAGGCGTACGAGAGCATGGTCAGCTGCCAGCCGCCCTGGTTGTCCTTGGACTCGTGGACGAAGCCCGCCTTGCCGGTCTTCTCGCTGATCGCCTGCGCGGCGGCGCGGACCTCTTCCCAGGTGGCCGGCGGCTTGTCGGGGTCGAGGCCGGCCTGCTCGAACAGCTCACGGTTGTAGACCAGGCCCTGGGCGTAGGGGTTCTGCGGTACGCCGTAGACGTCGCCGCCGCCGTCGGTGAGCTGCTGGAGCACCTGCGGGTTGAACTCCTTGAAGTGCTGCCACTCCTTGAGCTGCCCGGTGATCGGCTGGACCTGCTTCTGCTGGATGAGTCGCTGCGGCTCGGTCAGCGGCACCTTGATGACGTCCTCGACGTTGCCGCCGGAGAGCTTGGCGGAGAAGGTCAGCGGGTCGAAGACCGTGGTGGAGCCCTTGACCTTGATGCCGGGGTGGGCCTTCTCGAAGTCGGCGACCTGCTTCTTGAAGAGGGCGAGGCCCGGCTTGTCGGTGGCCGGGGGCATCCCCTGCACCCGGAGGACGAGATCGCCGGAGGTGTCGGCGCCGGTCGGGGTGAGGGAGGAACAGCCCGCGAGGGTCACGGTCAAGGCCATGGAGCCACATATGGCGGCATAGCGGAAGTTTCTGGGCATGACGGCTCCAAGAAGGGCAGGGGTGAGCTCGGTGCGGTGTTGTGTTCGCTGGGGATCAGCGGGTGGGCGCGGGGCCCGTGGAAGCACGGGGGATCAGGCGGGAGCCGATCTCCACGATGGGGGACGTGGCATCAAGTCCCTTGGCCTTACGCTCCCTTGAGCCGGCGATCGTCTCGATCAGGAGGTCACCCGCACGGGTGGCGATCTCCTCGGGGTCGATCCTGATCGTGGTGAGGCCGGGGGTGGAGACGGAGGCCAGCAGGGTGTCGTCGATGCCGATGACGCTCACGTCGCCGGGCACGCTCATGCCGAGGTTGGCCATCTGGTGCAGCACGCCGAGGGCGACCAGATCGTTGTGGGCGATCACGGCGGTGGCCTCGTGAGCGGCGACCAGGGTGGCGGCGTGCACACCCGTCTCGAACCTCGGCTCGTACGGGCCGAGTTCGTGCAGGGAGAGGTCGAGCGCCTCGAAGGACTCCTGGATGGACTTGCCGCGGCTCAGTTCGGCGCGGGAGGCGTTGACGAAGACGCAGCGCCGGTGACCGTACGCCTTCAGCAGCTCGGCGGCCTGGGCGATCCCGGCGGAGAGTGAGATGCGGACCTCGGGGATCCCGGGGACGTGGCGGTTCACCACCACCAGCGGCATCCGCCCCGCGAGTTCATGGAGGCGCCCCTCGGTGAGGGTCGAGGCCCACAGGATCAGGCCGTCGACCCGCTTGGACACGGCCGCGATGACGGCCAGTTCGTCCGCCTCGCGCTCGTCGCTGTCGGCGACCAGGACCGTGTAGCCCAGACGGCGGGCGCGGGCCTGCATCGCCTTGATGATCGGCGGGAAGAACGGGTTGGCGATGTCCGGGACGATCAGGCCGAGCGTTCCGGTGGAGCCGCCGCGCAGCGAACGCGCCGCCGGATTGGCGGAGTAGCCCAGCTCGGCCGCGGCGTCGAGGATGCGCTGCCGGGTCGCCGGCTGCACCTGGTCGGGCGCGGTGAACGCACGGGACACCGTCGAGACGGAGACACCGGCGGCACTCGCCACCTCCCGGATCGTGACTCCCACGGACGGCCTCCTCGTCGTCTGAATCCTGCCAACGCGGTTGATGCTTGCGAACGTTCCCGGGAAGTGTCAAGACGTGTGACACGACTTGATCGTCGACGGAATCCCACTCACTGCAAGGGTCTTGCGCTGGGACTCGACTGCCCCCAATGATGCGTTCCCGAGAAAGATGCTGACGTTGCGGGAACGTTTTCATAGAGGAGTGGAATGAAGATCACCGGCCTGGAAGTGCTGACTCTCCCCGACCACGGCGACAGCATGATGCTGGTCGTGGTCGACACCGACGAGGGCATCCACGGTCTGGGCGAGGTCGGCATCAGATCGCGGCAGCGGGCGGTCGCGGGGGGCCTGGAGCATCTCGCGGAGCTGATCGTCGGCGAGGATCCGCGACGGATCGAGCATCTGTGGCAGGTGATGTTCCGGCGGGGCTTCTTTCCCGCCGACCGCATCCTCGGGGCCGCCATCGCGGCGGTCGACGTGGCCCTGTGGGACATCCGCGGCAAGGCGCTCGGCGTACCGGTCCATGAACTTCTCGGCGGCCGGGTACGTGATCACGTACCCGCCTATGTGCACGTCGGTGACGGGTACCACGACCGCGAGTGGTTCCTGGACCGCTGCCGCGAGTTGGTCGCCGAGGGCTGGCGCCATCTGCGGTTCGCCTCGCCGCACGACGCGGACGACACCCTCGATGCCCGCCGCTGCCTGCGGGACTCGGTGGACCTCTTCCACCAGGTGCGGGGCGCGGTCGGCGACGAGGTGGAGCTGATCCTCGACGTCCACACGCGGCTTGATCCGCCGGAGGCGCTGACGCTGTGCCGGGAGATCGAGGCGGCCCGCCCGTACTTCGTCGAGGACCCGTTGCGCTGCGAGAACCCGGACAGCTACCGGATGCTGCGGGCGCGTACCGGCGTACCGCTGGCGGCAGGCGAACAGTACGGCTCCAAATGGGAGTTCAGGACCCTGATCGAGGGCGACCTGATCGACTACGCCCGCGTGGACGTCGGGGTGGCCGCGGGCCTGACCGAGGCGAAGAAGATCGCGGCGATGGCGGAGACCCATCACATCAAGCTGGCCACCCACAATCCGCTCGGGCCAGTGACCGCCGCCTCGTCGCTCCAGCTCAATCTGGCCTGCCCGAATGTGGCGATCCAGGAGCACCAGACCGATCCGGATCCGGAGATCGCCGCGCTGTTCACCGCGCGGCCGACGATCGTTCCGGGTCGGGTGGAGATGAGCGAACTCCCGGGCATCGGCGTCGACATCGACCGGGAGGCCGCACGCCGCTACCAGGCCACCGCGGCCGAGCGGCCTCATCTGCGCGCGGCGGACGGGGCGTTCACCAACTGGTGACCTGCCGCGTCCGGACATCGAGTACGCAATCCCACTCAGGAAGTGAGGCGAATTCCATCGTGACTTTCACCGCAGCCACGAGGAGACCGGCCCGGCTGGGCCTTGCCGGTCTGGCGATCATGGGCGTACTGGTCGGCGCGGCAGCGACGCCGGCCAGCAGCCTGGACGGCGGGCAGCTCCAGGTGACGGCCCTGTCGTCACGGCCCGGCACGGTGTCGGGCGACGACGCCCTGATACGCGTCGAGGTGCCCGCGTCGACACCGGCCGGCACGGTACGGGTCGAGGTGGGCGGCCGGGATGTGACCTCGGCCTTCCGGCCCTCCGGCGACAACGCGCTGACGGGCGTGGTCAAGGAGCTGTCCCAAGGTGACAACCTCCTCACGGCGAGCGCCCCGGGAGCGGAATCCGGGCAACTGACCCTGAAGAACCACCCGGTCACCGGCCCGATCTTCTCCGGACCGCACGAACAGCCGTTCGTCTGTGACACCGCCGAGTTCAAGACGATCACCGGCGTCACCCTCGGGCCGCCGCTCGACCAGGACTGCTCGATCAAGACCCGCGTCGACTACATGTACCGCACCACGGCCGGCAAGTTCGTCCCCCTGCCCGACCCGGCCGTACGCCCCGCCGACCTCGCGACCGCCACGACGAGTACCGGCGTGAAGGTCCCGTACATCGTCCGCGTCGAGACCGGCACCATCAACCGCGCCATCTACGAGACGGCCGTACTGCACGATCCGCAGTCCCCCGACCCCGACCCGCTGCAGCGCGGTCCGGGCTGGAACGGGCGGCTGGTGTACGGCTTCGGCGGGGGCTGTGCGGGCGGCTGGTACGTCCAGGGCCGCAACACCGTCGGCATCATGAACGACGCGTATCTGAGCAAGGGGTACGGCGTCGCGTCGTCCTCCCTCAACGTCTTCGGCAACAACTGCAACGACGTCCTGGCCGCCGAGACCATGAGCATGGTCAAGGAACACTTCGTGGAGACGTACGGCGAACCGGCCTTCACCATCGGCAACGGCTGCTCCGGCGGCTCGTACCAGACCCATCAGATCGCCGACAACTACCCGGGGCTGCTCGACGGAATCCTCTCCGGCTGCAGCTTCCCCGACGTCGGCTTCGGGACGGTCCAGACGCTCAGCGACGCACAGCTCCTGAACCACTACTTCACTCAGGTCGCGCCCGACGCGTTCACCCAGGAGCAGCAGCGGGCGGTCTCCGGGTTCGGAAAGTGGGAGAGCATCGGCAGCCTGGCCAGGGCGGCCGGACGGATCGACCCGACGGTGTACTGCCCGGCCCAGCTGCCCGCGGCACAGCGTTACGACCCCGCGACCAACCCGGGCGGTGCGCGCTGTGACGTCTACAGCCACACCGTGAACGTGTACGGCAAGGACCCGGAGACCGGGAAGGCGCGCAGGCCGCTGGACAACACGGGGATCCAGTACGGGCTCCAGGCCCTGAACGACGGCACCATCGACATGGACCAGTTCATCGACCTGAACCGGCGCATCGGCGGACTCGACTCCGACGCCAAGCCAGTCGCCGCGCGTACCGCCGCCGATCTCGCGGCGGTGCGGCTCGCCTATCGCACGGGCCGGTTGCTCAACGGCGGTGGTGGGCTCGCGAACGTGCCGATCATCGACTACCGCGACTACGTGGACGACGCGGCGACCGGTGACATGCACATGCGTTTCCACTCGTTCTCCACCCGGGCACGGCTGGACAAGGCCAACGGCACCCACGCCAACCAGGTCATGCTGACCCGCTCCAGCGGGCACGGGTTCACGCTCGCCGGGATGGTGTCCGACATGGACCGGTGGCTGACCGCCATCAAGGGGGACGCGGGGGACGGCGCCCCCATCGACAAGATCGTCCGGAATCGGCCGACGGGCCTCACGGATGCCTGCTGGACGCGTGGCATCGGCGCGCAGAAGATCGAGGAGCCGCAGGTCGAGGGCATCGGCAATACGGCGTGCAACACGCTCTACCCGGTGTGGACCTCGCCTCGGATGGTCGCCGGCGCCGATGTGGCCAACGACATCGTGAAGTGCCGCAAGCGGCCCGTGACCCCCGATGACTACCAAACACCGGTGACTGACGTGCAGTTGAGCGCACTGAAGGTGATCTTCCCGTACGGCGTCTGCGACTGGTCCGTTCCCGGGGCGGGGCAGCAGGGGCTTGTCGGGACATGGCTCTCCTACGGCACGGGCTGACCGGAACCGACAGGGACAGGACCCCCGGCCCGCCGCCCCCCAACGAGGGCCGCGCCGGGGGTCTACTCGTCGGGCCGCGGCGCGACCCAGTCCGTCCCGGCCGCCAAGGGCATCTGAAAGAACGTCAGCGTGTGGTCGCAAAGGGGTGATTACCGCATAAAAGGAGTTCAGAGCAAAACGCGACACTCAGGTATATCTACACGGTCGACCGCCCGACCTCGGATAGGTAGTGGATCTTCCCTCTTCCCTGACCGAGGAGCCCTCGTGCTTTGTCGTCGCGCCCTGGGCGGGCGTGCCGTGGCAGCCTTCACCGCCGCAGCCTCCGCCGTACTCACCTTCACCGTGCCCTCCGGCGAGGCGGCCGCCGCCGCAGACCAGCCGCGTACCCTGCGTCCGACGAGCCGGCCCGCCGCGAACGGCGACGCGATCAGCTCGGAGCCGGCCGTGTTCTACCTGGACCCGCTCAAGGCGATCAAGGTCAAGGCGAGCGTGCACCGCATCATGTACCGCACCACCGACCGCACCGGGAGGGCCATCGCCGTCACCGGCACCGTGCTGAGTCCCACGACTCCCCGCGCCGGCCAGCGCCCGATCATCGCCTTCGCCCCCGGCACCCAGGGCCTGGCCGACAAGTGCGCCCCCTCCCGGCAGCTCGCCGAAGGCACCGAGTACGAGGCGCTGCCCATCAAGAAGCTCCTCGACCAGGGCTATGCCGTGGTGGTGACCGACTACCAGGGGCTCGGCACACCCGGAGTCCACACCTACCTGGACCGCGAGGCGCAGGGCCGCGCGGTCCTGGATTCGGTCCGGGCGGCCCAGCGTCTGGACGCCGTGGATCTGCCGGACGCCGGTCCGGTCGCCCTATACGGCTACTCCCAGGGTGGCGCCGCGGCAGCATCCGCAGCCGAGCTGGCCCCCACCTACGCGCCCGAGCTGAAGATCAGGGGCGCGGTCGTCGGCGCTCCGCCCGCGGACATGAACAAGGTGGCCGCGAGCATGGACGGCTCCGCCTATGGGGCGTTCTTCAACTACGCGCTCTCGGGGCTGGCCACCTCGTACGGCATCGACATCGGCCCGTATCTCACCGCCCACGGCAAGCGCGTGACGAACGACCTGCGGGACAACCTGTGCACGACGCAGGCCCTCGCCAAATACCCCTTCCTCAACTCGCGTTTCCTGACCGTCGACGGGCGCCCGCTGACCGAGCGCCTCGGACGCGTCCCGTGGGACACGATCGTGGCCGAGCAGCAGCTCGGCAAGCGCAGGCCGGCCGTGCCCGTCCTGCTCTCCCACAGCGCCCTGGACGACGTCATCCCCCAGCAGGTCGGCAAGACCCTTGCCGCCGACTGGTGCCGCCTGGGTACGACGGTGAAGTTCTCCGGCAACATCGTCCCCGGCCACATCGCCGCGACCGAAGCCACCAGCGCCGACGGACTGCCCTGGCTCGCGGACCGCTTCGTCAACAGGACCGCACCCACCACCTGCTGAACCCGGCGTCATCCCCCTCTGCCCCGACCCCGGCCACGATCCGCCGGACAGGCCCTAGCCTCCGCAGAGGGGGATCGGCCCCCGAAGTCCTCGATCCGGGATGAGAATGCCCGCGCGTCCGCTGTCAGGCATCGAGGATGGTCACTCAAAGGCCGCTGAGTTCACAGGCCATCTGAAAGTCGTCGACTTTGGCGGTACCGGGCCTCGCTCGCACCGTCTCGCGCAGATACCACGCTCTCCATGACGCGGTGGTGCAGGGAGCGCGGCGAGGTGAAAAGCCGGGGCAGGCGTCATAACCGACCTTCGCCCGTCTCGTTTCCCCTGTGGATGCCGGCAAGCCCCTGGCATCGATCAGACCATCGGATTGGAAGTTCACACGTGAGGCCTCAGGCCACCGACACGCGTCATATCGCCGAGCAGCGCCGGACGGCCGACCGTAGCAGCACCGGCCACCGCACCCTGACCGCGTCGGCCACAGTGCACGAGCCCCCCGCCCGCCACCCCGGCCGGCACGACCGTCCCGGCCTGCGCGCCGCCCTCGCCGCCGCCACCGAGGACGTCATCATCTACGACCTGGACGGCATCGGCCGCCAGTACACCGCGCTGCGCGCCGAACTACCCGGCGTCGCCATCCGGTTCGCGATGAAGGCCTGCCCCGTGGAGGAGGTGCTCGACCACCTCGCCCGCCTCGGTTCCGGCTTCGACGCGGCCAGCCCGCAGGAGATCACCCAGGCGCTGCGCACCGGGGTGGCCCCCGAAGCGGTCCACTACGGCAACACCGTCAAGTCCGACCGCAACATCGCCGAGGCCTACCGGCTGGGCGTGCGCGACTTCGCCACCGACAGCGTGGAGGACGTCGCCGCAATCGCCGAACACGCCCCTGAGTCGCGGGTGTTCTGCCGGATCGCGACGACCGGCGACGGCGCGTTATGGGGCCTGAGCCACAAGTTCGGCTGTTCACCCGAGGATGCCCTGCGGGTGCTCGTTGCCGCCCGGGCCGCCGGGCTGGTGCCCTCTGGTCTGTCTGTGCACGTCGGCTCCCAGCAGATGACAGCCGAGGCCTGGGGCGAGGCGATCGAGACACTGGCCGCCTTACTGGAGCGGCTCAACCGGCACGGCGTCGTTCCGGACCGGGTCAACCTCGGTGGTGGGCTGCCCGCCCTGGGTGTCCTCGACCGGCGCGGCCGGCCACTGGAACCGCCGCTGGACAAGATGTTCACGGTGATCCGCGAAGGCATGGAACGGCTGCGCGCCGTCAATGCCGCTCCGCTGAACTTCCTGCTGGAGCCCGGCCGCCACCTGGTCGCCGACCACGGCGCGATCCGTGCCCACGTCGCCCGGCTCACGTCCCGCCATCGGCTCGACGGCACCCGTGAGGACTGGCTCTACCTCAGCTGCGGTAAGTTCAACGGCCTTTACGAGATGGACCAGTTGCAGTACCGGCTGGAGTTCCCGGCCCGCCCCGACGGGCAGTTCGTCAACGCCGTGGTGGCCGGTCCGACCTGCGACAGTGACGACGCGTACGCACAGGACGGCATGGTGCGCGTCCCGCGCACGATCGCGTCCGGCGACCCGGTCTGGGTCCACTCCTGCGGTGCGTACGCCGCCGCCTACGCCACCCAGGGGTTCAACGGCTTCTCGCCGCTGCCGTACACCTGCATCGGCGGCACGGCTCCGGAAGGAGACGGCGCATGACCGACACCCGGATCCGGCTGCTCCAGGAGGGCGACTGGGACGAGTTGGTGGCGTTGGAGGAACGCACCTACACGGCGAGCGGCCTGTCCGAGGGAGAGGCGGCGCTGCGCTCCCGGCACCGTGCCTCGCCCTCGACCTGCTTCGTGTTGGAGCACGCGGGCGGCTTCGGCGGCTACCTGCTCGCCCTGCCGTACCCGCTCTTCCGCTGCCCTGACCTGAGCCTGGCCGAGGAAGGCGCGGTGCAGGGGAGCAACCTGCACCTCCACGACCTGGTGATCGCCGAGCGGGCGCGCGGTCGGGGTCTGGCTCGCCGGATGCAGGAGCGCCTGGAAGAGACCGGACGGGCAGCTTCGTACCAGACGCTCTCTCTGGTCGCCGTGAACGGATCGCCCGTGCTGTGGACCACGCTGGGCTACCGCACCCAGCCCGGGATCGGGCTGCCCGCGAGCTACGGCACCGAGGCGGTCTACATGGTGAAGCCCGTGGAGATCGCTGTCACGAGCCGCGTCCCGGGTCCTCTCCCAGAGCAGAAGCGGGCTGACGCGGATGGTTCCGTCCCCGGCGTGGTCCGCCGATCCTGACCGGCCACCGGGGCGCTGTCCTTCCTCTCCGGGTTCCCCTGGGCCGTCGCGTGATCCGCGCGTCAGTACCGCCAGCGCGCCGCCTCGATGACGTACGCGTCGGTACGCGTCGCGAACAGCTCTGCCTCCGCCCGCCGGACGGCAAGCACGGCTTCGTACAGTTCGGCGCCGAGTGCCTGTCGAAGCAGAGTGGACTTCTCGTACGCGTCGGTCGTCTCCGGCAGGCTCGCCGGGAGGCGTTCGACGCTGCCGAGGGCTGCGGGGTCGCTCCGGGTCTCGGGAGGCAGGGGCAGGCCTGCGTCGAGACCGGCGAGTCCGGCGGCCAGCACGCCACCGATCACCAGATACGGGTTGGCGGTGGCGTCGAAGCACTTGAACTCGGCGTTGGCCTGCCCGGCGGTGGAGCCGGCGATCAGACGCAGCGCCGCCTCACGGTTCTCCAGGCCCCAGCAGCGGTAGGCCCCGGCAAAGCGGGAGGGGACCAGGCGCAGGTAGGAGGCGGCGCTGGGCGCGCCGAGGGCGAGGAGAGCGGGCAACTCGGTCAGTGCGCCCGCGAAGAAGTGCTCGGCGTCGGGGTGGAGCCCGTGGCGGCCGGGGCCGCCGTGTCCGAGGTTTCGGTCCTGTCGCCAGAGGCTGAGGTGCAGGTGGCCGCCGTTGCCGATCTCACCCTCGGTGAAGACAGGCGCGTACGAGACACGGAGACCGTGCCGGGCGGATACGGCCCGGATGGTGTGGCGCACCAGCATCGTGGTGTCGGCCGCCTCGACCGGCCCCTCGGCGGCGACAGAGACCTCGAACTGGCCGGCGGCGTACTCGGGGTGGAGCTGCAGCACGTCCAGTCCTTGCCTGGTGAGGGCGCGCAGCACCTCCCGCAGGTAGTCGGAGTGCTCGATGAAGCGGGTCATCCCATACCCGGGCCCGACCGTTGCGGGGTTTCCGGCGGCATCGGCCACCACCCACTCGATCTCGATCCCGGCGCGCACCGAGAGCCCCCGCCGCTCGACGGCCTCGGTGGCCCGGCGGGCGAAGCCGCGCTGGCAGCCGGGGTGCGGGGTGCCGTCCTGGGTGTACCGGTCGGCCGGGGCCCAGGCCCAGCCGGGCTGTGCGGCGAGCGGGGTGAGCCGGTCGAGGTCGGGGACGAGCCGCAGGTCGCCCATCGGGCCGGCACTCGAAGGCGCGGTGGTGAAGGAGTCGTCCACCAGGGAGACGTCGAAGCAGGGTAGGGCGCCGACGCCGTACTGGGCGGCGTGTTCGAGCTGGGCGAGCGTGACGGATTTCACCCTGGTGAGCCCGGCGTTGTCGACCCAGCCGAACACCACCCCGTCGATTCCGTCGGTAGCGAGCTGAGCTTCGGCTGCCCGGGCCTGTGCGGCCCGTTCGGCCCGGGATCGTGTGGTGGTCATGCCACCCATGCTGATGCTCGCGACAGCGGGTGCCTCAGGAATTGCCGAGAGTTCACTCGTCCGTGAACGGACAGAGCAGAGACGAGCCACGGGGCGGAAAACGACCGTGGAACACAGTGCCTCCCCTGTGCCCAGGGGTTCGCATTCCGTAGGCTCGCGTCGGCCGGGATCGACGGGGTTCGAGGTTCGGCAATCCACCTCGGGGCATATCAGTTCCGTGGATCGGTCAGGCGTGCCGGAGGCAGAGGGTTCCCCACTGGAAGCCTGCGCCGATCCCGGACAACACGTAGGTGTCTCCCGGGAGGAGGGAGCCCTCGGCGACGGTGGTGTGCAGTGCGGTGAACAGGCCTGCCGATCCGGTGTTGCCCAGTCGGTCGATGGTGATGGGTGCCCGCTCGCGGGGAACGCCCAGGGCGGCCATGGCCTCCGTGAGGATGTTCACGTTGGCCTGGTGCAGGAAGAAGTACCGGAGCTGGTCGATCGGCACGCCGGCGCGGTCGGCGGCGCTGGTGATGCTCTCGGGCAGGCGGGTGGTCGCGGCGTTCCAGACGGCGCGGCCGTCCATGGACAAGTAGTGGTCTCCGGCGGCGACGGTGGCGCTGCTGGCGGGCAGCCGGGAGCCTCCGGCGGGGATCTGGACATCGTAGGAAAGCTGGGAGCCCAGGCTGTAGGAGAGCAGGCCCGCTCCAGGGGTGTCGGCACGGGTGAGGACGACGGCCGCGGCGGCGTCCCCGAAGAAGACACCGGTGGTGCGGTCGGTGGGATCGGTGATCCTGGAAGCGCAGTCGGCCGCGAGGAGCAGGACGGTGCTGACGGAGGGGTTCTGCAGGAGGTGGGCGGCGATCAGCATGGCCTGGACGCCGGAGGCGCAGGCGGCTTGGGTGACATCCAGGGACAGAGCGCGGTGGGCACCTAGGGCGTCTTTGACGATCAGTGCGGTCGACACGAGCGGCTGGTCCCCCGTGTAGGTGGCGACGATGACCGCGTCCAGTTGCGCGGGCTCGATGCCGGCGGCGTCCAGAGCCGGGTGGGCGGCCGCGACGCACATGTCGGAGGTCGCCAGATGCGGCTCCAGACGGCGGCGCTCGCGGATACCGGTACGGCTGGTGATCCATTCGTCGCTGGTGTCCAGGGTGCGGGTGAGCTCCTGATTGGTGACGACCGTCGGTGGCAGGTGCATCCCTGTTCCGGCGACGGCGAACGGCACGGGCAGGCCGGCACCGGTCTGGTGGAACAGTGTCCGATCCAGGGCGACGGTCACTCCGCGGCGCTCCTCTCGGGCACGTTCGGGGCACCTCGAAGAATTCCCATATTCCGTCCTCGATATCGATTTGCGAATGCCCGGAACTGCCGGGTCCTTCGCAGGGCAATGCCGCCGCAGCATCTCACGGGACGCGGATCTGAAGTTCACCTTTTAATCAATAAGAGTGCACAAAGATACGACTGCTTGACGTCGCATTACTGGAAAGGCTTCGCCGTGCTCCGAGTGGGCGCGGGGCGGATACTGGCCGTGATCGATTCTCGAATACCTGCGCGGAGGGGCCGATGCGACGGGACCGGCGGGACGGACGAGTTGCGGATTCCCTGCTCGCGCTGTTGAGCCGGGACTGGATCGGGGTGCCGGCCGCGGTGCTGATGGCGGGGGTGGGCGCAGGGCTGGCCGGAGCGGGGGCGGGGTGGGCGACGGTGCTCGGCGCCCTGGTCATGGCTGTCGGTGTGCTGCTGGCGGTGGGAGCCGTTCGTCACCTGGTCCTGATGGCCCGCGAGCGGCGGGAGAACCCGCCGCCGGGGCGGCTGGTCGATGTGGGCGGCCACCGGATGCACCTCCTCGCCGAAGGAGAGGCCGGGAGCGGGCCGACGGTGGTCTGGATACCCGGCGGGCACTCCCCCGGGGAGGACTTCCGGGAACTGCACACGATGCTGTCGGCCGGAGCCCGGTCGGTGCTGGTCGACCGGTTCGGTTCGGGCTGGAGCGATGTCGGGACCTTCCCGAGAACGACGGCGGGTGAGGCGGAGGAGCTTTGGGCAGCCCTGGAGGGAGCAAGGGAGCAGGCGCCCTTCGTGCTCGTCGGTCATTCCTTCGGAGGGTTGCTGGTCGCGAACGCGGCCAGGCGTCGGCCGGATCTGGTGGCCGGTCTCGTCCTGCTCGATCCGACGCCCCCGGAGGTCGTCGCCTTCGCGCCGCGCAGTCGGCAGCTCGCGCGGATACGTCGCGGCTTCCTGCTGACGGCGGTGCGGGATCTGTTCGGTGCCCGTCGCGGCACCGGGAGCCGTGCCGGGCAGGGCTGCGCCGCAGCGTCGATTTTCGCCGAGCTGTCGCCGTCCGGGCTGGCGAGAGTCGGCTGGGAGACAGTGGTGTACGACGGGGATCTCGGGGACCTCCCGCTGGTGCTGGTGATACCCCGGGACCTCATAGGCGGCGAGACGGTGCTGGCCGGCGCCGGGGACGCTGCCGAGGCCGAGCGGATCAGCCGCTTCTACCTCCGGAGCAGGGTCCGGTATCTGGCGACGTCGACGTCCTCACGACTGGTGCACACACCGGAGGGAACGGGCCACGACTTTCCGCACGAGGTTCCCTCGTTCGTGGTCGGCGTGGTCGGGGACCTGGTGCGGGAACTCCGCGCCACCGCCCCCTGACCATCCCCGCGGAGTCGGGCCCGACCGGGCGTCGGCGGGAGGAGGAATCCAGGTTCACGACGGCCTCTCCTCGCGCGGGGAGGTGCGCAGGGACGGCACGGAGGCGAGCAGCGTCCGGGTGTACGGGTGCCCCGGTGCGCGCAGGATCGTCTCGGTCGGGGCGGTCTCGACGATCCGGCCGTGCCGCATGACCGCCACGATGTCGGAAACGTGGCAGACCGCCGGCAGGTTGTGGCCGATGAACAGCATGGACAGTCCGAGCCGTCGCTGCAGTTCGCGGATCGTGTTGAGGACGGAGGCCTGCACCGAGACGTCGAGCGCCGAGGTGATCTCGTCGGCGATCAGCAGGCCGGGGTCGACGGCCAGGGCGCGGGCGAGGGAGACCCGCTGGCGCTGGCCGCCGGACAGCTGCCGCGGCAGGCGATCGGCGAGCCGTGGGTCCAAGCCGACGAGGCCGAGCAGTTCGGTGACGCGCTCAGCGCCGGCGGCCCTGTCGAGTCGGCGGAAGACCGTGGCGGCTTCGACGAGAGTCTGGCGAACCGTCATCCGGGGGTCGAGCGCGGTGTCCGGGTCCTGGAGGACGACCTGGACGAGGCGGCCGAGCCGACGCCGGTCGCGGACGGTGCGGGTACGGACCTCCTGGCCGTCGATGAGGACCCGGCCACCCTGCACGGGGACGAGGCCGACGATCGCGCCGGCCAGGCTGGATTTCCCGGAGCCGGACTCCCCCACCAGACCGAGCGTCGTACCGGACGGAATCTCCAGCGAGACACTGTCCACGGCGGCCGGGGAGTCGCGGGGGCCGGGGTGGCGGACGGTGAGGTCGGTCACCTGAAGGGTGGTCATGACGCGGTCACCGTCTCCAGGACCCCTGCCACCGGGGCCGGATGCCAGCAGGCGACCCGGTGGTCGGCATCAAGGTCCTCCAGTGGCGGAGCCTGCTCGGCGCAGCGGTCCTGGCGTCGCGCGCAGCGGGGCTCGAACGGGCATCCCGGTGCGAGTGCGAGCGGGTCGGGCGGTGCGCCCTCGATCGTCGGCAGCGGTCGGCCGCGGTCGGCGCCGAGGTTCGGCACCGAGGCGACCAGGGCCTGGGTGTAGGGGTGCTGGGCGCCGTCGGCGAGGCGGTCGACGGGCAGGGCCTCGACGATGGTGCCCGCGTACATCACCAGCACCCGTTCGCAGAACTCGCCCACGAGCGCGATGTCGTGGCTGATGAACAGGATCGCGGCGGAGGTGTCCCGCCGGACGTCCGTGAGCAGCCGGGTGATCTGGCGCTGCACCGTGACGTCGAGCGCGGTGGTCGGTTCGTCGGCGATGATCAGCCCCGGTCGTACCATCAGCCCGGCTGCGACCATCACGCGCTGGCGCTGGCCGCCGGAGAGCTGGTACGGACGTGAGCGCAGCAGTGCCGGGGGCAGGGCGACCCGGCGCAGGGCGTCGGCGGCCTCCGCAGCGGCCTCTGCCCGGCTCGTACCGCGGTGGGCCCGGACGGCCTCGGTGAGCTGGGTGCCGATCCGCAGGGACGGGTTGAGCGCCGAGGCCGGGTTCTGGAAGATCACCGACAGGCCCGTCGCAAGGTGCCGGTCCCGCTCCTTCACCGTCAGGGCTGCGAGGTCGGCTCCGAGCAGGCGGAGAGTGCGCCGGGACACCCGGGCACCGTACGGGAGCAGGTCGGCGACGGCGAGCGCGGTGAGCGACTTGCCCGACCCCGACTCGCCGACGAGTCCGACGATCTCCCCCGGCCGGAGCGAGAGGCTCACACCGCGTACCGGCCGGATCGTGCCGTAAGGGGTGGGGAGTTCGACGGAGAGGTCTTCGACCTGGAGGACCAGGCCGTCCTCGGCGGGGCCGCTCGGGGTGGGTGTCGGCACGGGTGTGCGCGGCGCCGGGCCGCGGCGCGCGACGTTCCCGGCCAGGACCTCGCCGAGCAGCTGGAAGGTCAGGGCCGCGTAGAGAACGGCCAGGCCCGGGGCGAGAGCGGGCAGCGGCTCTGCGTAGATCCGGTCGAGCCCCTGGCTGAGCAGCTGCCCCCAGTCGTAGCCGGGCGGTTGGACGCCCAGACCGAGGAAACTCAGCCCGGAGAGCGCGACCAGGGCGGTGCCCGCCGCCGTGGTGGTGCTCAGGAGCAGCGGCTCGGCGATGTTGGGCAGGACATGCCGCCACAACAGCCGGTGGCGGCGCAGGCCGAGGACCCGGGCCGCGGCCAGGTGGTCGGTTCCCGCGACGCCTGCGGCGAGGGTCTGGGCGAGCCGGGCGAAGCCGGGGACGCCCGCCGCCGCGAGGGCCAGTACCGCCCCGGCGGCGCCCGCGCCGAACACGACCGCGAGGAACATCGCGACGAGGAGCGCCGGGAAGGCGAGCAGAAGGTTGATGAGCCCGGCGGTCAGCCGACGGCCGCGCCGGCCGAGGACGGCGGTGCAGGCCCCGAGGAGGACTCCGGCGGTCGCACTGAGCAGTGCCGCCGCCAGCGCGAGCAGCAGGGAGGGCCGGGCGGCCGTCAGGACTCGGGCGAGCAGGTCCCGGCCGAGGTTGTCCGTGCCGATCGGGTGTTCCGCGGAGGGGCCCTGGAGCACGGCCGAGGGGTCGGGGCGGTGTGCTGCCGCCCCCCAGACCAGCGGGCCGAACAGTGCGAGCGCGACGAGCGACACCAGCATGGCCGCGGTGACCCAGGCCATGGGCGAGCGCCGGAGGCCGGATGGAACGCTCATGATCACATCTCCCGGATCGCCGAACGAGGGTCGAGCAAGGCGAGCAGCATGTCGACCAGGAGGCCTGTGAGCAGCACGGTGGTGCCCAGCACCAGCACCATGGCCTGTACCACCGGGTAGTCCTGTGCGGCCACGGACTGGGCCATGGCGGAGCCGATGCCGGGCCATGCGAAGACCTTCTCGACCAGCACGGTGCCGGCGATCAGGCCGGGCAGCAGGCTCCCGGCGACGGTGAGTGCGGCGGAGGCCATGTTCGGTGCCGCGTGCCGGAGGTAGCGGCGTGCGGAAGACAGCCGTTTGCTCCGGGCGGTGCGCAGGTAGTCCTCGTTCAGCACCTTCAGCGCTTCCACCCGGACGATGCGGAGCAGGACGGCGGTGGGGGCGAGGGAGAGCGCGAGGACGGGCAGGACGAAGGACCCGAAGCCCGCCGCACCGGCCACCGGGAGCAGGTTGAGGCCGACGGCCAGCAGCGCGGTGAGTCCGGCGGCGAGGACGAAGTCCGGCACTCCGGTCAGACCGGCGGTGACCGCGACGAACACCAGCTCGGTACGCGGACGGCGGCCGTCGCGGGTGCGGAGTGCCGCCAGCAGGCCGCCGGGCAGGGCGACGGCGAGAGTGACCAGGAAGGCGAGGCCGGCGATCTCCAGGGTGGCCGGCAACCGGGTGCGCACCAGCTCCGCGACCGGTGCCCCGGTGACCAGCGAGGTACCGAGGTCGCCGTGCAGGAGGTCGCCGAGGTAGTGCTGGTACTGGGACAGGAAGGGCGTGTCGAGTCCGAGGGCGTGCCTGCGGGCGGCCACCAGGTCGGGGGCGGCGTCGACACCGAGCGCGGCCCGGACCGGATCGCCGGGGATGAGGCGGATCATCGCGAACGACGCGGTGATCACGACTCCGAGGGAGAGGAACAGCCGGAGGCCGCGGCGGCCGAGGAACACCGTCCAGGGATGACGCAGCAGCTGGGGTACGGACATGGTGGGCCCCAGGTCACTGGTGGAGGCGGATGCTGGTGGGAACGAGCTGGCCGCCGAAGGTGGTGGCGAAGGTGGTGCGGTAGCCGTACACGCTGCTTCGGCCTTCGGCGATCGGCAGCGCGTCGGCCGAGCGGAAGAGCGCGGCGGCGGCCCGGTTCCAGGTGCCGCATCCGGTCGTGTCGGTCTCCCGGAGGGCCTGGGCGACCAGGGCGTCGTACTCGGGATTGGTCACCCCCGCGAAGTTGAGGCCCTGGGCGGGCGTGGAGCCGGAGAAGAAGGGGATGAAACCGGCCGGCAAGGCGAAACCCGGGGTACTGCCGACCACCACGTCGAAGTCAGCGCTCTGGTACATGGCGTTGACGAGGGCGGGCAGGCTCTCGTTGACCAGATGGACCTCGGCGCCGAGCGCCGTCCACTCGCGGGCCATCAGCTCGGCGACGGAGGCCAGGGTCGGGCCGAGGTCGGGGCTGGTGATCAGGCGGAGCCTGAGCGACCGGCCGTCCTTGGTCAGCGGGCCGTCGGCGGAGCGGGTCCAGCCGGCGGAGCGCAGGGCCTCGACGGCGTTCCGCGCGGGCAGGTTGGCGTCGGCGAGGTCGGCGTGGCAGAGGGCGCCTTCGGCGCCGAAGTCGGTGGCGGGGATGCCGGTGCCGCCGACGGCGACGTTGGCAAGGCCCCGGCGGTCGAGGCCGGAGACCAGGGCACGGCGCAGCGCCCGGTCGGCGAGGACCCGGCCGGGGCGCTGGTTGAAGAAGGTCAGCCCGACTACGGTCGCCACGTCGGCCGTGGCAAGACCGCGGCCGGTGAGCCGGGCCCGGTCGGGCCCGCTCACGCGCGCGATGTCGACGCCCCCGGTGAGCAGCAGGTTCGCCGCCGTGGAGGTCTGGGGCACCACCGAGACGACGATGTGCGCGGGGAGACCGGGTTCCTTGGTCGTCGCCCCGGCGGGTCCCCAGGAGTAGTCGTCGCGGACGGTGAACTCGTACGGCCCGCCCGGGGTGTAGCGGGTCAGTACGTAGGGGCCGGTGCCCTGGGTGGTGCGGTCCAGTGAATCGGGCCGGTCGAGGCCGGCGGGGCAGACGATCGGCAGCAGGCCGAGAGTGCGGGTGAGGAACGGGAAGGGAGCGGCGGCGGTCGCCGACACCGTGCCGGTCCCGTCGTCGGCGCGCGCGGTGAACGGGACGTCAGGGAGGACGGTCCGGGCACCGGCCAGCTGGTTGGCCGGGTCTCCCGCGTAGGTGAGCGCCCGGGCCACCGCCGAGGCGGTGAGGGGGGTGCCGTCGGAGCAGGTGATGCCCGGGCGGAGGGTGAAGGTGGCCGTGGTGGCCGTGGCCTGCCAGGAGGAGGCCAGGCCGGTGACCAGGGTGCCGTCGGGAGCGAGGTTGACCAGGGAGTCGTAGGCGTAGCGGGCCTGGGAGGCGCCGAAGGTCGAGTACGGGTCAAAACTCGGCGTCTCGCTCGCATCGGCGATCCGGACGGTGCCGTGGTCCACCAGGGGGGTGGTCGTCGAGGAGATGGTGCCACCACCACAGCCGGTCAGCGCGACGGCCGAGGCCGTCAGGGCGGCCGCGAGGACGACCGTAGGGGTGCGTCGAAGCATGGCGTCATGCTGCCACCCGGGCTTGGCGGTGGTAAGTCAACCAAAGAGTGAGGCGCGGGTGTTCGAATACCGGGAAATAATGTGGCCAATCTAGGGATACGTAATCAAGCCATCGCGTGAACTCATGTACGAACATGCGGGAATTCAGGTCGCACAGGATGGTCTTGAACACTCACAAGAGTGAACCCAGAGGCATCCATTTGGCCCAGGCGGGCATGGTTCCACTACGGTGATCACGGGATCGGACGGCGCGTTCCGATTTCTGGGAACCCGCTTCGTTAGGTGAATCCCGGATTTCGCGATGGAATGCTTTCACCCACCCGGCTGTGCGCTGCTCCGGTGGTCGCCTTACCCGGGTTCCCTGCCATACGTATCGTGGAGAGGATGGAGCATCATGCTGCCGCCCCTAGTCCCGCCCTTCCTGGTCGGCCTCATCGTCGCGCCGCTGGCCAAACGCCTGCTCAAGCCAGTGGTGAGTGGAGTCGTCAGGGCATCCGTCGGCATCGCGATGGAGGTGAAGAAGGCGGCGGAGGAGGCCGGCGAGAACATTCATGACCTCGCGGCCGAAGTGGCCGCCGATGTGATGGCCGCCCAAATCGCCGCCGGGGAAACCGGAGGACCTTCCGGTGACGGCCAGCGCGCCAATGGGCATGAAACCAAGGGGGAAGCGAGGACCCCCAAGATTCGCACGCCGTCCACCGGTAGCGCCGCCGGAAAGGCGCACTGACGACCCGTAGGATCTCACGGCCGCCGCCAGGCGCGTATGCCGATCGACATTCGGCGGAATGCGCCCGGGCGGCGGCCGTTCGCAGGCCGTTCGGCCGCAGAGATTTGCCGCCTAGAATTTCCCGCTCCGTCGCCGTAATTCCGTCGTGTCCGTGACGGATTCCGCGACCTCCGCAAACAGGTGATCGTACACATGCCATCGCTACTGGGTGCCGCATCCGGATTCCGCGCCGTGGAATTGGGTGCAAGCCCACGCTCGGTCACACCGGGCCGCCAGCGCTGGGACATCAAGCTGATTCTCGGACGACCCCGGACGGCCGAGGTCCTCGCCGCCACGCTGCGCCGCATTCCCGGGATCACCGAGGCCCAGGCCAACCCGGTCACCGGCGGGATGCTCATCCGGCATGACATGCGGCTGCGCGCCACGGACATCGGCCGGATCGTCAGCAGAGCCGTCGCCCGGGTTGCGGAGGAACCGACCGAGGCGGGGCGTCCGGCACCCGCCGGCCCCGCCCCCGCACCGGCCCCGCGGGCGGGCAGCGGCCTGGTCGTACGCCCGGTACTCGCCGTCGGCGGCGGGGTCGCGGCCGGGGTCGCGCTGGTCAAGGGGTCGGCGCTGAGCAGGCAGGTCGTGGCCGTGGCCGGTGTCGCCGCCGCGACCGCGGTCGTCCTCCGGAAGGCGTGGCGCGGAACGGTCGACACGTCCCGGGCCGCGGCCGGGCCCGGTGCCGAACGCCACGCCTTGGTGGAGATCGTCGGTCCGCACCGACGCCGCCTCTACCGCGCCGCTGCCCTGTCCGTCGCCTGCCAGGCCGCGGAGATGGCGCTCGGCACCTTCCTCGGATGGACCGGCCTGGTCCTCATCAAGGGTGAGGCAGCTCCGCTGGTCAGCCTCGGCCTGACCACGGCCTCCGCTCAACTGTGGGGCCTGGCCGGGCTGGTGGCCGCCGCCTGTGCCGCGGTGGCGGGCCTTTCCTACGCCTCGACCCTCCAGTGGCGCCGGCTGGGCCAGGACATCGAGCACGACTGGCGGGGCCGCACGTACCGACACGTCCAGCACCTCGAACTGGGGCACCTGGAGGGCGAGCGGACCAGCCGGGTGGCCGGCGCGCTCACCAACGACGTCGGCCAGCTGGGCGCCTTCTTCGCCGGCCCGGCCAACGACGTGCTGCAACTCGTCACCAGCCTGGCCCTCCTGGTGCCGGCGTTCCTCCTGCTGGCACCGCAGATCGCCTGGATCGCGTTCCTGCCGATCCCGGTCATCGCCTGGCTGTCGCTGCAGCACCAGGAGAAGGCCGCGGCGGAGTACGCCGTCACCGGCGAGTCCCGGGCCAGGCTGGGCAGCCAGGTGATCAACTCGCTGGAAGCCGGTGCGACCGTCAAGAGCTTCTGCACCGAGGGCTACGAGGCCGAACGCGTCGACGAGCTGAGCGAGGCGGTCCAGGAGAGCAGCCGGCAGACCGACCGGAGCACGAGCCGCCACGCCGAGACCATCCGGTCCTGCACCACCGCGTCGATGGCAGGCACCCTGCTGATCGGCGGTCGTTCGGTGCTCAACGGCACCCTGCGCTTCGAGGTGTTCAGCCCGCTGATCGGGTTGCCTCAGATGCTGCTGATGCGGATGAGCCGACTCGGCGGCATCGCCGACCAGTACCAGCGCACCCTCGCCTCCTACGACCGGGTCCAGCGGCTCCGCGCCCTGCCCGTCGAGGCCGACGGCGGCGACGGGACGCTCGACCTCGCCGAGGTGCAGGGCGAGATCGTCCTCGACCGGGTCACCTTCGCCTACCCCGGCCGATCGACGGCACTGAAGGATCTCTCGCTGACCGTCCCGGCCGGGCAGGTGACCGCCCTGGTGGGCGCCACCGGCTCCGGCAAGACGACGATCGCCAGACTGCTGATGCGATTCCAGGACGCCCAGTCCGGAAGGGTGCTGATCGACGGACAAGACATCCGGGGCCTGCGACGACACAGCTTGCGCCACGCCATCGGCTTCGTCGCCCAGGACCCGTTCCTCTTCGACGGCAGCATCGCCGACAACATCCGCTACGGCAGCTTCGACGCCTCGGACGAGGCAGTACTCCGGGCCGCCGCCATGGCCGAGGCGCACAGCTTCATCGCGACGCTGCCGGACGGCTACGACACCCTGATCGGTGAACGCGGTGCCGCGCTCTCCGGCGGCCAGCGGCAGCGGATCGCCCTGGCCCGGGCGATCCTCAAGGACTCTCCGGTCGTGATTCTCGACGAGGCCACCTCCGCGGTGGACAACGAGACCGAGGCCGCCATCCAGCGCACGCTGCGCGGCTTCGCGGCCGACCGCACGATGGTCGTCATCGCCCACCGCCTCTCCACGGTCCGCCACGCGGACCGCATCTACGTCATGGACAAGGGCGGCATCGTCGCCGAACAGGGCACCCACAACGAACTCCTGGCCCAGCACGGACTCTACGCATCTCTCTGGCAGCTCCAGGCCGGCGAACTCGCCGTCTGACCGCAGAAAGCCGTTCCGCCCGCCGATCGCGTGACACCACCGCGGTCGGCGCGGCCCGGCACGCCCTGCGCGCATGCCCGCCCATACTTCTGGAGGTACCCCCATGTCCCGTCGCGACGGAGACGTCCTTCCCCTGACCGCGGCCCAGCGGGAGATCTGGCTCGCCGAGCAGGGCTCCCGGACGCCCATCCCGGGCTACCGCGTCGGCGAATGCCTGGAGATCCACGGGCCGGTCGACCCGGAGCTGTTCGAAGGCGCGCTGCGGCGGGTGGTCGACGAGGTCGACGCCCTGCACGTGACCTTCGTCGACGACGGTGAAGGCCCGCGCCAGATCCTCCGCGAGACCTGGGACTGGGCGCCCGTCCACCTCGACCTCGGCGCCGAGCCGGATCCCCGGTCGGCAGCCATGGACTGGATGGAGCGGGACCTGGCCCGTCCGTTGGACCTCGCCCGTGATCCGCTGTTCGGCCATGCGCTGATCCGGCTGTCGCCGACGGAGTTCCTCTGGTACCTGAACTACCACCACCTGGTGCTGGACGCGATCAGCAGCTCCATGGTCCGGCAGCGGGTCGGCGAGGTGTACTCGGCGCTGGTCGAGGACCGTGTCGTACCGCCTTGCCCGTTCGGCTCGCTGCGGGACCTGGTCGACAGCGACGCCGCCTATCGCTCGTCCGTCGACTTCACCGCCGACCGCTCCTACTGGACCGAGCGCTTCACCGATCTGCCCGCCCCGACACGGCTCACCGACACCTCCGCGACCGACCCGCACCGGACCCTGCGCGTGGCCGGGGAGCTGGAGCTGCGGAGCCCGGAGGCACTGCGGGCGGCGGCGGGCCGGGCCGGTGTCAGGTGGTCCCGGGTGGTGATCGCGGCGACGGCGCTCTACGCCCACCGGCTGAGCGGCGCCCAGGACGTGGTGCTCGCCCTGCCCGTCACCGCCCGTCGGGGCTCCGACCGCGACCTGATGTCGGTGCCCGGCACGATGTCCAACGTGGTGCCGCTGCGGCTGACCGTGCGACCGGACATGCCGTGGGGCGCTCTCCTCGACCAGGTGGCGCGGGAGGTCGAGTCGGCCGTCGCGCACGAGCGTTACCGCAGCGAGGACCTGCTGCGCGACTTGGGCGCGCCGGGCGGCATCGGAACGGCGTTCCCGCTGATCGTCAACATCATGGCCTTCAACGCCAGGCCGAGCTTCGCCGGGCACCCCGCCTCGGTTCACCACTTCGTCTCGGGGTCGACCACCGACCTGGCCATCTGGCTCTTCGACTACCGGGACGGCAATCCCCCGCTTCTCCGGCTGCACGGCGCGCCGGAGGCGTACGGCGACGACGACCTCGCCGCGCACCAGCAGCGGCTGCTCGCCCTGCTCGACGCCGTCGCGGACTACGACCCGGACGAGGCGGTCGGCCGGTTCGAGCTGCTCTCGGCCGAGGAGCGCCGTGAGCTGACGGAGCTGGGCTCCGGACCGACAGCGTCGGCTGTGACCGAAAGCCTGCCGGAGCTGTTCCGGGAGCGCGTCCGGGCGACTCCGGATCGCGTCGCGCTGGTGTGCGGCGACGTGTCGCTGACGTACGCGGAGCTGGACGTACGGGCGAACCGGCTGGCGCACGCGCTGATCGCACGGGGCGCGGGGCCCGAGCGGCTGGTGGCGGTCGCGCTGCCGAGGTCGGCCGAACTCGTGGTGGCGATCCTCGCGGTGCTCAAGACCGGCGCGGCGTACGTCCCGGTCGACCCGGAGTACCCGGCCGCCCGCATCGCCTACCTGCTCGAAGACGCCCGCCCGGTCCTCACCGTCACCGACACCCTCAGCGAGAAGCGTCTGCCCGACGGCGGTGCGGCCGGCCGGCTGGTGCTCGACGATCCCGAGAAGGCCGCCCTGCTCGCGGACTGGCCGGCGGTCGACCCGACGGTGGCCGTGGATCCGAGCCAACCGGCGTACGTGATCTACACCTCCGGTTCGACCGGCAGGCCCAAGGGCGTGGTGGCAACGCACGGCGGCCTGCTCGACCTGCTCACCGACCAGAGGCTGGTGCAGTTCGCACCCCTGCTGGAGGACGGGCGGCGGCTACGGGTGGCGCTGACCACCTCGGTGTCGTTCGACGCCTCCTGGAACCAGCTCATGGCCCTCTTCGCGGGCCACGAACTGCACGTCCTGGATCACGCGACCTGGACCGACCCGAAGGCCTTCGTCGACTACGCGGCGTGCAGCGGGCTGGACTACGTCGAAGCCACCCCTTCCTACCTCCACGTCCTTGTCGCCCATGGACTGCTGGACGATCCGCAGCGCCGTCCCGCGCTCGTCGCGGCGGGCGGCGAGGCCGTCCCCGAGCAGCTCTGGGAGCGGTTGCGGGCCTCCGACGGGGCCTCCTGCCTCAACCTCTACGGACCGTCGGAGTGCACCGTCAACTCGGTGGCCGCGCCCACGGCATCGAGCCCGCGCCCGGTCATCGGCCGACCTGTCACCAACGCCCGGCTGTACGTGCTCGACGGCGCCCTGCGGCCGCTGCCGGCCGGTGTGCCGGGTGAGCTGTACATCGCCGGCGCCGGCCTGGCGCGGGGCTATCTGAACCGACCTGGCCTGACCGCTGGGCGGTTCGTCGCGGACCCGTTCGGTCCCGGCGGCACACGGATGTACCGCACCGGTGACCTGGTGCGATGGAACCCGGACGGAAACCTGGAGTTCCTCGGCCGCACCGACGACCAAGTAAAGGTCCGAGGCTTCCGCATCGAACTCGGCGAGATCGAGGCCGTCCTCGCCGAGCACCCGCAGATCGCACGGGCCGCGGTCACGGTCCGCACCGACGAGGAACCCCAGCTGGTCGCCTACGTCGTCCCCGCCGCGGGGCAGGTCGTCCACGCGGACACCCTGCGGGCCGGGCTGCGGGAGCGGCTGCCCGCACACATGGTGCCGTCGGCGATCGTGGTGCTGGACGCGCTTCCGCTGACCCCGAACGGCAAGCTCGACCGGCGCGCCCTCCCGGCGCCCGGGCACCAGCCCGTCGCACCGGGGCGAGCTCCGCGCACCGCGGTCGAGCACCTGCTCGCCGGGCTGTTCGCCGAGGTGCTGGGACGGCCGCAGGTCGCTGTCGACGACTCCTTCTTCGACCTGGGCGGGCACTCCCTGCTCGCCACCAGGCTGATCGCCCGGGCACGGTCCGTGCTGGGTGTGGAGCTGAGGCTGCGCGACCTGTTCGACGCGCCGACGGTGGCGGAGCTGGCGGCCGCCGTGGACGCCGCGGGCCGGGCGCGCCCGGCGCTGGGGCGGCGCGAGCGGCCCGAGACGGTTCCGCTGTCCTTCGCGCAGCGCCGACTGTGGTTCCTGCACCGGATGGAGGGTCCGAGTGCCACGTACAACATTCCACTGGCTCTGCGGCTGTCCGGAATCCTGGACCAGCGGGCCCTGGAAGCCTCCCTGGCGGACGTGGTGGAGCGGCACGAGAGCCTGCGCACCGTCTTTCCGGTGGTCGACGGAGTGCCGTGCCAGCGAGTGCTCGGCCTCGACGCGGCACGGCCGCGGCTGCGGGTGACCGAGGCCGACGAGCGCGACCTGCCGGACCGGCTGGCGGAGGCGGCGCGGTACGGCTTCGACCTCTCCGGGGAATCGCCGCTGCGCGCCGAACTCTTCCGGCTCGGCGCCGAGGAGCACGTACTGCTGCTGGTGGTGCACCACATCGCCGGTGACGGCTGGTCGACGGGCCCGCTCTCGCGGGATCTGGCGACCGCCTACGCGGCCCGCAGCGAAGGGGCGAAGCCGGAGTGGCCGCCGCTGCCGGTCCAGTACGCCGACTATGCCCTCTGGCAGCAGGAGTTGCTGGGTGACAGCGCCGACCCGGACAGTCTGCTCGACGGCCAACTCGCGTACTGGCGGGAACGGCTGGCGGACCTGCCCGACCAGGTCGAGCTGCCCTTCGACCGGCCCCGGCCGGCGGCGATGTCCTATCGGGGCGCCCACCTTCCGGTGCGCATCGACGCCGAGCTGCACCAGGGCCTGCGCGAACTCGCCCGCGACGGCGGAGCCAGCCTCTTCATGGTGCTCCAGGCCGGTCTGGCCGCGCTGCTGGGCAAGCTCGGTGCCGGTACCGACGTTCCGATCGGCACACCGATCGCTGGGCGCACCGACGAGGCCCTGGACGACCTGGTCGGCTTCTTCGTCAACACCCTGGTGCTGCGCACCGATCTGTCCGGCGATCCGTCGTTCACCGAGCTGCTGGGCCGGGTGCGTTCCGACGCGCTGGCCGCGTACGCGCACCAGGAGGTGCCGTTCGAGCACCTCGTGGAGGCGCTGAACCCGACCCGGACGCTCGCACACCACCCGCTGTTCCAGACCATGCTCACCCTGCAGAACGCGCCGTTCGGCACCTTCGACCTGCCGCGGCTGCGCGTGGCGACCGACCTGGTGCCCACCGGAACGTCCAAGTGCGACCTGACCTTCGTTCTGGCCGAACAGCCCGGCGAGGAGGGCTTGTCGGGCGTGGTGGAGTACAGCACCGATCTGTTCGACGCGGCCACCGTCACCGGGATCGTCGAACGGTGGCTGCGGCTGCTGCGCTCCGTCGTCGCCGACCCCGGCCGACGGATCCGCCAGGTGGACGTGCTGTCCGCCGATGAGCTCCGGGCCCTGCTGCCGGCCGGCACCGACCAGGGCGGGGAGCTGCCGGAGTGCGGCCTGGCCGCGCTGTTCGAGCGGCAGGTGCGGGCGAACCCTGCCGCGACCGCTCTCACCGACGGCGAGACCACTCTGACGTACGGCCGGCTGAACGCGCGTGCCAATCGGCTGGCGCACGCCCTGATCGACCGGGGGGTGGGGCCGGAGCAGCTGGTGGCGCTGGCCCTGCCGCGCTCGGCGGAGCTGGTCGTGGCGGTGCTCGCGGTACTGAAGACCGGCGCCGCGTACGTACCGGTGGACCCGGAATACCCGGCCGCGCGGATCGCCTATCTCCTCCAGGACTCCCGGCCCGCGCTGCTCGTGACGACGAGCGGGACCGGAGACCTGCCGGGAGCGGAGCACGTGGACCGGCTGCTGCTGGACACCGCCGACCTGGACGGGCTACCGGACACGGACCCGGGTGTCGCCGTCGGCCCGGACCACGCCGCCTACGTCATCCACACCTCCGGTTCCACCGGCAACCCCAAGGGCGTGGTGGTCCCGCACCGCAACGTGGTACGCCTGTTCGACACGACACGGGAGCTGTTCGACTTCTCCTCCGATGACGTGTGGACCCTCTTCCACTCCTACGCCTTCGACTTCTCGGTGTGGGAACTGTGGGGCCCGCTGCTGCACGGCGGCCGTCTGGTGGTCGTCGACCACGAGACCAGCCGCTCGCCCGGCCGGTTCCTGGAACTGCTCGCCCACGAGCGGGTGACGGTGCTCAACCAGACGCCGTCCGCCTTCTACCAGCTGATGCAGGCGGACGCGGAGGCCCCGGAGACCGGCCGTCGGCTTGCCCTTCGCACGGTGGTGTTCGGCGGCGAGGCGCTGGAGCACGCCCGGCTGGCGAGCTGGTACCAGAGGCACGCGGAGGACGCGCCGCGGCTGGTCAACATGTACGGCATCACCGAGACCACGGTGCACGTCACGTACGCGTCCCTCGACCGGTCCGGGACCGCCGCCGGCCAGATCGGCGCGGCCCTCCCGGACCTGCGGGCGTACGTGCTCGACGACGGCCTGCGGCCGGTGGCCCCGGGCGTGCCCGGCGAGCTGTACGTCGCGGGCGCGGGCCTGGCGCGCGGCTACCTGAACCGGCCCGGCCTGACCGCGGGGCGGTTCGTCGCGGACCCGTTCGGGCTGCCGGGATCGCGGATGTACCGCAGCGGCGACGTGGTGCGCCGCTCGGCGGACGGCAGCCTGCGCTACGTCGGCCGGGCCGACCAGCAGGTGAAGGTGCGCGGCTTCCGGATCGAGCTCGGCGAGATCGAGGCGGCGCTGGCCGCGCACCCCGGCATCGCCCAGGCCGCCGTCCTGGCACGACAGGACCGGTCCGACGACACCCGGCTCGCCGCGTACCTGGTGCCGGCCGCGGGCGCCGCACCGAGCACCGCCGACCTGCGGGGGCACCTGCGCGAGCGGTTGCCGGAGTACATGGTGCCGTCGGCGTTCGTCATGCTGGACGCACTGCCGCTGACCGTCAACGGCAAGCTGGACCATCGGGCCCTGCCCGCCCCCGACCTCACCCCGGCGGCCACCTGCCGTGCGCCGCGCACCCCGCAGGAGCAGATCCTCTGCCGGCTGTTCGCAGAGGTCCTGGGGGTGGCGTCGGCCGGCGTCGAGGACGGATTCTTCGATCTGGGCGGGCACTCGCTGCTCGCCACCCGCCTGGCCGCCCGGATCCGCGCGACGCTCGGCGTGGAGATGCCGCTGCGCACGCTCTTCGAGGCGCCGACCCCGGCGGGTCTGGCCGCCGCCCTGGCAGCGGCCGGGCCGGCGCAGGCCGCCCTGGTCCGGCGTGAGCGGCCCGAGGTGATCCCGCTGTCGTTCGCGCAGCGGCGGCTGTGGTTCCTGCACCAGCTGGAGGGTGTCAGCGCGAACTACCACATCTCCCTGGCCTGGCGGCTGTCCGGGGATCTGGACCGGGGTGCCCTGGCGGCCGCCGTGGCGGACGTGACGGCTCGGCACGAGAGCCTGCGCACCGTCTTCCCGGCGGTGGACGGGGTGCCGCACCAGCAGGTGCTGGACGTGGAGGCGGCCCGCCCGCGGCTGCTCGTGAACCGGACCACCGAGGCCGAGCTGCCCGCTCTGATGACGGCGGCGAAGGACCGCCGGTTCGATCTGGCCGCCGATGTGCCGCTGCGGGCCGGGCTGTTCGAGTTGGCGCCGGACGAGCACGTCTTCCAGCTGGTGCTCCACCACATCGCGGGGGACGGCTGGTCGCTCGGCCCGCTCGCGCAGGGACTGACCGCCGCCTACACGGCACGCTGCCGCGGCCAGGAGCCGCAGTGGGCCCCCCTGCCTGTCCAGTACGCCGACTACACCCTGTGGCAGCACGAACTGCTCGGCGACTCCGCCGACGGGGACAGCCTGTTCGCCGGCCAGGCAGACTACTGGACCCGGCAGCTGGCCGGTCTGCCGGAGCGGATCCAGCTGCCCTCCGACCGGCCCCGCCCGGCGGTCGCCTCGCACCGGGGCGCTTCTGTGCTCGCCGGTCTCGACGCCGAGCTGCACCGCGGTCTTCGTGAGCTCGCCCGTGCGCACGGGACCAGTCTGTTCATGGTGCTCCAGGCAGGGCTGGCGGCATTGCTGAGCAAGCTCGGCGCGGGCGACGACATTCCGGTCGGCAGCCCGGTCGCCGGCCGGACCGACCAGGCGCAGGACGATCTGGTGGGCTACTTCGTCAACACCCTGGTGTTCCGTACCGACACCTCGGGCGATCCGACGTTCGCCGAGCTGCTGGACCGGGTCCGGGACACGGCGCTGGCCGGATACGCCCACCAGGACCTGCCGTTCGAGTACCTGGTCGAGGTCCTGAACCCGTCCCGGTCGCTGGCGCACCACCCGCTGTTCCAGGTGATGCTGGTGCTGCAGAACGCGCCCCGGGCCGATTTCGCGCCGCCCGGGCTGCGCGTCGACGACATGCCGTCGACATCCACCACGGCCAAACTCGACCTGATCTTCACCATGTCCGAGCGGCACGCGGAGGACGGCTCCCCAGCGGGGATCGACGGGTCCGTCGAGTACGCCTGCGACCTGTACGACCCGTCAGCCGTCGAGACGATGCTCGGTCGGTGGGAGCGGCTGCTCCGTGCCGCGGTCGCCGACCCGCGGCGGCCGCTCAGCCGGTTCGAGCTGCTCTCGGCCGAGGAGCGCCGTGAGCTGACGGAGCTGGGCACCGGACCGGCGGCGTCGGCTGTGACCGAGAGCCTGCCGGAGCTGTTCCGGGAGCACGTCCGGGCGACTCCGGATCGCGTCGCGCTGGTGTGCGGCGACGTGTCGCTGACATACGCGGAGCTGGACGTACGGGCGAACCGGCTGGCGCACGCGCTGATCGCACGGGGCGCGGGACCCGAGCGGCTGGTGGCGGTCGCACTGCCGAGGTCGGCCGAACTGGTGGTGGCGATCCTCGCGGTACTGAAGACCGGCGCGGCGTACGTCCCGGTCGACCCGGAGTACCCGGCCGCCCGCATCGCCTACCTGCTCGAAGACGCCCGCCCGGTCCTCACCGTCACCGACACCCGCAGCGAGAAGCGTCTGCCCGACGGCGGTGCGGCCGGCCGGCTGGTGCTCGACGATCCCGAGACGGCCGCCCTGGTGGAGGGCTGCCCGGCGGCCGATCCGGCGGTGGCCGTCGATCCGAGCCAACCGGTCTACGTGATCTACACCTCCGGTTCGACCGGCAGGCCCAAGGGCGTGGTGGCAACCCACGGCAGCCTGCGAAACCTCTTCGCGGCGCAGAACTCGCTGATCTTCCGGACGAGGACGCGGATGCGTGTGGGGCTGACCACATCCGTGTCGTTCGACGGCTCCTGCGACCAGCTGTTCGCCCTGTTCGCGGGCCACGAGCTGCACGTCCTGGACGAGGCGACCTGGTCCGACCCGGAGGCCTACCTCGAGTACGCCGTACGGGCCGGGCTGGACACCGTCGGCGGCACCCCTTCCTATCTGCAGATGCTGATCGAACACGGTCTGCTGGACGACCCGCGATGGCGTCCTTCGGTGGTCGCGCTGGGCGGGGAGACCGTTCCGGACCAGCTGTGGAAGCGGCTGCGGGCGGCCGACGGAGTGCTCTCGCTCAACTACTACGGGCCCTCCGAGTGCACGGTGGACTCTGTCGTCGCGCGCCTGGAGTCGAGTCCGGGCCAAGTGATCGGCCGACCTCTCGACGGCGTCCGGCTGCACGTCCTCGACGCCGCGTTGCGGCCCGTGCCCGCCGATGTGCCGGGTGAGCTGTACATCGCCGGTACGGGCCTGGCGCGGGGCTATCTGAACCGGCCGGGGCTGACCGCTGGGCGGTTCGTCGCGGACCCGTTCGGTCCCGGCGGCTCTCGGATGTACCGCACCGGTGACCTGGTGCGATGGAACCCGGACGGAAACCTGGAGTTCCTCGGCCGCACCGACGACCAAGTAAAGGTCCGAGGATTCCGCATCGAACTCGGCGAGATCGAGGCCGTCCTCGCCGAGCACCCCGGGATCAAGCGGGCCGCCGTGATCGTCCGGCAGGACCGGGCGCAGGGCCCCCGTCTGGTCGCCTACCTGCAGACCGCCACCGGTGCGGAGCTTCGGCCGGAGGACCTCCGGGCGCACCTGCGCGAGCGGCTGCCGGAGTACATGGTGCCGGCGGCGTTCGTCTCCCTCGACGCGCTGCCGCTGACCCCGAACGGCAAGCTGGACCGACGTGCCCTGCCCGAGCCCGAGTCCACCGCGACGCCGGCCGGCCGGGCACCGCACTCTCCTCACGAACATGTGCTGGCCGGGCTGTTCGCCGAGGTACTGGGCCTGTCCCAGGTCGGTGCCGACGACGACTTCTTCGATCTCGGCGGGCACTCCCTGCTCGCCACCCGGCTGGTGGCCCGGGTCCGTGCGACGCTGGGCGTGGAGCTGGCCCTGTCCGCCCTGTTCCGTACCCCGACCGTGGCCGGGCTGGCCGCCGGGCTGGGCGGCGCGGACCGGGCCCGGCTCGCCCTGGAGCGGGCGGAGCGGCCCGAGCTGGTGCCGCTGTCGTCGGCCCAGCGGAGGCTGTGGTTCCTGCGCCAGTTGGAGGGCGCCGAGTCGGTCTACAACATGCCGCTCGCATGGCGGCTCTCGGGACCGCTGGACCTGGCGGCCCTGGAGGCGGCGCTGGGCGACCTCGTCGACCGGCACGAAACCCTGCGCACGGTCTTCCCGGCCACGGACGGCGTGCCCTACCAGCGGGTACTCGCCGCAGGGGAGGCGCGCCCGAAGCTGTCGGTCACCCCGGCCGACGAGCCGGCCCTGCCGGAACTGCTGACGGGAGCCGCTGCGCGCGGATTCGACCTTGCCGCCGAACCACCGCTGCGCGCCGAAGTGTTCGAGGTCTCGGCGAACGAGCACGTACTGCTCCTGGTGATGCACCACATCGCCGGAGACGGCTGGTCGCTGGGCCCGCTGGCCACCGACCTGACCACCGCGTACGCGGCACGCCGCCGGGGCGGGGCGCCGCAGTGGGCACCGCTGCCCGTGCAGTACGCCGACTACACCCTGTGGCAGAACCGGCTGCTCGGCCATGCGGCCGACCAGGACAGCCTGTTCGCCCGTCAGACCGAGTACTGGACGCGGACGCTCGCGGACCTGCCGGAGCAGATCCGGCTCCCCGCCGACCGTCACCGGCCCGCGACCCCTTCCTTCTCCGGCGGCCACCTGCCGATCGCACTGGACGCGGAACTCCACGCCGGGCTCGTCCGGCTGGGCCGGGAGCACGGCGCCAGCGTGTACATGGTGCTGCAGGCCGGCCTGGCATCGCTGCTGGACAAGCTCGGTGCGGGTACGGACGTCCCGGTCGGCAGCCTGATCGCCGGCCGCACCGACCAGGCGCTGGACGACCTCATCGGGTTCTTCGTCAACACCCTGGTGCTCCGCACGGACACCAGCGGCGACCCGTCCTTCGCCGACCTGCTGGTCCGTGTCCGGGAGGGCGCACTCGGCGCGTACGCGCACCAGGACCTGCCGTTCGAGCATGTCGTCGAGGCCCTGAACCCGTCCCGGTCGCTCACCCGGCAGCCGCTGTTCCAGGTACTGCTCGCGCTGCAGAACGTGCCCCGCGCCGAGTTCGAGCTGAGCGGTCTGACCGCCGAGATCGTCCTGGTGCGGACGCCGACGGCGATGTTCGACCTCGGCTTCCACCTGCTGGAGCGCGGCGGCACCGGCGGGCCGGCCGAGGGCATCATCGGGCGGGTCGAGTACAGCACCGACCTGTTCGACCCCGCCACGGTGGAGGCACTGGTCGCCCGGTGGCTGCGGCTGCTGGCCGCGGTGGTCGCCGCCCCGGAGCGTCCGCTGAGCCGGATCGACATCCTCACCGCCGAGGAGCGGCGCGAGCTGTTGGTCGACCGCAACGACACGGCCTGCCCGGCTCCTGATGTCACCCTGCCCGCGCTGTTCGAGGCACGTGCCCGGGCGACGCCGGAGGCCCCGGCCGTCGTGTTCGAGAGCACCGTGCTGACCTACCGCGAGCTGAACCGCCGGGCCAACCGCCTGGCCCACGCGCTGATCGCGCGGGGCGTGGGTCCTGAGCAGGTCGTCGCCCTGCGACTGCCGCGTTCGGCCGAGTTGGTGGTCGCCGTCCTCGCCGTGCTCAAGGCGGGCGCGGCGTACCTGCCGATCGACTCGGACTACCCGGCCGCCCGCATCGCGTTCATGCTGGACGACGCCCGCCCGGCCGTCGTGCTCGACGACCTCGCGGCCGTCACGCCGGACGGCGAGCTGCCGGAGCACGATCCGGCCGTCCCCGCGGACGCCCGGCATCCTGCCTACGTCATCTACACCTCCGGTTCCACCGGCCGGCCCAAGGCCATCGAGATGCCCGCCGCCGGACTGTTGAACCTGCTGGAGTGGCACCACCGGACCGTCGGCGGCGAACCCGGCACGCGCACCGCGCAGTTCACCGCGATCAGCTTCGACGTCTCGGTGCAGGAAGTGCTTTCCGCGCTGCTGTACGGCAAGACCCTGGTGGTGCCGACCGAGGAGCAGCGGCGCAGCGCGGAGCTGTTCGCCCACTGGCTGGACCGGCACCAGGTCGAGGAGCTGTTCGCGCCGAATCTGGTGGTCGAGGCACTGGCCGAAGCCGCCGAGGAGGCCGGGCTGGACCTGCCCCGCCTGCGGCTGGTCGCCCAGGCCGGAGAGGCCATGCGACTGAGCGGTGCACTGCGCCGCTTCCAGGCTCGCCGGCCGGGCCGGGTGCTGCACAACCACTACGGGCCTGCCGAAACGCACGTGATCACCGCCTACGCGCTTCCGGCCGACCCCGCCGACTGCCCGCTGCCGGTGCCGATCGGTCGCCCCATCGCCAACTGCCAGGCGTATGTGCTGGATTCGGCGCTGCGTCCGGTGGCCTCCGGCGTGCTGGGCGAGCTGTACCTGGCCGGAGCGGGGCTGGCCCGCGGCTACCTGAACCAGCCCGGACTGAGCGCCGGGCGCTTCGTCGCCCATCCGTACGGTCCGGCGGGCGCGCGGATGTACCGCACCGGCGACCTGGTGCGCTGGCGTGCCGACGGCGAGCTGGAGTTCGCCGGCCGGGTCGACCACCAGGTCAAGGTGCGCGGGTTCCGGATCGAGCCCGGTGAGATCGAGGCCGAGCTGACGGCGCACCCGGGCGTGTCCCAGGTCGCGGTGCTCGCCAGGGAGGACCGGATCGTCGCGTACGTCGTCCCCTCGGACGCGACCGCGGCGACCGCGTCGGCGCTGGCGGTGTTCCTGCGCGACCGGGTGCCGGAGTATCTGGTTCCGTCCGCGTTCGTCCTGCTCGACGCGCTGCCGCTGACGCCGAACGGCAAGCTCGACCGGGCGGCGCTGCCCGCGCCGGAGCCGGGCACGACCGCCGGTGGCCGGGCGCCTCGCACGCCCCAGGAGCAGATCCTGTGCGAGCTGTTCGCCGAGGTGCTGGGGATCGCGCGGGTCTGGGTCGACGAGGACTTCTTCGAGCTGGGTGGGCACTCCTTGCTCGCCACCCGGCTGGTCTCGCGGGTCCGGGCGACCCTCGGAGTCGAGCTGCAGCTGCGCGCTCTGTTCCGGACCCCGACCCCCGCAGGACTGGCGGCCGGGCTGGCGGCCGGGCTGCACGACGCCGGCACCCCACGGCAGGCTCTGGTGCCCCGGCCCCGTCGCGAAATGATGCCGCTGTCGTTCGCGCAGCGCCGGCTCTGGTTCCTCCAGCAGTTCGGGGCGCCGAGCGCCACGTATCACATGCCGCTGGCCCTGCGGCTCTCAGGAGACCTCGACCGGGACGCGCTGAGCTCCGCGCTCGTGGACGTGGTGGCCCGGCACGAAACCCTGCGGACGGTCTTCCCGCACACCGGCGGAATTCCGTACCAGCGGGTGCTCGATGCCGCCGAGGTCGCCGTCCCCCTGGCCGTGCGCAAGACCGGCGAGAGGGAGCTGTCCGCGGTGCTGCGCGAGGCGGCCGTGCGCGGCTTCGACCTGACCTCGGAGGTACCGCTGCGGGCGGAACTGTTCTCGGTCGCGCCGGACGAGCACGTGCTGCTGCTGGTCATGCACCACATCGTCGGAGACGGCTGGTCCATGGGCCCGCTCGCCCGGGACCTGGGCGCCGCCTACAGCACCCGGCAGGGCGGCGGGGCACCGGCCTGGCCACCGCTGCCCGTGACGTACGGCGACTACACCCTGTGGCAGCACGAGATCCTGGGCGACGAGGACGACGCCGACAGTCTGTTCGCCCGCCAGGTCGCCTACTGGACGCAGACACTGGCCGGTCTGCCCGACCAACTGCAGCTGCCTGCCGACCGGCCGCGCCCGGCCGCCATGACGTACAGCGGTGACCTGCTGGAACTCCGCATCGGTGCCGAACTGCACACCGCGCTCGTGGAGTTGGCACGACGATCGGGGGCGACCCTGTTCATGGTGCTGCAGGCGGCACTGGCGGCGCTGTACACGCGGCTGGGTGCGGGCACGGACATCGCGATCGGGAGTCCGATCGCGGGGCGCACGGATGAGGCCCTGGACGATCTGGTCGGCTTCTTCGTCAACACGCTGGTGCTGCGCACCGACACGAGCGGTGATCCGAGTTTCGCCGACCTGCTCGGCCGGGTGAGGGAGACCGCGCTGTCGGCGTACGCGCACCAGGACGTGCCGTTCGAGCACCTCGTGGAAGCGCTCAACCCGTCTCGTTCCCTCTCCCACCACCCGCTGTTCCAGACCGGTCTGGTCGTGCAGAACGCGCCGGGCGGCGCCTTCGAACTGCCGGGCCTCCAGGTCTCCGGGGTGGCCGTGCTCACCGGGACCGCGCGGCTCGACCTGACCTTCGGGTTCGCGGAGGAGTACGGTCCCGACGGCGAGCCGGCCGGACTCAGCGGTGCGATCGAGTACAGCACCGACCTGTTCGACCGCGCGACGGTCGAGACTCTGGCCGCCAGGTGGACCAGGATGCTGGCCGCGGTCGCCGCCGCTCCCGACCGGCCGATCGGCGGGATCGACCTGCTGTCCGCCGAGGAGCACGGCGAGCTGCTGCCCTCCGTCGAGGAGGAAGCGGGCGGGGAAAGCCTGCCTGAGCTGTTCGCGGCGCGGGTTGCGGCGGCACCGGACGCGATCGCACTGGTCTGCGGCGAGGACGAGCTGACGTACCGACAGCTCGACGCGCGGGCGAACCGGTTCGCACACGCGCTGATCGCCCAGGGTGTCGGTCCGGAGCAGGTGGTGGCGGTCTCCCTGCCACGGTCGCTGGAATCAGTGGTGGCGGTCCTCGGCGTACTGAAGGCCGGGGCGGCCTACCTGCCGGTGGACCCGGCCTACCCGCCGTCCCGGATCGCGTACATGCTGGACGACGCCCGCCCGACCGTCCTGGTCGACAACCCCGCCACGGTGACCGAAGGCGACTGGCCCGACACCGACCCGCAGATCGCACCCGACATCCGACACCCGGCCTACGTGATCTACACCTCCGGCTCTACCGGCCGCCCCAAGGGCGTCGTCGTGAGCCACGCCGGTGTGTCGGGCCTGGTGGCGGTGCAGGTCGAGCGGCTCGGCGTGGCACCGGGCAGCCGGGTGCTCCAGTTCGCCTCGCCCAGCTTCGACGCGTCCTTCTGGGACCTGTGCAGCGCGCTGCTCACCGGTGCCTCCCTCGTACTGGCTCCCGCCGAGGCCCCGCTGGAGGCCCTGACGGACCGCCGGTTCTCCGTCACCCATGTGACGCTGCCGCCCTCCGCCCTGGCTGCGCTGGACGGCGCCGAACTCACGGCGACCACCCTGGTGGTGGCGGGTGAGGCCTGCCCGCCGGAGCTGGTGGAGCGCTGGGCGCCCGGGCGCCGGATGATCAACGCGTACGGCCCCACCGAGACCACCGTGTGCGCAACCATGAGCGACCCGCTGTCCCCGGGGTCCGGCGTGCCACCGATCGGGCGACCGGTCGCGGGCTTCCGGACGTACGTGCTGGACGAGCGGCTGCACGTCGTACCACCGGGCGTGCCCGGAGAGCTGTACATCGCCGGCCCGGGTCTGGCACGCGGCTACCTGGACCGGCCGGGCCTCACGGCGGGACGGTTCACGGCCTGCCCGTTCGGGCCGGCGGGTGCCCGGATGTACCGCACCGGCGACCTGGTGCGGCGTCGGCCCGACGGCGAGTTGGAGTACGTCGGCCGGGCCGACCAGCAGGTGAAGGTCCGCGGCTTCCGCGTCGAACTCGGCGAGGTCGAGGCCGCACTGGCCGAGCACCCCGCCGTCGCCCAGGCCGCCGTCTCGGCCCAGGACGACCGGCTCGTCGGCTACGTGGTGGCCCGGCACGACCTGACCGCCCGTCCTGCGGAGCTGGCGGCGCACCTGCGCGAGCGGCTGCCGGACTACCTGGTGCCGACCGTCTTCATGGTGCTGGACGCGTTGCCGCTGACGCCCAACGGCAAGCTGGACCGGGCTGCGCTGCCCGTGCCCGACGCCGCTCCGGCGGGGAGCGGGCAGGTGCCGCGCACGCCGCAGGAGCAGATCCTCGCCGAGCTGTTCGCGGAGGTGCTCGGCGTGCAGCGGGTCTCGGTCGACGACGACTTCTTCGAGTTGGGCGGGCATTCCCTGCTCGCCACCCGGCTGGTCGCCCGGGTGCGCTCGGTGCTCGGCGTGGAACTCGGGCTGCGCGCACTCTTCCAGGCGCCCACAGTGGCGGGCCTGGCCGAGGCGCTGGCCGAGGCCGGCCGTGCCCGCCCGGCGCTGACCCCGTACGAGCGGCCCGAGGCAGTGCCGCTCTCCTTCGCCCAGCGCCGGCTCTGGTTCCTGCACCGTATGGACGCCGCCGCCGCGACGTACCACATCCCGCTGGCACTGCGGCTGACCGGAACGCTCGACCGCCCCGCACTGGATCAAGCGCTGGCCGACGTGGTGGCCCGGCACGAGAGCCTGCGGACGGTGTTCCCGGAGGTCGGCGGCGTACCCTGCCAGCGCCTGCTGGACCCGACCACGGTCCGCCTCCGGGCCCGACCGACCGAGGTGACACAAGGCGAACTGCCCGAGCAGCTCGCCGAGTCCGCCCGGCAGCCCTTCGAGCTCGCGACGGAGCCGCCGCTGCGGGCGGAGCTGTTCGCTCTCGCGCCGGACGAACACGTGCTGCTGCTGGTCATGCACCACATCGCCGCTGACGGCTGGTCCACCGGGCCACTCGCCCGCGACCTGGCCGAGGCCTACGCGGCCCGTTGCGAGGGCCGGACGGACAGCCGCCCGGCCTTGCCCGTGCAGTACGCCGACTACACGCTGTGGCAGAGCGAGCTGCTCGGCGACGCCGCCGACCCGCAGAGCCTGTTCGCCGAGCAGCTCGACTACTGGAAGCGGCAACTGTCCGACCTGCCGGAGCTGCTCGCCCTGCCCACCGACCGCCCCCGCCCGGCTGTCGCAGGCCGGCACGGGGACCACGTCGACCTGGAACTCGGCCCCGAACTGCACGCCGCGCTGGCGGAGTTGGCGCGGAGTACCGGGACGAGTCTGTTCATGGTGCTGCAGGCGGCACTGGCGGCGCTGTACACGCGGCTGGGTGCGGGCACGGACATCGCGATCGGGAGTCCGATCGCGGGGCGCACGGATGAGGCCCTGGACGATCTGGTCGGCTTCTTCGTCAACACGCTGGTACTGCGCACCGACACGAGCGGTGATCCGAGTTTCGCCGAGCTCCTCGGCCGGGTGAGGGAGACCGCGCTGTCGGCGTACGCGCACCAGGACGTGCCGTTCGAGCACCTTGTGGAAGCGCTCAACCCGTCCCGTTCCCTCTCCCACCACCCGCTGTTCCAGACCATCCTCGCCGTGCAGAACGCGCCGATGGGCCGCTTCTCGCTGCCCGGCCTGGACGTCGCCACCTACGCGGTCGCGACCCGAACCGCCAAGTTCGACCTCGGCGTGAGCATGGTCGAACAGTTCGGTCCCGACGGGAGCCCGGCCGGAATCGCCGGCGCGGTCGAGTACGCCACCGACCTGTTCGACCGCTCGACGGTCGCCGCCCTGGTCCGGCGCTGGACACTCCTGCTGGAGGCCGTCACCGCCGACCCTGAGCTGCCGATCGGAGGGATCGAGCTCCTCGGCGCCGACGAACGGCACCGGCTGCTGGAACGCGACAACGCCACCGCCCGTGACGTGGGCGCCGTCCCGCTGCCGCAGGCCTTCGCGGCGCGGGTGGCGGCGACACCGGACGCGATCGCACTCGTCTGCGGCAAGGAAGAGCTGACGTACCGACAGCTCGACGCACGAGCGAACCGGTTCGCACACGCACTGATCGCCCAAGGTGTCGGTCCGGAGCAGGTGGTGGCGGTCTCCCTGCCACGGTCGCTGGAATCAGTGGTGGCAGTCCTCGGCGTACTGAAGGCCGGGGCGGCCTACCTGCCGGTGGACCCGGCCTACCCGCCGTCACGAATCGCGTACATGCTGGACGACGCCCGCCCGGTCGTCCTGGTCGACAACCCCGCCATGGTGACCGAAGGCGACTGGCCGGACACCGACCCGCAGATCGCACTCGACAACCGACACCCGGCGTACGTGATCTACACCTCCGGCTCTACCGGCCGCCCCAAGGGCGTCGTGGTCGGCCACGGGGGTGTCGCGAGTCTGGTCACTGGACAGATCGAGCGCTTCGCGATCGAACCCGGCAGCCGGGTGCTGCAGTTCGCCTCGCCCAGCTTCGACGCCTCGGTGTCGGAGATCTTCACCGCACTGCTGGGCGGCGCCACCCTGCTGCTGCCCCCCGCCGCCGATCCGGTCGCCGCCCTGACCGATCCGACCCTCGGCGCCACCCACGTGACGGTGCCCCCGTCCGTGCTCGCCGCCGTGCCGGACGGCACGGTGACCGTGTCGACGCTGGTGGTGGCGGGTGAGGCGTGCCCGCCGGAGCTGGTGGAGCGCTGGGCGCCCGGGCGCCGGATGATCAACGCGTACGGCCCCACGGAGACCACCGTGTGCGCGACGATGAGCGACCCACTGTCCCCGGGGTCCGGCGTGCCGCCCATCGGCCGGCCGATCGCCAACGCCCGTGTGTACGTGCTGGACGACCGTCTGCGACCGGTGCCGCCGGGTGTGACGGGCGAGCTGTACGTCGCGGGCGCGGGCTTGGCGCGCGGATACCTTCACCGGCCGGGCCTGACGGCGGGGAGGTTCGTCGCCTGCCCGTTCGGACCCGGTGAGCGCATGTACCGCACCGGCGACCTGGTGCGCCGGCTGGGCGACGGCCAGCTGGAATACGTCGGTCGCGCCGACGACCAGGTGAAGGTCCGCGGCTTCCGCGTCGAACTCGGCGAGGTCGAGGCCGCACTGGCCGAGCACCCCGCCGTCGCCCAGGCCGCCGTCTCGGCCCAGGGCGAGTCGCTCGTCGGCTACGTCGTCCCGCGCCAGGACACGGCCCGGGACAGCGGCCTGGAAGCGGACCACGTGGGCGAGTGGCAGGACGTCTACGACGCCCTGCCCATCGCCCCCGACGAAGCGGCCTTCGGCCACAACTTCGTGGGCTGGAAGAGCAGTTACGACGCCGGCCCGATCCCTGTCGAGCAGATGCGGGAATGGCGGGACGCGACGGTGACCCGCATCCTGGCCCTGAAGCCGCGCCGGGTGCTGGAGGTCGGAGTCGGCACCGGTCTGCTGCTCTCGCAGATCGCACCCCACTGCGAGACCTACTGGGCGACCGACTTCTCCGCCACCGCGATCGACGCCCTGACCGCCCAGGTCGCGAGGGAGGAGCGGCTGGCCGGGCGCGTGGTGCTGCAGACCCGTCCGGCGCACGACACCGACGGGCTGCCGGCCGAGGAGTTCGACACCATCGTGATCAACTCGGTGGTGCAGTACTTCCCGTCCGCCGACTACCTCGCGGACGTGATCGGGAAACTGATGAGGCTGCTCGCCCCCGGTGGCGCGCTCTTCGTCGGCGACGTCCGCAACCTGCGGCTGCTGCGCCCGCTGGCCACCGCCGTCGAGCTGCACCGGGCCGGCGCCGGCGCGGACCGCGCGGCCGTGCGCCGCGCGGTGGAGCGGGCTCTCCGGGTGGAGAAGGAGCTGCTGGTCGACCCGGACTTCTTCACCGTCCTGCGCCAGAACGGCACGGACATCGGCGCGATGGCCGTGGAGGTCAAGCGCGGCCGCCACCACAACGAGCTGACCCGGTACCGCTACGACGTGACGCTGCACAAGTCACCCGTCGCCCCGGAGACCCCCACCGGGTCCGTCGAGCTGGCGTGGGGGCGGCAGATCACCGGACCGGCCGAGCTGCGCGAGCTGCTCGCCCAGCCGCCCGCCGAGGTGCTGCGGATCACCGGGGTGCCGAACCGCCGTGTGGTGGGGGAAGCCGCGCTTGCCCGGGCGCTGCAGGACGAGGACGGACCGCTCGCGGAACTGCTGGAGCGGCTGCACGCCCCGGAGGGAAGCGACCTCCTCGACCCGGAGGACTTCCACGCCCTCGGCGGGGAGTTCGACCACACGGTCGCCGTCACCTGGTCGGCCACCGCTGCCGACTCCGTGGACGTCGTCCTCGCCGGTCCCCGGGCGCTCCACGGCCCGTCGGTCGAGCCGTGCCACCCGGCCGGGGCCTCCGGCCGGGCGCTGTCCTCGCTGACCAACCGCCCGGCCGGCAGCCGTGGCACCGGCGCACTCCTCGGCGAACTCCGGGACTGGCTGCGCGAGCGGCTGCCGGACTACCTCGTTCCGTCGGCGTTCGTCGCGATGGACGCGCTGCCGCTGACGGCCAGCGGCAAGCTCGACCGCCGCGCGCTGCCCGCCCCCGACCTCGGTCCGGTCGCCGCAGGACGGGCGCCTCGCACTCCGCAGGAGCAGGTCCTCGCGGAGCTGTTCGCCGAAGTGCTCGGGCTGGCACAGGTCGGGGTCGACGACAGCTTCTTCGACCTCGGCGGACACTCGCTGCTGGCGACCCGCCTGGCCTCCAGGGTCCGGGCGACCCTCGGCGCGGAGCTGGAGGTCCGGACCCTGTTCGAGAGCCCGACCGTGGCCGGGCTGGCGGCCCACCTGGACGGTTCCGGAGCAGCGCGGCCCGCGCTGATTGCCCGGCCCCGCCCGGAGCGCCTGGAACTGTCCTTCGCGCAGAGCCGCTTGTGGTTCCTGCACCGGATGGACGGACCGAGCGCCACCTACAACATGCCGCTCGCGCTGAGCCTGACCGGCAGCCTCGACCGGTCGTCCTTGCACGCCGCACTCGCGGACGTGATCGCCCGGCACGAGAGCCTGCGGACGGTCTTCCGCGAGACCGACGGCGTCCCGCACCAGGTCGTGCTGAGCACCGAGCAGGCGCACCCAGCACTGCCGGTGGTCGAACTCGACGAGAGCCGGCTGGCCGAGCGCCTGGCGAACACGGCCCGGCGCGGCTTCGACCTGGCCGCGGAGCCGCCGGTCCGGGCCGAGCTCTACGCGCTCGCCCCCGACCGGCACGTGCTGCTGGTCGTGGTGCACCACATCGCCGCCGACGGCTGGTCGATGGGGCCGCTCTCCGGCGACCTCGCGACGGCCTACGCGGCGCGCTGCCGGGGCGAGGAGCCGCAGTGGTCGCCGTTGCCGGTGCAGTACGCCGATTACACCCGCTGGCAACGCGATCTGCTCGGCGACGCCGCCGATCCCGACAGCCTGTTCGCCCGCCAACTGGCCTACTGGAAGCACGAGCTGACGGGAATTCCGCAGCAGGTGCAGCTGCCCGCCGACCGGCCCCGGCCGCCGGTGGCCTCCCAGCGGGGCGACCGGGTCGTGGTCCGGCTGGACCCCGAGCTGCACCAGGCACTGCGGGACCTGGCCACCGCGCGCGGGGCCAGCATGTTCATGGTGCTCCAGGCAGGTCTCGCCGCTCTCCTCGACCGGCTCGGTGCCGGTACGGACATCCCGATCGGCAGCCCGATCGCCGGCCGTACCGACCAGGCACTGGACGAGCTCGTCGGGTTCTTCGTCAACACCCTGGTGCTGCGCACCGACACCAGCGGCGACCCCGGCTTCAGCGAACTGCTCGGCCGGGTGCGGCAGAAGGCGCTCACGGCGTACGACCACCAGGACGTGCCCTTCGAGTACCTGGTCGAGGTGGCCAACCCGGTGCGGTCGCTGGCCCACCACCCGCTGTTCCAGGTCATGCTGGCCCTGCAGAACGCGCCGCTCGGCGAGTTCGCCCTGCCCGGACTGGAGACGGGCCATCTGGAGGCGCCGACCGGCACTTCCCGGGTCGATCTGACGTTCAGCCTGGCCGAGCAGTTCCGCCCGGACGGCGGCGCCGACGGTCTGGTCGGCGCGGTGGAGTACGCCACCGACCTGTTCGACGCGTCCACGGTGGAGCTGCTGTTCGAGCGCTGGGCCCGCCTGCTGCGCGCGGCGGTCGCCGAGCCCGACCGGCCGATCAGCCGGATCGACCTCATGTCCGACGCCGAACGCCACCGGCTGCTGTACGGCTTCAACGACACGGCCGTGGAGCTGCCGTCGGCCTCGGTGCCGGAGCTGTTCGCCCGTCAGGTGCGGGCCAACCCGGACGCGGTCGCGGTCGTGGCGGGCGACACCGAGCTGACGTACGCGGAGCTCGACCTGCGGGCCGACCGCCTGGCGAGGGCGCTGATCCACCAGGGCGTACGGCCGGAGACGCCGGTCGCGGTCCTGATGGACCGCTCGGCAGAGCTGGTCGTGGCCCTCCTGGCGATCGTCAAGGCGGGTGGCGCCTACGTACCGCTGGACTCCCGCTTCCCGTCCTCCCGGATCGACCTGATCATGCGGGAGAGCGGGGCCGCCCTGGTGCTCACCCCGGAGGTGCTCGCCGCGCTCATGCGGTCCGCGGCCGCCGACCCGTCCGACGTCGACGTCTCCTGTGAACCGGGACAGGTGGCGTACATCATGTACACCTCCGGCTCGACCGGCCGGCCGAAGGGCGTGGCCGTCACCCACCGGGACGTGGTGGGCCTGGCGCTGACCCCCGAATGGCGCGGCGGCGGACATGAGCGGGTGCTGATGCACTCCCCGACGGCCTTCGACCTCTCGACCTACGAGCTGTGGGTTCCGCTGCTCAACGGGGGCCGGATCGTGATCGCACCGCCCGAGCAGCTCGACCTCGACCTGCTGCAGCACACGATCGCCACGCACGGGGTGACCGGACTGTGGCTGACCGCCGGACTGTTCCGTCTGGTCGCCGAGGAGCGACCGGGCCTGCTCGCCGGGGTGCGGGAGGTGTGGACCGGCGGCGACGTGGTCTCCCCGGCCGCCGCCGCCCGGGTGCTCGCGGCCTGCCCGGGCATCGAGGTGGTCAACGGCTACGGGCCCACCGAGGCAACCACCCTGGCCACCCGTCACCCGGTGCGCAGCCTTCCCGAGAACGCCGCGACCGTGCCGATCGGCGGGCCGATGGCCAACATGCGTGCGTACGTGCTCGATGACCGGCTGCGGCCGGTGCCGACCGGCATGGTCGGTGAGCTGTACCTCGCGGGAACGGGTGTGGCCCGCGGCTACTTCGGCCGGCCGGGCCTGACAGCGGAGCGCTTCACCGCCGACCCGTTCGGGCCGGCCGGGAGCCGTATGTACCGCACCGGCGACCTTTCCTGGTGGCTGCCCGACGGCACGCTGGAGTTCGCCGGACGCGTCGATCACCAGGTCAAGCTGCGCGGTCTGCGGATCGAGCCCGGAGAGGTCGAGGCCGTCCTGGCGGGCTGCCCGGGTGTCGCCCAGGCTGCCGTGGTCGCCCGTGAGGACCGGCCGGGAGAGAAGCGGCTGGTCGCCTACCTGGTGCCCGCGCCCGAGGGCGCACCCGAGACGACCGAGCTGTCCGGCCGACTGCGTCGAGAGCTGCCCGACTACATGGTGCCGGCGGCGTTCGTCACCGTGGACGCGCTGCCGCTGACCGCCAACGGCAAGCTGGACCGAGCCGCCCTGCCCGCCCCCGACTACGGGGCGTCGGACGCCGGGCGCGGCCCTCGGACGCCGCAGGAGCAGCTGCTGTGCGGCCTGTTCGCCGAGGTCCTCGGTCGGGACCAGGTGAGCATCGACGACGGCTTCTTCGACCTGGGCGGGCATTCGCTGCTGGCCGCCCGGCTGGCCTCCCGGGTCCGCGAGATCCTCGGCCTGGAGTTGGGACTGCGCATGCTGTTCGAGGCGCCGACCGTGGCCGGACTCACCGAACGCCTGGCCATGAACGATCCGGACGACGCGTTGGACGTGCTGCTGCCTCTGCGTTCGACCGGGGCGGACACACCGCTGTTCTGCGTCCACCCCGGCGGCGGCATCAGCTGGTCCTACAGCGGGCTGCTGAACCACGTCGGTCCGCAGCACCCGGTCTACGCGATCCAGGCACGCGGCCTCGGCCGGCCCGAGCCGCTGCCCACGTCCTACGAGGAGATGGCGGCCGACTACGCCGACCACGTCCAGAAGATCCAGCCGGAGGGCCCGTACCTGCTGCTCGGCTGGTCCGCGGGCGGGCTGATCGCCCACGCGCTGGCCTGCGAACTGCAGGCGCGCGGCGAGCGGACCGCACTCCTGGCGATCCTCGACGCCTATCCGGTGAAGGACGTGCAGTTCGAGGAGGAGCCGGTGCCCACCGTGCGGGACGTGCTCGTCGGGGTGCTCGACGTCGACCCGGACGAGCTGGGCGACCGGGAGATCACCTACGCCGAGGTCGCCGAGGTGCTGAACCGGCGGGGCAGCGCGCTGGCCGGCCTGAACGAGCGGCAGGTCGAGGTGATCGTCCAGATCATGATCAACAACGCGAAGCTGGCGGTCGACTTCGTCCCCGGCAGGTACGACGGCGACCTGTTGCTGTTCAACTCCACGATCGACCGGGGCCACGACGACGCCGGTCCGGAGGTCTGGCGCCCGTACATCACGGGCCGGATCGAATCCCACGAGATCACCACCCGGCACGACCAGATGACCCAAGCGGGATCACTGGCCCAGATCGGACCGATCCTGGCCGCCAGGATCGCCGAGGCCACCGGCGACGCCGGTGTCACCACCCTTTCCCACCAGGAGGACTGACCCATGACCAACCCCTTCGACGACCAGGACGGCACCTTCCTCGTCCTCGTCAACGACGAGAACCAGCACTCGCTCTGGCCGGAGTTCGCGGACGTCCCGCCCGGCTGGACCGTCGCCCACGGCCCCGACTCCCACGCCGCCTGCCTGGAACACGTCGAGCAGTCCTGGACCGACATGCGGCCCAAGAGCCTCGCCGACGCCATGAACGCCCAGCGGTAACGCGGCCGACGTGACCTCCACCGAAACACTGGACGGGGCCCGCGACACCGCGGGCCCCGCTCGGCCCGACGACCTCGCCGCGGCCCTGCTCACCCCCGGGGCCCGGCGGGACCCGTACCCGTTCTATGCCCGCATGCGACGCGAGGACCCGGTCCACCGCAGCCCCCAGGGCATCTGGTACCTCACCCGGTACGCCGATGTCGAGGCGGCGCTGGGCGACCTGCGGCTGTCCAACGACCGGGACCGGATGACCCGCGCCTACAGCGCGCTCGGCGGCGACCTCAAGGCCTTCAGCCGGCTCACCGAGCGACTCGGCCGGGTGATGACCAACACCGACCCGCCGGACCACGCCCGGCTGCGCAAACTGGCCAGCAGAGCCTTCACCGCCCGGCGGGTGGAGGCCCTGCGCGACGGCGTCCAGCGGATCGTCGACCAGCTCATCGACGAGGCGGTCGCCGCCGGAACGACCATGGACCTGATCGAGGCGGTCGCCTCTCCGCTGCCGATGTCCGTCGTCTGCGAGCTCTTCGGCATCCCGGACGAGGACCGACCGCAGGTCAAGAGCTGGTTCCGCCGCTTCGGCCGGATCAGCGAGGACATCGACAAGTCCGAGGCGGCGATCGACCAGTACGAGGAGTACCTGTCCGGGCTCATCCGGCAGCGCCGGCGTGACCCGGGCGACGACCTGATCAGCGCCCTGGTCGCCACCCAGGCACAGGACGACCGGCTCACCGACTCCGAACTGCTGTCCACCTGCTTCGTCCTGATCACCGCCGGCGACGAGACCACCACCCACCTGATCGGCAACGGCATGCTGGCCCTGCTGCGCCACCCGGACCAACTGGCCCGGCTGCGCGCGGACCCGGGCCTGATCCGCGGCGCCGTCGAGGAACTGGCCCGCTACGACACGGTCACCCAGGCGATCGTCCGGGTCGTCGCGCAGGACCTGGAGATCGGCGGACGGACGCTGCGGGAGGGCGAGCTGGTCTACCTGTTCCTCGGCGCGACCAACCGCGATCCCGAGCGCTTCGAGGACCCCGACCGGCTCGTCCTGTCCCGCCCCGCCAACCGGCACCTGAGCTTCGGTCACGGACCGCACTTCTGCCTCGGCGGCCCGCTGGCCAAGCTCCAGGCGGAGGTGGCCGTCGGCACGCTGGTGCGCAGGCTCCCCGAACTGCGGCTGGCCGACGGGGCGGCACTGGACTGGCGGGACAACCCGCTGCAGCGGCGGCTGACCGCCCTTCCGCTCGCCTACTGACACCTGAACGACGACGAAGGAGAACCGACCATGGCCCGAGAGTTCGAGGTCTGCCGGGAGCAGGACCTACCCGTCCCACCCGACCAGGTCTGGGACGCGGTCGCCACCGGCCCCGGCAACCTCGGCTGGCTCTATCCGATGGAGATCGAGCCGCGCGTCGGCGGAAAGGCCACCCGGGGAGACGCCACCGTCGTGGCGTGGGAGCCGCCGCACCATCTCGCCCTACGGGCGACCCAGGAGGGCGGGTTCTCCAACACGCTCAGCTACCGCATCACGCCGGCCGACGGCGACACGAGCCACCTGCGGATGGGAATCCACTGGGTCCACACGGGGATCGTCGACGACGCCTGGAACTGGGACGCCAAGACGGACGTGGCCGAGAAGTACGTCGACTTCCACCAGCACGCCCTCGCCGAGTACCTCCGGCACTTCGCCGGCCGCCCCGCCGTCTACGTCAGGTCTCAGCGCCCCGAACCCACCGCCGACCCGGCGGACTTCGCCGCACTGCGCCGACGCCTCGGACTCGCCGACGACGCGGCCGTCGGCGACCGGTTCACGCTCCTCGCCCCCGGCCCGGACCCTGACCCCGTGGAGGTGGTCGTCGACTGGCTCAGCGTCGACTTCGTCGGCCTGCGGGGCCCGGACGCCCTCTACCGGTTCTTCAACGGCAGCACCTGGAACGTGCCGATCTGGCTCGGCCACCACCTGTTCGCCGAGGACACCGACGAGGAGCAGGCCACCAAGGCCTGGACCGCCTGGCTCGACGACACCCATGCCCAGGAGCTCTGATGGAAACCTCCACGCAGACACTGCTCTTCGCCGCCGAACTCGTCGAGGAGAACGGCACCTACTCCCTCGTCGTCCAGGACGTGAGGCGAGACACCGTCCAGTCCACCCCGGTCCCCAAAGCCATGGTCGACAAGCTCCCGTCCTTCCTCTCGGCACTCACCGCCAAGCTCAACCCGGTTCCGCCGCGCCGCCGCTGGTGACCCGTCCGGGGAACCGGCCCGGGCGCGGAAGCGCCGGGGCCGGTTCCCCTCCGACAGGGGCAGTGCGGCAGCCCCTGTCCGGGCCCCTCGCAGGCCTTCGGCCGCCGCAGCTCCCTCCCTGGTGCCGGGCCCGGAGATACCCATGCGCAATGTTTCAACTGCACCCCATGGCCGTAAATCGGGACATCGTGGTTCGAATTTCGGTCGCGCGCGGCCAAGTTGATTGCATGGCGCACCGACCGCATAGCAACCTCGGTGTGCAACCGCGAACGTCTTTGCCTGGGTGTCGCGGTGTGGTTGTTCGGCGTACCTGCGGTGCGGGGCGCCTTCCCGGTCGATTCCCTTGAATGGAGAGATCGTGCTCTTGAGGTCGACAAGGTTCGTTCGTTCGGCTGCCGCGTCGTTCATCGCGGCGGCATCCCTGACCATGGCCATTCCCGGCAACGCCTACGCCATCGATCACGTCGAGTGCCGGGGCGGCGAGAACTTCCTGAAGATCTGGTCCCACAGCGGCGGCCGGCAGAGCGTGGACTGCTACGCGAACAGGGGACGGACCGACTTCGGCGGCTGGTGGGTCGACAAGATTTCCACGGGCAACAACGACTTGATCTACTACGACGTCAACGGCGACTCCGTACGTATCAACCGCTGGACGGACATCACGTTCCCGAACCGGCCGCCGCAGGTCAGGTCCATCGAGATCCTGTAACTCCCTGACGCCGCCTCCCAGGGACCGGGCTCCTTGAGCGGCCCCTGGGAGGGGGCAGGACCACCGGAACATGGACGCCGCTTCGGCCCCGCCCTCTAGGGCCTGGCCGGCGGATCACGTGGCCTCCTCTTGCTTGCGGCGTTGGGCGCCTGCGTAGAGAGCCGGAGGAAGGGCCGCCGGCCAGGGGGCCGAACCATAAGTGCGGGGGCTGCCGCCGAGTCCATACCTGCGGACGGCCCGGACCGCACGGGTGCCGAATCCGGCTGGTACGGGCTCTGCCGCACGGTGCTGACGTGGTTCCTCTCTTCCACCGGCTCTCGGTGGCCCGGTCGATGTCCTGTGGCGGTGAATCCAGCGTGGTGGCGGTCCAGGCCCCCGCGGCGCCCCCGCCCCCGTACCCGTACCCGTACCCGTACCCGTAGTACTCCAGAGCTACGTGGCAAGTGTCCCCCCTGGTGGGACGTCAGCTACCCGGCGTGATCCATAGGTTCGGCACCGGAATCGAGAACCACCCGGTACGGAAGGACCACTCCATGGCGTCCCGCCCGCGCAGCCGTCGCCTGCGCCGCACCCTGCTCGCCGCCCTCGTCGCCGCCTCGGTGGCGGTGCCCACCGTCGGTGCGGTCGGCCCGGCCGCCGTGCCCGCGCCCGTCCCCGCCCCGCTCGCTCCCCTCTCGCTCGCCCTGCCCGGCGAACTCGCCGCGCGGTACGCCGCCAACCGCTCCGCCGTCCGGGCCGCCGAGGCCATGGCCGACGCCCACGGCGACCACGGACGCGCCGCCACCCTGCGGGCCATGGCCGGGGAGGACCACCGGCTCCTCTCCTTCGACGGCCGAGACGGCGGCCGCAGCGTCGAGGTGTTCGGCGACCTCGTCGGCGCCACCCGGATAGCAGTCCTCGTACCCGGCTCGGACACCCGGCTCGACAGCCACCGCTTCCGGTCCGGCGCCGCCGAGCTGCAGCGCGAACTGGGCCGCGGGACGGCCGTCCTGGCCTGGCTCGGCTACCGGACCCCCGCCACTCTCAGCGCCGCCGCGACAACCCCCGGTCGCGCCCAGGAGGCCGCCCCGCTCCTCGCCTCCTTCGTCCGTGAACTGGCCGCCGCCGCACCGCGGGCGCGTCTGACGCTGCTGTGCCACTCGTACGGCTCCGTCGTCTGCGCCGAGGCCGCGGACCGCCTCCCCGTCGCCGGCCTCGTGCTCTACGGCAGCCCCGGCACCCGCGCCGACCGCGCCGCCGACCTCGGCACCACGGGCACCGTCTGGGCCGGCCGCGCCACGGACGACTGGATCGCCCATGTCCCCCACGTCCGCGTCTCCCTGGTGTTCGGGGAACTCGGCTTCGGCACCGACCCCGTCGCCCCGGAATTCGGCGCCCGGGTCTTCGACGCCGGCGCCGGCGGCCACAGCGACTATCTCCGCCGCGGCTCCGTACCCCTGCGGAACATGGCCCGGATCGTCGCGGGACGGGATCCGGCCGATGCGTGACCTCGCCTGCCGGATCGACGCCGCCACCCCGCCCGGCCGCGACCGCGCCCTCGACGCCCTGCGCGCCCTCGCCATCCTCGGCGTGGTCTTCGGACACTGGCTCGTCACGGCCCTGACCACCGACAGCGGCACCTTGCGGGCCGTCAGCCCTCTGAGCCGGCTGCCCGAATTCACCCCGGTCTCCTGGGTGTTCCAGACGCTGGCCGTCTTCTTCCTGGTCGGCGGACGGGTCGCCGCCACAAGCCACACCTCCGCCCTCGCCCAGGGCACGTCCTACCGCGACTGGCTGACCACGCGCCTCGGCCGGCTGTTCCGGCCCGTGGCCGTCGTCATCGCCGTGTGGGCCGCCACGGCGCTCGCGATGACCCTGGGCGGGGTGCCCTGGCAGACCGTGCACACGCTCGGAAAGCTCGTCCTCTCCCCGCTCTGGTTCCTGCTGGTCTTCGCCGCCCTCACGGCAGCGACCCCGCTGGTCGCCAAGGTGCACCCGCTGTGGCCGCTCGCCGTCGTCCTGCACGTCGACGTGATCCGCTTCGGCTTCGGCGGACCCGACTGGCTCGGCTGGACGAACGTGGCGGCCGGCTGGCTCGTTCCGTACTGCCTGGGCGCCCTGTGGGCCCGCCACGGCATCAGGGAACGGCCCGTCGGGTGGACCCTGCTGATCACGGGCGCGCCGGCCACCGTGCTGCTCGTCGCCCTCGCCGGCTATCCGGCGTCCATGGTCGGCGTGCCCGGCGCGGCCGTCTCCAACCTCAACCCGCCCACGCTCGCCGCCGTCACCTTCGGCATCGCCCAATGCGGAGCGGCGTTCCTGCTCGTCGGCCCGCTGCGCCGGGCCCTGAGCCGGCCGGCCGCCTGGGCGGCCGTGGCCCTCCTCAACCTCACTGCCATGACGGTCTTCCTGTGGCACCAGACCGCGATGATGGCCGTCACGATGCTGGGCCTCCTCGCCGGCGGACTGACCGGGCACGGCCCGCTGACCGGTCTGCACACCCTCCCCGACGGATACGACTGGATCCTCGCCCGGCTCGCCTGGCTGCCCGTGTTCGGGCTCGCGCTGCTCGCGTGCGTCGCCGTCTTCCGTACGTACGAAGCGGGCGGACGCCGTCCGCCCCGGGCGCGGCCACCCGCCGCTCGAACTCAGGTACGGAGTGCATAGGGTGAACGTGATCGACAAGGGGGAACGGGTGGGGGACAGTTATGGGCGCGTGCTGGGCGCCGCCCTGCGCAGGGCGCCGAGCACGCTGCGCCGCGACCTGTGGACGACGGCCCGCGACCCACTGCCCCGCCAGACCTGGTTCGGCTGGCTGCCGCACGGACACCTCGTGCTGCTCGCCGTCTTCGCGGGCGCGGCCAAGATGGCCGAGTACGGCGAGGCGATGACCGTCCTCACCGCCCCGGTCGAACTCCTCGTCGTCCTCCAGGCCGCCTCCCTCGTCCTCGCCCTGAGCCGACCGGTGCCGGCCTGGTGGCTGTCCACGCTCAGCCTGGTCCTGACCGCCGAGATCACCGACGCGACCGTCGGCCCCGACCTGCTCTGGCCCTGGAGCATCTGGGGCATCGTCATGCACACCTTCGTGGTGCTGCTCCTCGCGCTGCGCGTCCCCCCTCTCGTCACCGCCGCCACGCTCCTGCTCACCGTGCTCTCCGGACTGGGCAGCACGGCCGTGCCCTCGGGCATCGTGCACAACGAGGACGTGGCCGGCGGCACGCTCGCCTTCGCGATCGCGGCGGTCGTCGGCGCCTCCCTCCGACTGAGCCGGGTGGCCCGGAACAAACTTCTCGAACAGGAAGTCCTCACCGCCGAGGAGCGGGCCATGCGCACCGTCCTGGAGGAGCGCGGACGCATCGCCCGCGAGCTCCACGACGTCGTCGCCCACCACATGTCCGTGATCTCCATCCAGGCGCAGGTGGCCCCGCACCTCGTCGAGAACCCCTCCGAGGAACTGCGGGAGAACCTGGCGGGCATCCGCCAGAACGCCGTCGAGGCGCTGACCGAACTGCGCCGCGTCCTCGGCGTCCTGCGCGCGGAGGACACGGCGTCCGACTCCGTACGGCACGCCCCGCAACCCACCCTGGACCGGCTCGACGACCTGCTCGACAACGTCCGTGCCGCCGGCCTGTCCGTCGACACCGCCACCAGCGGAGAACGCCGCCGGCTCTCGCCCGGCGTCGAGCTGTCCGCGTACCGCATCGTCCAGGAGGCGCTCAGCAACGCGATGCGGCACGCGCCGGGAGCCCCGGTGCGGGTGGAGACCGGCTACCTGACCACCGGACTCACCCTCCGGATCGCCAACGCCCCGGCCACGCGCCCCGTAGACCCCGCCACCCTCCCGCTCTCGCCGGGACTCGGCCACGGCCTGCTCGGCATGCGGGAACGCACCGCCATGCTGGGCGGCGACCTGGTCGCCGGTCCGACCCCGGACGGCGGCTACGAGGTGGCCGCCACCCTGCCCCTCGACACCCCCAAGGACGGCACATGACCAGCGGCACCATCCGCGTCCTCATCGCGGACGACCAGATGATGGTCAGACAGGGGTTCACTGTGCTGCTCAACGCCGAACCCGGCATCGAGGTCGTCGGTCAGGCGGTGGACGGTGCCGACGCGGTGACCAAGGTCGCGGAACTCTCGCCCGACGTCGTCCTGATGGACATCCGCATGCCCGGCACCGGCGGCATCGAGGCCACCCGCGTCCTCACCGCGGCCGCCGGCTCCACCGTGAAGGTCCTCGTCCTGACCACCTTCGACCTCGACGAGTACGTCTACGAGGCCCTGCGGGCCGGCGCCTCGGGATTCCTGCTGAAGGACGCCTCCGCCGACGAACTTGCCGAGGCGGTACGGGTGGTGGCGCGCGGCGACGCGCTGCTCGCCCCGGACCTCACCAAACGTCTGATCACGGAGTTCTCTCGGCTCAGTGCCACCCCGCGCAGCCCCCTGAAGGACCGCGTCGGCGTGCTGACGGAGCGGGAGACCGAGGTCCTGACCCTCGTCGCCCAGGGCCTGTCCAACGCGGAGATAGCGACCTGTCTCGTCGTGGCCGAACAGACCGTCAAAACCCATGTGAGCCGCATCCTGGTCAAGCTGGGGCTGCGTGACCGCACCCAAGCGGCCGTCTTCGCCTTCGACACCGGTCTCGTCCTCCCGGCCGGCCACTGAACGTGCCCTGACCGCTGACGAGCTCGGTACTCGGCACTCGGCACTCGGCACTCGGCCGGAAACGCTGTGTTCACGGTCGGGGGGGGGCGGTGCCACGCGGCGCGCAGGACGCACACCGGTGGTCACCGTGGGGACGGCCCGCTCCCCGGAGCCGGCCGATGCGCCTTCGAGAGTGCCCAGGTGAGCGACCGACAACCCGCCTTCAAGGAAGGTAGCGGGGCAATCGCAGGACCGTTCGCCTTCTCCGGCTACTGCGCCCCGGCGTCGCCCGTCCTGGGCTGAAGGTGATCCGCGATCAGCGGCGGCCAGTGGCCAGGACGACGAGGAACTGGCCGCCGCCCGCCTCGATGCCGGCGGTCACCGGCAGCCCCGGCAGCAGTCGGGAGAACCGGTCCACCAGCCAATCCGCCACCTCTTGGGCGTCCTTCCTGGTCGGACAACGGCCCACCATCTCGCGGCCCCCCTTGCGCTCCAGCCTGTCGGCAACAGCGATCAGCGGCGCGGGTTCGACCACGTACAGGCGCTCCGGCCAGGCGATGACCACCTTGACCGCACCCTTGCGGCTGTTGCACCCGCGGTGCGCGAGCCGCTCGGCGACCTTGGCCTTCCGGTCAGCGGTCCGGCTGTCGACACTGGGCCCCCGCGGGTCGTTCACCGACTCGTCGGGGTCGACCGGTTCGTCACATACCCAGCATCGCCAGCCGTCGCGCTCGGCCACATCATCAAGAAGACTCATCCCAGCAAACTAGCCTGCCCGGCCGCCACTCGCGCACCAGGGCCCGGGCATCGTCTCAACACCGGCCAACAGCGCTGCAACACCAGGCCGGCTCCATGGACGACCGACCGAGCCGCCCTCGTCCTCTGCTACCTCGCCGAGCACCTCTCGGGCCGGCCTCTGGGCATGACGCAGCCCCGCTTCGGCCCCCTCCTCGATGCTGGACCCCGAAGAGCAAGCCGTCCCGTGTCGGCTGCGCCGGGCAGCCGGTTGGCCGCCCGCTTGGTAGTCCAAACCTTGGCGCCTCTCTCTGACGGCCTCCACCAGCAAGCGCAACCGTTCGGGAGTCGCCGTCGACGGCCAGCGGCGGGTGGTCACCCGAGAGGACCACCCGCCACGGAGTGCTTCCCGTCGGCGATCTGTCCGGCCCTGCCTCGCACGCGTCACGCGTCAGGCGTCAGGCGCCAGGCGTCAGGCGTCGCGTGGCGGCCCGGCGGGCTCGGGCCGGACGACCGCGAGGAGAGCTTCCACGTCGTCGAAATCGATGGGGACGAAGGGGAGTTTGGCGAGCTGGCTGAGCCTCATGTCGGCGATCATCCGGTACCGGGGGCTGCCCTCCTTCGGGTAGGCGTCCCGCAGTCGGCGTGGGCCGTGACCTTCAGAGGTTCCACCTCCAGGGGCACAACTGGAGCGAGGGCGCCACGCACCAGGGGCGTCGACAAGCCCCTCCGCAGGCCGAAGTGTGCCGCCCCGACCTGGGCGCAGTCCAGCACTCCGTCTCCCAGACCGTGTCAACCATGCTGGGCACCTCGGGGGCACCTTGAACGATGTCGCCGACGGAGACCCCGACACCTCGTGGGCATCGCGGGACAGCGGCGTGAACTCGGGTCTCTTCGTCGATCCGGGCGCGCCGCAGACCGTGAAGACAATCACGCTGTCCACAGCCTGGGGCATCGGTGAGGGCCCGACCCGTGTCCGGGTCGAGGCCTATCTCGACGGCGAATGGACGCAGGTCCTGGGCTCGACGGCACTGAGCTGCTCGTCGAACACCTCCACGGTCGAATCCCGGACCCTGACACTCCCCACGGCGGCGACCGGCACCACGTTCTCCGTCGTCGTGGCGCAGGCCAACCTGACGTGGGGCCACTACGCGATCAACGAATGGCGGCCTCGCTGACCTTGACGATCAGCGCGGTCACCACGAACGAGAACAGGCCGAGCACCACGGTGGCCGTGAGCTGCTTGCCCAGCAGGTTCCATGAGCCGCCGCGGAAGAGGCCCTTGTGACCCGTCGGGTTCCCCGTCGCGCAGAGGCCGGCGGCAGGGACCTCCGGGCTGCGCTTGGCCTTGCCGTTCCGCTTCTGGCCGTCGAGGTCGTACTGAGCTTTACCCCGGGACTGGCGTGTGGTGTCCATCCCACGGCGAGGGATCGTCAACCCGCCGTCGCATAGCGGCTCGCAGGGCGTGCGAGGCCCAAGTGGCCGCGGAGTGTCGTGGATTCGTACTCCGTGCGGAACACACCGCGCCGTTGCAGCTCCGGGACCAGGCCCCGGGTGATCGCCGTCAGGTCGTGCGGCAGGGTGCCCGGCCGCAGGCGGAAGCCGTCGAGACCGGCCGAGCGCCAGTCGAGCAGCAGGTCGGCCAGTTCGCCGGGCGTGCCGGTGAATATCTCTGCGTCGGAGGCGAGTTCGGCACCGGCCACCTCGTCCAGGCGGGCCTTGCGCCGGGCGGCGGCGCCGGGTTCGTCGTCCAGGAGGACGACAAGGTCCGCGAAGGTTCGCAGTGGGCGTTGCGTCACGTCCCTGCCGGTGCGCCGCACGGCCTCGTCGACCTGGGCGAGGATCGCCACCGTATCCGCCCGGTCGTGCGGCGTGACGTGGACGACGTCGGAACTGAGAGCGGCGAACTCGAACGGGGTGGAGGCGTGCGCGAGGCTCACCACCAGCGGCTGGCCCTGAGGGGGGCGCGGGGTGATCGAAGGTCCCTTCACGCTGAAGTTCGCGCCCTGGAAGTCGATGTGGTGGACCTTGTCACGGTCGAGGAAACGGCCTGTCGCCGCGTCCCGTATCTCCGCATCGTCCTCCCAGCTGTCCCAGAGCCGCCGCGCCGCCTCCACCACCTCGGCGCCCTCCGCGAACAGTTCGCGCATCCGCCCGGCAATCAGCTCCGAGTCGGTCACGTCCTGCTCGGTGAGCTGGGGGGTGGTGCGACGGCCGAAGTGGGCGGCGTCGGCGGCGCGCGACGATATCTGCGGGCGCCATCCGGCGCGGCCCTTGGTGGCGTGGTCGAGCGTGGCGATGCCGATGGCCAGGTGGAACGGCTCGGTGTGGGTGACGTTCGTGGTCGGGATCAGGCCGATGCGGGTGGTGAGCGGGGCGAGGTGGGCCGCGAGCAGCACCGCGTCCAAGCTGCCCCTGACCTGATCGGTACGGTCGTCGGGCCGGTGGAAGGCGGCGGACTGAAGCCCGAGGGCGTCCTCGAAGGTGACGAAGTCGAGCAGACCCCGCTCGGCCTCCGTGACCAGGTCTGCCCAGTACGCGGCGGTGAGCAGCTCGCCGGGCCGGGCGCTTTCCTCGCGCCAGGCCGCCGGGTGCCAGCCGGCGCCGTCGAGCGCGACGGCGAGGTGCAGCGGGGGTCCGGGGATACCGGTCGGGTCGGTGGCTCCGGTGGTGCCCGTCATGCGGAGGTCTCCTTCTCGTCGCGCGGGGCGGGTCCGCCCCATGCGGCGGGGCGGGGCGCGTCGGCGAGGCCCAGGTGGTCGCGGAGCGTGCTGCCGGTGTAGTCGTCGCGGTGGACGCCCTTCTCCTGGAGCAGCGGCACCACCCGGTCCACGAAGTCGTCCAGGCCGCCGGGGGTGAGGTGGGGCACGAGGACGAAGCCGTCGGCGCCCCCGGTCTGGACGTAGTGGTCGATGGCGTCGGCGACCGTACGCGGGCTGCCGACGAAGGTCTGGCGGCCGCCGACCTCGATCACCAGTTCCCGGATCGACAGGTTCCGCTCCTCGGCGAGCTTGCGCCACCGCCTGGCCGTCTCCCCCCTGCCCTTGCGGAACACGGAGTGCCCCTTCAGGAGGTGGGAGTCGTCCTCGGGCTCGATGTCGGGCAGCGGCCCGTCCGGGTCGTACGCGGACAGGTCGCGGCCCCAGACGGCCTCCAGGTGGGCGATCGCGGTCTGCGGGCTCACCAGCTCACGGCTGATCTCCGCGGCGTAGGCGGCGGCTTCCTCGTCGGTGTCGGCGACGACCGCGTTGGCGGTGGGGAGGATCAGCAGATCGTCGGGACCACGGCCGTACGTGGCGAGGCGCCGCTTCACGTCCCGGTAGAAGTCCCGGGCCGCGTCGAGCTCGGTGTGCTTGCTGAAGATGACCTCGGCGTCGGACGCGGCGAACTCTCGGCCCGCGTCGGACTCCCCCGACTGGATGATCACCGGATGCCCCTGCGGGCCGGGCGGGGTCGTGAACCGGCCGGATATGTCGAAGTGTCGGCCCCGGTGGTCGAAGCGGCCGGCCCCGGCGGTGGCGAACTCTCCCGTCGCGGCGTCGGCCCGCAGGTCGCCGTCGGCCCAGCTGTCCCACAACTGCCGCGCTGTGCCGAGGAACTCGGCGGCCCGGGTGTAGCGGTCGGCCTCGGGCAGGAAGCCGCCCCGGCGGAAGTTCTCGCCGGTGAAGGCGTCGTAGCTGGTCACCACGTTCCATGCGGCACGCCCGCCGCTGAGCCGGTCCAGTGTGGCGAACCTGCGCGCCACCTCGTACGGCTCGTTGAAGGTGGCGTTGACCGTGGCGGCGAGGCCGAGGTGCGTGGTGACGGCCGCCAGCGTGCTGAGCACGGTCAGGTTCTCCGGGCGCCCCGCGATGTCCAGGTCGTAGACGTGCCCCTTGTGCTCGCGCAGCCGCAGCCCTTCGGCCAGGAAGAAGAAGTCGAACTTGCCGCGTTCGACGGTCTGCGCGAGCCGGATGAAGGAGTCGATGGAGATCTGGCTCTCGGAGCGCGGGTCCGACCAAACGGTGACGTTGTGGACACCAGGCAGCTGCGCTGCGAGGTGCACCTGTTTCTTACGAGTGGTGGGCACGGCTCGGTCTCCTCCTGCGAGGTCGGGCTGCGGGACGGGCTGGTCGCTCTCAGAGCGTGCACAGGCCGGGCGGCGTCTGCACAGCTCGACCGGCCCTGCTTCACGAGGTGTTCATGCCGCGGTGACAGGCTCCGTGCCATGTGCGGCAAGGGGCGCCGGAGCTGCGGCCGGGTGGTGGACGGGGTCGGGGAGACGTACCGCACCTGGTTCTCGAAGGCCACGCCGTGGCTCTTCACGTCGATGGCTATGCGGTCGCCGTCGGCGATCCGGAACCCGTCGCGGAAGCTCGCCTCGTCCACGCCCGGGGAGGACGTATGTGACCAGCCCGGGCCGCCGCACCGCCGGGAACGTGAACAGGTGGTCGACCATGCCCTGTACCCGGTAGTAGAGGACGTCGTCGCCGCAGCCGAAGAGGCACTCCCAGGCGATCGAGCCATCCCCGACGACGCTCTCCGAGATCAACGACGCGTCCTCGCCGAGCCCCGCGCCCTGGCACTCTCCCTGGAGGGCTCGCAGGCGCGGCGCCCCTGCTCGGCCATGGGCCCGCCCACACAGTGAGTGCTCGGGGGCAGTAGAGCACGGCGTCGAGCAGCAAGGGCGAACCCGAGTACGCGAGCCAGCGACACATGCCCACCGTCCCCTTCGATGCCTCCCTCGAACCTACGCCGATGAGGACCCCCACCCCGCCGCTGCCCGGCCTGGTGGGCTTCCACTTTCACCAACGCATCGACACGGCATTTGCGGACTAACTGCCAGGTACGTCGGGCAAGCGACTACATGAGCCCCACGGGCGGGGAAGCCGAGCGACCATCACGCATCGTCGCCCGCCTCAGTCGCGGGGTCCCATCAACTGGCGTCCTGAGTATGACCGGAAAGACACTCCCTAGAAGAGGCCCCCGCGCGCCCCTGCCCTGCGGCCGCGTTCATCGGGGGACGTCATGGGAGCGTCGCCGTAGGTGTAGGCGGTTCGGATGTGCCCGTCGCGGGCATGGACGATGACCTGTGCGGGGGTGTGCTCCTTGGCATGCCGCCGTGCGGAGTCGATCGCGTCCCTCTGGGTCCGGTGCGGCTCGTGCATCAGCCGGCGGCCCTCCCTGCCCTCGACCTGCCACTTCACACCCGCAGCCGCTGCCCGCTCGCCGGACGGTGCGACGTGGTAGACGGTCCGTTTCGCTGCCATGGTCCTTCTCCTCGCATGTCAAGCGGACTTCCGACGCCGGAGCGTCGCCGGCTTCCACGTAGCCGACTCCGTGGCCGGGGCCTTCTTCCCGCCCGCCTCCTTCGTCGGTCTTGGCATCAGGCTCGGGAGTCGCTCGTGATACGCGCGCAGTGGGTGACCACCGAGGTGAGACTGCCATGAGTGCGCAGGAGCTCGCGCTGGATGCGAGCCCCGTTGCCCCCTTCCAGCAGACCGGCGATGCCTCCGCGGACCCGTTCGTCGTCGCCGCACTCGACCAGGACCTCTCGGACATGGGCGTACAGCGCCTGGACGACCTCCGCCGCCGGCGCCTTTCGCATGGTTCCGGGATGGAGGAGGGGGCCGTCCAGGCCCGATCGACCCGCCTGCCATGCCGCCAGCCGAAGCAGGTCCGTGCTGACGCCGGAGGGCGGATCCCCTCCGCGCCAGGACCTGGCGGCAGTCTCGACGAGGGCGCGGACCAAGGAGGCGAGGAGTACGGGCGTCGACGCTTCGAGGCACACGTCCGCCACTCTGACCTCCACAGTGGGGTAGGTGGCCGACAGCCGGGCGTCGAAGTAGATCATCCCCTCGTCGCGCAGGACTCCGGTGTCGAGCATGGCACGGACCTGCTCGTGGTAGCGATCGGCGGAACCGAAGACGTCCATCGGGCCGGCCGAGGGCAGCCTGTTCCACACCCGGCTGCGATAACTCGCGTACTTGCTGTCCTGCCCCTGCCAGAAAGGCGAGTTCGCGCTCATCGCGGTCAGAACGGAGAGCCAGGGCCGGATCCTGTCCAGTGCGGCGACACCTTCCTCGTCCGACTCGACCGATACGTGGACGTGGCAGCCGCAGGTGAGTTGTTCCTGCGCGGTCAGGCCGAACTGTTCGCCCAGCCACGCGTATCGCTTGCCCGGGTTCAGCGAGGGCTGGGCGGGCAGCGGCGAGGTGGCGAGGGCCGCCACGAGGGCGCCCGCGGATGCGGCGTGCCGACCGGCCTCGGCGCGGCACCGGGTGACCTCATCCCCGAGTTCACCCATCTCCGTCACCGGTTTGGTGGCGAACTCCACTTGTTCCTTCTGCAGTTCCTTCTCGAGGGCGTGTCCTGGCGCGCCGTCACCTCGCGGCTGCCGACCTACCGACCGGTCCGCAGCCGCGAGGACAGCACCGGCCAGAGCGAGGGGCTCCCCACTGCGGGCATGCACGAGAAGCAGCTCTTCCTCCACACCCACGCTTCTCATTCGGCCACCGCCGTTCGCCCTTGCCATGAGCGGGAAGACCTCCGTCTCACATGGGTGCCCCTGAGGTGTTCGTGGGCGACAGCTCTTCGCCGGCCCATCGTGCTCGACACCCACCGCGGCTCCTCGACCACGGCTCACACCGTCGGCGGGTCAGCCCTTGAAGACGTCCTTGATCTTCTCCTTGGCCTGGCGGGCGTTCCCCTTCGTCTTCTCGGCACGCCCCTCGGCGGTCATGCGTTCATTGCCCACCGCACGGCCCGCCGTCTCCTTGAGCTTGCCCTTGGCCTGCTCAGCCTTGGCCTGGCCCTTCTCCTTGCTCGACACGAGCGATCACTCCCTGGAACATAGGAACAAAACCGTACATATAGGTTCTGACCGGCATTCCGACCGTCAAACCTGGGGAAGCTCCCGACGCCTCCCGACGGGGGGAACGGACAGTAACCATGGCCGCCCCTCAGTGCCCACCGGATGGTTCCGCTCCGCCGCACAGTCGCCACGGTCCTGTTCTCATCAGACGCGAGTACGCGGCAGCCCTGGCAGCACAAGGAAGGGGAGGCCACCTGCCTCGTGGATCGAGTCCGAAGCGGACTGTACGAAGAGGCCAAGCGCCGCAACATCTGGCCGATCGTCCATGAACAACCGCTGGGGGCGTCGGAACACCCACTCACTGATCACCCGGCTCTGGCCGACACGGCAGCGAGCGGGCTGTCAGCGAGATGGGCCAGCAGATCGCCGGGATCGCGGTACACGGCGGCGGCACCGGCTTCTTCCAGGTCGGCCCGCGGGATTCCGCCGCAGAGCAGGCCCACGGCAGTCACACGAGCGCGGGTGGACGCCTTCATGTCCCACACGGTGTCGCCGACGAACACGGCCCGCTCGGGTGGCACCTGGGCCAGTCGGAGGGCGTGCCGGACTGGCTCCGGTGCGGGTTTGCCTTCCTCGACGTCATCGGACGTACTGGTTTCGGCGATGGCGTCGTCCGCGTCGATGGCTCGGCACAGGGCCGAGAGTTCGCTGTCCTTCGCCGACGTGACGAGGACGACCCGCCAGCCGCTGCCGGCGAGCGTGCGCATCAGGTCGGCGGCCGACGCCAGGGCGGGCAGGCGGTCGAAGAAGGTGGCGTACAGGGTGTGGTGCGCGGCGCTCAGTCGGTCGTCCTGCGCTGGGTCGCGGTCGTCTCCCAGGAGGTGATCGAGCAGGTCCTCGCCGGGCAGGCCGATCGCCCGGTGGACGGAGTGCATCGGTACCCGGTGCCCGGCTTGGCGCAGTGCCTCCCACCATGCCACCACGTGAAGGTAGTTGGTGTCGGTAAGGGTCCCGTCGACATCGAAAAGCACGGCACGGTCCATGGTTTCCCTCTTCACAGTTCCCGCAGAGCAGGGAGCAGCTCCGCCTGTGCCCAGCGGAGGAAGGGCTCCTGCTGGTCGCCGCCGACTTGGACGAGTGCGATCTCGGTGAACCCCGCGTCGCGGAACGGACGTACCGCGTCGACGAACACGTGGACGTCTGCCCCGCAGGGAATGACGTCCGCTACGTCCTGGGGACGTATGTGCGTGCCGGCCTGTTCGAAGCCGGCGGGCCCGGGGAGTTCCGCGTTCACCTGCCAGCCACCGAGGGACCAGCGGAACTGGTCGTGTGCCCGTGCGATCGCCGCGTCGCGGTCGGTGTCGTAGCAGACGCGTGGCTGACCGTGTCCCCCGCCGGCAAGGAACGGATGATGCCGACGGCCTCTTCGAGCATCCCCGGACGCACCGGGACCGCGGGCCAGCCGGCGCCGACGATGTGCTCGTTGAGGTTCTCGCCCGAGCCGAGGCCGAGCCGAAAACGGCCCCCGGACAACATCTGCATGGCCACTTTATTACTTTTCCCCCATTCTCACGAGTCACCGACAACCTCTTCCTCTCGCGCAGTCCGCAGCCCGCCGTCCCGTGGCCGAGTAGCCCGGATGCGTCGAGCGGCGGACGAGGCGGCCCGGCGCCACAATGGAGCGTGTTCCGACTGGAAGGAGCCCCTCCCGCATCACAGTCGCCGAGCGGGAGACAATCCCGTTCCGGGTCATCGGAAACGGCGGGCCAGGAATGGGGGCGAGATCTCGGACATGCGTTCCCTCGCCGACGACGGGATCCTCTCCGCGAACTCAGAGATCCGGAGGTTCATGGTGCCCAGTACGGCTCTGGCCTTCGACCCGCTTCCCAGGCGGCTGATCGCCCTGCCCGGCGTGTACCGCCCGCAGGCCGACACCTGGCTCCTCGCGGAAGCCCTCTCCCATGAACCCATGGGCGCGGACAGCGACATCCTGGACATCGGCACCGGAACAGGTGCTCTCGCCCTGTCCGCGGCGCGTACCGGGGCCCGGGTCGAGGCCGTCGACGTCTCGTGGCCCGCGGTCATCGCGGCCGGCCTGAACGCCTTCCGGCAGCGACTGCCACTGAGAGTGATGCACGGTGATTTCGAGACCCGAGCCCAGGGCCGGCGCTTCGACGTCGTCCTCACCAACCCGCCTTACGTGCCCTCGGCCCGAGCGCGCCCGCCGTCGCACGGGGCCGCCCGCGCCTGGGACGCCGGCCCCGACGGGCGGGCGGTCATCGACCGCGTCTGCGCGTGCGCGCCGGCCTTGCTGCGCCCCGGCGGGGTCCTGCTGATGGTGCACTCCGGGATGTGCGGTCCACCGGCCACTCTTGCCCGTCTGGAAGCGGGCGGGCTGTCCGCCGGGGTGACCGCACGGGCCTCCGTCCCATGGGGGCCGGTACTGCGTGCGCGGCGGACCTGGCTGCGGAGGCAGGGCCTGGCGTGCGATGGCGACGAGCGCGAGGAGCTGGTGATCATCCGTGCCGAGCACCCCTGACGGCGTGACGCAGGCGGCCACCTCTACGACGGCCCGGCCCCCACCCGGACCCGCACGCCGGGTGGTCATCGACCCGCAGGGCCCGATCCTGGTCGAGGGCCCGGTGGAATTCGTGCTGGACGACGGGACCCTCGCCCGATCCGAGCGGTTCATGGTCGCGCTGTGCACGTGTCGCCGCAGCCGTGCGTATCCCTGGTGCGACACCAGCCATCGCCGCCGGGAACGAGCTGTAGCACCCTCCGAGGACAGGAGCCTCAGATGACCCCGTCCAGCAGGAGCGTCACGGAATCCGGCCCCCGCCTCGTCGCAGCGCGGGGTGACCTGTCGGGCGCCGTGGAGAGGGCCCTGCGGAGCGACCGGCCACCCGCGTACACCGAGGCCAGCATCCGAAGGGCGGACCCCTGGGGAGAGGACCTCCAGCTCGCGCTGTACCTGCTGTACGAACTCCACTACCGAGGCTTCGAGGGCGTCGACGACGCACGCGAATGGGACCCGGACCTGCTGCGTCTGCGACGGGAGGCGGAAACCCTGTTCCTCCACGCGCTGCGCATCGCACTCCCCGATGCGCCCCGAACCGTCGAGGAGACCTTCGCCCCGCTCCTCGTCGAACAGGTATATCCAGCCGACAGCGTCAGCCACTATCTGGAAACCAAGGGCGAGCTGTGGCAGTTGCGCGAGTACGCGGCCCTGCGCTCCCTCTACCACCTCAAAGAGGCGGACCCGCACGCCTGGGTCATCCCGCGGCTGACCGGCCGGGCCAAGGCCGCGATGGTGGCCGTCGAGTACGACGAATTCGGCGCCGGGCACCCCGAACGCATTCACGCACGGCTCTTCGCGGACCTCATGACCGACCTCGGCCTCGACCCGGCCTACGGCCACTACCTGGACCACGCTCCTGCCCCGCTGCTCGCCACCGTCAACCTCATGTCCCTCTTCGGACTGCACCGATCCCTGCGCGGCGCGCTGGTCGGCCACTTCGCCTGCGTCGAGGTCACCTCCCCGCCCGGCTCCCGAAGGCTCGCCAATGCCATGAGCCGCTGCGGCGCGGGGCCCGCCGCCGAGCACTTCTACGCAGAGCACGTCGAAGCCGACGCCGTCCACGAGCAGGTCGTACGGCGCGAGGTCATCGGCGGCCTCCTCGCCGACGAACCCGGACTGGAGCCGGACATCGCCTTCGGGTGCGCTGCCACAGTCCTGCTCGAGAACGAACTAGGCGCCCATGTTCGCGCAGCGTGGTCGGCAGGGCGCTCCGCGCTCCGTAGCCCCCTGCCCCCGACCCCACCCCCGGACCCGGACCCGGACCCGGACCCACCCCCGGACCCGGACCCGGACCCGGACCCGAGGAGCTGACCGTGGCCGGCCTCGACGGCTTCACCGACGTGCTCGACTACCCGATGTACGTCGTCACGGCGGCGGCCGACGGCGAGCAGGGTGGCTGCCTGGTGGGCTTCGCGTCACAGTGCTCGATCGACCCACCCCGTTTCATGGTGTGGATCTCCACCGCCAACCGCACCTATCGCATCGCTCGCCGCGCCTCCCACCTCGCCGTACACGCGCTGCGCCGCGACCAGACGCAGGTCGCCGAGCTGTTCGGCAGGCGGACCGGCGACGACATCGACAAGTTCGGCAGGGTGGCCTGGCGGCCGGGAGAAGGCGGAGTGCCGGTACTGGAGGACTCCTGCGCCTGGCTCGTGGGCCGAGTTCGGGAACGCGTCGACGGAGGAGACCACGTCGGCTTCCTGCTCGCACCTGTCACGCAGAGCCCACCCGGCCCTGCAAGGCCGCCACTCCTCCGGTTCAGTGACGTCGCGGACCTCTCGCCAGGGCACCCGGCCTGAGATCACGGGACAGAACCTCCCTGCTCAAGCTCCGTTCCCGGAGGCCATGAGCGGAAGGGACGCCTACCCTGGTATGGAAGCAATCAGCAGAATCGGAGGACACCATGATCGTCCTCGGCGTCATCTTGCTCGTCATCGGATTCGTGGCCGGCATCAGCATTCTCTGGACAATCGGGATCATCCTCGTGGTCATCGGTGCCATCCTCTGGATCCTCGGTGCGGTCGGTCACCAGGTCGGCGGGCGTCGGCACTACTGGTAGAGAGTCAGAACAGCCTCAATGCGACCGGGAAAAGCGCCGAACCCGGCATGCTCGAACGACTCCGGCAGTGAGAGTTCCGCACGTTCGCCCTCACAGGGCGCCGCCCTCAGCCGCAGCGCCGCCACGGAACCCGCGTACGAGCTGATCGACGACCTGGAGTCGCTGGGATCGCTGATCGCCCGACTCGACCGGCGTGACCGAGAGATTCTCGCCCTCCGCTTCGCACAGGAGCTGACCCAGGCCGAAACAGGCCGACGCATCGGCCTCTCCCAGATGCACGTCTCACGCCTCCTCGCTCGCATCCTCAGCGAGCTGCGCGCCGGCCTGCTGCACGATGAGACCAAGGGCACGGACAGGAGGCAAGACCGCGACGGCTGAACGGAGGGCTCCGGCCATCCGGCCAAGGGCCTGAGCGCGGCGCCTGCATGATCAGGGGTGCCTCGCCGCGGCCGTCGGCGCCTGCCCGGGTGCGGTGGGACACACACGCGGGCAAGCTGCGGGTCGTGGGTGGATGGGGAACCATGGAGTCAGGCACCGGATGGTCGGCGGCCGTCTCACCACGTGGGCGGAGTGCCTTGGCGCTCCGAGTGCCGCACCCGGAGGGAGTCCCATGGGCGCACCTCACGACTTCGGTCCGCGGAGGCCCTCGCCCGACGAGCCGGGGCGCCCTCTGGACGCATCTGAGCGCTCGGATTACGAGCGCCTTCGCAAGGACGCCGACCTCCGTCACGGCAGGCTGCGCACGGTGGTCGCCTCCGGGCTTCTCGCCCTGGCCGTACTGCTGGCTCCCGTCGCCGTGGTGGCAGCATGGGCGAGCTCGCAGATCAACGACGTCGACCGCTACGAACAGACGGTCGCGCCGCTGGCCCGCGATCCGGCCGTCCAGGACGTCGTCATCGACCGTGTGACCGACGGAGTGGTCGCGCGCGTCGACGTCCGAAAGATCACCGACGCCCTCGCCGACATCCTGGCCGACCGCGACGCACCCCCCTTCCTGGTCGACGCGGCCAGATCGATGGACGAACAGCTCAAGAGCGGCCTGACGACCGGCGTCCGGTACGTGGTGAAGAAGGTGGTCACCAGCGACGCCTTCGCCGAGGCCTGGGACAGAGTCAACCGGGGCGCCCACACCGCCGCGACGAACGTCCTGACCGGCGACGGCGGTGGCGCGATCGAGGTCAAGGGAGATGCCCTCGTGCTGAACGTGGGGGTCGTGGTGGAGGAGATGCAGAAGCAGTTCGTCGGCACGACGATCGTCGATGCGGATCAGATTCCCGGGGCCGACACATCGATCGTGCTGACGAGGAACGACCAGCTGGGTGAGGTTCAGAACGCGGCCCGCTGGCTCGGTGTGCTCGGTCCCTGGCTACCCGCGACAGTCGTTGTTCTTGCGGGCCTCGGGGTCTGGGCAGCGCCTCGGCGCCGCAAAGCGGTGATGGCCCTGGGGGTCGGCATCGGCGTGATGATGTGCGCGCTGCTCGTGGTGCTCTCCGTCCTGCGCCAGGTGTACCTGGACGCGGTGGCCCCGGTCGCGAAGTCGCAAGAGGCCGCGGCGGATGTCTATGACACCCTCGTGAGGTTCCTGCGGCAGTCGACGGTGGCGACGCTCGTCATCGCGCTGATCGCCGTGATCACGGCCTATCTGTACGGGCCTGGCCGCGGAGCCGACGCCGTCCGCTCGGCCACCGGCCGGGGCGTCGACGCCGCCGGTCACGCGCTGGCCCGCACCGGGTGGGACAGCGGCCGGGCCGGCGACTGGCTGCGCGCGCACCGCCCCTTGACCACAGCCACCGTGATCGCGGCGGGAACTCTCGCCCTCGTCCTGTGGAGCTATCCCACGCCTGTGGTCGTCGTCCTCGTGCTCCTGTGCGCCGTGCTCGTCCTGGTGCTCCTCGGTGTCCTGTCGGCCGCCACGAACGATGTGGAGGATTCCTGAGCTGCGCGAAGCCCTGCGGGAAGGGGTTGTATGCGCGGGACCCGCCGGTGTCCGACGGGCTCGCACCGTCTCAGTCCGCGGGCGCCGGCCCGGATGATCCGGCGGCGCGGCGGTACTCGGCGTTGATGCGCTGCGCTTCTTCGAGCTGGTCTTCGAGGATGATGATGCGGCAGGCGGCCTCGATGGGGGTGCCCTGGTCGACGAGTTCGCGGGCGCGGGCGGCGATGCGCAGCTGGTAGCGGGAGTAGCGGCGGTGGCCGCCCTCGGAGCGCAGCGGGGTGATGAGGCGGGCTTCGCCGATGGCGCGGAGGAATCCTTGTGTGGTGCCGAGCATTTCGGCGGCCCTGCCCATCGTGTAGGCGGGGTAGTCGTCGTCGTCGAGACGGCCATACGAGTCGTCTGCTGTCATTGCACCTCTCTCGTGGAACGCGTTGAGGGGCCCTGGTGCCAGTACTGGCACCAGGGCCCCGAAGGAACTACTACACCACCTGCCGGCCCTGACACTGCGCCGGCCTTCTGTGTCCGCGTACCCGACCTGGCTGCTGTCGGGGGTGCGGGGATCGCGGTTGCTTGACCGGAGACCACCTCGTTATCGATGTCCTGCGGTACCCGGGCTCAGACTTCCGCCCGGGCGATCCTGATGGCGCGGGTTCCTCCGTTCTTCCTCGGTGATCAACTACTTACTACGGGGTACTGCGTACTGCCGGTACTGATTCACTGCGGGTACTGCTGGTGATGCGAACCACTCAGTGGCCTGTGACAGCGCCACACTTCGGCAGCCAGCCCCGTCGCCCGTCCTGCGTCTGCTCTGGCTTAGAACCCCACTGCCGAACTTCCCGGTGCGCGCGTCCGCAGCCGACGCCTTCACCAGGGGTACTGCTCACTGACTTCACTGCTGGGTACTGCGCACTGCACTCACGGGTACCGCACCTGCCATGACCGCGGTCCCGCTCACGGCGGCCCCTGATCACTGCGGGCCACCCGGTCCGGCCGTCAGTCCCGTCGCCGTCCTGCGAAAACTCTGGCTTCGAAACTCCACCGCCGCACCGTCCTGCTCACTGCAACTACCTGTACTGCTGGTACTGCTTGCCGGCAGTTCGTCCCTGCCAGGCCCTGCTGTCTCTCTGGGCTACGAGAGAAACCATAACCACGCCACCACCCAATGTCTACTCCGGCCGACATAGATTTCCGTGTGTCCGGTAGACAGGTAATCGACCTCGAACAGTGATGCGAAGGTCGCGGAGCGGTCTCCGGCAGTCCCGTGGGATGCCTCGATGCTCACGCGGCGCATTCCTGACGGGAAAGCGGTGACGGCCGTTCTCGCCCGGTGGCACGACCGGTTGACGGGACGGGACGGCCCGTGAATAGGATCGGCTTTCATGTCGAAGCTTGACGAGCTGCTCGTTGACGTCGCCACGCTGGTGGAGTCCGGGCAGAGCAATCAGATGTCCCTGACGGTGGTCACCGGTGGCGCTGTCATCACCGGTCGGCTTGCGACCGAAGCGGTGTGGAGGCAGCGGGTCTCGGAGGTCCTGGCGGAATCCGCCCGCTTGGGCGAGTTCTCCGCCGTCTTCACCGCTGCGACACGGAGGGACGGGCCGCCCGCCTATCTGCACTTCCACATGGCGCGGATCCTTCAGGGCACGGTGGGGATCCCGGAGACGGGTGGGATGTACCGCGTCTCGATCGCGGACGTCAGCGCCTGGACCATGGGCGACTTCAGCTACTCCGATCACTGACCCCGCGCCGCGTCACGGACCACATGCCAACTACCAGCACGCGCTCGAAGCCCGTGAGAGGCCCTCGGATCCCACCTGAGGCCCCCACGGTTCCGTAGCCGATTCCTGTGAGTGGACTTCCCCTGCCGCCGAGGAAGGTGACCGAGCCGGGGTACGTTCCCGCCCGTCGGTCGGCGGCGCGGCCGAAGGCGTCGAGCCCTCGTCGACACGCCCTGTCCGGGGCGCCGATCGGCATCCGTGTGCGAGGGCACCCGGGGTACCCACTCGTTCAAGGAACCTCTGCCCACCCGTTTCGCACGGCGTGGGCGCCGAGCTGCATCCGGGTCCTGACTCCGGCCAGATCCATGAGGTGGCGGAGGCGCCGGTGCAGCGTACGCGGTGACAGACCGAGTTGTGTCGCGGCGGTCAGGTCCGTCAGGCCGGCCAGGAGCAGGGCGAGAATCCTGCGGTCGAGGTCGGTGGGGTCTTCCGCGCCGACCTCGACGGTGCGATCGGCCTCTCCCCCGGCGCCCGACAGTTCGAGAGGGCGGGCGGTGCGCCACACCGTCTCGAAGAGAGCGTCCAACGCGTCCAGCAGGCCACTGCGGTGCAGCAGCACCGCGCCGGGTTCTCCCGCCGCCGTGACCGCGAGCGGGACGAGTCCGAGGTCGGCGTCGGCCAGGACGAGTTTCATCGGCAGCTCGTCGGCGACCCGCAGGTGCACACCTTTGCCCAGGGAATCGATCGCGTCGTCGACGATGCCGGGTTCCGCCAGTACGGCCCGGTCCAGCACGGCGCGGAAGTGCACACCCCGACCGATCGCCACGGGTTCGGCCGTGTTCTCGTCGGGTGGCAGGGCGACGAACGGCGCGGTGATGAAGGAGCGGACCTGCGTGCGGGCCGCCTGCTGCACCTGAAGAAAGCGATGCCGGATGGCGTCGACGCCCGTGACGACCTCGATCAGGTCGCTGATGCTGCTCCCGGTCATCGCCGCCCGGTGTTCCTCTGCGAAGGTCACCAAGGCGTGCTCCGCCATGCGCAGCCCGTCCCGGCGCTGGCTGATGAGGGCGCCGAGCGCCATGGCCGGCGGCGCGGCGGTGAAGCGCTCGTCCGCCGACCTGGTGACCAGTCCCCACTCGACGAGGCGGGACAGTGCCTTGTCGACGTGGGCCTGCGACAGCACGCTCGGATCGGCGAGGAGGTACGCGGTGGAGTTCGGCCGTCCGAGCAGCGCCCGGTAGACGCGCTCGTCATCGGGTTCGAGGCCAAGAACATCCAGCATCGGCGATCGACTCTCCTCCGCTTGCCGCAGCGGGGAGAGTATGCGCCATGGCGGCGGACCTTGAATAGTCCCTGCTGGGAGCGGGTGTGAGGGGAAGGGCCCCGGGGAGTCGCCTCCCCGGGGCCCGACTGTTCCGTTCATCGCAGGCCGTACGCCCGGAGGATCTCGTGCTTGACGCCGAAGCCGCTGTCCGTCCCGGCGCTCGCGCGGAGCGAGACGAAGCCGCCGGGCTTCTTGGGTGTTCTGAACGAACCCGCCCAGGAGCCGTCGGCCCGCTTGGTCAGGAGTACCTTCTGCCAGCCGGCGCCGTCGTCGTACGAGACGTCCAGCGTCACCTTGGTGACGGTGCCCGGCACGGTCCCGAGGTCCATGGACACGGGCTTGAGCGCTATCTTCCGGGTCGTGTCGGCCCTGACGTCGCCGTGCAGGTCCGTCTCCAGCTCGTAGTCCAGGTTCAGCACCGAGAACGGCTCGAAGAAGTCCGAGTCGACGGTGTCGGACATGAAAGTCCACTCGGTGTGGGTGCGGGTCGACAGCCGGAAGACGTCACCGGGCCGTTCCACGTCGAGGACGGCGCGGTAGGGCCGGTTGCCCGCCGGTACCTCCACCCACTGCATGTCGCCACTGACCGGGTTGTCGTGGATCAGCGTGTCGCCCTGGAAGACCTGAAGGTGGGACGGTGTCTCACCCCACGGCAGGTAGCCGCCGAGACGCATGGTGTCGCTGGCGGAGGCCCACGCCTGCACGTTCCAGGTCATGTAGTTCTGCCAGCGGGAGTTGTACACGCCGAAGGACTCGCTCTGTGCGGGCCGGGTCGCCGGAGCGAACCAGTCCAGGCGGGTGGTGCTGCCCTTGGCGTACGTGTTGTCGCCCGACACCATCGACCACGGCAGCGGTCCGTCGACGCCCTGCGTGTGGAACTCCCGCCAGACCTGGCCCGGGGTCACCCACTCCGTGCGGGTGCCCGGGTGCCACTCCAGCTCGGGCATGTTGAACGACGGGCTGAGGGTGAAGTCGGACCGGTAGCCCTCCGCGAGCCGCCCGCCCGCCGCCGCGTAGTAGCGGGCGTCGATCCGGGCGAGGTCACTCCTGCTCGGCTTGTAGACCAGGGCCCGGTCCGGCACCTGGCCCGGGTAGTCCCGGGTCAGGTCGTAGACGAACGGCGTGTACTCGGTCTGCTTCACGGTCAGCTTGAGGAGGCCTGTCCTGGCCATCGAGACCAGGCCCTTGCCCGCGTCGCGGTGCACGGCGGCGACCGGGATGGCCGACTCGCCGACGTACTCCATCAGGCCACCGACACCGTCGTTGACCACGATCAGCGCCTTCGCGCCCGCCGCGACCGCGGCCTCGGCCCGCTCCTGCGGCGAGACCTCGTCGCTGCGCTCGACGACGACGATCCTGCCCTTGGCCGTGACCTTCTCGTACGCGGCCGTCGCGCCGTCGCCCGCGTAGACGGCGCGGAGCGTGTCCGTGGCGGTGCCCAGGGCGCTGCCCGCCTGCACCCGCGCCTCGAACGGGAGCCGGCCTCCCAACGCGCTCAGGCCGAGCTGCGGCTCGCCCTTGCGCCAGCGGGTGATCAGCATGAACTCGCCCTGCTTCATCGCCTCCGTCGGCGCGACGTAGACGTCGTCGTACGTCGGCGGCAGCACGTACGCGCTGCGGTAGTCCATGTACGGGTCGAGGCCCTTGTAGTGGACGTTGAAGTCGACCTTGCGCTGGCGGTCCTCGGTGCGCTGCGGCGCCTCGGTCTGGAGCAGGCGTGCCTTGCTCGCGTCCAGCACGACCTCCGCGGAGCCGTCCTCGAGTACCGTCTCCGGGTCGACGAGCACGGCCAGACCGGAGCGGTCCGCCTTCTCCCCCGCCACGTCGATGTACCCCGCGACGGTGTACAGGCCGGGTGCCATGCGCATCGTGGTCGAGCCCTCGACGTAGACGTTCCACGGCCAGGGGTCGCCGGCGAGGTTGATGCCGACCCAGCCGCTGGCGGGCTTGCCGTCCTTGCCGACCAGCTTGATGTTCAGGTCGTAGCGCTCCTCCTCCTTGAGCAGTGCCACGGAGGTGCGGGTCACCTGCCGGCCAGTGGCCGTGTCGGTGGCTGTCACGTAGCCGGCGTGACGGCCTGCCGAGGCGGTCCGCGGGTCACCGGTGACGGGGACGGTGGCGGTGCCGCGCGCGGGGACGGTCACCTCGACCGCCCCCAGAGTGAACGGCCCGTCGTCATCGGTCAGCGCCAGGTTCAGGGTGACGTCGGAGGAACCGGCGTTGGTGAAGGTCAGGTCCTTCGTGACGGCGACGTCGCTCGGCTCGTGCGGCCAGGTGTAGTTGCCGAAGAAGAGTGACCCGGTCGCCCGGACCGTGGTCCGCACGGCGGCGGCCACGTCGAGGCGGCCGGTGCCGACCTCGTACGGCGAGTACCCGCCTTCCAGGCCCTTCGCGGTGCTCGTCAGGTGTTCCTTGAGCTGCGCGCCGGTCCAGTCCGGGTGCCGCTGGGCCAGGATCGCCGCCGCGCCCGCGACGTGCGGGGTGGCCATCGACGTGCCGCTGATGGTGCGGTAGAGACCCTCCCCACCATCGGTCATCGCCTGTGACCTGGCGGCGGTGATGTCCACGCCCGGCGCCGCGATGTCCGGCTTCATGCCACCGGACCAGGCCAGCGGGCCGGTGCTGGAGAAGGACGCGAGCCGGTCCTGCTTGTCCGTGGCTGCCACGGTCAGCGCCGCGGCGGCCGCACCCGGGGCGGAGATGCTCTCCGGGCCCGCGTTGCCGGCGGCTATGACGAACAGCGTGCCGTACTGCGCGGAGAGCGCGTCGACCGTCTGCGACATCAGGTCGCTGCCGTCGGTCGGGTAGGAGTCGCCGAGGCTCATGTTGACGACGTCGGCACCGGACTCGGCGGCCCACTGCATGCCGGCCATGACCCAGGAGTCCTGGCCGTATCCCTCCGCGCCACCGAGCACCTTGCCGACGTACAGATCGGCGCCGGGCGCTACGCCCTTGTTGTCGCCTCCGGAGGCGGCGCCCGAACCGACGATCGTGCCGGCCACGTGCGTCCCGTGCCCGTTGACGTCGGTGACGCCTTCACCCGGCACGAAGCTGGCCGTGCCGTCGATCAGACCGGCGAAGTCGGGGTGGTCGGCGTCGATGCCGGTGTCGAGCACGGCCACCTTGACGCCCTTGCCCGTGTAACCGGCCGCCCAGGCCTCGGGCGCGCCGATCAGCGGCACGCTCTCCTTCAGGCTGGCCTTCACGCGACCGTCGAGCCACAGCTTCGCGACCCCCGCACCGAGCGTGCCGCCACCCTGGGGCGCGATGGAGGTCCAGAAGGTGCGGGTCTGCCGCTTGTCGGTGCTGAGCACCGCGCCGCGGATGCCCTTGAGTCTGCGGGTCAGCCTGCTGCCGCGGGGAGCCGTCGGCTCGGTGGCCGCCCGGGACGTCGGCTCGGTGTAGGTCGCGATCAGCGGTACGGCGGCCGACTTCGCGTCGTCGTACCCCATCTCGATCAGGTCGGTGACGTTGAACAACCGCCGGTCCAGCTTGTCCGTTCCCAGCAGCGGTACCGCCTCGTCCGGGATGACGAACAAGTCGCCCTTGATCTCCTGGAGTCTCACGCCGCCGACGGCGCTGTCGGGCCGGTCGACGTCGGCGATCTGCTTGCCGTCGGCGGTCGTCGTGACCGTGACGACGTCGCCGGTGACAAGGGTGACCTTGTGGGTCACCGAGGGCTTGGCGTTGACGGTGGGCTCAGCCGGGGCAGCCTGCGCGGGAACCTGCAGGGCGAAGAGCCCCGAGGTCAGCAGGGGCACCACGGTGGCCGCCGCGATCAGTTGCCGGCGCCCGCGCCGGAGGGCGGAACGATGAGAAGGGGAGTCCATGGCATGGGTCTATCGACCGGTGAACACGGTCGTGAAGGTCTCATGACGGCAAGTCATCGCCATGGCAAAGGCTTGCCAGCCGTGAACCGCGCCATTCCGGGCGGAAAGACGCGGTGCGGCCCAGCCTCCGTGTTGGAGGTCGCGGGTACCGACATACGCCGGGGGACGACGGGGTCAGATCGGAGATACCGAGCAGCCGGACGGGGATGCATCGGCGGGCGGACGAAATCGAGTCCCGGCTGACCCCGCGCCACGGTCACTTCTTCCCGGCGGACCTGCTGAAGGGCCAGCGCGATCTCGACTCCGACGGGCTGGGCGCAGGCGCATCCCCCGCGGCACACTCCCCAGTCGTGCGCGGCTGTTCGGGAAGTCGTACGACTCGAACCAGCCTCCGCGAACGGCTGCCCGCCGCACGGGGCCGGCAGCGCCACACATGGGGGATCGCAACCTACGACCGACCTTGGCGCATCCATCGGAACCGGCCTGTCGCAGATGTCGGAGTTCAACGCTCCGTAGTCAGCACCAAGTCAGCACGGGAGGGGTTGGAACGGGTGCTGACATGGGATTTCAGTCAGCACCAAACCAGCACGGGAGTCAGCAGCGCGCCACCAAAACGTGCCCGATCAGCGCAACCCGGACAGCCCCTCTCCAGGCCCCTCTCGGGCCTTCGGCAGGGTCGCAGCTGTAGGCCATGGAGGCCGGGGGCACACGACCCACCCGAACTATGGTGTCCCACCACATACGCCGCTGACCTGCGTCTTCCTACGGTGTGGCGACACGAACACGTCCCCGCCCTTGCCTGGGAGTGGTGCACATGGCCGCCGCGACTCCCTCCCCGACGCCGCCCGGATCGCTGAAGCGCATCGTCGCCGCCAGTCTCATCGGGACCACCATCGAGTGGTACGACAACTCATTCGATCAGGGCTAGGACCTGCGCCTTTCTCGTCTTCAACCCCCCGAATTCGGCACCGAACCCGCACGGGAGAATTGCCGTGCTGACCGCGGGTGCGAAGCAACCTCTCCCCGCCGAGCTCGCCGAGGACGAGCTGTACGCGGCGGTACGGGCGGCCGACGACGGCACAGAGGTGCTGCGCACCGGGTGGGGGTCACCCACCCGGACATCAAGCCCGCCGACATCCTGCTCGAAGGGGACCGGGTCGTCCTTACCGACTTCGGGATCGCCGCGCTCGAGGGCCCCGAGCGCGGTCCTGGCGCCGTCGTGACGGAGGAGCCGGCCCCGGCGGTGCGGGCGGGGGCGCTCGGTCCTGTACTCGACGGACTGCTGCACAAGGATCCCGCCGCGCGCCTGCCCATGGAGCAGCTGCAGGCCCAGCTGGACGGAACCGCCATCGCGGCGCCGGCTCGCGACGTAGCGAAACCCGTTGTGCCCCGAACCCCCACGACCCCGGCGCGAAGCCCCACCGTGCAGCGGCCGGCGGCGCGGCCCACCGCAGGGCCGGGGTCCGCACCGCGCCAGCGTTTCTCACCATGGGCCAAGCTGGGCAGGACAATACTGGTGATCGGGCCGGCCTTGAGTGCCGCGGAGATCCTTGACCAGCGGGCCGGCGACGACAGCACGTACGAGGCCAACCGGAGTGTGGCCGAGAACCGGGGCACCCCGTCAGGCTTCGCCCGAACATCCGTGGCCCGCACCTCGGGCGCTCTGGCGCGGGTGACGTACGGGAAGGCTGCCCCACCCGGCGCCGAGTGCAGTGAACGACCCCGGGAGATCCACCACTGGTTCGCGGCGATGCCGGGTGTGAAGCAGACCGCGGAGATGCCGGGCTGCCTGATCGAGGTCATCCCGAAGCCGTTGCACACCGACCCGATGCCCCAGCGCGCCCGCGTCCGCGTGACGGACGGCCGGTTCATCGTCGAAGTCGACGTAGGCCGCCCCTCGCCCTAGGGCGTGTCCGCAATGTCGGTCGGTCGTTACTCCGTTCGTGGTGCGACGTCATGAACTGACTGATCAGGCCTGGGAAGTGATCGGGCCGT